>NZ_JBHVFU010000002.1:0-624997 GCF_042801455.1 Streptomyces sp. NPDC057565 | reverse complement strand
ACCTACCAGTGGAGGCTCGACGGCGTCGCCATCCCGGGCGCCACCGCCTCCTCGTACGTCCCGACCGCCTCCCAGCTCGGCAAGAAGCTGTCGGTCGCCGTCACCGCGCACCTCACCAGGGCCCCGTCCCGCACCGCGACCTCGGCGACCACCACGGTCGCCCTGGGCGTCGCGCCGAAGGCCACGACACCGCCGACGCTCGGCGCGACCCCCCGGGTCGGCACCCGGGTGTACGCCAAGGCCGGCGTCTGGACGCCGACGCCGACGTCGTACACCTACCAGTGGAGGCTCGACGGCGTCGCCATCCCGGGCGCCACCGCCTCCTCGTACGTCCCGACCGCCTCCCAGCTCGGCAAGAAGCTGTCGGTCACGGTGAAGGCCAACCGCACCGGCCATGCGAGCGGCGCGGCCGGGACGACGGCGATCGCCGTGGCCCGTGGTGTCGCCCCGAAGGCGACCACACTGCCGTCGGTCTCCGGCACGGCGAAGGTGGGCCGCACGCTCACCGCGAACCGCGGCACGTGGACGCCCACGCCGACGTCGTACCGCTATCAGTGGTACGCCAACGGCAAGGCCGTCACGGGCGCGACGAAGTCCACGTTCGTCCTCACCCGGGCACAGCGCAGTCTGCGGATCACCGTCAGGGTGACCGCCCTCCGCACGGGCCACTCCAGCGGCTACGCGTACAGCAAAGCGACGGCCGTGGTCGTCGCCTGACGCACGGGCGATGAGCGCGACCAGGGCCCCGGGCACGGGCAATCGTGCCCGGGGCCTTTCCCGTTCCCGTGTTCATCCAAGAGGAGCTCACACAATGGGAGTCCGATCAGCTCGCGGCGTCTGGTGCGTGCGATCGCAAGGCGCTGGAAGGTCCTCGGACGGGGTCTCCCCTGCTCGAACGAAGCCGAGAGCTTGGGGAAGGAGCTACTAGGGCATTTCGGCAACGCAGCGAGCGTGCGTGCCAGGCGTCGCGAGCCGGGCGCCCATTTTGTGAGCTCCTCTAAGTGACGACGGAGCCGTCCGCCGACTGGAAGAGGTCTTCACGCCGTACAGAGGCTGCGGGGCGTGCGGAGCCGCCGCGAAGCCCGGCGGAGCGTGCGCACACGCCGACATGCGCGCGGTCCGGGGGGATGTCGATGAGGCCGAGCGTGGCCGCGTACTCGAAGATCACCGCCAGGGTGTACCGACCCTGGAGGAGGGACCAGCCGCACGGCTTGCCGTCCCGCCCGAAGCCGATGACAGGCCGGTCGCCAGGCTTGGCACCCAGGTGCACTGCGGCGTCGGCGAAGCCGCCCGCGCCCGGGTCCGACTCCTGGCCGAGGGGGTCGGCCGCCGCCCAGTCCGGGGCACGTTCCGGAGGCCTGCGAGGGATGGATTCCCGGCCTTCTCGGCGCCGCTGCTGGGCCCATCCCTCCGTCACGAATATCCCCGAAGTCCACTGTGACCCGTTTACGAGCACAGTGTGGAGGAATCAGGTGGATAGGACTATTCAGCCGCCGTGGCCTCACCGTGCACAGCTTCACCTGCGGCCCCTGCGGTTCCCCTCAAGCGAGAAAGGATGCAGGTCATGGCAACAACACAAGCACCCGAGCGCACCCTGGACGCCCTCGCGCATGGCGAGCACCCCGTCTTCGAGCAGCTCGCACAGATGACCATCGAGACGCTGCCCAACTCCGGCCTGGACGAACGCACCTACCACCTCGTGCGGCTGGCTGCGCTCATCTCCATGGACGCGGCCCCGGCCTCGTACCTGGCCAATCTCAGTGTGGCGAAGGATGCCGGCCTGACCGCCGAGGACGCCAAGGCCGTCTGCGTGGCGATCGCACCGATCGTCGGCAGTGCGCGGGTGGTCGACGCGGCAGGCAGCGTTCTGCGCGCTCTCGGCTTCGCCACGGGCATCGATGAGCAGGGGGCATGACCAGCACCGGCGGACGATCGGCCACACCGAGGAGGAGTTCCGGCGCGCCGGGGCGCAGATCCTGCGCTGAGTCCCCCTGCATCAGGGAGCAGATGAACCACCCTGACTCCCGGCCCGGGTGACGGGCACGCGTCCCGCGCGACGGGCAGTACGGCGGGAAGCATCATGAACGCACCATCCAATTCCGCGACGCCTCATGGGCCGGCCGACCCCAATGACGCGCTGGCCGATCTGGGCGGCTCATGGACGTGGACACTCGGGATCGCACTGGTGACCCTGGCGGCAGGGATCGTCGTGCTCGTCTGGCCGGACGAGACACTGCACGCCCTGGCGGTCGTACTCGGCCTCTACCTGCTCATCTCGGGTGCCTTGCGCTTCGTCGCGGCCTTCTCCCGGGACAGCGAGGGCAGCAGGACGGCGATGCGGGCGCTGGTTGCCGTACTGGCCATCCTGGCGGGCGTCCTGTGCCTGCGACACCCACTGCAGACCACCGCGCTGCTGTCGCTCATCCTCGGCGCCTACTGGCTGGTGTCGGGCCTGCTTGTGGCCTTCCTTGCCGGCTGGGGACGCGACATGCCGCATCGGGGGCTGGCCTTCGCCCTGGCCGCCCTCGGGATCGTGGCCGGCATCGTCGTGCTCGCGTATCCCGTGGAATCCGCGGTCGCGCTGGCCAGGCTGCTGGGGTTGTGGCTCGTCCTGCTGGGCCTGGGCGAAGTGACGATGGCGTTCACACGGCGATCCGCGGCCAGGCGTCCCGCGCCCAGCGCCCGGCTGTCGACGTAGCGAAGGAGTGCACAGGGCGCGAAGGAGTACACCGGGTCCCAACGTATGGCAGCGGGCCGACCCGATCGCCGACCGGGCCCGACGCGGCAGCCGGGGCGGCCCCCTCGCCCCCGTATCCCTGCTGATGCGGGGGCGACAGCCGTCAGCCCTTGGAGGAGCTCAGTCGTCGTCCTCCCCATGACCATGCTTCCGCTTTCCGTGCCCCTCCTCCTGCTCGTCGCCCCCGGTGTCGGCGGGGGATGCGGACGGGGTGAACTCGGGGGACGTCGTGGCAGGGGCGGTGGTGGAAGTGTCCTCTGAGGGGGAAGTCGTGGCGCCTGGGGGTTGGGACTGTCTCCCGTCGGAGGAGAACAGCCCCATGCCGAGCAGTGTGGAGGCAACGAAGACACCGAGTCCGGCGATCGCGACAGTCAGCATCCGGTGCCGCCGCATGAGCGCCCGCACGCGTACGGGCATCGATCGGACCTGAAGCGCCGCGGGCCGCTGCCCCTGCGGGGCCCGGTGTCGTCGGTCCGCGGTGATCGGCTGATGCGTGGTGCGGGGCAGCGCGTACCCCGTGGCCGTACCCGCCTCACGGGAGGTGGGCATCGGGTACGCGCTCTCGCGCCAGGCCGGATCGGTGAACCAGTCGGCGACATCCCGTGCGCTGGGGCGGTCCTCAGGCTGCTTGGCCAGCATCCGGAGCAGCTGCTCCTCGAACGCGCCGGGCAGCTCCGGGCGTCGCAGCGAGGGAGGCGGCGGTGGAGCGGTGACGTGCAGGTGGAGCAGGGCCGCCGCGTTGTCCGCCCGGAAAGGCTGTTCACCCACCAGCAGTTGATAGAGGACGCAGCCGAGAGCGTAGACGTCGGAGGCGGGTCCGGCCGGCCGGCCGAGCGCTCGCTCGGGGGCGAGGTAGAGGCTGGTGCCCACGATCTGACCGGCGCCGGTGAGGGCGGTCGATGCCTCGTCGACGAACCGGGCGATCCCGAAATCACCGATCTTGACCGTCCCACCGGCATCCTGCATCAGGTTGCCGGGTTTGATGTCGCGGTGGATCACACCCTGCCGGTGGGCCGCGGCCAGGCCGGCCGCTATCTGACCGGCGACGCCGGCGACCCGTTGCGGACTGAACGCCCCGGTCGCCGCCAGAACCTGGGCCAGGCTCTCCCCGTCGACCAGTTCCATGACGAGGTACAGACGGTTGTTCCAGGAACCGAAGTCGAACACCGTGACAACGTTGGGATGGTTGAGCTTTGCGGCTGTCTGCGCCTCCAGGCGAAAGCGTGCGGTCGCCTGCTCGTCGGCTCCGCCGTCAAGCATCAACTTCACCGCTACCGGGCGGCCCAGCACGGCGTCCGTGGCCCGCCAGACCTCCCCCATCCCTCCACGGCCGATCTCTGCTTCCAACCGGTATCGATCCGCCACCAGCACTCGCAGACCACCCTCAGTTTCGTTCAGTCGTCCCGCAGCCGCCCGGACAGGCTCTCCCCGGCTCGGACCCGGGCCGGGCACCAGCGTAATGATCTTCGCAGGCCGCCCGGCTCCGTCGGGTGATCGCGCCGTCTTCGCGCGGGAAACTCCCCCCTCATTTGTCACTCTCATGCCATACGCTGCCCGATAGCAGCCGCGCCCCGCGCGTCACCGCACGTCCGCGGTCATGCCCGGGTGCTGCGCGGCGCTCTCAACTCCCGGTCATTCACCGGGTTTTCCTGTGGGGGTACAACACTGTGCGCACGCGCAGCATCTCGACCGCGACAGCGCTCGCGGTCCTCTTCAGCTCGGCGGTACTGAGCGTCACCGCGGCCGGATCCGCCTCGGCCGCCTCCGCAGCCGTCGCCTCGCCCGGTGGCATCGTCGCGGACGGCGCCCTCAAGCGGGTCTTCGTCGGCGACCGCTCGGCCGGGAAGATCCTGGCCGCCGACTACACCGGCGCCCTCGTCGACTCGGTGAGCGGCATCAGCGGGGTCTCCGGTCTGGCGGTGTCCGACGACGGCGCCACCCTGTATGCGGCCGCGGAGGGCAGCCACGAGATCGTGGCCCTCGACGCGGCCACCCTCGACGTCAAGGCCCGCTACGCCGTCGCCACCGACACGGGCCCGCGCCACGTCGCCTTCACCGGCGGCAAGGTCTGGTTCACCTACGGCGACCAGTGGGACGGCGACCTGGGCTCGGTCGACCCGGCGGTGGACCCGGCGAGCGGAACCGACGCGGTGACGCTCGGGCAGTTCCCGCAGCCGTACCCCGGCATCTGGGGCCCGGCGCTCCTCGACACCGACCCGTCCGCGCCCGGCCTGCTGGCCGTCGGCCAGACCGGCATTTCCACGGACTCGATGGCCGTCGTCGACGTCTCCGGCACCACGCCGCAGTTGACTGCCTGGTACTCCGGCGACTACACGCTGAACCAGGGCATCGGAGACATCGACCTCGTGCCCGGCGCCCCGGAGGTGCTGGTCAACGGTATGCAGCGGGACGCCTACGCGGACGGGAAGTTCACCGCCGCCGGCGCCTACCCCTCCGGACAGCGGGCCGACATCGCCGCCGACGGACTGGTCGCCCAGGTGGGCGGCACCAAGGTGGCCGTCTACCGGCCCGGCGCCACGCAGCCGCTCCGCACCTACACCACCGGCACGTACGGCACGGCCGACCTGACGTGGGCCCCGGACTCCTCACGGATCTTCGCGCTCGTGGGGACGAGCGGCGGCTACACCCTCAAGGCGCTCACCGATCCGACGCTGAACGTCCCGAGCCTGACGGTGAACGCACCGTCGACCGCCACGCGCGGCAAGCAGCTCACCGTGACCGGGAAGCTGTCGGCGACGGTGCCGCTGCCGAGCGGCGCCAAGCTGCAGGTCACCCGCACCGACCTGGAGAGCCCCAGCGGCAAGGCGCTGCCCGCCGTCGCGGTGAAGGCGGACGGCTCCTACACCTTCACGGACACCCCGCCGGCCGGCGGCACGGTCACGTACAAGGTCGCCTACGCGGGCGACGCCGGGCACACGGCGGTCAGCGCGTCCGACAAGGTCTCGGTTCCCCGTACGAAGCCGACGCTGACCCTGAACAAGAACGGCAATGTCTACAACTACGGCGCCGACGTCTCCTTCACCGCGCACCTCGGCTCGACGTACAAGAACCGCACGGTCGAGATCTGGGCGAACCCCTTCGGCAGCGACAAGCCCAACAAGCTGCTGAAGACCGGGACGGTCAACTCCAGCGGCAACATCTCCGCGACGGTGGACATGACGCGGGACACGGATGTCACCGCGGTCTTCAAGGGGGACGCCCGCACCGCGCCCAGGACGGTGAAGTCCACGGCGTACGCCAGGGTCAAGGTGTCCACCGCCGTCTCCAAGCACTACAAGACGGCCAAGATCGGCTCGACGTCGTACTACTGGTTCCACAAGAGCACCGACCCTCTGCTCACGACGACCATGACCTACTACAAGGGGCGTAAGCAGCGCTTCGACCTGCAGGTCTACTCGGGCGGAAAGTGGTACTCCGCCGACTCGGAGTACTTCCCGATCGGCACGAACGGGAAGTCGGTCGTCTCCCTGGAGGCGCCGGGGCAGTCCGGCATCAGGGCGCGGATGCGGTCGGTGTACGTCAACGGGTCGTCCGGCGACACCGTGAACACGACGACGTACGGGTCCTGGAAGTACCTGTACTTCTCCAAGTAGGCGGTCACGTCCGGATCGATCACCTCGCGGACCGGACGCCTCATGCAGGGCCCCACCGCAGGCGGTGGGGCCCTGCGACGTTCACCGCAGCCCACGGGAAGGGTTCTTGATGGCTTCTTCATAGGTCCTTCATAGGAGCGGTCCTACATTCCTTGGCGTCCGGCCACAACGGGGGCCGGACGGCGACCCAAGTGTGAGGAACCCATGAGGATGAGTTCGCGTCGGCGGTTCGGGGGCCGGCTGGTGCTGGCCGGGATGGCGTCGGCGGTGGCGTTGGTGGTCACCGGCTGCGGAGGCGGCGGGAACGGGGGGGACGAGGTCGCGTCCGCGGAAGGCGGCGGGACCAGCGCCAAGGCGTCCACAAGCAGTTCGAGCGAGTTGGCCGAGTACGTCGAGGCACAGCGCAAGTGGGTCACGTGCCTGCGTGGCGAGGGGCTCGACGCTCCCGATCCTGATGCCAAGGGCAAAGTCGAACTCGGCGACCAGTCCAAGTGGAAGCGCGATCCGAAGGCCCTCAAGGCACAGGAGAAGTGCGCGGACCTCAGTGTGCCCGTCCCGGAGAGCGTCGAGAAGGCGCAGCAGCCCGAACTCACCAAGGAAGAGATCCGGAAGAACCAGCAGTACGCAAAGTGCATGCAGGAGCACGGCGCCCCCGACTTCCCCGACACCGGTGCGGACGGCCACTTCCGCGACGTCACATGGGATTCGACATCGGCAGGTGCCAAGCGGGCCACACGCGCCTGCGCCTCGATCATCGGCATCCCGGACAACGCGCCCACGCCCCAGGGCTGACGGGACGAGCAACCGTGGACGTCATGAGGGATGCGGGCCAGGGGCGCGCAGAAGGTGAAGACGGGGCGGACGACCGTGCCGACGGCAGGAGAACGGGGGGGCGCAGGCGTGGCCCGCTCCTCATAACGGCCGGTTTCTTTCTGGTCGCCGTGGTCAGCACGGTCGGAGCCCTGGGGCTCGGCGGAGGCGGTACGGACGACGACGGCGCGTCGCCGGGCAGAAGCAGCGAAGTGGTGCAGGTGACCCGGGACACGCTGACCGATCAGACCGAGGTCGATGGTCAACTCGGCCATGGCCCGGAGGTTCCGTTCCAGATCAAGGCGGAGGGCACGGTGACGTGGCTGCCGGCGACCGGCAGGACGGTGCGGCGCGGGGAGAAAGTGCTGCGGGTCGACGACCGCCCGGTGATCCTGCTCTACGGGAGCCTGCCCATGTACCGGGACTTGGGAGTGACGGAGGCAGCGCCCGAAGGCGAAGCCGCGACCGGTGGCAAGGGCGGCCAGGACGGCGGCACCGGGTCCGGCCGGGACAGCGGCAGCGACAGCGGTGCCACGGGCGGCGGCGCGGCAAACGCCGACAGCGCCGGGACGGTTCAAGGAGCCGGGACACCGCGGCAGTCGACGCCGCTGCACGGCATGGACGTCAAGCAGTTCGAGAGCAACCTCAGCGCCCTCGGCTACTCGGGCTTCACCGTGGACGAGTCGTACACCGTGCTGACGGCCAACGCGGTCAAGCGCTGGCAGAAGGACCTCGGCCTGCCCCAGACGGGCAGGGTCGATGCCGGCGACATCGTCTACGCGCCCGGCGCTGTGCGGATCGCGGGCACCAGCGCGTTGGTCGGAGCCGAAGCTTCCGGCAACCCGCTCACGTACACCACCACGTCGCGCATGGTCACCGTGAACGTGCCGGCCACGGACACGAATTGGGCTCAGCGGGGCAGCGAGGTCGCGGTGGATCTTCCGGACGGGCGTTCGGTCAAGGGCGAGATCGCGAGCGTGGGCAAGGACGCGTCGTCGTCCGGTGCCTCGGGCGGCGGGGACGCCGCAGGAGGGGGCGGCGCGGACGGTGGTGGCGACGGCTCGGCGGGCAAGACGGCCACCGTGTCCGTGGTGATCACCTTCGATGACCAGGACGCGCTGGGCAGCCTGGAGAGCGGCCCGGTCACAGTCCGCCATGTGGTCAAGGAGCGCAAGGGGGTGCTGACCGTTCCGGTCGCTGCCCTGGTGGCTCTGGCCGAGGGCGGCTACGGCCTGGAGCTCGCCGGAGGAAGTGAGAACGGTGGTGGCGGAGACAGCGGGCCCAGCCGCTTCGTGCCAGCGAAGACCGGTCTGTACGCGGGAGGCAAGGTCGAGGTGAGCGGCCCCCGGGTCCACGAAGGCATGAAGGTGAGGATCCCCAAGTGATCTCGCCTCCCGGCATGCCCGATACCCCCGTCGTCGAGTTCACCGCCGTGTCCAAGACCTACCCCGGCCGTGTCGCAGCGGTCAGCGGGGTGGACCTGGCCATCCCGTACGGAGAGCTGGCCTGTGTCGTCGGCCCTTCCGGGTCGGGCAAGTCGACGATGCTGCATCTGATGGGCACCCTGGACAGGCCGTCCAGCGGCCGGATCGCCATAGACGGTCACGAGATCGCCGAGCTGTCCGACCGTGAGGTCTCCGCGCTCCGTGCACAGCGGATCGGCTTTGTCTTCCAGCAGTTCCACCTGGCCGTGGGGGTACCGGTGCTGGACACGGTCGCCGACGGCCTGCTGTACGCGGGCGTGCCCCTGCGGGAACGCCGGCGCAGGGCCGCACGGGCACTGGCCCGGGTCGGGCTCGACCACCGGCTCGACCACCTCCCCCACCAGCTCTCCGGAGGCGAACGGCAACGGGCCGCGGTCGCCCGCGCGGTGATCGGTGAACCGGCCCTGCTGCTCGCCGACGAGCCCACCGGCAACCTCGACTCGGCCTCCGGCGCGGCGGTCCTGGAGCTGCTGCGGGAGTTGCATGCGGCCGGCACCACGGTGGTGGTCATCACGCACGACCGGGAGATGGCCGAGGCGTTCGACCGGAAGGTGGAAATGCGCGACGGCCGGATCGTGGCCGACAGCGGTCTTCCCCCGGTGGTCGGCACGGGAGTTCTGACATGAGCCGCAGGCGCCGGGCAGCCGTGCTGCGCCCCGCCCGGCTGCGCCCAGCCGACATCGTCCGGCTCGGCGGGACCGGGCTGCGGACCCGGCCGCTGCGTGTGTTCCTGTCCGCGCTGGGCATCGCGATCGGTGTGGCGGCGATGGTCGCCGTCGTCGGCATTTCCAGCTCCAGCCGCGCCGAGGTCGACCGCAAGCTCGACCAGTTGGGCACCAACATGCTGCGCGTCGCCCCGGGCCAGACCCCCGAGGGCGAAACGACCCGCCTTCCCAAGGAAGCGGTGCCCATGATCGGGCGTATCGGCCCGGTACAGCAGGTGGCGGCGACCGGCACGGTCAAGGGCGCCGCGGTCTACCGCAACGAGCATGTGCCGGTCGGGCGGACCAGCAGTGTCGAGGTCGCGGCAGCCGGGTCGCAGCTGCTGCCGGCGATCGGCGGAAAGGTGCGTACCGGCCGGTGGCTCGAGTCGGCGACCGAGGAGTATCCGGCCGTGGTGCTCGGCGCTCAGGCGGCCCGGCGACTCGACGTCTATACGCCGGGGACGCGGCTGTGGCTGGGCGGAAAGTGGTTCTCCCTGGTCGGAGTGCTCGAACCGATGCCGCTGGCGCCGGAGGTCGACAGCTCGGCACTGGTCGGCTGGAAGGCCGCAGAGACGTATCTGGGCTTCGACGGCCACCCGTCGACCGTCTACGTGCGCGCTCGGGACGACCAGGTGGCGGCGGTGCGGGGTGTGCTCGCGGCGACGGCGAACCCCGAGAAGCCGAGTGGCGTGCTGGTCTCCCGGCCCTCCGACGCGCTGGCCGCACGGGAGGCCACGGAGTCGGCGCTGACCGGACTGCTGCTCGGACTCGGCGGGGTCGCGCTCCTGGTGGGCGGGGTCGGCGTCGGCAACACCATGGTCATCTCAGTGCTCGAACGCCGCCCGGAGATCGGCCTGCGCAGGGCGCTCGGCGCCACCAGCGGTCAGATCCGCGGCCAGTTCGTCTCCGAATCGCTGCTGTTGTCCGCACTGGGCGGGCTCGGCGGTACGGTCCTCGGCACAGTCATCACCGCCGGGTACGCGTACGTACGGCAATGGCCGACCGAGGTACCGGTGTGGGCGGCGGCAGCCGGGATCGCCGTCACACTGCTGATCGGGGCGATCGCCGGGCTCTACCCGGCGGTGCGGGCCGGGCGCCTGGCGCCCACACAGGCGCTCGCGGGGTCCTGACCGGTCCGCAGCGCCCCTGGCCGGACAGGTCAGTGCGCGTCTGCCGGAGCCGTGGAGAGCACGACGGTGAAGGTCGTCCCGACACCCACCGTGCTCTCCACGTCGATCGTCCCCCGGTGATCGGTCACGATCTGCCGGGCGATGGAGAGCCCCAGGCCGCTGCCGCCGGTGGCGCGGCCCCGGGCCGCATCCGCCCGCCAGAACCGGTCGAAGAGATGGGGCAGATGCTCAGCCGGTATCCCCTTGCCGGTGTCCCGCACCTGAAGGACCGCCGAGTCGCCGTGCCGGACCACAGCCAGCGTCACGGTGCCACCCGGCGCCGTGGCCCGTAGCGCGTTGCCGACGAGATTGCCGACGACCTGACGCAGCCGGTCCGTGTCGGCGTCCACGAACACCTGCTGCGGCGCCTCCAGCTCCAGGACCACACCGGCTGTTTCGGCCTGGGCCCGATGGGCCGTACGACAGGTCTCCAGGACGTCGCGCAGATCGACAACAGCGTGGTGGTAGGTGAGCGCGCCGGCCTCGGCGAGCGCCAGGTCCTGCAGATCGTCCACGATCCGCTGCTGCAGCATCGCCTCCTCGTGGAGGGAGTCGAGCAGTTCGGGGGTCGGCTCGACGAACCCGTCCTGCAGCGCTTCCAGATAGCCACGCAGATTGGCCAGCGGGGTACGCAGCTCGTGTGCGATGTCGCCGGTGAGGCGGCGCTGACGCTCCTCGCCTGCCTGGACGGAGTCGGCCATCCTGTTGAAGGCACGCCCGAGTTCGGCGATCTCGTCCCGGCCGGAGACGGGAACCCGCCGCTCCAGATCTCCTTCCCCCAACCCCCGGGCGGCCAGGGTCAGGGCACGTATCGGGCGCAGCACGGCCCTGCTCAGGAGCAGCCCGCCGAGGATGACGGCAAGGCCGACGCCCACCGCGACGACCACCGTGGGCGCGGCGGCCAAGGTGGGCGGCGACTCGTCCCGTACGCCGAGGCGGACCTGAAGGCGCGACGGCGCGACGGCGACGGTCCGCTCGTCGAAAACGCGCTGCAGACACGCGGCGAGACGCTGCTCGGACACGCACCGGGAGGCGGCGTCGTGATCCTGGGCGGCACGCGGATCCACGTCCGCTGTCGGCTCCTTGCACTGGGGTGACCGACGGTCCGTGCTGATGATCCGGGGGATGCCGATGCTGTTCGACCGGGCCGTCACCTTGACGCCCGCCCGGGTCAGACAGGCCTGGTACGTCGCCACGGCACGGTACTCACCGATCGCGGCCACGGTGAGCTTGACCGAGGCCAGCGGCACCTTCCCCTTGGGCAACCGCAGCGCGGGGCGCGGGTCGACCAGGACCGGGGGCCGACTGCTCACCGCGCGGGGCTCGCGGCCGGCGAGGGCGTCGGAATCGGCCAGCAGTACGTCGGACTCCGTGGTGACCCGGATGCGCTGCCCGGTGCCCCTCTCCAGCTCACCCACCGTCGGCGCGACACCGTCCCAGGTGCCGTGCTCGAATCCGTACGCATGGAGCTCCTCGGTGATCCGGGACACCTCCTGCCGCCCCGCACGATCGGACTCGCGTACCTGACTGGTTATCTGACGCAGGGTCAGCCATGCCGTGGCCGCAGTGGCCGCCATGGCGACCAGCATCAGCAGGCCGAGGACCCGAAGCCGGAAACTCACCGCACCTCACCGGCCCCGTTCGACAGCCGGTAGCCCCGCCCGTAGACGGTCTCCACATACCGCGCGCCGGCACGGCCCTTCTCCAGCTTCCGCCGCAGATTCATCACATGGGCATCGACCGTGCGCTCCAGGACGTTCTGGTCGAACCCGAAGACCCGGTCGATGATCTGCGCCCTGGTGAACGCCCGCCCCGGCTCCCCCGCGAGCACGGTCAGGATCGCGAACTCCTTGCCGGTCAGCACCACCGGCTCCCCCGCCACGCGAACTTCGAAGCGGGAGGTGTCGACCTCCAGGTCCCCGACCGTGAGCACAGCGGACTCCGTGCGCCCGGCCGCCTTCGCCCTCCGCAGCAGAGCCCTGACCCGCGCGGTCAACTCCCGTGGGCTGTACGGCTTGGTCATGTAGTCGTCGGCCCCGAGGTCGAGGCCGAGGAGCATGTCCTCCTCCGTGGCGCGCGCGGTGAGCAGCAGGATGGGCACCTGGGACTCGGCGCGCAGGATGCGGCATACGTCGAGACCGTCGACGTTCGGCATCATCACGTCGAGCACGATGAGGTCGGGCCGGGAGGATCGGGCCCGGTCGACCGCCGAACGGCCGTCGGCGACGATCTGGACCTCGTTCCCCTCCCGCTCCAGGTAGATCCGTATCAGTCGCGCCTGTTTCACGTCATCCTCGGCGACCAGAATGCGAGCGCTCAACGAGACTCCTCCGGCTGGAATTCCACAGAGTACTTGGGTAATCGGCGGGGCGAATGAGTCGTGCTCAGGCCTCAATACGGAATGAAACCATCCACGGGCGGATCAGAAATGGCATGACCCATTCCGCACGAGGGCACGGTCCGAGGTCGAGCTTCGGCTCCACCCCACAGGCCGGATTCGGCCAGGGATTTCTCCCCTTCGAACGCCACCCCCACCGAACACGGAGGACGGGGAAGGTCGCGCACAAGGCCGCAAGTCGGCCTGGTTCGGCACCGCTCATGACCTATTTTCGCCCTGGTCATTTTCGGACTCGCTGAAATCAAATTTGGACATCTGCGATCGGAATCCTTTCTTCAGAATGCTCGGCTCGGAATCGTACTAGCGCCATCGCATCCCAAGTGATGCAGCGGCCACTGCTCCTCTTCCAGCACCACCTGTCACATGGGAGCAGGGAAAACAAAGGACAACCATGGGGGTTTCAATGAAGCGTCGAATCGCCGCCGTTCTGCCCGCGCTCGTGGCGGTGGCCGCGAGTATCCCGATCGCGCTCTCCACCACTCCGGCAGCGGCGTCCGCGGCCTGCGGCAAGACCGTCGCGGACAAGGACGGCAGCGCCTGGAACGCCACGGCCAACGGAGCCAACGAGCGCAGCGGCTCCAGCACCGGCTGTGCGATCAACGGCATCGCGTACTCCGGGCACAAGCTGGACTACCACTGCTACACGGTGGCCGGCGACTACACCTGGACGTACCTCAGGAACAACAGCACGGGTACCTACGGGTGGGTCCGTGACGACCTCCTGAGCGACTACGGAAGCTCCGTGTACTGCGGCTTCTGACCCTTTGGGGCCTGGGCACCCACCACCGGGAGCCAGGCTCCGAGTCAGGCGACATAGTGGCATGTCAGGGGCGGTCTCGCCGAGATCGCCCCTGACCGCTGCCACTCGCCACACACCTGATGCCCCATCACTTCGCCCTGGACAAGAGGCCGTTCGTCCCGCTTCACCTGCCGGCCCGCGGAACGGGACGTCGGTGGCCAACCGGCTGACCGTCAGCAACGGTTCGAACACCGTGCTGATGAACGGCACTTCCGTCGACTTCGGCACCACCGTACGAGAAGACCGGGTACGAGAAGTCCGAGAAGGACCTCACACCGAACGCGACCACGGACGACACCGAGCCGGCCATCTCGCGCGACGGGAGGACCATCGCCGTCCGCACCCCTGAGGGCATCTGCACCCTGCCGATCGACGGTTCCGCCGCCCCCACGCAGGTCCCGACCCGGACAGGTCCGCCGGCCTACCGCTGCTCCTCGGCCGGCCGGGCCAGCTCGGCGCGCAGCTCGTCGAGCTGCGCATCGGCCGTCTCGTGCGGCCGGAACTCGACCACGTCGAGGAAGCGGAACAGGACGTGAGTCCCGGTGACTGCGTATTCGTAGTCGGCGAACCCCACCACCGCGCCGATCCCGCCCCGGACGGCCCCCCGGAGGACATGCGCGGCCATGCCCTCCGGGGCGTCCGCCGACAGCCCCCGCCGCGCGTTCGGACGGGCCAGATAGGGGCAGACCATCGAGGCGTACAGCATGCACGCCCGGTGTCCGGGGCCCTCCATGGTCGGGGCGAGATTGCGGTACGGGCGGCCCGCGGCCAGTGCCGCGCCGATCGCCGCGGCCTCCGTGCCGCCCACCACCCGCCACACCGGGCCCCGAGGTATCAGGGTGCTGCAGACCGAGCACAGCCGCCCGTGCGCACAGTCCGCGCTCCGCCCGTAGTCGGTGAGGGCGAACCGGGGCTCGTCCCCTTCCCACGGGGTGATCGCGGGAACGGGATAGCCGCGGGTATCGCGGGGCCTGGCCCGGACGGCCGGCGGCATCGGGACGCTGTCGACATGCACGGGCCATGCCTACCAGCTGCGGCGGGTCTCAGCGCCTGATCCGGGGCGCCCCCGTCACCGCCACGACCGCCGAGTACAGGGACGTCGTGGCCGTGATGAAGAGCCGGTTGTTCTTGGGGCCGCCGAAGGCGATGTTGGAGACCGTCTCGGGAACCAGGATGCGGCCGATCAGGGAGCCGTCCGGGTCGTAGCAGTGGATGCCGTCGTCGCAGGCCGCCACCCAGAGGCGGCCCTCGTCGTCGAAGCGGATGTTGTCGAAGACGCCGTTGCCGGGCCGGCACTCGGCGAAGACCTTGCCGTCGGACAGGTCACCGCGCTCGTCGACGTCGAAGACCCGGACCTGGTTGAGCCGGGTGTCGGAGACGTACAACTGCCGTTCGTCGGGGGAGAGGACCAGCCCGTTCGGGCCGCGGAACCCGTCGGCGGCCAGGCGGACTTCGCCCGTGACCGGATCCACCCGGTACACGTTGCAGGAGCCGATCTCGCTCTGCGCGCGGTACCCCTCGTAGTCGCTGGTGATCCCGAAGTCGGGGTCGGAGAAGAAGACCGTGCCGTCGCTGCGGACGACCGCGTCGTTCGGGCTGTTGAGCAGCTTGCCCTCGAAACGGTCGGCGAGGACGGTGACCGAGCCGTCGTACTCGGTGCGGGTGACGCGGCGGTTCCCCTGCTCGCAGGTGATCAGCCGGCCCTGCGGATCCAGGGTGTTGCCATTGCTGTGTCCCGCGGGCGCACGGAAGACGCCGACGGTCCCGGTGACCTCGTCCCAGCGCAGCATCCGGTCATTGGGGATGTCGCTCCACACGACCTGGCGCCAGGCCGGCACGTAGAGCGGACCCTCGGCCCAACGGCAGTCGCCGTACAGCTTCTCCAGGCGCATGTCCCCGTTGGCGCACCGCCCGCTGCGGAACCGGCCGTCCAGAACCTCATAGATCCCGTTCACCACGTCACCGGACATGATTCCCCCTCACTCCCCTGAGACCGAACATCATTCAACGTATCACCGTAAGAGCCAGACAGAATATGGTGTGCGTATGAAGAACGTGGATGACATCGACCGTGAGCTGCTGACGCTGCTCCAGCAGGACGCCACCCGGTCCTATGCGGCTCTGGGCCGGGCCGTGGGCCTGTCGGCGGGCGCAGCCCACGAACGCGTGCGCAAGCTGCGCGAGCGCGGCGTCATCCGCCGCACCACCGTCGATGTCGACCCGGCGGCCGTGGGGTGCGGGGTGCTCGCCTTCGTGATGGTCGAGTCGACGGCCTGGATGGGCGAGTCGGCCGAGGCGTTCGCGGCCCTCCCCGAGATCCAGGAGGCACACGTCATCGCGGGCAGCGCGTCCGTCCTGGTCAAGGTGCGCACGGCGACGACCGAGCAGCTTCAGGACGTGCTGCGGCGGCTGTACGCGATCGAGGGCGTCAGCGGCACCCAGGCCACGGTGGTCCTGGAGACGTTCTTCGAGCGGCCGGTCACGGCAGCCGGGGCCGCGCCTGCCACATCCTGAACCCGGGACGGGACATCCTCGTGACAGGCGGATCCCCGTCGCCGACAGGCAGATCAGGCTGCGCCCCGAGAGGTCAGTGCCGGGCTACGGGGTCGGGGACGAGATCCGCCGGAAAGGCGTTCAAGCGCGAGTACGGTCTGGCGCCCGGGAACTACCGCCGCCTGGCCCGACGGCGTCCCCGGACGTGCGCCGTCAGGACCGGCGGCCGAAGAACTCGATCTCCGCGATGGCCAGGCGGCGGCCGTTCCCGGCTCCGTACACCTCGTCCGTCGTCAGCCGGGCTCTGACCGTCTCCGCACCCACCACGTCGAACGTCTGCGGGCCCGCCTGGTCCTTGAGCCTGATCCGCTTGCTGACCTTCCTGCCGTCGGCCGAGGTCAGCACCACCGTGATCTTCTCGGGGCGGGCCTGGGTGAGGAACTCGTCCGCCTTCGCCGACGTGCCGGGAAAGACGATCATCTTCATCACTCGTACCGGCTGGTCGAAGTCGCACTCCAGGTACTCGCCGACGCCCGCACCGACGTTCTTCGGTGCCCAGTAACGGTTGTTGAAGCCGTCGAACGCGGCACCGGCCGGGTGGCCGGGCGCCCTGCTGGAGCTGCGGAAGGCCGAGGGCGGCACCGATTCGGGACTGCCCGTCTCCTTCTTCGCGAAGCCCAGCAGCCCGGAGAGATGCGGCAGCCCGAACCAGACCAGGGCCGCCACCAGGATCAGCGTCAGCGGAAGCGCGAGACTCGGGCGCCGCCACAGTCTGCGGCGCGGCCGGGCCCCGGCGAGGGGCGCCCGGCGGGGGCGGCGGCGGAAGATCCGGCGCCACCACGGGGGCGGGAGCTCGGGGGCCGGTCCCGGGTCCAGGAGCAGGGCGCAGTGGATGCACAGGGTGCGGTCCGCCGCGTTCTCCGTACGGCAGTTGGGGCAGCGGACGGTCGCAACGGGCGGTGCCGGGGGCGGAGTGGTCGGCGGTCCCGGGGATGGGACGGGGTGTGCCTCGGGTCCGGGAACGGGCTCGATCGTCTCGTCGGGGCGGCGCGGGGAAACGGCGGGTGCGGGAGCGGGGGGCGCAGTGGGGGGTGGAGTGAGGGGTGGCGACGGGGGGACGGGGGTGGGTGCGGGAGCCGGTACGGGGGCAGGCGTCGGGGAAGGAGCCGGAGGGGGCACAGGGACAGGTGCCTGCGGCGTCTCCGGTTCCTCCCAGTTCAGGAACGCCTCGCAGGATGTGCAGAACGCCGTCCCCGGAGCATTCCGGTGCCCGCAGTTGTCGCAGATCACGCCGCACCCCCGGTTTCCGTCCCACCCGGCTGCGGCGCCGACGGCAGGATCTCCACCGTGCGGCCGACGTGCGCCGGGACCTCCGCGCCGATCAGCTCCTGCAGCCGTACCCGGTCGAGACGATCCGGATCCGGCACCCGGAGCCGGACCGTCACCCAGGGCCCGGCCTGACCCGGCAGCGCCGTGTTCGGGCGCGTCGACCACGCCGTACCGCCGCTCTCGACGATCTCCGGTTCGATGCCGGTCTCCAGCCGTACCGCGTCCGCAAGACCGCGCAGCGTCCCGCGCCGGCTGTGCCCGGACACCGCGCCCCGTACCGCCACCCGGCGCTGTTCGAGCGGGCTCTCCTCGTGCGGTTCGACCGCCACCCACTGGGCCAGCCAGGCGAGGAAGTCGTCGGGGGCGCTACGCGGGTCGAGGTGGGCGGGCAGGTTGTCGATGGTGAGCAGGACCGGTGCGAGTACGTCGTCGAGCGCCGCGAGGAAGCGCTGGAGAAAGTCCTGCTCCAGGTAGACCGCCGGCAGCTGCTCGATCAGCGGGTGCGGGGTGGGGAGGCCGGTCACGGCGGTGCGCATGGGGTCAGCCCTCCCGTACCCGGAGCTGGTGCTCGTAGCTGAAGACCAGTGCGTGCCGGTCCAGCGTGATCTTCGTGGTGGCCGTCTCGCCGCGCTGCCCGCTGAACGGGTCGGCGGGGAAGAGCCGTACGTCCTCCACCAGGTCGAGCCCCGGCACCTGCTGGAGGACGGCGAACGCCTCGCCCGACTGGATCGGCCGGCCGAACGGCCAGCCCTGCCCGGAAGGTCCGCCGGTCAGCGGGTTGAAGTACCCGTACAGGGCGGCAAGGGCCTGCTCCCGTACCCGCTCGACGACCGCTCCCCTGCTCGCCTGTACCGAGGCGACGACGGTGACGCCCTGGTAGAAGGGCGGTTCGACGACGAGCCGGGCGCCGATCGGGCGCCGTTCGTCGAGATGGCGGGCGACCAGGGCAAGCGTGTGCGGGGGCGGGATCAGCTCGTTGAACCGGATGCGACCCTGTTCGTCGCTGCGCCCGGCCGGCACGACGAGCAGCCGCACCCCGCCCGCCTCGGCGCCCGCGTCCTCCCCGGCCGGGATGCAGTGCACCCTGGCGGCGTCCGGTGAGACCTCGCGGGCGAGCAGTTCGTAGTCGTGCGGGACGACGGCCCGGTGAAGGGTGCGCAGGGTCATCGGGCCGCGTACCCGGGCGCTCTCCACGGTCTCGCCGTCGACGCCGCCGAGCGCCGGGTTCCGGTTCTCCACGCGGGCCACGTACGGGATGGCGCTGCGCAGCACCCGGAGGGTGGAGCGGGCCACATTGCCGCGCAGTCCGCCGCCGGTGCGGTAGGAGCGGACCCGGACGGTGGCGCCCTTCGGGGGCACGGCCCCGTAGTAGCGGATGCTGCCGTCGCGTTCCCGTACGGCCGGACCGAACTCGACCCGACCGGAGTTGGGGTCCAGGGTGATGTGCCGGTCGTCGGCTCCGGAGTGCGCGAAGTCGTCGACGCGGCTCCAGTCCTGCGTGCCGTCGGAGCCGTTCCCCGGGTTCCCGGCCGGGTCCACGACCTCGACCACGAAATCCCCGGGGACGACCGGCGGACGGGACACGGTGAGAGCCTGCCCCGGCACGCCCTCCGCGGCCCCCAGCACCTCGTCGGTCACGGTCTCGGCGTGCTCGGCCTCGACGGTCGCGCCGATCGTGAACGCCGTGATCCTGCGGACCACCGGCGGCGCCACATAGGTCGGCTGGCCTGCGGCGGCCTCCACCAGGCGGCAGCGCAGCCAGCCGCCGGTCCGCCGCACCACGACCGCCGGGGCGTGCGTCTTCGGCAGGTGGAGGATCAGCTCACCGGACTTGTTGAAGCCGCCGGTGTCGTCCTTCTCGATCTCGCAGGCCGTCCACGCGTTTCCGTCCCAGGCCTCCCAGACCAGCGGCGGCCGCAGCGGGTCGACACCGACACCCTCGACCTTGCAGTCCAGCCGGAGGACGACGACTCCGGCGGGGACGGCGCCGGACAGCCCGATGTACACGGCGTCCCCGGGTGCGGGGGTCGAGTCGAAGCACGGTACGTCGCGGCCGAGCGCGAGCTCCTCGGTACGGTCGACGGCGTCCCCGGACGTCGGCCAGGTGGCGAGGTACGCGAACGCGCACGGCACGATGGACAGGTCGCCCACGGTCGTGAAGACGACTGCGTCCTCGGTCTCGGTACGCACGGTGGCGACCTCCGTACCGGCGCGCACGGTCACCGGCTCGGGCTGTGGCGCGGAGAGCCGGAACGTCACATCGGTGCGGGCCGCCGTCGGCGGGTGGAGCCGGACCCCGATGAGGTCGAGGAAGGTCAGGTAGCTCTTCTCCGGGACCCGGTTCACCCGGTAGACGAGCTGATCGACCATGGTCGCGAACGCCTCGATGAGAGTCACCCCGGGGTCCGACACATTGTGGTCGGTCCACTCCGGGCAGCGCTGCTGGACGAGGCGCTTGGCCTCGTCCACCAGGCCCTGGAAGCGGCGGTCGTCCAGATGGGGACTGGGCAGCGTCACGCGCCGTTCTCCTCCTCGTACCGATCAGGCCGGTCGTGCGGGTCGTCGTGCTGCGGGATCACATAGAACGGGAAGACAAGATTCCGGGGGTCGTTGGCGCCCCGCACCGTGTAACCGATGTCGATGTAGAGCACCCCCTCGTCCGCCTCGTCGAACCGGACGACGACCTCGGTCACCTCGATCCGGGGCTCCCAGCGGTCGAGCGCGAGGCGCACCTCGTAGGCGAGCTGGCCCGCCGTTCCCGCGTCGGCCGGCGCGAACACGTAGTCGTTGACGGCACACCCGAACTCCGGCCGCATCGGCCGCTCCCCGGGCGAGGTCGCCAGGATCAGCCGGATCGACTCCTCCAGCTCGTGCTCGCCGCGCACCAGGGCGATGGAACCGGTGGCGTCCGTGCGCGGCGGGAACGCCCACCCGGCGCCGATGAACTGCTGGCCCATCTCCGCTCAGCCCCCGATCAGCACCGTCGCGCAGCCGGACACGACGGGCGAACCACAGCCGGCCAGGTCCCCGACCCGGGCGGCGGGCTTCCCGCCGATCAGCACGGAGGAGCTGCCCGGTGGCGCGATCGTGGACGGCGGATGGGCGGCCGGGGAGGTACAGGTGTGTGCGGTGCCGACCGTGGCGGCGGGCTTCCCGCCGATGAGAACGGACGCGACACCGGGCGGGCCGACCGTGCCGGGGTGACTCGTGGGGTCACCGACGCGGGCGGCCGCCGCTGCTGTTGCGGACACGTCGACCCACTCCTCTCAATTGATCCTGACCATCGGCGCGTTGATGGAGCACGAACTGCCGCCCTTGATGTCGGTGCGCTGGGTTCCGTTGACCGCGACCTGGCCGCCCTGGACGTCGACGGTGCCGCCCGTGGCGAGCGTGACCCTGCCGTTGCCGCCGTCGACCGCGACTCCGGAGCGGGACGTCAGCGTGACGCTGTCGCCGGAGAGTTCGAGCGATCCCCGGCCGGCGTCCAGGGATACGCCCTCGGCCGCCTTGATGGAGACCTGCTCCTTCGCCTCGATGGTCACGCTGCCGTCGCTGTCGATCACGATCACGGTGCCCTTGCGGTCCAGGTCGATCTTGAGCTTTCCGTCGCCGGTGAGCAGGCGCACGCCCTGCGGGCCGTTGGCGGCGTCGAGCAGCTCCAGCTGGTTCCCGCCCTTGGAGGCGAAGGCACGGCGGTTGACCGCGCCGCTGGTCGGGTCGACGAGACCGCCGGCGCCCGGCCCGCCCGAATCACCGGTGCCGGAACCTCCGCCCTCGCCTCCGCCGCCGCCCTGCGACGGTCGGTCCTTCCCGTTGTACAGACCGGCCAGCACGTACGGCCGGTCCAGATGTCCGTGCTCGAAGCCCACCAGCACCTCGTCTCCGACCTCCGGGATGAACGCTTCGCCGCCGCTCGTCCCGTTGGACTGCGCGGTCCGCGCCCAGTCGCTCGCGTACTCGTCCGACAGCCACGGGAACCGGACCTTCACCCGCCCCGACCCGTCGGGGTCGTGCGTGTCCGTGACCGTCCCGCTGACCAGCCCGTGGCACCGCGAACCAGCGCCGCCGCCCGGCCCCTGCGCACCGGAACCCCCGCCCGTCAGCCCGAACAAGGACCGCTCCTGCTGCCCGGAGACCGTGATCCACGTCTCGTAGCCGCGCACGGCGTCGAAGACATGCCGCGACGACGTGACCGTGTACCGCCCCTCGAAGGGCTTGCCCACCGCGTTGAGCGCCACCGCGCTGCCCGCCCTGACCTCCGGGTTTCCGCGGATCACGGCCTCCAGCTCCGCGAATGACCCGGCGATCCGCTCGGCGAGCGCCTTCGCCGCCTGGTCCACCTGCGCCTGCTCCCCGTACGCCGCGTCCGTGACCACGAACCGCGCCTCGCCGAACGGTGCGGTCACCTCGGCGGCCGTCACCCCCAGTTCCAGCGTCGACGACGTGCCTGCCGGGGCCTTGCCCACCAGCGGCTGCTTGGCCTTGACGTCCCAGCCGCGCACCTCGACCTCGGAGACCTGCTCGGCTGACGACACCCCCGCCCGGCAGCGCAACAGATTGCTGCCCATCTCCAGGACGAGCGGGTTGCGGTCGGCGCGCGCCGAACCGTCGGGCGCACCGCTCGCCTCGGCGGGCCGGGTGATGTGCAGCGCCCCGTCGAGTACGTAGGCCTGCGCCCCGGCCTCCTCCGCCAGGCCCAGGACGAACTCCCAGTCGGTGATGTTGGGCTGGGCGATGTGTTCGAGCACGGGTCCGGCGATGTCGACCTTTCCCGGCTTCAGCCCGGCGCGCTGGGCGACCTGGCCGCAGATGTCGGCGAGCGTCATGTTCTGGTAGCTCGCCACCCTGCGCCCCCGGAACAGCCGGTGCGACTCGTCGAGCCCCCGGACGACGGTGAACGTCCCCGTCTCGTCGAGCTCCACCTCGAGTGCGGTGACCACCCCGTCGAGCAGCGGCTTCGGGGCCGTGTCGCCGCCCGCACGGGCCAGCAGCCGGGCCTCGCTGCCGATCTTCAGCCCGGTCTGTTCGAGGAGCACCCGGTCGGGGTCGCGGAAGCGGAGGAAGAAGAGGTCGGGGAGCGTGCGGCTGTCGTCGACGTATCCCTCGACCAGGGTGTTCACGAACTTCGGGGGAAGCGGTGTGCCGTCGAACTCCACCACCAGCGCGGTGGCGACGCCCTGCTGCGCCATCAGCCCCGCCCCCGTACCGGATTCTCCGGCTCCGCGAGCCGGCTCAGCTCGTCGAGGGCGGGCAGCAGCAGCTGTGTTCCGGGCACCAGCCGCATCGGGTCGTCGATCCCGTTCGCCTCGGCGATCACCCGCCACGCGGCCGGGTCCCCGTACTCGCGCTGGGCGAGCGACGGCAGCGAGTCCCCGGCGCCCACCCGGTGCACCCGCCGGGCCGCCAGCGCACCCGAGGTCGGGTTCTGCCCCGGGGTGTCCCCGCTGATCTCCTCCATCGTGACCTGGCAGACCGCCCGGATCGGCACACCGGATGTGGTGAACAGGGTGTATTTCGCCTGCACTTGGCTGACATAACCGGGGAACCCGGTCAGTCCGCCCCAGTGGAAGACCACCCACGGCGGAGATGACCGCTGCTGCTGCCGGGTCTCGTTCGTCGGGACGCAGCACGCGAACAGCTGCTCCACGGCGGTGACGACCCGGGTGTCCTGGGTGTCACTGGCGTCGAAGAACATCTCGACGGTGAGCTTGCTGGGCTGCGACCCCTGGTACTCCGGCGGCCCGGAACTCTTCGCCCCCTTGGCCGGACTCCGCTTCCACGACGCCGCCTTGGTGAGGCTGAGCTCCTTCGGATTGAACTGGAAGTCGATCCGGCCGCACGGACCGCCGGGCGTGAGACCGCCGCCGGTCGGCGGGGTCCGCAGCTCCAGATAGGCATGCTCCAGCTTGGGCCGGGCCGAGGCCCCTTTCGCGGCCGACGACGCACCGGACGTACCGGCGGCACTGAAGGCGATGGGTCCCGCACCGCTCACGTCGGTCAGCCCTCCATCACATAGCCGTGGTGGGCGATCTCGATCGTCTCCATCGCGACCTTGGGCGACTCCGGGGAGAAGGACGGCCCGGTCCACCGCACGGGCACCACCTCCAGCAGCCCCCACTGCGCCACCTTCTGCCCGTCGCCGGTCCGCGCCTCGATGTGGGCGGTCTTGCGGCTGAACCCGGTCGTCATGGTGGCGAACCAGCGGGCCACCTTCTCGGTCTCGCGGGTGAGCGGCCGGGACAGCTTCACGTTGGAGTACTTCAGCCGGGTCGGCAGCTGCCACAGGTGGCCGTTGTTGCCGCCCTCCTCCCGTGTTTCGAGCACCACTTCGCAGCCCAGGCCGTCGCAGGTGTTGAACGACCCGAGCTCGATGTCGTCGATCGTGACGACGAAGCAGACGCTGACGGCGGGGTCGTTGTCCGAGGGGGCGGTGGCCATGGCACGTACCTCTCAATTCCTGGGTGGGGCGGTTCGGTGCCTGGTGCGGATTCAGTGCCTGGTGCGGATGAGGAATCCGGCCCGTTCGCGTTCCAGCCGAAGGTCCGCCTTGAGGAGCCGGCTCAGCGGGCCGTACAGGGCGCGCACGAGTTCGTCCGTGACGGGTGGCCCGCCCTGGCCGGTGTGGCCCATGGACCCCGGCACGGGCGATGAGCCGGCACCGGCGCCCTCGCCCCCAGGCTCGGGAGCGGGCCCGGCTTCGGGTTCCGGATCCGGTTCCGGTTCGGGCGTCGGGGGCGGCGGCTCGCTGGTCTCGGTCTCGCGCTGGACGACGGGCTGCGAGAAGCCGGTCGGCGCAGTACCGAAGACCACGCTCCCGTCGGCCATCCGCTGCGCCACACCGGCGGCCACCGCGACCGAACCGGCAGACGGGATGGCCGGCGCGACAGGGTTACCGGAACGGGGCGCGGGAGGCCCGCTTACGGACTGCC
This sequence comes from Streptomyces sp. NPDC057565, assembly GCF_042801455.1. Classification (NCBI taxonomy): domain Bacteria; kingdom Bacillati; phylum Actinomycetota; class Actinomycetes; order Kitasatosporales; family Streptomycetaceae; genus Streptomyces; species Streptomyces sp. NPDC057565. The sequence continues at coordinate 600,531 of NZ_JBHVFU010000002.1, read as the reverse complement.
GCTGCACGGCGGGTGGTGGTGGAGGGAGCGGTGATGGTGCCGGTACCGGGCCCCATGCCTCCCGCACGGGGACCGCCGTACGCTGCACCGTTCCCGTTCCCGTTCCCGTTCCCGTTCCGTTTCCGGTTGCTCGCGGTGCGGCGGACGTCCAGCGGACCGGCACCACGGCGGGGGACACCGCTTCCTCGGTCGAGCGCTGCACGGGGGCGGCGGTGGCTGTGGCGCCCCGGAGTCCGGTCTCCGTCCGCGCCGCGTGGATGGGCAGGGGCCGGTCGGCGAGCAGCGGGGCCACGGGCAGGGACGGCGTGGTCGGTGCGTTCGCGGAAGCGAGGGCGGTGCGCTGTACGGGGGCGAGGGCGGTGGGCTGTACGGGCGCGGCGGTGGGCGTCATCGGCTCTGCACTGCTGCCGGCCTGTTCCCGAGGAGCAGCTGTCTCCGACGGCGGGGCGACCAACGGGTCGTCCCCGAGAAGCGGCGCGATGTCCTCCTCCGGCCCACGCTGCACCTCCTCCGGCCCCGTACCCTCCGCACTCCGGGACACCGGAACCGGCTCGCTCCCCGTCCCCGGCACCGTGGCGGCAGCCTCCCGCTGCGCTGTCGGCGGCAGGCCGGGCATCGGCGCACCGAGCCCGGGGGCACGCCGGGGCCGGTCGGCAGCCGGACGAGGTACGTCGGTCCGCTGAACAGCCGGCGCGACGCCCGGCGCCGAAGCAGGACCAGGAGCAGGAGCAGGCACAGGACCAGGCGCAGATCCAGGAGTGGACGCAGAGGCAGACACCGTAGCCGTGTCGGTGACGAGGGGCTGCTCGCCGATCAGTTGCCGTACCGGAAGGTCCTCCACCGCGGTTGCTCCCGCCGTGGTCAGGACGGGCCCCTCACCTCCGTAGGACGCCCGCTGCACGGCAACAGGGAGCGATCGTGACGGCGGGCCGGAGCGCGGCGGCATCTCCACCGACCGCTGCACCGCTGATGGCCCTCCCACCGGGGCCGCACTCGTCGGGGTGATCCCGTGCACCAGGCCGGAGGGCGCCTCCGGGCTGATCAGGTGCCCGAGAGGGATGCCGAGGGCGGTGTCCTGCCGGGTGGTGAGCGCTCCCTGGAAACCGCCCGGGTCGATGACGAGATCCTGACCGGTCACCGTCCGCTGCAGGGGCGGCAGCCTGGACGGATCGAACCGCTCCCGCCGCACTGCGTCGGCGGGGAGCCCGGCGTCGCCGCCGCCCTCCTCCGTCCGGCGGCCGCGCAGCCAGGACATCAGACCCATGGCTCTCGTCCTCCCCTGCGTTACTGCCCGTTGAGGCGGGCGACCTGCGCGACGAACCTCAGGCGTTCCGGGTGTTCCAGGTCCAGCAGTTCATCGAGTGGCCAGTGGAAGTGATAGGCGAGGTACGCGACTTCCTCGTAGAGCTGGTCGGCCGCGTACGTCACGATTCCCCCAGGCGGCCACCGGCGAGATCCACCGCGAACTCCTCCTGGCAGGACGGACAGGTGACGGCGGCGCGGGTGTGTCCCTCGGCGTTGATCCGCCGGTAGAAGTCCTGCAGAAAGGCCAGGTCGGAGGCGAACAGGTCCTCGATGATGCCCGGGTGGATGTCGTCGAGCGTGCCGATCCGGGTGACGACGCGGGAGATCAGCACGACCGACAGATAGGCGGAGTTCTCGCGCACCCGGTCGTCCCGCAGCGGTACGAGCTCGTCGCGGGCGGTCGCCAGTCGCATGACTCCGGTGCGGTGGACGGTGCCGGACTCGTCGACGTATCCGCGCGGGAGCTCGAAGGTGAACTCGGTGCGCAGCGTGTCCCGTTCGGAACGTTCCTCGAAGGCGGGGGCCGTAGCCGGCGCCTGGGCCGTACGCCGCATCAGTCGAGTTCCATGCTCTCGTACGTGATCGACAGCTTCTCCGTCAGAACCGAGGTGTCACCGGCCTTGAGCGTGCCGATTTCAAGGGATTTCGGCCAGGCGTTGATGAGCTTGTAGCGCTTGATGGCGATGCCTTCGTAGTCGTACACGATGACGGCGCCGTTGCGGCGGGCCGCGGTCATGCGGCCGAACCGCGAGTCCTTGATCCACCGTTCGAAGCTGTTGTCCTCGGTGAGACCACGCGTCACGGTGACCTCCCCCGCCTTCGGACGGCCGGGGAGCTTCTTGATGGCATAACGCCCGTCGGCGGTGTTCTGCTTCAGCTCGATGACGTCCTGCTCCATCTTCAGACCACTGACTTCGGTGATCTGCTTGATGACGACGCTGTCGAATTCAAGACCGAAGGAATGCCCGACGGAACTGTCGAGATCGGGAAGTGGCACAGCGAACTCCTCTACCTGTTACAGAACCCCGGAACCACGGAAACTCCGGAACCACGGAACCCTCGGAATCACGGGGCCCCCGGAACCCTCGGAACCGAGAACGGCGGTCACTCATCGACCTCACCCGATCCACTGGTCAGCTGAGAGAGCCGGAACACCACGAACTCGGCCGGCCTGACCGGTGCCACACCGATCTCACAGACCACTTGACCTGCCTCGATGGTCTCCGGCGGGTTGGTCTCGCGGTCACACTTGACGTAGAACGCCTCGTCCGGCGTCAGCCCGAACAACGCGCCCCTGCGCCACTCGTTGACCAGGAACGCCGAGACCGTACGCCGGATACGGGCCCACAGCGCATCGTCGTTCGGTTCGAACACAACCCACTGCGTACCGGCGAGAATCGACTCCTCCAGGTAATTGAAGAGCCGCCGGACATTCAGATACCGCCAGGCCGGATCCGATGCCAGAGTCCGCGCGCCCCATACCCGGATTCCACGCCCGGGGAAGGAACGAATGCAGTTCAGCCCGATCGGATTGAGAAGATCGTGCTCGCCCTTCGTCAGCTGCGTCTGCAACGCGACGGCGCCCCGTACGACCTCGTTCGCCGGCGCCTTGTGCACACCACGCGACTCGTCGTTGCGCGCCCAGATGCCGGCGATGTGACCGCTCGGCGGTACGAGCTGCGCCCGCCCGGACGACGGGTCGGCGACCCGGATCCACGGGTAGTAGAGCGTCGCGTACTTCGAGTCGAAATTGGCGCGGTCGGTGCGCCAGGCCCTGATCTGCTGCGGAGAGAGCCCGGGCGGCGGGTCGAGGATGGCGACGCGGTCGCCCATCAGCTCGCAGTGGCTGATCAGCGCCTGCTGCACGGCAATGACGGACTCCAGGTCCAGCAGTCCGCGTTCGTACGCGCTCATGAGATCGGGAACGGCAACGGTCGTGATCTCCTCGACCGCTTCCAGACCGCCGAAACCGGTCCGCTGGTCGGGATCGCCTACGTACGCTTCCGAGCCCAGCGCCCCGGGGGCCGAGCCCAGAGCGGGTGCGGGCGCGAGCGTGACCGTCTGTGGCTCGGGCCTGGCCGGCGCGGCCCCGCGCCCGGACTCCCGGACCTCGATCAGCTCGGACTTCGCGTTGACACGGGTGGCGACGTTCTCCTTGCTGCGCTTCGTCGTGACCGCCGGGTAGGTCTCGACGACTTGCCCGTCGCGCCGGACGAGCAGCTGGAACACGTCCTGCGGCGGGTCGTCGCCCTCGACGTCCGTCACCTCGACGGTGATCTCCCCGCTCACACCGGGACGTGCCTTGAGTGCGTACGGGCCGAGCTGGGTCTCCGTACCTGCGGGCAGCTGCCCCGGCTCACCGCCGCCACCGACGCTCTCGGGCTCGGCGGCCTCGGTGCCGTCACCGATACGCACCACGTAGCAGATTCCGCCGCCGTTGGCGAAGAAGCCGTAGACGGAGGAGGCGAGATAGGTTCCCTCGACGAAGTCACCGAAGCGGCTGACGAACTGGCTCCAGTTCGCGATCAGCGTCGGCTCGTCGAGCGGGCCCTTCTGGGCGAAGCCGACGAAAGCGGCGACCGAGGTGCCCACTCCTTCGATCGGCCGGGAACCGGAATCGACCTCTTCGACGTAGACGCCCGGGGACAGGTACGACGGCATGTAAGTCTCTCCTTGACCTCTCCTCGACCGGGGAACGCGGGCCATTCTCACCACCGGGCCCGTGCAGGGGGAACGGATACTCGGTCGCCCTGCAGTGCACGGGAGACTGCCCGAAGAGGCAATCCGCGTGATCCGCCCAACCAGGCCGACTCTGCCCCCACCCCCGCCCATGCGCGCTCCGCATCCCCGTTGTCCGCCACCCAGGCTGGCGAGGCTGGGGAAGCGGTGACCGGGAGGGCGGATGAAGGCGGTTCCGGAGAAGAACCCCGCCCCCGACACCGCCCGCGCGGCGACCCCCCGTCCCGAAGCAGCCCCGGTGGACCGCCCGGCCCCGGACCGCCCCGTACCCGATCGCCGCTCCCTCCAGCGCCTGCAGGGCTCGGCGGGCAACGCGGCGGTAGCCCGCCTGGTGGCGCAGCGCTACACCGCCCCGGTGAAACCGTCCCCGTCCCAGGCGGCCGGCTTCCGCAGGGTGAAGGCGGACGTGGCGGCAAAACGCACCAGGATCGCCGTCCACGCCCCCGCCGCGACCGAGTCCAAGTCCGCGCAGGACGCGGCGGTCGCTCCCCCCGACGACAAGGAAGCCCAGGGCAAGGCGGCGAACGCCGAAAAAATGAACGCCGCGAAGCCGGGCGAGTTCAACAAACAAGCCTTCATCGACGCCGTCAACAAGGCGATCGAGGCGCAGGCGCCGAAGAACCTCGACGACGCCGACAAGTTCTCCAAGTCCGGCAAGGCAGACAAGATCAAGTCCGAGGTGGACGGCAAGGTCACGGACGGCAAGGAGAAGTCGGCCAAGGACATCGAGACCACCACCAAGGCCGCACCCGATACCTCGGCGGCCAAGGACAAACAGGTCACCCCGATGACCCCGGACCAACCGCCCGCCAACCCCGGCGCCCCCTCCGCAGCGGATGCAATCCCGGCCCAACAACCCGCTGCTGTCACCGACTTCTCCGAGGGCCCCGCCCAGAACGACAAGGCGATGGCGGACGCCGAGGTCACCGAGGACCAGCTCGCCAAGGGCAACGAACCGGAGTTCAACGAAGCGCTCTCCGCGAAGAAGACAGCAGAGACAGATTCGGCAAAGGCCCCCGCCAAGGGCAAGGCGGCAGAAGCCCAGCAACTCTCCTCGGCGAAGACGGCCGCCGCGGCCTCCGGCACCCAGGCGATGAACGCCCTGACCGCGACCCGCGCCGCGGCGGGCAAGGAGGTCGACGGCGGCAAGGGCGACACCAAGTCGAAGGACGAGAAGAAGCGCGCCGAGGTCACGGCAAAACTGCAGAAGGTCTACGACTCCACGAAGAAGGACGTCGAGGAGACCCTGTCCGGCCTGGACAAGAAGGTCGACGACAAGTTCACCTCGGGCGAGAAGGCAGCCCGCGACGCGTTCACCGCGGACCACAAGCGCCGCATGAAGGCCTACAAGGACAAGCGCTACTCGGGCTGGACGGGCAAGGCCCGCTGGGTCAAGGACAAGTTCGCCGGCCTGCCGCAGGAGGCCAACAACCTCTACCAGGAGGCCCGCAAGCTCTACGTCGCCCAGATGCAGACGGTCATCTCCTCGGTGGCCGACATCATCGGCACGGAGCTCGGCAAGGCGAAGGCGCGCATCGCGAAGGGCCGCGCCGAGCTCAAGGCCGAGGTGGACAAACTCCCCGCCGACCTGCGCCAGTTCGGTGAGGACGCGGCCAAGGACTTCGCCGGCAAGTTCGACGACCTGGAAGCCACGGTCAACGAGAAGTCCGAACAGCTCGTCCAGGACCTGGCGACGAAGTACACCGCGGCCCTCAACAAGATCGACGAGGAGATCAAGAAGCTCCAGGAAGCCAACAAGGGCCTGATCGACAAGGCGAAGGACGCGATCGTCGGCGCGATCAAGACGATCAACGAGCTGAAGAACCTCCTTCTCGGCATCCTCGCCAAGGCCGCCTCCGCGATCATGAAGATCATCAAGGACCCGATCGGCTTCCTGGGCAACCTGGTCAAGGCGGTCGGCGCGGGCCTCCAGCTCTTCATCACCAACATCGCCGACCACCTGAAGAAGGGCGTCGTCTCCTGGCTCCTGGGCACCGCGGTCAAGGCGGGCCTGGACCTTCCCCAGAAGTTCGACCTCAAGGGCATCATCCAGATCATCGGCTCTCTGCTCGGCCTGACCTGGGCGAACATCCGGGCCCGTGTGACCCGCAAGGGCGTCCCCGAGCAGGCCATGAGCGCGGTCGAACAATCCGTCCCCGTCGCCCAGACCCTCGCCCGCGAGGGCCCGGCAGGCGCGGTCAAGGAAATCACCGAGGAGGCCGGCGACCTCAAGGCCACGATCCTGGAGAAACTGACCAGCTACCTGATCCCCACGGTCATCATCGCGGGCATCACCTGGATCATCTCGCTCCTCAACCCCGCCTCCGCCTTCGTCCGCGCGGTCAAGGGAATCATCGACATCGTCACGTTCATCGTGAACCAGGGCGCCCAGATAGTGGAGTTCGTCAACGCGGTCCTGGACGCGGTCATCGCCATCGCCAACGGCGGTTCGGCGGGCGTCCCCAAGATGGTCGAAGCGGCCCTGGCGGCCAGCGTCCCGCTCCTCATCGGCTTCCTGGCCTCACTGCTGGGCATCGGCGGCCTTGCCAACAAGGTCAAGAGCGTTTTCCACGCGGTGGCCCGTCCGGTCAACCGGGCGATCGACAAGATCGTGGGCTTCATCGTCAAAAAAGGCAAAGCCCTCTGGGAAAAATCGAAGCAGAAACATAAGGATCAGAAGGGAGGCGACAAGAAACATTCTGGTACCGGAAATCCACAGAGCAAGTCTTCTCGAAAGCGCGCCGCAGTTGCGGAAGCGGATCGAATACTGAACAACAGCAGAACACAGGAGGACGCAAGGAACAGCGTTTCCCGCACTTCGAAGCGACACAATGTCCCACTCACATTGGTGGTAGATTCCCGCGAACAGCAGAGCGTCAGCGTTCATGTGCAAGCTATCGAAGGAGAGACGCACAGGTTAGCTGCACAGAATCCGCAGAACCAGGCTTCGAATACGGATCGTTATACCTCTGAGCAACTGACACCCACAGGAATTATCGCAACAATTTACGGCGTGGAGCTGCTCAAGTGCCGACTCGGGAAACATCACTTCGTGGGCGATCGCGTCGGAACATCCAGGAACACTCAAGGGAAGCTCTGCGAGAAGAACAACGGGCGCACCATATTCGTATACGACGACAACAAGCCGGTGAGCGATGAACTGAAGCACAGAAACACCGTGGACCAGAGCACGGAAAGAACCCATCCCAGCAGCGAGACAGCCCCCGAAGGCTCCGACATGGCAAAGGAAGTCAAGAAAAGAAATGAAGCAATAAAGGAGCGCGACAGGATATGGAAGGAAGAACTCGAGCCCATCGCAACCCGCCTCAATATTAAGATAAACCCGAACACTCTCGGCTCCAAAAAGCTTGACGCATTCAAAATCGAGGCGCTTGACAACCAGGCTTCATCACAGGATCTCGAAAAGCTGATGAGGGCAGGAAACGCCTACATCGCCGCACGAACCAAGGTGGGGAAAATCGGCGAAAAGATGGGAGGGCTGGCCGGGGACTTCGTGGAGAAGAGAGAGTTTGGCACCGCGACGAGACTCACCCTGGACACGGCAAGCAAATCCGGCAGGTTTGACAGGATACTCATTGATGGGTCAACCCTAATCCTGCTGGAGGACAAGGGACCTCAGGCAGGGACAGGAAAACGTCTCGTGGGAGACCCCAAGGAGTACGCAGAACAAGGGAGCCCCGAGTACGGACGTGAAATGATCGAGATAGATCCACTGCTAGCGGACGCCTTGAGTGATCCCAGCGTGTACAGTCAGGTGGAGAACATATTGAGAAACAATGGAACCGTCCGCTATCGAATGATCAAAGCCAACGCGGACGGCTCTGTCACTGCGATCGATTTCATCCTCGACAAGGAGAGGTTCAAGCAAAGCAGTATAAAGCTACCCGGCAGCCACTAGTCTAGGAATTAGGAGCCCATCGTGACCTGGCACGCCCTCGAAACAGGCAACGTCAGAGAGTTGTTGGCCAAAATCCACCTGGAGGACTGGGGGTGGACGAAGGAAGAGGTGCCGGCCCTTGCGGCACGTTTCGGATGGACCCCCTGGACCGAAAACTCCGCGAATCAACTCTTCTATAATATCGGGATCGACTATCGCAGCATCGTCGCCATTTTCTCCTGCGAGGAAAACGACGTCACACACCTATTTTTCACACTGGGCAGGAATGAAGGACCAACCACATCGGAGTCCATCAGGGCCAGTGAAATTCTTTTCACCGACGTTCATAATATTATTTCCGAAATTCTTGGCGAGCCGTCGAACTGGCCCCCCTCGGAGAACATGGAAGAAGAGGTCGAATGGGTGAGTGGAGTTTCCACCATCACCCTCATGGGCCGTGTGGACATGATCAGCGTACGTTGGGAACTAACTGAGCGAATTGCGCCGGCCATGTGAGCGCTTCGGCGTTTCTCCTGTATCCACCACGTGACGGCCGACTTGTGGATGGAGAAAAGGGAAGGGGTAACTGTGCACCGGTGAACACGACCCCTGCATCGGGGCGGTTGCTGTTACATGCGGTTGCTGTTAGATACGGCTTTGCGACCGTCTGGCAACGAGGCGGCCTCCACGCAGGCATCCTGATCGCCACTGCAGGTGGATTTCCGCCAGGCCAATGGCTCCAACTCAGCTCAATCCAGCCGCTGTTGTCTGATGTTCACGCGTACTCCTTCGCGACTTCTTGCACCATCTCCACCGAGTACTGCGGGCTCAGCGCAAGCGCTACGAGGTGCTCGAAGGCAGGAGCTCCGAGTTGAACGATCTCCTTGATGCGGTTGCGGGCATGGGAGATGGCCTGCCGAGCCTCTTCCGGTTGCTGAGCAACCGTGCCCGGAACGACGACGGTGATGTCCGCACAGGTGCTGTCCGCCAACCGCAGCAAAGCCCATGAGCGGATGCCGTTCGCACCACCGACGTAGAAGGCGCTGCGGGCGAATGCCCCGAGGTATATGGCGAAGAGCGCCATGCACTCGTCTTGCGGGCGATGGTCGGTGGACCAAGTGCCCGTGATCGCCACCGCGTGCCTGATCAACTCCGTGTAACAAGTTTTCGTCTCCCATCGGGCTCCCAACCCCTAGCTGACAGATCGAACGTCAGGCACCGGCCACCCGCACCGTCACCGACTTCAGACCGTTGATGAAGTTCGACACCAAGCGGCGTGGTGGAGCCGCGAGTTGGAATGGGGCGGGCAGAGCGCGGCGCGCCTCGTCGTACAGGACCCGCAGTTGCAGCCGCGCGAAGTGGGCGCCCAGGCAGACGTGGGGGCCGTCGCCGAAGGAGATGTGGGGGTTCGGGGAGCGGGAGAGGTCCAGGGCGTACGGGTCGGGGAAGACCCGTTCGTCGTGGTTGGCCGAGGCGTGGAAGACGACCACCTTGTCGCCGGTTCGGATCCGCGTGCCCGCCAGTTCCGTGTCCTGGGTGGCGGTGCGTCGGAAGGTCAGGACCGGTGGGTGGCGGCGGAGCAGTTCGTCCACAGCGGTGGCGAGCCCCACCTCGCCGATGCGCAGGCGGCAATACGCGTCAGGGTGTTGGGCCAGCAGGTGCAGGCCGCCGGGGGCCGCACTGCGTACCGTGTCGTTTCCCGCCACCACCAGCAGGAAGAAGAACATCTCCAGTTCGGGCTCGGTCAGTTCGGGGTCCGTGGCCAGGGCCGTCATCACGTCGTCGCCCGGCTGCTGCCGCTTGTGTGCCGCCAGTGCGTGCGCGTAGTCGAACATGTCGCGCAGTGCTGCCGGTGATCGTGGGTTGACCGGCTTGCCGTCCGGGCCCAGTACCGCAGTGCCCGCCTCGTCCGGGTCCTGGTAGCCGATGACGCGTTGGGTCCAGTGCAGGAGGAGGCCCCGGTCGCTGTCCGGTACGCCCAGCAGGTCGGTGAGATTGAGCAGCGCGTAATCGTCGGTGACGCGGGCGACGAGGTCGCAGGTGCCGTCGGTGGCCCGCGCCTCGGCGACCGCCCGGGTGAGCAGGGAGCGGGCTCGTTCGCGTACGACCGCGGCGAAACGATCCACGCGTTTGGGGGTGAACGCACGGCTGACGAGCACGCGCAGTCGCCGATGGTGCGGTGGGTCCTGGTTGAGCATCATGCGGCGGATGAACGGCAGGTCGGCGGGGTCCGGGTCGCGGATCTGGGTGGCGCCCAGGTACGAGGAGTACGTCGCGGAGTCCTTCAGTACGTGGACGACGTCCGCATGCCGGGTGACCGCCCAGAAGCCGGGGCCCGCCGGCCAGCCGAGGACCTCCGGCTCCTCCTGCCACGCCACGGGGTGGTGATCGCGCAGGTGGCGGTAACGGTCATGGGGGATGCCCTGCGCGTACTGCCTCGGGTCGAAGACGTCCGGTACGGGCGCTTGCTCCGGTGCCTCGGGGGCGGGCCCCCTCATGCCTTCGCCTCGCCGTCCTCCGTATCGGCTCGTAGGAAATCCTCCACCACACGGATCAGGTCGAGAGGGGCCTCGTCCATCGCGTAGTGGCCGCACGAGGGCAGCTCCACCAGTTCGGCCCGCGTGAACCAGCGCATCCAGGTGGCGCGCTGCAACTCGGCCGACAGCGCCGGGTCCAGCGCGCCCACGACAGCCAGGGCCGGCACGGGCGAACCGTCGATCCGGTCGTGGAAGTCCTCGCCCGCCCAGGAATCCAGCCAGGCCCGGAACGCCTTCGCATCGCTGCGTTCCAGCGAACGACGCACCATGCGGTCCAGCCAGCCTGCGGGGCGTCGGCCTCCGGTGGTGATGTCGAGGATGATCCGACGGTTCTCCGGGGTGTGCGCCGCAGCAGAGAAGAGCTCCCATTGTTCGGGCGGCAGGGGCAGGCCGGATGCGGGTACCGGCGACACACCGACGATCCTGCGCACCCGGTGTGGGGCGATGGCCAGCGTCCGCTGAGCGATGCAGCCGCCCATCGAGTGGCCGATCAGCGAGAACCGGTCCCAGCCGAGCCGGTCGGCCAGCGCGATCACGTCCGCGGCGCCCTCGGCTGTGGTGTACGTACCACTCGCGTCCCTGGCCTCCCCGTACCCTCGGAGGTCCACCACCGCGTACTGGAACGAACCGAGGTCGAGATCCGGGAGCACCGGGTCATAGGCGGAGCGGTCGGCGAACCAGCCGTGCACCGCGATCACCTTGTGCGGGCCGTCGCCGTGCAGTCCATGGGGCAGAAGAGGCAATGAGGTCATGCTGACTCCCGTCACCGTACGGATATGACCCGGTCGGCCGTAGGCCCGACCCAGTCCACGGTGGCGGCAACTCCCGTTCCACGCAAGGGTCCACACGAGGGACCGCGCAAAGTGCGGTGACCGGGTACGGATCGTCAAGGTCTGAGAGGCGTCCGCACCTCACGCCAGCAGCCCCAGGTACGGCCCGAACTCCGACGCCAGCGTCAGCCGGCCCAGTTTCTGGTACTCGCGCTGAATCGCGTGGATCAGCGTCGGCATCGTCACCGGCTCCCCCGTGTCCGCCGCCAGGTACGCAGCCGTCACCGCGATCGAGCGGATGTTGCCGCCCGCCAGCTCGAAGTTCTCGGCGCAGAAAGCCAGGTCCAGGTCCGCTGAGCGCGGGAGTTGGGGGCCCAGGCAGCGTTCCCAGAGGACCAGGCGTTGGTCGGGGTCCGGGACCGGGAAGTCGATGACCAGGTCCAGGCGGCGGGTGAAGGCGTCGTCCAGGTTGGCGCGGAGGTTCGTGGCCAGGATGGCCAGGCCGTCGAAGGACTCCATGCGTTGAAGGAGATACGCGCTCTCCACGTTCGCGTAGCGGTCGTGGGCGTCCTTCACATCCGAGCGCTTGCCGAAGATCGCGTCAGCCTCGTCGAAGAGGAGGACCCCGTTCACACCCGCTGCTTCGGAGAAGATCCGTTCCAGGTTCTTCTCCGTCTCGCCCACGTATTTGTCGATCACCGTGGCCAGGTCGACCGTGTAGAGGTCCAGGCCCAGGTCTGCGGCGATGACCTCCGCGGACATGGTCTTGCCGGTACCCGAGTCGCCTGCGAAGAGCGCCGATACGCCGCGGCCCCTGCCGCCTCCCGGGCGCATGCCCCACTCCCCCAGGACGCGGTCGCGGTGGCGGGCGCGGGCGGTGAGTTCGCGGAGTTGGGCGTGGGCGTCGGGGGGCAGGACCAGGTCGTTCCAGGTCACCGTGGGTTCGATGCGGCGGGCCAGGCGGTCCAGGCCTGCCGCGTTCTGGGCGCGGGCGCCTTGGCGTACGTGGTCGGGGGTGAGGGTTCCGCCGTGCAGCCGGGCCGTCTGGGCAGCGCTGTGGGCTGCTCCGGTGATCTGTTCCGGGGTCAGGAGGAACGGGGAGAGCAGACGGTCCGCGTCGATGGAGGGCGGGATCGCGGCTGCGGCCAGTTGTCTGTACGCGTCCGTCCAGAGGGCGGCGCGGGCCTCCGGTTCCACCCTGGGGGCGTGCAGGAGCAGGGGCGGGACCGTGGACCAGGACGCGTCCCACGGCGCCCTTCCCACCAGGATCATCGGGACCGGGGTGGCCGTGAGCAGGCGGAGGAGGGCCGGATGCTCCCGAGACACCGCGTCCAACGGGGCGCCGACCAGACCCGCGTTCGTGAGGCGGGCCTCGCGGACCAGGGAACGTACCGCCTCGGCCGGTGCGGGGTCCTCGGCCAGCCTTGCCAGGTCCAGGCCCAGGACCTGCCGACCCGCGAGGGTGAGCGCGGAGGCGGCGAGCGCGGTGCCCGCACCGCCCTGGTCCTCGCGGAGGTAGGCGAGCGGGACGCCGTCGGACAGGACGGAGGCGAGAGGGGATGGGTCGCCGACTCCTGGTACCGCTCGCCAAGGAGCCAGGAGGTCCGCCAGCCGTGGGTCCGGTGTGTTGTCTCCGAGGAGGTGGGCGGTGACCCGGTCCGGGACGCGGAGAGCGCGGCTCAGGAACGGACGGTCCAGGTCCTCTACCAGGAGGAGTCGGCCCTCGCGGAGAGGGGACCGGGCGGACAGTCGGGACCGCGCTGCCGGGTCGGCGGGGGTCAGACCGCAGAGGCCCAGGGCCAGGCCGATGGACGGGCGGCGGCGGGTGACGTCGTCGTTGAGGTAGCCGTAGAACGCCTCGAAGCGGTCGTCCAGGTCCGGCACGAGGGCGATCAGCAGGATCTCGATGTCGAGCGCGGTGAGCTGGAACTCCCGCGTCAGTGACGCCAGTCGGGAATCGGCCGGCGCGGCGTCCCCAGGGGGCGGGGTGGGAAACGCCCGGGCCGTCTCGTCGTTCAGCAGACGGGCGATGTTCTCGTCCGTCAGGTACAGGCCCCGGAAGGCGTCGTCCGGGTTCGGGTCCGTGAGCTGCCGTGCCTCCACCGCGGCACGGATGCGCTGTTCCACCGCGACCGCCCGGGCGAGGAGATGCCGCAGGTTCGGGTCGCCCGGGGTCGTCATGCGTCTGTTTCCTCCAGTGGGGTGCCATGCGTTTCGGTGATACGGAAGGACATCGCGCGTCCACGGTCCGTCGTGCCGTTGCCGGAGGACTGCGGTGCCGGGTCCCGGGCCGGGCGGCCGGGGCGGCTTCCGTACACCGGGAGACCCTTGCGGCCCGGCTGCGGCTGTGTCTCGCCCTCGGGCCGCGCGGGTACGCCTCCGAACCGGGTCTGCAGGCCCTCGTCCTCCACCGGCGGGCCCGCCGGGTACGTGGGCGCGGCGGTGACCGGGACGCTGACGACCAGGTCCAGTGACGGTTTCAGTTCGCCGCCGAGCGCGCTCCATACGTCGGCGAAGGAGCGGTCCTCCGGCGGCGGCAGCGCGATCGACATCGGGACCGAGGCCCCGATGTCGGCGAGCGAACCGGTGAGGCGGTCCGGCGGGAGCGCCTCGTAGCGGAGGAGGCAGGCCAGGAGCGAGGACAGCAGGCGATGTTCGTCCTCCGGGCGCTTCGTCCACGCCGTGATCAGGTACGACAACTTGAAGAAGCGGGGCGGGCGGCGGCGCGCGACGATCGTGCCACGCTCGTCGTACTCGTTGTGCAGACCGCGTTCACGCCGCCGCATGTCCTCGCGGATGTCGTAGAGGTAGAGGTTGACCATGGGGGCGTTGACCTTCGCCGCCCACTCCCTGGTCGGGGCGTCGAAGACCACCGTGATCTGGCCGCCTTCGAGCACCTCCGCCCGGATCAGGGCGCGAAGTACGTCGTCGACCTCGTGGATCACCTGATCACTCCCGTATGAGCGCGGACGTTCCCATGAGCTCGGACGTTCACGCGCGGCCCGCGAAGTCCGGTGGCTGCAGGTTGCGTTGGACGACGAGAACCGGCTTCTGCAGTCGGTCGATGCCTCTCGTGTCCGCCCGCAGCTTCCTCGGACCGAGCCGGTCCTTGCGCAGAACTGGGACCTGAACCTCGAAGGTGCCGTCGCGGCCCACGGTCACGCCGCCCTGATCCGCGGTGATCCCGATGTTCCACGTGAAACGTACGGTCTGACCAGGCGGGTAGTCCTTGCCGCGGGCCAGGACCACCTGGCCCGGCTTGACGACCGCCGGAGTGACGGTGAGCGAGGGCTTCAGGACGCGCAGCCGGTCCGTTTCCTTGTTGTTGGCCGTGCGGCGGTCGGGCAGCGTGCCGCGCACCGTGGCCCGCACATCACCGGTGATCGCCGCACGGTACGTCGCCGTCTGCGTCACCTCGATACGCCCGCCGGCCGGAATCGTGCACGGTTTCGCCGCGGTACACCGGGTCAGCGCGGGCAGGCTGCGGTCCTTCGCGGCGGACGGCTTGGGCCAGCTGGAGCCGATGACGATACCCGTCGCCTTGTCGGGACCCGCATTGGTGACGATGTAGCGGGCGCGGGCCGGACGCCCCGTGTACGTGCGGTCCGGCGTGACGCTGACCTTCATCGCCACGTCGGCCGAGGGCGGCACCGGCGCCTTGAGCACCACGATCTCCGCCGTGTCCGTGCCGGTGTTGCCCGCAGAATCGGTCGCCGAACAGGTCACCGTCGTGCTGCCCAGCGGGAAGAGGGAGCCGGCGGGCGGGGTGCAGGTCACCGGGAGCGGGCCGTCGTGGGCGTCCTCGGCGGTCGCGCTGTAGTCCACCCGGGCGCCGTTCTTGTCCTTGGTCCGGACGGTCAGATCGTCCACGGTGACAACAGGGGCGTCGATGTCGTTCACGTCGATGCCGATCTGTTCCTGGAAGTCCGGATCGGCCGCAGCGGCGGGTCCGAGCGTGTCCGCACCGGGGACCTGGGTGCCGAGCAGGAACTGGACGGTGCAGGTCAGCCGGGTTCCCTGGGGTGCGTCCGCGGAGACGTCGATGTTCTCGGCGAAGTGCGCGGTGTCGCCGCTGGTGACCTGCTGGGTGGGCGGGTCGAGGCTGACGGACAGGTGCGGGTCGCACTTGTCGAGGCGGTAGCCGACGCTGGTGGGCAGGTTGTGGAAGCCCTCGATGATCGCGTCCGACACCTGCTTCCCATCGATGCCTTCCAGCAGGCGGCCGTTGGTGGCGTTGACGATGCGCGTCGCCTGACCGGGCGTGGTGGGCGGGTTCTCCACGTAGTCGGGGTTGTCGGGATTGTGGGCGTCACCGTTGCCGTTCATCCCGTCGCCGATCCTGCTCTCCACGTCCACGCCGATCACCCGGACGTTCTTGTCCTGAAGGGCGAAGATCGTGTCGTCGATGGAGTGGCCGTTGCTGGGCGAGTGGCTGGAGGCGTCGCTGACCACCACGATGACGGGGCTGGCCCCTTCGCGGAACACGGTCTTCCCACCGGCGCCGTCGGCGATCTGCCACAGTCCGTTGATCCAGTCCTCGGACGGACCACGGCTCTGACCGCCCAGTCCGGTGCCGAGCTTGTCGACGCCCTCCTGCACCTTGGTGTCGTCGTCCGTGAGCTCGGTCAGCACCTGGAATCCGGCGTTCACATCGCCTTCCTGGTCGCCGAAGGTGGCCACGGCGAACCGGGAGTCCGGCTGCTCGGCCCGGATCGCGGCGGTGATGTCGGGCAGGTTCTCCCGCACACTCTTGATCGGCTCCGCCATGCTTGCCGTTCCGTCCACCAGCAGGACCACGTCCGGCCTCGGCGGGATGACCGGTGTACGCACCTGCTTGTCCACCCCCGTGGAGCCGCCGGGGTCGACCGCGTCCGTGAACTCGGCGGGCGTCACCCATGGTTCGGGCACCGCTACGGCCGGGGGGCGCGCACCGGCGGCCGATCCGGGGGCCATGCCGGTGGCCACGAGGAGGAGAGCCAGAACCGGGATGCGGAGCGCGGTGACTGCGCGGCGGGAGGCCGGGGTCCTGGGCCCGTTCGAGCGGCCCTTCCGTGACCACGGCGCCCGCTCACGTCGCTGGAACCAGCGCACGGAAGTCCTCCCCCGCCCTCGGCCGGCCTACCGATCCGGCATACCGGCCCCACGGTCCCGTACACGCTGCCGACGCGCAGCGGTAGACGAGTCACATCCTCGGGAAGCCGCCGCTGCCCTTTCGGGCAGCGGTCACCGGGCGTACGGCGTGCCGGCTCAGATCAGCCCCTGCCGCATCGCGTACGCCACCGCGTGCGACCGGTTCCGGAGCTGAAGCCGCGTCATGACCGAATGCAGCACATTCTTGATCGTGCGCTCGGAGTAGGCCAGCTTCGTCGCGATGTCGGCGGTGTCATATCCCTCCGCCACCAGTCGCAGCACGTCCACCTCGCGGGCGGCAAGCCCGGTGAAGTGCAGACCTCGCGGTCCCAGTACCTGTCCCTGCAGCCGGCCGACCTCCTGGAGGAGGCGCCCCAGCAGATCGGAGGGGAGATGACCTTCGCCGCGCGCCACCGTCCCTATGACGTGCACCAGGTGTTCGGGCGTCGCCTCGGAGCGTCGTACGACCCCGGCCACACCGCACTCCGCCGCGCTCACCAGCTTCTGTTCGTCGATGTCGGTCGTGACCAGTACGGTGCGGGAGGTGCTGGTGCGCTGGATGTTGCGCAGCATCCGCAGCACCTCCTCGTCGACCGCGTCGACGACCACCACGGTGACCTGGGGCGGGAGATCCTCCGCACCCCATTCGGTCATGCTCACTTCGGGACGGGCACGCAGCTGACTCGCTACACCCGCCTGCGAGATCGGGTCCTGGGCACGTAAGGCGACGGTGGTGCGCTCCATGGCAAGGCTCCCCCTGGGAAACAGCCGGGTCGCGTCACAGCGGGCGCAACCATCACGGCTGCAGTCATGTACCTCATAGGTCTTGAGGCGGTCAAAAGATTCCCGTGTTTACCGACAAGGAAACTAAAACGCCGTTGGGGGCACCGAATCTGCCCGAAAGTGTTCCTTCGCGGTCGATGTCGTGAAGCGGCGGCGATCCTACGGTGCGCGGTATGAGTCTCACGGCAAGCCTCGACGCATCGTCCGTCACCGCCGTACCGGGCGAGGGGACGAGCCTTCCCCTGCAGATCCTCAACTCCGGCTCCACCGTGGAGGAGTACCGCTTCGAGGTGGTCGGCGCGTGTGCCGCCTGGACGACCGTGGAACCTCCGGTGCTGTCCCTCTATCCGGGCAGCTCGGAGGCCGTATCGGTCACGTTCACCCCGCCCCGCGACCCGTCCGTGCCCGCGGGCGAGACGCACTTCGGGGTACGGGTGGTGCCGACGAGCGAGCAGGGCGACGCCGTGGTGCCCGAGGGCCGGGTGACCGTGCTGCCGTTCGCCGAGGTGACCGCCGAGCTGGTGCCGCGCAGTTCGCACGGTGCCAGGCGCGGCGCGCACCAGCTCGCCGTGGACAACCGGGGCAACGCACCGATCGCCGTGCGCCTCGACGCCCGGTCCGGCACCGAACGTGCCCGGATCTCGTTCACCGAACCCGAGCTTCGGATCGAACCGGGCCACGCCGGGTTCGGCAAGCTGCGGGTCCGGCCTGCCAAACGGCTGTGGCGCGGTACGCCGGTCACGCACCCGTTCCAGGCGGTCGCCACGCCCGCCGTGCCGGAGGGTGAGGAGCCGCTCGAACCGGTCGTCCTGGACGGCTCGTACCAGCAGGAAGCGATCCTGCCGCGCTGGCTGCCCCGGGCGCTCATCCTCGCCGCGGTACTGATCCTCGCCCTGGTCGGGCTCTGGTACGGGCTGCTGCGGCCGGCCGTGAAGTCGGCGGCCCGGGAAGCGATCACGCCGGAGGCGGTGGCGTCGGCCGCCGCCGAGGAGAGCAAGTCGCCGAACGGCAAGGAGAACGGTGGTGCCGCGTCGGGCGGCGGGTCCGGGGAGAACGGTTCCGACGCCGGAGTGTCCGGGCAGCCCAGCGCCTCGCCGAACCCCTCCCCGTCCGCCGGGGCGGCCGGACCCGCCGAGCCGACGAGCGCCCATGTGCAGGTCCGGGACTCACTGGGCGGCGGCGCGAACACGGGGACCGCGCTCCAGGTGCCGTCCGGGCACACCTTCCGGCTGACCGACATCGTCGTCCAGAACCCGCAGGGCGACGCGGGGACGATCACCGTCTCCTCGGGTCAGGACTCACCCATCCTCCGCCTCGCGCTGGAGAACTTCCGGGACTCCGACTACCACTTCGTCACCCCGATCCTGGTGCCCGCGGGCGGCAAGGTCACCATGACCGTCGACTGCCGCAAGGTCGGCAAGCCGGTGAACGCCCCTGCGCCCTCCCGGTGCGCGGAGTCGCTGCTGCTCGGCGGCACGATGCAGGCCGACGGAAGCTGAAACGGCGCCCCGCCGTACGGGTGGCGGCGGAACCGGCAGCAGCAAAGGAAAGGCCCCGCCGGATCGGCGGGGCCTTTCGCGTGCGCGTTCACGCCTGCGGAGCCTCTTCCTCCTCCTCCGCGCCTGCCTCCGCATCCCGTTGGACGAAGGAGCCCTGCACGTCCGCCGGCTGCTCGTCCTCGTCCTCCGTCTCCGCGCGCTGGACGGAGGGAGCGGACGTGTGTGTGAGGGCGGGGGCGGCCGCGGGGACCGGGTCGGCGGCCGGGGAGGGAGCCGACAGCACCCGGTCGGCGTTGGCGACGGCCTCCTGCTCGAACCGGTCCGAGGGGTCGCTCACCCGGATCCCGCCCGGCGCCTCCGTGCCCTCCACCGGCCCGTTGCGCTGCTGGATCACATGCGTCAGCTCATGGGCCAGGGTGGTGCGGCCCTGCGGCGAGGACGGGTCGTACGCGTCCCGCTGGAACACCACGTTGTTGCCGACGGTGTACGCGTGCGCGCCGACACCCTTCGCCGACTCGTGCGCCGCGGAATCCGTATGGATGCGTACGTCGGAGAAGTCCGCGCCCATCCGGCTTTCCATGTCGGAGCGGGTCTCGGTGTCGAGGGGGCTGCCACCACCCGACGAGACGACGTGGTGGACCGGGGATCGCGCATCCTCTTCGGCGTGCTCCTCGGGTCCGCTCCCGGCCCGCTGCACCATCGCCCCCACGGCGCTGTTCCCCACCGTCCGCTGGAGCACACCCATGCCGGACGCCCCGACCACGTCGGCCCGGCCGGTGGCCCCTGCCCGGTAGAGGTGGGGCGCGCCGGAGGACGCCTCATGGGCTTCCGCCGTCCGCGAGGGGACGAACACCTCGTCGTGCTCATGCCGTCCGTGGTCGTCATCGCGATCGTGGTCGTGACCGTGGTCCCACTCGTACTGCTGCTCGTGTGCGTTCATCCGTCAACTCCCCTGACCGCACCGGTCGAAGACGTCGCTGCTCCTGGCCTCGGACTTCCACCTTCACCGCACCGCCCCCGCCCCGTCCAGCCCGCGCCCCGCCTGCGAAGGGCAACCGGTGCTGCCTCTTCGGGCACCCTCCCGGTACGTACGGCCCTCCACCTGCTGCGAGGCGCGCCGCGGCTGCCGATGTCACACTCCGACCGCCTGCACAGCTCCAGGAGTGCATGAGCCGAAGGAGACGCCTGATGTCCGAGCCCGCCGACGAACCGGACACCGGCCGCGCCACCGGCGCAGGCCCGGACGCAGACGCAGACCCGGGCCGGGACGCAGGCCCGGGCACCGGCACCCCTCCGCCACTCGAGGACGAGGCGGCCGAACGGGCCGAGCGTTCCGAGTCCGTGTCGATGGCGATGCTGGTCGTCCTGGAGACGCTCACCCCGCTGGAGCGCGCGGTCTTCGTCCTGCACGAGGTCTTCGGTTACGCCCGCACCGAGACGGCGGAGACCCTCGGCCGCAGCCCCGCCGCCGTCCGCCGGCTGGCGCACCGCGCCATGTTGTCGATGTCCACGTCTCCGATCCCGATGTGCGCCACTGACAGACACCGCACGGTCTCTCCGTGTACAGGCCCGGGCAGGCAGGCACCTTCGCGTACGCCATCGGCGGCTCCTGGACTCGCCGTCCCCTGTGACTGTCGCGATGATCGGAGGCATGACACAGAGCAAACCGAACAGCAAGGGCGGGCCGATCGCCCTGCAGATCGCTCAGCAGCCGGAGGCGGACGAGCTGCTCGGCCGCAGTCCGCTCGCCGCCATGGTCGGCATGCTGCTCGACCAGCAGGTTCCTATGGAGTGGGCGTTCTCCGGCCCGTACACCCTGGCGCAGCGGATGGGCTCCGACGATCTGGACGCCCATGAGATCGCCGTCTACGCCCCGGAGGCGTTCACCGAACTCTTCACCGCCAAACCCGCTCTGCACCGCTATCCCGGCTCCATGGCCAAACGGGTGCAGCAACTGTGCCAATTCCTGGTCGCGGAGTACGACGGGGACGCGAGTGCCGTCTGGAGTGATGTCGGGACCGGTGCCGAACTGCTGAAACGGCTGAAGGCTCTGCCGGGGTTCGGTGTCCAGAAGGCGCAGATCTTCCTCGCGCTGCTGGGCAAGCAGCTGAATGTCCGGCCGACCGGCTGGCGCGCCGCGGCGGGTCCGTACGGGGAGGCGGGCTCGCACCGGTCGGTCGCCGACATCACCGGCCCCGACTCGCTCGCCCTCGTCCGCGCGCACAAGCAGGAAGCGAAGGCGGCCGCCAAGGCGGCCGCGGCGAAGACGAGATGACGGAGCGGGGCCCGCAGCTGTTCACAGAGTCAATGCGATCGCTGGCTTTCCTGCACAACCGTTCGCACCGGAAGGACTCTTGTGCACGCAACCCGTCGCAGGGCCACGGCTGTTGTGGCCACCACCGTTCTGGCCACGCCCCTCCTCCTGGCCGCCTCCCCGAACCACGGACTCCCGTCCGGGCACGACCCCGCGAAGGACGCGGCCAAGCTGTCGCGTCAGCTCGTGAGGGCGTCGTCCGGCAAGGACGCGTACCGCCATCTGCAGCGGTTCCAGGCGATAGCCGACTCCGCCGACGGACATCGCGCGGCCGGTTCACCGGGCCACGACGCCTCCGCCGCGTACGTCTATCAGCAGCTCCGGCACGCCGGTTACCGGGTCGCGTACGACACCTTCGACTTCGTCCACACCGAGACGCTCGCCGAGAAGCTCTCCGTGGTCTCCCCGACGCCCCGCGACGTCACGATCAGGGCGATGACGTACACCACGTCCACGAAGACGGGCGGGATCACGGCCGCACTCGCCGCAGTGCCCGTCGACGCCACCACCGGATGCGAGGCGGCCGACTACTCCTCCGCCACCTTCACCGGCAAGATCGCGCTGATCAAGCGCGGCGGCTGCTCCTTCGCCATCAAGCAAGAGGCAGCGGGCGCGGCGGGCGCGGTCGGCGCGGTGATCTACAACAACGTCGACGGAGTCCTCTCCGGCACCCTCGGCGACGTCGCGTCCGGGCGGATATCCACCGGCGGAGTCACCCAGGCCGACGGCGAGCGGCTCGCCGCCGACCTGGCCAAGGGGGACGGGGTGACGGTCTCCTTCGAGATCCGGGAGTTCCAGGAGCCGCGCACCACACGCAATGTGATCGCCGAGACCCGCGGCGGCAACGCGGCGAGAACCGTCATGCTCGGCGCGCACCTGGACTCGGTCACCGAAGGCCCCGGAATCAACGACAACGGCTCCGGCTCGGCCGGTCTCCTCGAAGTCGCCCTGGAGCTCGCCAAGACCCACCGCACCCCGACCAACAAGGTGCGTTTCGCCTGGTGGTCGGCGGAGGAGAACGGGCTCAAGGGATCGGAGGCATACGTCGCGAAGCTCGACGCGGCCCAGCAGAAGCAGATCGCGCTCTACCTCAACTTCGACATGATCGCCTCGCCGAACGGCGCCCAGTTCGTCTTCGACGGTGACGACTCGGACGGGGGCGGCTCGGGCCCCGGCCCCGAGGGATCCGCCCGACTGGAGCGCGACATAACGGACTTCCTCGACCGGACGGGCACGCCGCACGAGGGCACGGACTTCACCGGCCGCTCCGACTACGGACCGTTCATCGACGTCGGCATCCCCGCGGGTGGTACGGACACCGGCGCCGAGGTCATCAAGTCGCCCGCCCAGGCGAAGAAGTTCGGCGGTGAGGCGGGGATCGCGTTCGACCCCTGCTACCACTCCGCGTGTGACACGCTGGCCAACATCGACATGGCGTACTTCGACGCCAATATCGATGTGATCGCGAACGCGGTCGGCACGTACGCGTACGACCTGCGCTCCCTCACCCGCCCGGTCATGTCCGCCGCCACCGTGGGACGGACCGGCAGCGTCGGCGGTCTGCGCGAGGGTCACTCCGACGCCACCGCCTAAGGGTTGTCCCGTAGCCCTGCCGGGGCGGGCACCCGACTGCGGTGCCCGCTCCCTCCCCCTTACCGCCCGCGGCGTGCCGTACCGAACAGTGATCGCGAGATCTCCCGCCCGAGCTGCGTCCCCACCGACCGTGCCGACGACCGGAACACCCCGCTACCCACCACCTGCTCCACCAGCGACTCGTCGTCCTTCGCCGCCTTCGGCTGCTTCCCGGCCTTCACCGCCGTATCCACCGTTGCCGCCTCCGCGGCGGCCCGCTGCTCGGCCTCGCGCTCGGCGGTGAGCTTCTCGTACGCCGACTCCCGGTCCACCGCGTGCGTAACGCCCGCACAACGAGGACCCCTTCACCGTCGCCCGCAGCGGGATGCCGGGGCCGATGCCGCCGAGCGCGTAGAACTCGCACGGGAATTCCCTGGCTTCCCACTGCTGCCCGACCTGCCCGGCGCGTTCGGTGACCACCCGCGACGAGTCCGTGCCGGTTGAGCATCCCCAGCGGGATCCGGATCTGCGCGCCGGGCAGACATGCACCGGCCCAGAGCAGCGCACCCAGATCGAGCGCGGCCCCGCCGACGACGTACCCGTCGGCGATCTCCCGGGCCTGTTGCGGCACTACGCCGGCACCCTCGACGGCGCCGGCTCCCGTGCCCGCTTCGGTACCCCCGCCCGTGCTGCCGCTGTCACTCATCACGGCCCCTATTCCGAAATGCCTGCATTCATGCCGTTTTGGTCAGCATCGCAGTACCGCCCCATGGCTGCGCCCGGAGGCTCTTGACCGGTAGGCTTTCCGTGTGATCTTCAAGCGCATCGGAAATGGGCGGCCATATCCCGACCACGGCCGGGAAAGCACCCGGCAGTGGGCGGATGTCGCGCCGCGCCCGGTCCGCCTCGACCAGCTGGTGACGACCAAGGGTCAGCTGGACCTCGAAACCCTCCTCGCCGAGGACTCGACGTTCTACGGCGACCTGTTCGCCCACGTCGTGAAGTGGCAGGGCGACCTCTATCTGGAGGACGGGCTGCACCGCGCGGTCCGCGCGGCGCTCCAGCAGCGCCAGGTGCTGCACGCCCGCGTCCTCGAACTCGGCTGACAGTCCAGCGGCTCGGTGAGCCGACGGTCCGTGCACGTCGCCGCGCCGGGTGCTTTCGGGTGCATTCACACCCGGACGGGCGCCATCCGCTGATCATTTAGTACGCATCTTCACCGGGTCGCACTACGCTGCGCCCCATGAGCATGCTCACTCCCCCCGGCATGGGCGGAAAGTACCGCATCACGGGCGACAAGTACCCGCGCATGCGCCGCCCCCGGCACCGCCGCACACTGGTCCTCGTGTCCATTGCCTCCGTGGTGGCCCTAGGGCTGGCCGGTTGGGGCACGATGCAGCTCATCGACGTCTTCACGGGCGGCGACAAGCAGGCCAGCGCCGCGGACCGCAGGGCCGACTGCCCCACGCCCAAGCCGTCCACACCCGCCAAGGCACTGCCGGCACCGGCGAAGATCACCGTCAACGTCTACAACGCGACGCCGCGCGGCGGACTGGCGAAGGCCGCCGCCGACGAGCTGAAGAAGCGCGGCTTCCGCATCGGCGAGGTGGGCAATGCCTCAGCCGCGTACGACAAGAAGGTCCCGGGGCCCGGGGTACTGCTGGGCGCGCCGACGGCCATGAACGGCGCGTTCCCGGTCCTCGGTACGCAGCTGACGGGCGCCACGCCGAAGACCGACGCGCGCAGGACGGCGGACGTCGATCTGATCCTCGGCACGGCGTTCACGAAGCTGAACACACCGAAGGCCGCCGCCGCGGCCCTCGCCGCCCTCAACAAGCCGGCCCCGGCGCCCTCCTCCTGCCGCTGAGGGCTGCCCTGTCGTCACGCCGCGCAGCAGATGCCGGTTCGACGACAGGACCTCGGGGCGCAGAGGCCGAAAGCCCTGGTCGGAACCGGGACTCAGTCGACGGTTCCGTACATCCGGTCGCCCGCGTCGCCGAGCCCCGGCACGATGTAGCCGTTCTCGTTCAGCCGCTCGTCGACCGAGGCGGTCACCACGGTCACCGGCGTGCCCGCCAGCTCGCGCTCCATCACCTCGACGCCCTCGGGCGCCGCGAGCAGCACGACGGCGGTGACATCGTCCGCACCGCGCTTGATCAGCTCCTGAATCGCCGCGACCAGCGTGCCGCCGGTGGCCAGCATCGGGTCCAGGACGTAGACCTGTCGGCCCGAGAGGTCCTCCGGCATGCGCGTCGCGTACGTGGACGCCTGAAGCGTCTCCTCGTCGCGGATCATGCCCAGGAAGCCCACCTCGGCGGTCGGCAGCAGCCGCACCATGCCGTCGAGCATGCCGAGACCGGCTCGCAGGATCGGCACGACCAGGGGCCGCGGGTGCGACAGCTTGACCCCGGTCGTCGGTGTGACCGGAGTCTCGATGTCGACCTGCTCGGTGCGCACGTCCCGGGTGGCCTCGTACGCGAGCAGGGTGACCAGCTCGTCGGCGAGCCGCCGGAAGGTCGGGGAGTCGGTGCGCTTGTCGCGCAGAGTGGTGAGTTTGTGCGCGACCAGCGGGTGGTCGACGACGTGGATCCGCATGGGTTCAACAGTAACCGGGCTCTCCCGCACCTGTGCGCTGGCATCAATCGCACGTTCGGAGGGAAGGTGGGGGCATACGGAGCCAGCCTTGGGGTGATGTGCGGATGGCGGACGGGGAGCAGCAGAAGCGGGACCAGTCGGCCCCGCAGGACGCGCAGGACGCGCCGGGGACCGAGACCGAAGCGGAGCGCCGCAGACGGCGCGCCCACTTCCTCCGCGAGCTTCATGAGGCGAAGGCGCTGCGCGACCGGGTCCAGCCGCGCCGCGCCCGGGCCGCCCGAATGCGCCAAGCCATGCGGATGCGAACCTTCCGCTGGTAGCGCTCCGAGCAGCGGGACGACCCCTTCGGAGCGGTGTCCGTGACAACTGATCCACGACGCAACGGTCGAACTACTCTCGCAAACGCTCGGTTTCTGCCACGATTCCGATGGGCGGGAAGCAGGACATCCGGATCACCGGATGCCCTCCCGCCGGACCGACACCCCTATGACCAGTGGGAGAGTCACGGTGTACTTCGCCGCACTGCTCGCGCGCACCGAAGACGGGTGGGAAGCGAGCGACACGGAGCTCGACGATGTGGAAACCCTGTCCGATCTGACGGATCTGGCCCGTGAGGCCTCGGTGGACGAGGACACGGTGCTCGTCTTCATCGAGCAGGAGGACGCCTGGTTCGGCGTCATCCGGGTGGACGGTGAGGAGGACCCCCGTATCTACATCTCGGACGCGTCCGCCGCCGCCCGCTCCTCCTACGGGGAGATCCTGCTCACCGATGAACTGCTCGGCCGCGAACCCGGGGCCGAGGACTCGATTGCCGCCCTCGAAGAGCTCGTCAGCCTCGACGGTACGGAGGACGGCGAGCCGGACCACGCCACCGACAATCAGACCGACCACGACGACAACGACGACGACGGGCTCGACGCCGACGCCGTACCGACGGGTCCGCTCGGAGACACCGGGATCCTGTCCGATCTCGGACTCCCCGAGAAGGAGCTGCTGATGCTGCGCACGGAGGCCCTGGTGGAGATCGCGGACGCGCTGGGCGCGGCCGAGGTCCTGGAGACCGTCCGTTAGGGTCCGCGGGTGACCGCACCACCGGGCCCGCACGGACCGCACGAACCCCACGACCCGACGAACGATCCCGTACGGGACCCATGGCGGGCGGCCATGCGCCGCGCCCTGGACGAGGCCGCACACGCGGCGCAGGCCGGTGATGTGCCGGTCGGCGCCGTCGTCCTCGGCCCGGACGGCACCCTGCTCGCCACGGGACACAACGAACGCGAGGCGACCGGCGACCCGACCGCGCACGCCGAGATCCTTGCCGTCCGCCGGGCAGCCGAGGCGCTCGGCGCATGGCGGCTGACCGGCTGCACGCTGGTGGTCACCCTGGAGCCGTGCACCATGTGCGCGGGCGCACTCGTGCAGTCCCGGGTGGCCCGGGTCGTCTACGGGGCACGGGACGAGAAGGCGGGCGCGGCCGGTTCGCTGTGGGACCTCGTACGGGACCGGCGGCTCAACCACCGCCCCGAAGTGATCCACGGAGTTCTGGAGGACGCCTGTTCCACCCAGTTGACGGCCTTCTTCCGCGACCGCTGACCCGGCGGCGCGCCCGGCCTCCACCCCGGCTTCCGCGCACACGGGAGAATCGGATTTCAACCCACGGCCTGGATGGTCTAAGCTCTCTCTCGGTAGCGTGTCCGAGCGGCCGAAGGAGCTCGCCTCGAAAGCGAGTGTGGGGAAACTCACCGAGGGTTCAAATCCCTCCGCTACCGCTTCAGAAGACCGCCTCTGATCCTGTGAAAGCAGGTCGGGGGCGGTTTTTCTGTGCCCCTGTGTGCAACACACCCTGCCCGACGAGACGGTCGGCCAGTGGGGCCAGGCGCGCTCCGGGGCAGCGACACACCGGATGCGGTCTCCGGCCCACGGCCGATCCGTGCGCCCCGGGGCCGCCTTCCGTGACGATCTCTGTCGCTCTGTCGAGGCTCTCATGGAGGATCGCCGGTGTTCCCGGACATCGAACCCCTCCCACCGACACGCCGTCCCGGTCATTTCCCCGGCCGCGCCCCCGGCGGCCGGACAGGAATCAAGGGCGCCCGCGCAAGGCACCTCATGTCACGGGCGCGAGGTAGGAGTGGAAGACGTTGTCCGGGTCCCACGTGAGCTTGAGTTCCTGCAGGCGGTCCCAGTCGGCGGGGGCGTACGAGCGCCGGGCCCGGGCGGCATCGGCTTCCAGGTCTGTTTCGGCGATGTAGTGGCCACCGCGCCCCGACGGGTCCGCCGCGGCCATCGTCTCGCGCAGCCACCCGCTGTTCGCTCCGTCCGCGGCCGGATCGTCCCAGATCGCGTAACAGACGAGGTAGGACTCGCCGAGCGCCGAGAAGGCCATGTTCCGCAGCAGCGCCGGTTCGGTGGAGACGGGCTGCACCGGCACGAGCACCAGGGATCTGCCGGAGGGGGCCCGGGCGACGGCGCCGGCGATGCGGGCCATCAGAGTCTCGTAGCTCTCCGCCGACCACAGCGTGTCCGCCGCATAGCGATGCGCTCGCGGCCACAGCTGACCGGCGCCGTCGTGCAGCGCGGCGAAGGACGTCGGCTCGGGTGGCCGGGAGAGGGCCCGCTCGGCGAACGGGCAGGCGTCCAGGGGTTCGAGAGCAGCGAGCGCCTCGTCCCGCGTCGCGGCGAAGGCAGTGGCGCCGACGGTGATCCGCGGTCCCGGCGACGCCGTGGCCGTCGCCTCGCCGGAGGCTGCCAGGACGAAAGCCGTCTCGACGTTCGACGGCAGGTCACGCGCGGTCCGGACGGCCCATCCCGTCACGCGCTCGAGATCGGCCGACGGGAAGGTGAGGCTGGTGGTGGTGATGGCCGCGGGATGAGGGTGCAGACCGAGCCGGAAGCCGGTGACGACGGCGAAGAAACCCGGCCCCGCACCGCGGGCGGCCCAGAAGAGGTCGGCGTTCTCGGTTTCGCTGCAGATGACCGTCCGGCCGTCGGCGGTGACAGCCCGGATCTCCAGGACATCGGCGCATGCCGGTCCCCACGCACGGGAGTTCCAGCCGAGTCCGCCGCTCAGCAGGAAGCCGCCCACCGCGACGGAGGAGCAGTGCCCCACGGGAAAGGCCAGGTCATGCGGGGCGAGGGCCTCGACGAGGTCCCGCCCGGTGACGGCGGGCCCCACCTCGGCCGTCGCCGACGCCGGGTCGACGCTGCAGTGCCGTAGCCGCGACAGGTCGATCAGCATGCCCCCCTCGCGGAGTTGGGAGCCGGACCAGTTGTGCCCGCCGGAGCGCGTGGAGACCTGCAGCCCCTGGGCGCGTGCCCAGGCCAGGGCCGGGGGGATGTCCCCTTCGGCGGCGGCCTGCAGGATGACCTCGGGAAAACGTTCCGGCAGAAGCCCGTTCCACACCGCGTCGGTCCGGGCGCGGTCGTAGCCGGGGTCGCCCCGCCGGATCAGTGCCCCCTCGATGGGGCCTGCGGGCGTCCGTTCAGGCATCACGACCTCCTCGCATGACCCGGCTGGAACCGGCTGGTGGGATCGGTCAGTGGGTGGTCAGGCCGAAGATGACGAGGAACAGCGCATAGCAGAGCACCACCACCGCGGCACCGGCCAGGTGCACGCGGTAGTTGCTCGCGCGGCCGGGCACCAGCCAAAAGGCGAGTGCTTTGTTCACCAGTGGCATCAGCAGCCAGGTCAATACGCTGACACTCAGCACGTTCCCGATGAAGAGGCCGATGTATCCGGGGACACCGAGTCCGTCCAGCCAGCGCCCCTCGGTCAGGTTCAGAACCGTCACCGTGGGATAGAGCGCCAGGATCACGGTCATGGCCTGCTTCCAGTTGGGCGGTGCGTTGTCCTGCTCGCCCTCGCCGAAGCGGAACCAACCGCTGAACGCCGAGCCGACCTTGCGTACGTCGTAGGAGGTGAAATAGGTGCGGCCCTCCTCCAGCAGTTTCTGGCGGACATCGGATGCGAGCCAGTCGTCGAGGTGCTCGCGGGAGTCGAACCGGAAGACGACGACCCAGTGCTCCTGCACGCCCTCCACGGGCTTGAACAGCTCGGACCCCATGAATCCGGGTGACTTCGCCTGTGCCTTGAAGGCCTTCTCCTGCCAGCGCAGAAAACCCTCTTCCCGCCCTGGCTTCACCTCGTGGGAGACGACGGCCGTGACCATCTCCGGCGCCTGTTCGGCAGGGGCGCCGCCACGAAGAACCTCCTGCGTCGGGGATTCCTCGAAGAATTCCCGCCCTTCGTCGAGCAATTCCCGCCGTCTGCCCGAATCCAGCCAGGCGGTCAAGTAGTCCACGCCGGCGAAACGGAATACCGCCACCCATTCATTCTCGTCGTCGGCTGCGGGCGGGTACACCTCGGCACCCTCGAACCCGTCGAATTCACGGGCCGCTTCGTTCATCCTGTGCTGCCAGCGCTGGTACTCCTCGGCGCGACCTGCGCGCACCTTCTGCGAGGTCACAACGGTTGCGTTCTCGGCCGGCGGCTCACGGCTTGCGCGGAGGCTCACGGACAGTAGTTTAGTGGATGCGTCATTTTATGGGCAAATCGGACAGTCGATTGCCCTTCCGCACGCTTGTTTCGTCGGGGGCTGTCGATGTCGATCGGAGACGTAGTGATGGAACACAAGGAGCTCATCACGGAGGCGGTCCGACTGGCCACCGAGTCGGTGGAAAAGGGCTGGGGCGGCCCCTTCGGCGCGGTGATCACCCGCAATGGGGACATCATCGCCCGCGGACAGAACCGAGTGCTTCTCACCGGCGACCCCACGGCCCACGCCGAGGTCGAATCGATCCGCAAGGCCGTGCAGTGTCTCAACCCCGAGGCTCCGTCGATCTCCGAAGAGCACCAGAACGAGAGCACTCTGGAATACGTGCCCCGTGCTGACGGGTCACCGGATCCCGTGCCCGAGCGGGCCCGGATGCTTCAGGGCTGCTCGATCTACATCAGCGGCGCTCCCTGCCCGATGTGCATGAGCGCCATCTACTGGTCCCGGATCGATGCGGTGTACTTCAGCTGCGGCCTGGACGACACACGCCGGATCGGCTTCGACGACGTCTACCAGTACGAGGACTTCAAGAAGCCGCTCGACCAGCGAAGGATCAGGATCGAGCAGATCCATCCCGAAATCGGCGCCCAAGCCTACGACTCGTGGACGAACAAGCCGGACCGGCACGCGTACTGAGGACGCCAGGGTCGGAGATCCACGCCACGCCGCGACGGTGCACGGTGAAGCGGGGCCGGGAAGGCGCTCTTCCCGGCAGAAGCGCTTCGACGGGGCGCTACGGGTTCAGACTCGGGCGTGCGTGGTGATGTCGGCGGTGAACTCGGCGATGACGGCGGGGGTCACTGTCGGACGGCACTGGCGGAGCGCGGCGAGGTAGTCGTCGGTGTGCGCGCCCGCCTCGGCGACGTCGCGTTCGAAGGCAGCCTGGGCCGCGATCCGGGCCGCGTGCTCGATGTCGGCCGGGGTGAACAGCTCGCTGGCCGCGACGAGCGCGTCCAGGTCGACATCGTCACGCCGGGCGGAGTGGCGCGACCAGATCGCCGCGCGGGCGGCCGGGTCCGGGGTGCCGATGGGGATCAGGTAGTCGAACCGTCCGGGACGCAGGAAGGCCGGGTCGAGGGAGCGGATGGAGTTGGTGGCGCAGACCAGCAGCCGCTCGTCGCGCTCGCGGAAGCCGGGGATGAGCTTGAGAAGTTCGTTGGTGACGCCGTGCATCCCGGGCTCCGGGCGTGCGCCGCGTTCGGGGGCGATCTCCTCGACCTCGTCGATGAAGACCAGCACCCGCTCCAGTTCCCCGATCCGGGCGAAGGCCGTGCGCAGAGCGGCTGCGAGATTCCCTTCGTCCGCCAGCCGGGACGGCAGCAGTTCGACGAAGGGCCAGCCGAGGCGCGAGGCGATGGCTCGGGCGAAGGTGGTCTTGCCCGTCCCGGGCGGACCGAACAGCGTGATGGCGCGCGGCGGTATGACCCCGTGCCGGGCGGCACGCTCGGGTTCGGCCAGCGGCAGCACGATGCGACGCTCGATCAGGTTCTTCTCCGCCTCCATACCGGCGACCTTGCCCCACAGATCACCGGACAGCACCCGGCCACCCAGCTCCTCCAGGAGGTTCGCCGCGGCGCCGATGGCCGATTCGGTCTTCTCGAAGTAGGCGACGGCCGGCCTCCGCGTGTAACCGGCTTTCTGCAGGCCCTCGCCGAGCAGTTCCTCCTCCGGCAGGACGTAGGCGATGCGACGCACCCGGGCCGCGATCAGCCGGCGTTCCAGCTCCATCAACAGCGCGCTGGCCAGGCCCCGGCCGCGCCAGGTCGGTGAAATGGCGATCCGCATCACCCAGGCCCGGCCCTCGGACACCTGGGCGAGGGCCGCGCCGATGGGCTCGCCGCGGTGGACGGCGACCACCGCGGGCTGGCGGGACGTCAGGGCGCTGATGCACTCGGCCAGAGAGAAGACGGACTCCTGGCCGAGATCCGCGGTCGTGTCGATGAGATGAACGACCGCCGCCAGGTCGTCCTCACGGTAGTCATGGATGAGCCAGTTCACATGCCTCTCCTCGCCTCGGGTGGTTCGGGAGACGCTAGAGCGTGGGCCGGAGGGTGGTCGCGCTCCATTGCGGACAACGGAGCGGCCGCAACCGTACGAACAGGAAGCGGTGCGAACGGCTGACTCCGGCTACGCCCGGCAGGCTTCCGGGAGGGGTGACCGCCCCTCGGGGACGACCACATCCTGTCCATCGGTTCGGCGCTCACAGGCAGCGGCCGCGCGTCAGGACACCGACGCGCGGGGGGACCGCGTCCGCGGGTGGTCGCGTCCGCGGGCAGGATCATCCTTCGGCCGGGCCACACACCTACCGAGGCATCGGGCCGGGTGTGTGATCGCAAAACCCATCGGAAACCCCCATCGGATACGGCCATTCGTGCGGATAGAATCGCCCGACTGCACAGGTGATCGAAGGGGAGGCAGGGGCTGATGGTGCAAGCGAAGAAGATCGCGCTCTACATGGTTGCCGTCTTCGTGCTGTACACGATCATCACGTCCCCCGCCCGGGCCGCGGACCTTGTCCAGGTAGGGTTCGAAGGCGTTTCGAGTGCCGCACAGGGCGTCGGCGATTTCATGTCCGAGCTCGTGAAGTAGGAGTACCCCATGATCCGCCATCTGGTCCTGTTCAAGCTGAACGACGGCGTGAAGCGTGACGATCCGCGCGTCGTCGCCGGGGCGAAGGCGTTCCAGGAGCTCGGAGGGAAGATCCCGGAGCTGGAGTTCTGGGAGTGCGCCTGGAACATCACCGACCGGCCGATCGCCTACGACTTCGCCATCAACTCCGCGGTCGCCGACGAGGACGCCCTGGGGCGCTACGTCGCACACCCGGCCCATCAGGCAGCCGCCGAACAGTGGCGGGCTTTCGCCACCTGGGTGATTGCCGACTACCCGTTCTGACCTCCGCGGTCGCGGAACCCACGAGCCCCTCACCATTTCGGTGAGGGGCTTTTCCATGTGTTTAAACCGGCTTGGCCTCAACACGACATTGTACGGTGCTTGCACACAGTGGACCTGTCTTGTGATGCTATGACCGCTTTTGACAGATGAGTTGACCGAAGTTGACCGCAAAGGGGTGGCCTCACCGTGCCGGCCAGTACAGCGCCTCAAGTGCCTCCCCAGATCGTCCAGAACGACGATGCCCAAACCACCCAAACAGCCCAGTCCGATGAGTCCACTCAGTCCGATCAGCCCACCCGGTCCGCCTCGGCGACCCGGGCCGCCCCGGCGGTCGAGAGCGTCCGGACCGAGACGCCCGACGGCACGACGCCCGCCAGGACCCGGGCCGCGGACACCAGGGCGCTCACCCAGGTCCTCTTTGGCCAGCTCAAGGAGCTGGAACCGGGGAGTGCGGAGCACGGCAGGGTGCGGGCCGCGCTGATCGAGGCGAACCTCCCCCTCGTGCGGTACGCCGCGGCACGCTTCCGGAGCCGTAACGAACCCATGGAGGACGTCGTCCAGGTCGGCACCATCGGGCTGATCAACGCCATCGACCGGTTCGACCCCGAACGCGGCGTCCAGTTCCCGACCTTCGCGATGCCCACCGTCGTCGGCGAGATCAAGCGGTACTTCCGGGACAACGTGCGGACCGTCCACGTGCCGCGGCGGCTGCACGAGCTCTGGGTGCAGGTCACCGGCGCCACCGAGGACCTGACGACCGCGCACGGCCGCTCGCCCACCACCGCGGAGATCGCCGAGCGGCTGAAGATCTCCGAGGAGGAGGTACTGGCCTGCATCGAGGCGGGACGCTCCTACCACGCGACCTCGCTGGAAGCCGCCCAGGAGGGCGACGGGCTGCCGGGACTGCTCGACCGGCTCGGCTACGAGGACCCCGCTCTCGCCGGGGTCGAGCACCGTGACCTGGTCCGTCATCTGCTCGTCCAGCTGCCCGAGCGCGAGCAGCGGATCCTGCTGCTGCGCTATTACAGCAACCTGACGCAATCACAGATCAGCGCCGAATTGGGCGTTTCCCAGATGCATGTGTCAAGACTGCTGGCCAGAAGCTTCGCGCGACTTCGATCCGCAAACAGGATCGAGGCGTAACCGGATCGGGTGAACCGATCAACGTCTGTCTCAGGCGGCCCGAATGCCGCACACCCCCCGTTAACTGCGCATACGCCACCTGGACTTGTCGACATGTCACTACAGCGTGTTGCCGACATGTGACATTCTGCGTGAACCGCGTTTGCCGCAGCCCCGCCTCCGGTATTCAGGTGGAGGCTGCGTTCCTCCGATGGTCGTGGCTACCGCGACCGTCCGCGACCTCAAGGGGGTGGCATGTCCGCAGAACAGGGCAGCTCGAAGGTGCTCACGCTCACGAAGAGCGCACCCGCACCCGTTGTGCTCACCAGCTCGTCGGAAGCCATCGACACCCGCACTCTGTCCCGCTCCCTGTTCCTGCGGCTCGCCGCCCTCGGTCCCGAACCGGGGCCCGACGGACCGGACAGCCCGGAGCGTGCCTACGTGCGGGACACACTCATCGAGCTCAACCTCCCGCTGGTGCGATACGCCGCGGCGCGGTTCCGGAGCCGTAACGAACCGATGGAGGACATCGTCCAGGTCGGCACGATCGGCCTGATCAAGGCGATCGACCGGTTCGACTGCGAACGCGGCGTGGAGTTCCCGACGTTCGCGATGCCCACCGTCGTCGGTGAGATCAAGCGCTTCTTCCGCGACACCTCCTGGTCGGTGCGGGTGCCGCGCCGGCTCCAGGAGCTGCGGCTCGCGCTGACGAAGACCAGCGACGAGCTGGCTCAGAAGCTCGACCGTTCGCCGACCGTGCCGGAGCTCGCTGCGGCGCTCGGGGTCTCCGAGGAGGACGTGGTCGACGGCCTGGCCGTCGGCAACGCATACACCGCCTCCTCACTGGACTCACCCTCCCCGGAGGACGACGGCGGCGAGGGCTCGCTCGCGGACCGGCTCGGCTACGAGGACTCCGCGCTGGAAGGCGTCGAGTACCGCGAATCGCTGAAGCCACTGCTGGCCAAACTCCCGCCCCGGGAGCGGCAGATCATCATGCTGCGGTTCTTCGCCAACATGACCCAGTCGCAGATCGGCGAGGAGGTCGGCATCTCACAGATGCACGTCTCACGCCTGCTGACCCGGACGCTCGCCCAGCTCAGGGAGGGGCTCATCGCCGACTGACCCACGCGCGGTCGCGCGAGGGTTCCGAATTGACGGACCGTCAGCCAAACTGGCGCGATGCGACGTCAGACATTCGGCTCGACCGGCCGCCGGGGCACCGTGATCGTCGCCTCGGCGGCCGTGCTGTGCCTGGGCGGAGCACTCGCCGCCTGCGGCGCCGGGGCGGGCGACAGAGACGGTTATGCGGCAGTCGGCGCGGCGGGCAGCGGACCGGAGAAGGCGCCCAAGGGCGCGGTCGCACCTTCGGGCAGGGTGACGCTGATTCCGCTGGACGGGGAGGGCGACGGGGGCAAGGAGCCGAAGCCGGGCTCCTCCGCGGCGAGCGGTGACACCGGCGGCACGGGGGGAACCGGAAGTGGTGCGGGCGGTGGCGCGGCCGACCGCACGAGCGGCGGTGCGCAGTCCTCCGGCGGATCCGGCGGCACCACCGCCCGCAGCACCGGGGGCGCTGCGGGCTCCGGGGGTGGTACCGGCTCCGCCGGCGGTACAGGTGGCAGCGGTACCGGTGGCACGGCCTCGGGCGGCGCGGGGGGCGGCTCCGCGACTCCCACCACCCCGTCCGCACCGGGGTCCACCGCACCCGCGGCACCTGCCGTCCTGACCCTGGGCACACCCGAGCGGGCGGCGGCCGATCACCGCTGGTGCGAGAAGGTGACTGTCGAGTTCCGCAACACCGGCGGCTCACCGGCCCGGTCGGGAACGGTCACCTTCGCCACGCACATCATCGGCGGGCTCGGGATCGACTGGGCGACCGTGGAAACGACCGCGCCGCTGCCCGCGCCGATCGACGCGGGAGCGGCGCAGGAAAAGACGTACACCGTCTGCGTGGACGCCTGGCGGGTGCCCCTGGGCATGCATGTCGAGACCCGGGACGTCACCGCCGTCTGGAAGTGACGGATGGGAAGGACGGGGTCGGGTCAGCCGAGCGCGAGCCAGGCGACCGCGACGAGGATGACGATCACCGCGACGACGGCGACGATCACTCCGGTCTTCGGTCCGGACGACGCGGCCGGCTGCTGCCGGCGCTGCGGCTCGCCCTCGTCGACGAAGGCGCGGAACATCTGGGTGCTGCCCGCGGGGTCGTAATTGCCCTCGGGGCCCTGGGGGTTGCCATTTACCGGCGGCTGATTACGCATGAATGCATTCCCACTCGATCGGGTGAAGTGCTCGTCGGATACTGCGATATGAAGCCTGTGGAACTGTAGCGTCGTCACGTGGGAGAGGGTCCTGCGGCCAACGCTCGACCCCTCTCGCACCAGGGACTCTGCCCGCCGCGGACTGGATCACGCGCGTGACGCGTGCCGCCACCGGGGCGCGAAAGCGGAGAACCAGGTCATCCAAGACCGTTCGGGATGGCCCGTCAGACGCACAGCACCTCGCGCCGGGCGCCAAGGAACGGTTGTGTGCCATGGGTCAGGACCCTAGCGGCCCGACGGCACCTTATGCCCCTACGGGGCGACGGCCGGGCCCCGAGTAACGCTCGGGGCCTACTGCGGTTTCGGGGCCACCGTCCACACCTCCGATGTGGCACGAGACACACGTCCACGAAATCCGCCCGACGCAGCCTGGGTCTTTGACCCGAACCCGACGCATCCTTTTGCGTTCCTTTACTCCTGCAAGCCGATTTTCGTTTGCCTGCAGCAACCAATGAATCTATGGTTGCCCTAAGCAACAAGATGCAGTGACAACCGTCTGGGGGTCCCGTGGCCGCACGGAGTCAGTACGAAGAACTGGCCCGGCAGCTCAGCGCCATCGGGGCCGTCAAACGCGGACTCGCGCGCATCCTCCCTGCTGAATGTCCTGGCGGATCCGCCGCGGTACTGGCCCTGCTCAGCCAGCACGGCGAAATGCGGATCAGCAGACTGGCCGAGCTCATGGCCGTCGACATGTCGGTCACCAGCCGACATGTCGCCCACGTGGCCGAGCGCGGCTGGATAGAACGGTCTCCGGACCCGGCGGACAAGCGCTCCCGCATCCTGCGGCTGACCCCCGCGGGCAACGCGGTACTCGGTGACCTGAACCGGCGGACCACCGAAATGTTCGCCCACAACCTTCAGGAATGGTCCGACGACGAGGTCGGACAGCTCAACACGTTGTTGGCCCGGCTGCGTGACAGTTTCGTCTGTCGCAGTTCCGGTGGGTGCGCCCCCGGAAGGCACAGCCACGAGTGCCGCACGCGGCCCGCCGACAGCGACGACGACTCGTACACCCGTACACCCGTGTAACAGAAGCAAAGCAAAGGAACTCAATGGCTACGACCACACCAACCGGTGTGCGGGGCGGCCACGCCAAGCACGGAGGAAGCTCTTCCTCCGAGGGCGCGCCGAT
The DNA here is from genome assembly GCF_042801455.1 of Streptomyces sp. NPDC057565. Taxonomy (NCBI): domain Bacteria; kingdom Bacillati; phylum Actinomycetota; class Actinomycetes; order Kitasatosporales; family Streptomycetaceae; genus Streptomyces; species Streptomyces sp. NPDC057565. The sequence goes on along the minus strand of NZ_JBHVFU010000002.1, from coordinate 563,375 downwards.
GACACACCGGCAGATCATGGAAGCACTGGCCGGGCTGATGCTCGGCATGTTTGTCGCGATCCTGTCGTCGACCGTCGTCTCCAACGCTCTCCCCGAGATCATCTCGGACCTCGGTGGCGGCCAGTCCGCGTACACCTGGGTCGTCACGGCCTCGCTGCTCGCGATGACCGCCACCACTCCTCTGTGGGGCAAGCTCTCCGACCTGTTCAGCAAGAAGCTGCTGGTCCAGATAGCGCTCGTCATCTACGTCCTGGGCTCGGTCGTCGCGGGTCTGTCGACCAGCAGCGGCATGCTCATCGCCTGCCGTGTCGTCCAGGGCATCGGCGTCGGCGGTCTCTCCGCCCTCGCCCAGATCGTGATGGCCGCGATGATCGCCCCGCGCGAGCGCGGTCGCTACAGCGGATACATCGGTGCGGTGTTCGCCGTCGCCACCGTCGGTGGTCCGCTGCTCGGCGGAGTCATCACCGACACCAGCTGGATGGGCTGGCGCTGGTGCTTCTACGTCGGTGTGCCGTTCGCCGTCATCGCGCTGATCGTGCTCCAGAAGACCCTGAAGCTCCCGGTCGTCAAGCGTGAGGTCAAGGTCGACTGGACCGGCGCGTTCTTCATCAGCGCCGCCGTCTCGCTGCTGCTGCTCTGGGTGACCTTCGCAGGCGACAAGTACGACTGGCTGTCCTGGCAGACCGGCGTGATGCTCGCGGGTTCCCTGATCCTCGCCCTGCTCTTCGTCTACACCGAGTCCCGGGCCAGCGAGCCGATCATCCCGCTGCGCCTCTTCCGCAACCGCACCATCACGCTGGCCTCGCTGGCCTCGCTGTTCGTCGGTATCGCGATGTTCGCGGGCACGGTCTTCTTCAGTCAGTACTTCCAGCTGGCGCGGGGCAAGTCGCCGACGATGTCCGGCGTCATGACGATCCCGATGATCGCGGGTCTGTTCATCTCCTCGACGGTCTCCGGCCAGATCATCACGAAGACCGGCCGCTGGAAGGCCTGGCTGGTCAGCGGTGGCTTCCTGGTCACCGCCGGGCTCGGGCTGCTGGGCACCCTCCGGTACGACACGGAGTACTGGCACATCGCCGCCTTCATGGCCGTGATGGGTCTCGGCATCGGCATGATGATGCAGAACCTGGTGCTCGCCACGCAGAACCAGGTCGCTCCGTCCGACCTCGGCTCGGCCAGCTCCGTCGTCACCTTCTTCCGTTCCCTCGGTGGTGCGATCGGCGTCTCGGCGCTGGGCGCCGTCATGGCGAACCGCGTCACCCACTACGTCAAGGAAGGCCTCGCGGACCTCGGTCCGAAGGGCGCGGCCCTGGGCCACGGCGGCACCGGCGGCGGGGGCATCCCCGACCTGGACAAGCTGCCCGCACCGTTCCGTACGGTCGTGGAGAGCGCCTACGGGCACGGTGTCGGCGACGTGTTCCTGTACGCCGCTCCGGCCGCGCTGATCGCCTTCCTCATCACGATCTTCATCAAGGAGGTCGCGCTGAAGACGAACGCGGCGAACGACGCCCCGGTGGCGGCCGATGCTCCCGCCGAGGTTCCCGCCGCGGTGCTCGCCGAGGTCCCGTCCGGTACTGCCGCACCGGTCTCCGAGAGCACGGCCGGGGTCACCTCGGTCGACACGCTCGAAGCTCCGGTGGCAACCGTGCAGGGCACCCCGGTGAGCGGTGTGGTGCGGGGCGCCGAGGGCGCACCCGTCGCCCGGGCAGCGGTCACGCTGATCTCGCTGGGCGGCCGGCAGCTGGGGCGCTCCGTCGCCCAGGCCGACGGCAGCTACCGTCTGGACGCGCCGGGCGCCGGCAGCTACGTCCTGATCGCATCCGCCGACGGCTTCCAGCCGCAGGCGTCCACCGTGGTCGTCGGTGACCAGCAGCTGTCGTACGACATCCTGCTCGCCGGTACGAGTGGCCTGGCCGGGACCGTGCGGGCCGCCGAGAGCGGTGATCCGGTCGACGGCGCCATGGTCATCGTGACCGATGTGCGCGGTGATGTGCTGGCCACCGGCAAGTCCACCGGGGCCGGCGAGTTCACCTTCGCCGAGCTGGTGCCCGGTGCGGTGACCGTCGCGGTGAACGCCGCCGGCTTCCGTCCGCTGGCGCTGCCGGTGGAGATCGGCGGCCAGGGTGTCACCCGGGTCGACGCCGTACTGCAGTCCGGTGCGCTGGTCCAGGGTGTCGTGCGGGCCGGTTCGGCCCGGCGGCCGCTCCCGGACGCCCGCGTCACGCTCGTCGACGCGGCGGGCAATGTCGTCGCCACCTCGACGACCGGGGAGGACGGGGCGTACGCCTTCGCCGACCTGGACGCGGGCGAGTACTCGGTCATCGCGACCGGCTACCCGCCGGTGGCCGGCGCGCTGACCGTGGCCGGTCGCGGGGTCGACGGCCACGACATCGAGCTCGCCCACCCCGGCGAGTGATCGAGTAACACAGACCCCTGGTGGACAGCGCTTCGAGCGGAGAGGCTGCCCCCGGTGGAAATGGGCCCCGGTGGTGGGTACGGCAGGCAGGGGACGGCCTGCCGTCCCCGCCCCGGGGCCCGACTCATTGAGTCATAAAGCAAGGAGAGAAACGGGATGGGACTTCGCGCACAGGTACGGACGCGGGACGGCTGGGCCGTCCAGCACGCGGTCGTGACGGTGACCGACATGACCGGCACCCAGGTGCTGCGAGCCGCCGCCGACGAGGACGGGGCGGTACGGACCGACGCCCTGCTCCCGGCCGGCGCGTACACGGTGATCGTGACCGCGGTCGGGTACGCCCCCGCCGCGTCGACCGCCCTCGTCACGGCGAGCGGGCGGGTCGAGGCCGGCACGGTGGTGCTGGCCCGCCAGGGCGGCGTGGAGCTGCCGCCGCCGGGCGCCTGGTCGCTGGACCCGGCGCACTCCTCGGTGGGCGCGGTCGCGCAGCACCTGGGGATCTCCAGCGTGCACGGCCGGTTCACCGAGTTCGGCGGCCGGATCGAGATCGCCGAGGAGGTCCACCGCTCCCGAGTCGACGCCGTGATCAGCGCGGCCAGCATCGACACGGGCAACGGCATGCGGGACAAGCACCTGCGCTCGCCGGACTTCCTCGACGCGGACCGGTTCCCGGAGATCACGTACCGCTCGAACGGGCTCACCCCGGCCGGCCCCGACCGCTGGACCGTGCACGGCCTGCTGACGATGCGCGGCGTCGAGCGCCCGGTCGACCTGAACCTGAGCTACCTCGGCACCGGCCCCGACCCGTGGGGCGGCGTGCGCGCGGCGTTCAGCGCAACGGCAGAGCTGCGCCGCGACGATTTCGCCATGAACTACAACCAGGTGGTGCAGGCGGGCATCTCGGCGATCGGCACGACACTGCGGGTGGAACTGGACATCCAGGCCGTGCAGGGCGAGACCCTGCCGTCGTAGTCTGCGGACATGGCTCCCAACATCGCGACCAACACCGCCGTGGAACTCGATGAGTTGCTGGCGTTCGTACGGCCCCGGCACCGGGCGATCCTGCTGACCACCCGGGCCGACGGCCGCCCCCAGGGATCCCCGCTGACGTGCGGCGTCGACGACGCCGGCCGGATCGTCGTCTCGACCTACCCCGAACGGGCGAAGACCCGGAACGCGAAGCGGGACGAGCGCGTGAGCGTGATCGTCCTGTCGGACGACTGGAACGGGCCGTGGGTGCAGATCGACGGGGCGGCCGAGGTGATCGACGCGCCCGACTCGGTCGAGCCGCTCGTCGAGTACTTCCGGAACATCTCGGGAGAGCACCCGGACTGGGACGAGTACCGGGCGGCAATGGTGAAGCAGGGCAAGTCGATCATCCGGATCACCCCGCAGCGGTGGGGGCCCATTGCCACGGGCGGTTTCCCCGCCCACCTGGCGCCCGGCAGCTGACGGCTGTTCAGGATGAGTGAGAACGTCCTTCCGGCGCCGAGCCTGCTCGCGCGGGCCCGGCTGCTCGCCGCACCGACCGTCGGCGCCTCCGTCGTCCGCGGCCTGGAGCGGGTCACCGGCCGCCCGGTGGAACAGGGTTTCTCCGGCACACCGCCGGAGGAACCCTTCATCTGTGTCGGGGCCGCGCTGCCGGATGCGCTGCGGGACGGGCCCCTGGTGTGGTTCCACAGCGTGAACGCCGGCACGGACACCCTGCTGAGCGCCGGACCATGGCCGTCCGGAGCGCTGCTCACCCGGACGGTGGGCCGCATGGGTGAGCGGATCGCCCAGTACGTACTGGCCTGGATGCTCGCCGGCTGTCAGTCCGTCCCCGAGTTCGCCGCCCAGCACGCACGGGCCGAGTGGCGCCGCATCCCCTCCGAACTCGCCTCCGGGCAGACCGCCCTGATCTACGGGACCGGTCGCATCGGCTCGGCCGTCGCCGGCCTGCTGCGCGGGTGCGGCATCCGGACCGTGGGCGTGGGGCGCGGGGCAGGTGCGACGCCGGCGGGCTTCGACCGGGTCGTCGGGGCGGACGACGACGCCGAATCGCTCGCGTCCGCGCGCTGGGTGGTCTCCACGCTGCCGCTGACCCCCGCGACGGCCGGTTTCTTCGGGGCGGACCGGTTCGCGGGCATGGGCGGTGCCACGTTCATCAATGTCGGCAGGGGCGCGACCGTGGACATGCGTGCGCTGGAGGCCGGGCTGCGCTCCGGTGCGGTGGGCGGGGCGGTGCTCGACGTGCTGCCCGAGGAACCCGCCGTGCCCGGCGATCGCTGCTGGCAGCTGCCTCGTGGTGATCACCTCGCACTCCGCGGGCATCACGGCGGACGAGGACGTCGTCACGGACTTCGCCGCGTGCTGGCAGGCGTTGGCGGCGGGGCGGGTGCCGGGGACGGCCGTGGACGTGCGGCGCGGGTACTGAAGGGTGCGGGACACACCCTGGAGGACGCCCCCGGACGTTCCCCGGGGTCGTTCCTCCGGGTCAGGGACCGACGACGACGCGGCAGATGTGCGCGACGGACCCCGCAGGCCCGGCGTGACAGCGATGTGGAGGGGCACTAGTGCTGCGACCGGAAAGGTTCACCGGCTCGCGACGCCCGGCACGGCACCTCGCCGCGTTGTCGCATCACCCGAGTACATCCGGTACGAGGGCGATCCTCCGCCTTGCGATGCACCGCACCGGACGCCGCGAGCTTCCCGGCAAACCTTTCCGGTCGCAGCACTAGCGGTCCCGCATCGCCTCGATCCCCGCGATCAGCAGGTCCAGTGCGAACGTGAAGTCCCGCTCGCGCATCTCCTCGACCGTGTCGCCGCCCCGGGCGTCCATCAGGTCCTGCGACGACTCGACGATCCGGCTGAGCTGCGGCTGGGACCGGATCGTGCGCATCGCCTGCTGGAAGTACTCGTCCTGGCTGAGCCCCGCCGCCGCGGAACGCTGCACGACATGGCCCTCGATGGTGCCGAATCCGTACACGAACTGGAAGACCGCGGAGAGAGCGCCCGTCTGCTGGTGCAGCGGCAGCCCGGTCGCCCGGATCACGTCCTGGACGGCGTACGAGAACAGCATCGAGTGCGGGCCGATATTGAGGAAATGTCCGGCGAGCGGCGACACCCAGACGTGCCGGACGAGGAGCTCCCGGTAGGTGGTGGCCAGTTCGCGGAGCCGGTCGTGCCAGTGCGCCTCCTCCCGGGGAGGCGCGATCTCGCTGTAGACCGAGTCGAGGGCCAGCTCCAGCAGGTCGTCCTTGGTGTCGACGTACCAGTAGAGGGACATCGCGGTGACGTCCAGTTCGGCGGCGAGCCGGCGCATGGAGAACTTGGCGAGACCCTCGGCGTCCAGCAGCCGGACCGACGCCGCGGTGATCCTGTCGCGGTCGAGGCCGGCCGGCTGGTCCGATTTACGGGTGCGCGACGGTGCCCGCTGATCCAGCCACACACTGGTCCTGGCAGGGTTCTTCACTCGGTCGGCCGCGGACACCATGGCGCACTCTCCTCGTCTTGCCGGCGGGACGGACGGGATGACTGAACCGGATCCGTACCCCGTGCGCACGAACCGGATTCACACAGTCCGGTACGCCCCGCCTGATGCTATGCCGCTGCCGCGGCCGAGTCTGCCTGAGGAGATTCTGCCCGCTCCGCCCGGCGCAGGAGCACGGCAGCCAGCAGCCCGCCCGCCAGCACCGCCACCGCCCCGACCAACTGGCTGGTCTCCAGTCCCGAGGCGAAGGCGTCGGTGATCCGCTGCCGCTCGCCGTCGCCGGTCGCCGCGGCGAGCGCCGCGGGAAGCGAGGCGGCCCCGACGGCCGCCGGCACGAGCGCCGCGAACCGCGAGTTCAGCACCGCGCCGAGGACCGCGACCCCCAGTCCGTTGCCGAACTCGGCGAGCGTGCCGTTGACCCCCGCGCCCACCCCCGCCTTCTCCGGCGGAATGGCGCTCATGATCGCGTTGGCCATGGCCGGCATGGCGAGTGCGATGCCCGCACCCATGACGACCAGGCCGAGCAGCATGCCGCCGTAGCCGTTGCCGCCCAGCAGGGCGATCGCGGCAAGACCTGCGGCCAGCAGGCTCATCCCGGCGGCGATCGTGACGGGCGTGCCCAGCTTGGGCACCAGCCTGGCGCCCAGGCCCGTGAGGTTGAGCGCGACGACGCTCAGCGCCAGCGGTGCCGTGCGCAGACCCGCCTCCAGCGGCTCGTATCCGAGGACGAACTGGAGCTGCTGGGTGAGCAGGAAGAGCGAGCCGCCCATCCCGAAGGCGACCAGGATCGCGCCCGCGACCGCCCCGATGAACTTCTGGTTCCGGAAGAAGTGCATGTCCAGCATCGGGTACGGAATGTGCAGCTCCCACAGCACGAATCCGGTGAGGACACAGACCCCGGTGAACGCGGTCAGCAGCACCAGACCCGAGGTCCAGCCGTGCTCCGGGCCGGAGATGATCGCGTACACGACGGAGGCCATGCCGATGGTGGACAGCAGCGCGCCGAGCAGGTCGGGGCGCTCGCCGCGCGGGTTCCTGGACTCCGGGACGAGACGGATCACGGCGGCCAGACCGACGACCGCGACCGGGATGTTGATCAGGAAGATCGCGCCCCACCAGAAGTGGTCGAGCATCACTCCGCCGACCAGGGGTCCCACGGCGAAGCCGAGCGAGCTGACGGTCGACCAGACGCCGATCGCCTTGACCCGTTCGGTGTCGTCGAAGATCTGAACGACGACGGCAAGGGTCGTGGTCATCAGCAGCGCACCGCCGATGCCCATGCCGGCGCGGGCGGCGATCAACTGCACGGACGTCTGGGCCAGTCCGGCCACCAGCGAGCCGATACCGAACAGGGCGAGCCCGGCGACCAGCATCTTCTTGCGGCCGTATCGGTCGGCGGAACTGCCTGCCGTGAGCAGCAGGCCCGACTGGACCAGCGAATAGGCGTTGATCATCCACTGCACATCGGCGGTGGACGCGTCCAGCTCCCGGGTGAGGGAGGGGATCGCGACGTTGAGGACGGTGTTGTCGAGCAGCACGGTGAGCTGGGCGAGGCAGATGACGCCGAGGATCAGCCAGCGTTGCGGGTGGCTCGGCGGCGAGAGGTGGTTCTGCTCGGCGGCGGTCGCCGTCATGCGGGCTCCTTGCGCTCCTGGGGTTCCTATACGGCGTACGAGGAAAGCGTTGTACACCGTAAAGCAACTCCCATACGGTGTACAAGCGACTTTCGCCGGGTACGGTGCTCGACGCTGATCAACAGGGAACCGACTAGGGCTGGAGTGGCATGTCACTGCGTCGTCGTACGGTGGAAGTCCTGATTGCCGCGGGTCTGTTGGGGGCGGCCGCCGTCCCGCCCGCCGGAGCTGCCGGGCAGGGGCATCCGGTACCTCTGCGCGTCGCCACGTACAACATCCACGCCGGCTCGGGCATGGACAACGTCTTCGATCTGGACCGGCAGGCGGCAGAACTCCGCGCGCTGGACGCCGATGTGATCGGGCTCCAGGAGGTCGACGTCCACTGGGGCACGCGCAGCGAGTGGCGCGATGTCGCGGGCGAGCTTGCGGAGCGGCTGGACATGCAGGTGTCGTTCGCCCCGATCTACAGCCTCGATCCGGAGACCCCCGGTGCATCCCGGCGCGAGTTCGGGGTCGCGGTGCTGTCGAAGTACCGGATCGTGAGCGCCGAGAACCACGAGATCACCCGGCTCTCCACCCAGGTCCCCAACCCCGTGCCGGAGCCGGCGCCCGGCTTCGGCGAGGTGGTCGTACGGGTGAAGGGGATGCCCGTGCATGTGTATGTGACGCACCTCGACTACCGCGGCGACCCGTCCGTGCGGATCGCACAGGTCGCCGACACCCGGCGGGTCATGGCGGAGGACGAGGGTCGGAAGGTGCTGCTCGGTGACTTCAACGCGGAGCCGGGTGCCCCGGAGCTGGCCCCGTTGTGGGAGGACCTGACCGATGCCGAACCGAATGCGCCGACCTTCCCCGCGCTGGACCCGGTGAAACGGATCGACTTCGTGGCGGTGTCGAAGGACGGCGTACGGGTACGCGACGCGGCGGTGGCCGAGACACTTGCCTCGGACCACCGCCCGGTTGTCGCCGATCTGCTGCTCCGACGCTGACGGCCGGTTCGCGTCAGCTCGTGGGCTGAGTCAGGTCGTAGAAGGTCGAACTGCCGACAGTGACCTTCTCGAAGGTGTCCTCGACCCACGAGCTGATCTCGGACGAGGTGCCGCTGTCGCCACCCATCCCGCCCGTGCCGCTCGAAATGAAGTAGTGGATCCTTCCGTCCTCGACATACTGCTTGAACCGGGCGAGCGTCGGGGACGGGTCACTGCCGTTGAAACCGCCGATCGCCATCACCGGGTCGCCGGTGGCGAGCTGGTAACTGGCGGCGTTCTGCGAGCCGATGGCCGCGGCTGCCCAGGTGTAGGCGTCGGCGTTCGTCTCCAGGAGCTTCTTGGCCCGGGAACTGACGGACGAGCCGTTCAGCAGACCGCCCATGCCGCCGCCTCCACCCATACCGCCTTCGCCCATGCCACCCGGGCCGCCGCCCGGCATGCCGTTCTGCTGATTGCCCTGGCCCTGGACCTGGCCCTGCTGGCCACCGCCCGGGAAGCCGCCCGGGCCGCCGGTCGGCGGCCGGCCCATGCCGCCGCCCTGCTGATTGGCCTGGCTGTTCTGACTGTTCCGGCCCGGAGGCTGCATTCCGCCACCTCCGGGACCACCCCGGCCACCGCCCATCATGCTGGCGCCCGACGGGCCGGCCGTGACGATCGAGCCCTGGTGCCCGGTGTTCAGCGTGCTGAGGGTGTACGCCGTCGGACCGGCCAGCGACGCGACGAAACCGATCCCCACCGCGGCGAGCACCAGCCGGCGCCCGGCCCGGCCCGCGAGCAGCAGGCCCGCCGCGCCCACGAGACCGCCGATGAGGACGGCCCAGCGCAGCCACGGCAGGTAGTCCGGGGTCCGCCCCAGCAGGACGTACGACCAGAGCGCCGTGACAGCGACCGTGGCGCCGAGCACTCCGCTCGCCGCCCACTCGGCCCGCTCCTCCCACAGCACAGTGACGCCCATCCCGACGAGCGCCGCGATGTAGGGGGCCAGGGCGACCGTGTAGTACTGGTGGAAGATGCCGGCCATGAAACTGAAGACCACCGCGGTCATCAGCAGCGAGCCGCCCCAGGCGAGGAAGGCCGCGCGGGCGACGTCCGTCCGCTTCGCCCTCCGGGTGAGCCAGATGCCCGCGATGAGCAGGATCAGCGCGGCGGGCAGCAGCCAGGAGATCTGGCTGCCGATCTCGGAGTTGAACATCCGGCCGATGCCGGTCTCGCCCCACTGGCCACCGGACTGACCGCCCCCGCCTCCTCCGACGCTGCCGGTCTCGTCTCCGCTGATCCGGCCGAGCCCGTTGTAGCCGAAGGTCAGCTCCAGGAAGGAGTTGTTCTGCGAACCGCCGATGTACGGACGCGAGGATGCGGGCCAGAACTCGACGATCGCCACCCACCAGCCGCCCGCGACGACCATCGCGAGAGCGGAGAGGCCGAGTTGACCGAACCGCTTCCGTACCGTCGTCGGCGCGCACACCGCGTACAGCACGGCCAGCGGCGGCAGGATCAGAAACGCCTGCAGGGTCTTCGACAGGAACGCGAGACCGACTGCGACCCCGGCCCACACCAGCCACTTCGTCCGGCCGTGCTCCAGCGCCCGCAGCACGCAGTAGACCGTCACGGTCATCAGCAGCGCGAGCAGCGCGTCCGGGTTGTTGAAACGGAACATCAGCGCGGCGACGGGCGTGAGCGCGAACACCGCCATCGAGATCAGTCCGGCGGCCGCGCCGAACCGTCGTCGTACCGCCGCGTACAGCACACCGGCCGTCGCCACCCCCATCAGCACCTGCGGAGCGAGAATCGCCCACGAGCTGAGGCCGAAGATCCGTACCGACAGGGCCATCGGCCAGAGCGTGGCCGGAGGCTTGTCGACGGTGATGGCGTTGGCGGCGTCCAGAGAGCCGAAGAAGAACGCCTTCCAGCTCTGGCTGCCGGCCTGAACCGCCGCGGAGTAGAAGGAGTTGGCGTAGCCGGAGGCGCTGAGATTCCACAGGTAGGCCAGTGCGATGGCCAGGAGCAGGGTGAGGAAGGCGGGCCGTACCCAGCGAGGGTCCTCGGGCCTGCCCCGCCGGACGCGCCGCAGGAACGGCTCTTCCGCAGCCGGTGCGGGCGCCGGCGGCGCCGCCGGAAAACGGTCGGTGGGGTGCAGCGTGGTCATCGGACGTTCCCCAGTTCGTGGTGAGTGTCGTCGGCGTGGCCGGCCGTGGCAGCCGCGGGGGTGCGGTCCGGGAAGACCCAGGCGCGGAAGAGCAGGAACCGCAGCACGGTCGCCGCGAGGTTGGCCGCGATCAGCACGGCGAGCTCCGTACCGTGCGACGGCGATCCGGACGTCGTGCCCAGCGCCGCGAGCGAACCGCTGGTCAGTGCGAGGCCGATGGCGAAGACGACGAGGCCCTGCGCCTGATGGCGTACCGCGCCGCCACGGCCGCGTACGCCGAAGGTGAGCCTCCGATTGGCTGCCGTATTGGCGACGGCCGACACCAGCAGCGCGCCGCCGTTGGCGATCTGGGGGCCGGTGCCCAGTCGGAAGAGCGAGTACAGGGCGAGATAGAAGAGCGTGGAGAGCGCGCCCACGACACAGAACCCGACCAGCTGGCGAGCCAGGCCGCCCGGCACACCGCTCAGCCCGCGGTCGCGCGGATCGTCCCCGAAGGGGCGGGTGAGACGGTCCAGCGGCAGCGCCCCGACGGCCAGCGCCCGCCCCACCCGCCACACGCCTTTCAGGTCCTCGGCAGCCGTCCGCACGATGTGGACCGTGGAATCGGGGTCGTCGATCCAGTCGACCGGCACCTCATGGATGCGCAGCCCGGCGCGCTCGGCGAGGACCAGCAGCTCGGTGTCGAAGAACCAGCCGGTGTCCTCGACCATCGGCAGCAGCCGCTGCGCGACGTCCTGCCGAATGGCTTTGAACCCGCACTGCGCGTCACTGAACCGCGCGGCCAGCGACGACCGGAGGATGAGGTTGTAGGCCCGCGAGATGAACTCCCGCTTCGATCCGCGCACGACCCGCGAACTGCGGGCCAGCCGCGACCCGATGGCCAGGTCCGAGTGGCCCGAGATCAGCGGGGCGACGAGCGGGAGCAGCGCGTTGAGATCGGTGGAGAGGTCGACGTCCATGTAGGCGAGGACCGGGGCGTCCGAGTGCGACCAGACGGTGCGCAGCGCGCGCCCACGGCCCTTCTCCTGCAGCCGGTACGAGCGCACTTGTGGGAGTGTCCGCGCGAGCCGGGCCGCCACCTCGGGCGTGCGGTCGGTGCTCGCGTTGTCGGCGACGGTGATCCGGAAGGCGTACGGGAAGGTGCGCACCAGATGGTCGTGCAGGCGCAGCACACAGGTTTCGAGGTCCTTCTCCTCGTTGTAGACGGGTACCACCACATCGAGGACGGGGGCACCTGCCGCGTCGACCGCTCCGGCCAGGAGATGCTCCCGGGCCGGCAAGGTGCTCCAGGAAGAGTCGGTTCGCATGTCATCGACAGTCGCCAACTCCGCTGTCACACCGGTGTGACGGGCCTGTGCCTGTGCTGTGAGTCGGTACGGGCCGGCGGAACAGCAGGCCCCACCGCGGGCAGCACCGCAGGCAGCACCGCCGGCAGATGGACGGCGAAGACCGTGCACCCCGGCACCGACCGCACCTCCACCCGGCCGCCGTGCGCGGTGACGACAGCCTGCACGATGGCGAGGCCGAGCCCGGTGGAACCCGCGCTGCGCGAGCGCGACGCATCGCCTCGCGCGAACCGTTCGAAGACATGCGGCAGAAGCTGGGCAGGGATGCCCGGCCCGTCGTCCTGCACCTCCAGCGTCACCCACGGGTGAGCGGCCCCGGTCCGTACGCGTGCGGTGACGGTGGTGCCGGGCGGGGTGTGCGTACGCGCATTGGCCAGCAGGTTGACCAGCACCTGATGGAGCCTGGTCGGATCGGCGTGCACGGTCGCGGGTTCGTCGGGCAGCTCCAGCCGCCAGTGATGGCCCCGTTGCCCGGCTGCCCGGGCATCGCTCACCGCGTCGACGACGATCGGGGACAGATCAGTGCTCTCGTACGAGAGCGGGCGCCCGGCATCGAGACGGGCCAGGAGCAGCAGATCCTCCACCATGCCCGTCATCCGCTCCGCCTCGGACTCGATCCGCCCCAGCGCGTGCCGGGTGTCCGGACCGGTCTCCTCACGTCCGCGCCGGGTCAGTTCGGCGTACCCGCGGATCGAGGCCAGCGGCGTCCGCAGCTCATGGCTGGCGTCCGCGACGAACTGCCGTACCCGCATCTCGCTCTCCTGGCGCACCGCGAGCGCCGAACCGACGTGCCCCAGCATCCGGTTGAGCGCCGCGCCCACCTGTCCGACCTCGGTCCGCGGATCCGCCTCGGCATCCGGGACCCGCTCCAGGGGTGCCACCTCGCCGCTGTGCAGCCGGAGTTCGGAGACCCGGGTGGCGGTCGCGGCGACCCGGCGCAGCGGCCGCAGCGCGACCCCGACCATGGCCGCCCCGGCGATCCCGGCGGCGATCAGCCCGGCCCCGGTGACACAGACCTCGACGAGGATCAGGGTGGTGAGGGCGCCGCGCACCTCGGCGGCGGGGATGCCGACGAGGACGGTCTTCGTCCGGTCCGCTCCCATGACCGCCTCCACGCGGTACGAGCCGAGTCCGGGCAGATCGACGCTCCGCGCCGCGTCCCCGACCTCGATGTCCGCCGCCTCCAGGGCTTTCTCCTCCGCACGCTTCAGCGGCCTCTCACCGGCCGCTGCGGTCGTTTCGAGGGCGGCGGAGCTGTCCTGGACCACGCTCGACGCGGTGATCGAGCCGTCCACGGACACCGCACCGAGCGTGCCGAAAGGCTGCCCGCGGGCGTCTATGAACGCCAGCGGATCGTCGTCCGGACCGTCGGCGGGCATCGGCAGGCCACCTGCGCCGGCCGCGCCGCCGCCCGGCGGCGGCTTCGGGGCCCGCATGGCGATGGAGTGCAGCTGGTCGTCGAGCTTGTTGTACATGTAGCTGTGGAAGGCGATGGTGGTGACCGAACCGATCACCGCGGCCACCACGGCGATGAGCGTCACCGCGGACACCACCAGCCGGGTCCGCAGCGTCCAGGGCCGCCGTCCCCTCCGCTCTCCCCGCCGCCGCGCCCGACCGCTCACCGGGCTGTTCACCGTGCTATTCACCGGGCTTGATGAGATATCCGGCCCCGCGCCGGGTGTGGATCATCGGCGTCCGTCCGGCGTCGATCTTCTTGCGCAGATACGAGATGTACAGCTCGACGACGTTCGCCTGCCCGCCGAAGTCGTAGTTCCACACGCGGTCGAGGATCTGCGCCTTGCTCAGCACCCTCCGCGGATTGCGCATCAGGAAGCGCAGCAGCTCGAACTCGGTCGCGGTGAGGTGGATGGACGTCGTCCCCCGGCTCACCTCGTGGCTGTCCTCGTCGAGCACCAGGTCTCCGACGACGAGCGTCGACTCGCTCCGTACCGTCGCCGTCCCGGACCGCCGGATCAGCCCGCGCAGCCGCGCCACGACCTCCTCCAGACTGAACGGCTTCGTCACGTAGTCGTCGCCGCCCGCCGTGAGCCCGGCGATCCGGTCCTCCACCGAGTCGCGCGCGGTCAGGAACAGCACGGGGACTTCGGAGAGATCCCGGCGCAGCTTGCCGAGCACCGAGAGCCCGTCGGTGTCGGGCAGCATCACGTCGAGGATCACCGCGTCGGGCCGGAAGTCACGCGCCATGCGGACGGCACTCGCACCGTCCCCGGCGCTGCGCACCTCCCAGCCCTCGTAGCGCAGGGCCATGGACAGCAGCTCGGCGAGCGGCGCCTCGTCGTCCACGACCAGCACGCGGACGGGATTGCGATCCGGCCTGAGCAGTTCGGTACGCCCCTGGGGGGTGATCGTCGTCATGCCTCAACCCTGTGAGACGCCTCTGAGAGGGTCCTTTCCCGATCCTGTGAATTCCCTGAGAAACCAGGAAGCGTGGGCTCAGCGCCGGTCGAACATCGCGTGCGCGTTCCCGTAGCAGACCGCCCGCAGCCAGTCGTCCCCCAACTCCAACCGCTCCAGGACATGCAACTGGTGCACGTACGGGTACGGAATGTTCGGGAAGTCCGTCCCCAGCAGGATCCGGTCCCCGAGATCGGCGAGCCGTCCGCGCTCCGCCGCCGGAAACGGCGTGAGGTCCTCCGAGAAGTCCGTGAACGCCATCGTCGTATCGAGCCGCACCTCCGGGTACGCCTCCGCCAGCGCCAGGAACTCCGCGTACTCGGGCATCCCCATGTGTGCCACCACCAGCCGCAGCCGCGGATGCCGGGCGAGCAGCCGGCCGATCGGCTCGGGGCCGGTGTACTTGCCGGGTGCGGGACCGGACCCGCAGTGCATCACCACCGGAACCCCGGCGTCGGCGAGCAGCCCCCACACGGGCTCCAGCAGCGGATCGTTGGCGTCGTACGCCCCGACCTGGAGGTGCGACTTGAAGATGCGCGCCCCCGCCTCGACCGCCTCGCGGACGTAACGCTCCACGCCCTCCTCGGGGAAGAGGGTCGCCGTGTGCAGACAGTCGGGCACCCGCCGCGCGAAGTCGGCCGCCCAGCCGTTCAGCCAGGCCGCCATCCCCGCCTTGTGCGGGTAGAGCATCGAGGTGAACCGTCGCACCCCGAAGGACCGGAGCAGCGCGAGCCGTTCGTCCTCGTCGTGCCGGTAGGTGATCGGCCATTCCATGCCGGTCAGCGGTCCGGCGGAGTCGAAGTACGCCCATACCTTGCGGAGCACCTGCTCCGGCATGAAGTGGGTATGGACGTCGATCAGCCCCGGCAGCCCGAGGCGCTCCCAGAACCGCACCACGTCATCGCTCTCGCCACTCATCGCGCACTCCTCATCCGGCCCGCCCGGACCACCGACGATCTCAGAACAGTCCGTCCTGCACGCCGCCGCCCCCGATGTCGACCACCGGCACGGTCACCCCCGACCGCGCATCGGCCCCCACCAGCTCCCACCCGGTCATCAGCCGGGTGTCCAGCACGACCACCCCGTCCGCGGTCGCCAGATGCAGATCGGGCCCGGCGGCCGCGACCAGCCGCCCACCGACCACCCCGCCGTCCACCAGCTCGGTCACCGCCCGCCCCACCTCGACCGGCCCGTCCAGTCCGAACACCCCTGTGTGGTCGACGGGGTCGAACGGCAGCCGCTCCAGCGACTGCGGCCATCCCGCCCCCCTCTCCAGCGCCGCCGCCCGCCCGTACAGCTCCTCGACCTCCGCGACCCGCTCGGCGGCACCCGGCAGGACGGCCCGCACGGCGCGCTTGCGTGCGTACGGGATCCGGTCCGGCACGCCCAGCGCCGCACGGAGCAGCTCCTCGGTCCGCCGCGCCGCCATCAGCGGGCCGCGCCCCAGCCAGCTGAAGACCACGGCCCCCTGCTCCCGCAGCCGCGCCGCACCCCGCTCCTCCGCGGTGATGCCGACCTTCACCATCCCGGGACCGAACCAGGCGAGATAGACGCGGTACGTCCGGGGGTCGTCGGCGATCGTGTCGGCGGCCACCGAATGCGCCCGGTCCAGGCGCGCGCACTCCGGGCACCGCGCCCCCGTACTCCGCCCGGACACCACGGCGCCCAGCGGACACACGTTCCCCCGCGCCCCTACACAGTGCCGCTCACCGCCGGCGCGGAACCCGAGCTCCTTCCCGTACGCGAGGACGCTCACCCGCGTCGAACCGGCCCCGCCCACCGCCCGGCCCTTCGCCCCGTCCTGCTGCCACCCCAGGACCGGCCCTTCTGGGGGCCATCGCAACCCGGTGCAGTGCCAGCTCATGCGTGCGATCGTAACGAGGCTCCGCGGCGCAGCGGGGGTCTCCGTCAACCGGCCGCGCGGGGAAGGGCGATCGGCGCACGCGAGGGCCCGGGAGACACGGGCAACGCGATCCACCGAGTCCGGGAAGCCGAACAGCACCGGTCGAGTGGCGCAGGGTCGCAGGGACGCAGGGACGCAGGGACGCAGCCCAGGGTCCGTACGCGCCCTCCAGGAATCACGGGACAGCCCTTATGATCCGGGCCATGGCTCTGACCATGAACGACGTGGACCGGTTCGAGGCCTCCATGCCCCGCCTGGAGGCCATCGCCTACCGCCTCCTCGGCTCCGCGAGCGATGCCGAGGACGCCGTGCAGGAAACGTTCCTGCGCTGGCAGGCCGCCGACATCGACCGCATCGAGGTCCCCGAGGCCTGGCTGACGAAGGTCCTCACCAACCTGTGCCTCAACCAGCTCACCTCGGCCCGCGCCCGGCGCGAGACCTATGTGGGCGAATGGCTGCCCGAGCCGCTGCTCGCCGGGGACCCGATGCTCGGCCCGGCCGACACCGCCGAGCAGCGCGAATCCGTCTCGTACGCGGTCCTCGCCCTCATGGAGCGCCTCTCCCCCAACGAGCGGGTGGTGTACGTACTGCGGGAGGCCTTCGACTACCCGCACCGGCAGATCGCGGAGATCCTCGACCTCACCGAGGCGGCCAGCCAGCAGATCTTCCACCGCGCCAAGAAGCACGTCGCGGACGGCAGGGCCCGCACCGAGATCGACGAGGCCGCCGCCCGCCGGATCGTCGAGGAGTTCCTCGCGGCCGCCACCAGCGGCCGTACCGAGCCGCTCGTGCGGCTGCTCACCGAAGACGCCATCGCGATCGGCGACGGCGGCGGGAAGGTCCCGGCCCGCGCCAAGGCGTTCGAGGGCGCCCTCGCGGTCGCCACATTCATGCGAGGCCTGTTCAAGCCCGGCACGGCCAAGCGCGCCATCGTCGGCGGCTCCCCCGAGATCTACGCCACGACCGCCAACGGCGCCCCCGCCCTCGTGGCTGCCCTCGACGGCCGGGTCATCGGCGTCATGTGCCTGGAGGTCACCGCCGAGGGCATCGCCGCGTTCCGCAACCAGGTCAACCCCGACAAGCTCGAACGCGCGACCCAGCGGTGGGCGGCCGCCGACCACGGGGAACCCCTGCTCAAAGCCTTCTGACCGCGATGTGAGGTGCTTCACATCCCGTTCTTGTCAGGAAACAGCGGGCTGCCCGGTTCAGGTGGCGAACCCGCGCGAGACAGGAGCAGGGAAATGCAGCACCGAATCATCGTCCTCGGCGCCGGATACACCGGAGCCATCGCTGCCGGTCGCCTCGCCAAGCGGCTGCGCCGCGAGGACGTCGCCATCACTCTCGTCAACGCCGAGCCCGACTTCGTCGAGCGCGTCCGGATGCACCAGCTGGCGGTCGGCCAGAACCTCAAGCCCCGGCCCTTCAGCGAGATGTTCGCGGGCACCGGCGTCGAACTGAAGCTCGCGAAGGTCACCGGTGTCGACGTCGGCCGCAAGACTGTCGCCGTCATCGACGCGAACGGAGCCGAGGAGCTCGAGTACGACAGCCTCGTGTACGCCCTCGGCAGCGGCTGGAACACCCAAGGCGTCCCCGGCACCGCCGAGCACGCCCACGAGATCACCAGCCGCCCCGGAGCGCTCCGGCTGCGCAAGCGCTTGGCCGGCCTGGACGCCGGACAGCCCGTGGTCGTCGTCGGCGGCGGCCTCACCGGCCTGGAGGCCGTGACCGAGATCGCCGAGGCCCGCCCGGACCTCGATATCGCCCTCGCCGCCCGCGGCGAGCTCGGCGACTGGCTCGCGCCCAAAGGCCGCCGGCACCTGCGGAAGGTCTTCGACAAGCTGGGCATCACCGTGCACGAGCACACCGCCGTCACCGGCGTGGAGGCCGACCGGGTCACCACCACCGACGGCACATCCGTCCCGGCCGCGGTCACCGTGTGGACCACCGGCTTCGCGGTCCACCCGATCGCGAAGGCCACCGCTCTGGAGGTCACCGGCACAGGCCAGATCGTGGTCGACGGGACCATGCGCTCGGTCTCGCACCCGGACGTCTACGCCATCGGCGACGCGGCCATGGCCATGGGCCCGGGCGACAAGCCGCTGCGGATGTCGTGCGCCTCGGGCACCCCCACCGCGTGGCAGGCCGCCGACGCCATCGCGGCACGCCTGACCGGTGGAAAGCTCCCGAACACGCCGCTCCGCTACTTCAACCAGTGCATCTCACTGGGCCGCAGGGAAGGCGTGATCCAGTACGTCACCGCCGACGACCGCGCCGTCGGGGCGGCCCTGACCGGACGGCTCGCCGCCGTCTACAAGGAGCTGGTCTGCAAAGGCGCGGCCTGGGGCGTCGCCAACCCGACGCTCGGGATGCCGACCCGGCGCCGCCGCATCGTGCAGGAGCGGGCCCGGACGGGCTCGGCCGTCAAGGCGTCGGCCTGACCCGGCCGTCCTCTGCGGGCCTTGGACGACAACTCGGGCCCCGGCCCGGACAGGTGGGTGAAGCCGCGCAGGGCCACAGCCATGTGGCCCTGCGCGGCGAAGGGTCACTGCGGATTCCGGCTCGCCGAGTCGAACTGGGTGCTCGCCCTGGCCTCCTGGCCTCAGCACCCTTTGGCTCCACGGCCCGTCAAACACTGCCGTCACCGCAAAAGCCGGAGGCCCTCAGGATTTCTCCTGAGGGCCTCCGGCCTGCTGTGCACTCGGCAGGATTCGAACCTGCAACCTTCTGATCCGTAGTCAGATGCTCTATCCGTTAAGCTACGAGTGCTTGGCGTTCCGGGCTTTTCTGCCTGGTCGGCGTTGCGGGAACAACATTACATGACCTGCGCCGTCACGCGAAATCCATTACCCAAACCGCCTCTGACCTGCGGAAACTCCATGTTGGGTCATGTCTGCACGCGCCTTCGCGAACGTGCGCAGCACCCGGATACGACTGAAGCCCCGGCCAGTGGCACGGGGCTTCAGTGATCAAGCGGAGGCGGAGGGATTTGAACCCTCGATGGGCTTTAAGACCCAAACCGCATTAGCAGTGCGGCGCCATAGACCGGACTAGGCGACGCCTCCAGCACACCCCGCGCGAACGCGAGTGGTGCGTGCAGATGATGACACAGCTGAGCACTGCCTCACCAATCGCCGCCTACGGTACTAGGCCGTCGGCCGCCAGGGCAAAGCCTTCGGGTTGCGCAACGCCGGAGCATGCGGAGCGTTAGTGATGACGGGGTACCGCCTCTCCGTCTTCCACACGTCCACAGGAGCCCGCATGCTGCGCCGCCTCACCCTCACCGCCGTCACATCCTTCGCGGTGCTGTCCGCCGCCGCACCGGCCGCGACCGCTGCCACCGGCCACCTTCTGCTGCCCCTCCCGCTGCCGGTACCGGCGCTCCAGGGAGACGACGAGGCCCGGACGACCGAGCTGAAGGTCACGGTCTCGAATTCCGGAGACCGTGCCGCCGACGGCGTGTACGAACTGAAGTGCTCCCCCGCCGGCGGCAGCCACCCGGTGGCGCAGCACGCGTGCGACCGGCTCGCGAAGCTGGGGGAGCCCGCGGGTGACGGCAAGGACCCCTTCCGTCCGGTGCCCACCGACACCATGTGCACCCAGCAGTTCGGCGGATCGGCCACGGCCCGGGTCACCGGAACCTGGCACGGGCAGCGTGTCGACGCCGCCTTCGACCGGACCAACGGATGCGAGATCGCACGCTGGAACAACCTGCGGCCGGTGCTCCCGAATGTCCGGTGACCCGACGTGGTCGGGGCCGTCACGGGACACGTCGGGGGCAAGGGTCGTACACGGTATGCACAGAACCTTGGTGAGAGCTCCCCCCATCCGCCGCCGGATGCCCCTCCCCTGCCTTTAGACTCCTCCAGTGACAGCCTGCGGCCCGAGGGGCAAGATGGGCCCGCTGTCGGCAAGGTGCGGTAACCAGGGAGGAAGCGTCGTCGTGAGCAGCAGGCCATCCCGAGGCGCTGCTCGCCTCGCAGCCATACTCGACGCCCTCCCCGACGGGCTCCTGCTCGTCAACTGCAACGGCACGGTCGTCAACGCCAACACCATCGCCCTCGAAATGTTCGAGACGCCGGGCACCGCGCTCGTCGGTCGCGGACTCCTCGATCTGCTTCCGGAGTTCGACTCCAAGCTGATCCCGGGGTCGATGCGCAGGCCCGAGGCAGCGGACGAGCGGGGCCGGACGAAGCCGACGCGGATGATCGCGCGGCGGACCGACGGCAACGAGTACCCGGTCGAGGTCACCAGCGCCAGCCTGGAGGACGGGCAGGCCGCGTACAACGACTTCCAGTCCACCTACAACGGCAGCTACACGGGCGACGAGCTGCTGATGCTCGTCGTACGGGATCTGTCGGGCACCGTCGACACCGAGGCCGAGCTGGCCCGTTCACAGCGGCAGACCGAGATGATCCTGCGTGCCGCGGCCGAGGGGGTCGTCGGCACGGACACCGACGGCCGGGTCGTCCTGGTCAACCCCGCCGCCGCGCAGATCCTCGGCTTCCGTGCCAGCGACCTGGGCGGCCAGGAGCTGCATCCGCTGATCCTGCACTCGCGTGCGGAGGGCGAGCCGTTCCCGTACGAGGAGTCGCCGCTCGCCGACACGCTCAAGTCCGGTCGCAAGCACCGGGTGCGCGGGCAGGTGCTGTGGTCCAAGAGCGGCGCGCAGGTGCCGGTCGATCTGACGACCGCGCCCGTCCGGGACGGGGACCAGCTGGTCGGTGCGGTGATGACGTTCACCGACCGCCGGCCGTACGAGGAACTCACCAACGAGCACACGGCGCGGTTGACCGAACTGACCGAGAGCCACACCGCCGAGGTCACCCGGCTGACCGAGCAGCACACCGCCGAGGTCACCGGGCTGACCGAACGGCATGCCGCCGAGCTGGCCGACCGGACCGAGCGGTCCGCGGCCGAGTCGGAGGAGCTGACCGAGCGGCTCGCACAACTGACCGCCCGGCACGCACAGCTGACCGCCGTCCTCGGCGAGTCGCTGCGCGGGCCGCTGGAGGAGCTGCGCGGCGAGCTCTCGACGCTCGCCTCCGACCCGGCGGGCCAGCTGTGGCCCGAGGCCAACCAGATCCTGCACCACCTGGCCGCCGGCTACGCCCGGATGACGACGCTCGTCGACAACGTGCTCGGCTACCAGCGTCTCGACAGCGGGGCGGAGGCGCTGGTCAAACAGAAGGTGCTGCTCGACTCGGTCGTGACGGCGGGTATCGACGGCGCTGTGGAACTGATCGGTCCGGGGCGCGCGCAGTTCGCGGTGCACGCGCCGCCGATCGAGGCCGAGGTGGACGCGGGGCGGCTGGTGACGGCGCTCGCCCACCTGGTCGCGGACGTCGCCGGGATCGACTCGACCGGCAAGGCGCGGGTGGTGCCGGGCGTCGGCTACGTCGACTCGACGGTGGTCGTGGCGGCGGCGCAGCGCGGTGAGGTCGTACGGATCGAGGTGCGCGGACCGTTTGCCGGGGGCGACCCGGTGCACGAGCCGATCGTGCGCGGGATCGTACGGGCGCACGGCGGCGTGCTGCAGACGCACGAGATGCCGGGGATGAGCGGCAGCGCGTACGTCCTCGAAGTGCCGCTGGGTGCGGGTGCGGGGACCGTACTGCCGCCTCGGACGCCTCCCGTTCCGGCTGCCTCCGAGGAGACCGGGCAGCAGCAGGGGACGTCGGGCGGCGGACGGCGCAGGGCGCGCCGCGCATCGACGGACGCCTTCCTGGAGAGCCCGGTGGGCGGCGGGACGGCCGCTGCGGCGGCCGAGTCCGGTGACACCGCTGCGGCGGAGCCGACGGGGCGGCGCAGGGCGCGTCGTGAAGCGGCGGCGCAGGACGAGCACGGCGGACAGCAGACTCAGCAGCCGTCCGCCCAGCAGCCCCAGCAGTCGCCTCACGAGCTCATCCCGGCCCAGCAGGGCGTGGGATCCGGTCGCAGGCGGGGACGGCCCAGCCCGGCCGAGACGGGCGCGGGTCAGCCCGTGGAGCAGCCGGGGCAGGCGTTGGCGCTGCCCGCGGCCGCGGAGCCGTCCGAGGGGGCGGTGGTGACGGCGGCCGAGGGCGCTCAGGGCGTGGGCGGCCGTCCGCAGCGCGGGCAGACCGTGCCGCCGCAGGGCGTACCCGCCGAGGCGCCCGTGCCGGTGCCCGCGGGCGCTGGACGGGCACGCCAGGGCAACGAGAACCAGCTGGCCCTCCCGGCCCTCGCGTCTGCCCCGGGGCCGGACCGGACCGCGTCCCGGTCCGGCCGACAGCAGACGCCGGAGGGGCAGCAGACCGACCAGACTCAGCATCAGGCGCAGCAGCAGCCGACCGGGCGACGGGCCCGCCGGGCGCTGGCCGCCGCGCAGGACCGAGCCGCCGCGGCCGAACCGGTGGGGCCGCGAACCGCGTTCGCCCTCCCGCCCGCCGATGCCGACCGGATCCCGCCCACGGCCGGTGAGGCGGACGCCTCGCTGCCCGGACGCCACGACGCCGTGGGAACGCCGCAGGACAACCACCACACGCCGCCGCAGGAACACCCCGCACCGACCGGGCGCCGCCGTGCCCGTCGCGCCCCGGAGACGCCCCAGCAGCAGCCCGGACAGCCGGAACCCGCGCAGGAGCCCATGCAGCCCGGCGGACGGCCGGAGAACGGCACCTCGGGACAGGGCCTGGCCGCCCTGAACGCCCCCGGGGACCTGTCCCGGCCCGTAACGGGGCACACCACCGGCACCACGGCCATCACCGCTCCCGCCGGCCCGGCGGAAAGCCGTCCGGACGCCATCGCGCCCGAGCCCGCTCCCGTGGCCGAGCCCGCGGCGGACCCGCGGCGACAGCCGCTGCCCGCCGAGGCACCGATGCCCGCGCCGACGCCGGGGTCCGCCGCCGCACCCGTCTCCAGCGACTCGACGCAGGGGCGCGCGTTCAGCGTGCGGACCCTCGGGCAGGGCGTGCCGTTCGCCCAGCACCTCGCACACCAGCAGAACCACACGCTCGGCGGTGCCGGGCGTCGGCGCAAGCTCGCCGCGCCGCCCGAGGACGAGCGCACCCCGGAGCCGGCCCTGCCGCAGCCGGCCACCGCACCCCAGCCCGGCAACGCGCCCACCACCAGTGCCTCCGGGCAGTTGCTCTCAGCCCCGGCCGCCGAGGGGCGCGCGTACGCCATAGGGGCACCCGACGAGGGCGCCGAGGGGCCTGAGCCGCTGGACGGCCCGGGCGGCGCGGTCGAGGTCGCCAACCGTCCCTCACCGCAGCCGGTCGACGACGAGCTTCCCCCGGAACCGCTGGACAACCCGCGCCGGCTGCTCGTCTGGCCCGCGCCCGACGTCTCCACCCAGCAGGCGCTGAGCGACCGCGGCTACCGGCCGGTGATCGTGCACTCCCGCGAGGAGGTGGACGCTCAGATCGCGGCGTTCCCCGCCGCCCTCTTCGTGGACCCGCTGACCGGGCCGATCACGCGTACGGCGCTGCAGTCGCTGCGCCAGGCGGCCGTGGCGGCCGAGGTTCCGGTGCTGGTGACGGCCGGTCTCGGACAGGCATCGCGGGAAGCTGCGTACGGTGCCGACCCCGCGGTGCTCCTCAAGGCGCTCGCACCCCGCGACAGCGAGCAGCACCCGCCGCGGGTGCTGCTGATCGAGGAGCACGAGGAAATCGCGGTGGCGCTGACGGCGACACTGGAACGCCGCGGCATGCAGGTCGCGTGCGCCGCGACCGACAGCGAAGCGGTCTCCCTCGCCACCCGGATGCGGCCGAATCTGGTGGTGATGGACCTGATGCAGGTACGCCGCCGCCGAGCCGGGATCGTCGACTGGCTGCGCGCGAACGGCCAGCTCAACCGGACCCCGCTGGTCGTCTACACCTCGGCCGATATCAACCGGACGGAGCTGCCGAGGCTCAGCTCCGGCGAGACCGTGCTCTTCCTGGCGGAACGCTCGACGAGCGAAGAGGTCCAGTCCCGCATCGTCGACCTGCTGGCGAAGATCGGCACGAACTGACGCAGTCGTCGTCGCGACGACGGGCGAGGGCGGTACGGGACTTCCCGTACCGCCCTCGCCGTCAGCGCACCGCTCAGAGCTGCGTGACGTCCAGCTCGCCCGCCGCGTACTGCTTGCGGATCACCTTCTTGTCGAACTTGCCGACGCTGGTCTTCGGCACCGCCGGAATGATCGACCAGCGCTCCGGCAGCTGCCACTTGGCTATGCCGGACTCGGCGAGGAACGCCTTCAGCGCCTCGTATTCCGCGGTCACGCCGTCCTTGAGCACGACGGTCGCCAGCGGACGCTCGCCCCACTTCTCGTCCGGGACCGCGACGACGGCGGCCTCGGCCACATCCGGGTGCGCCATCAGGGCATTCTCCAGCTCGACGCTGGAGATCCACTCGCCGCCGGACTTGATGACGTCCTTGGCGCGGTCGGTGAGGGTGAGGAAGCCGTCCTCGCTGATGACGCCGACGTCACCGGTCTTCAGCCAGCCGTCCTCGCTGAACTTGTCCTCGGGGCGCAGCGCCTCGCCGTCCGCGCCGCCGTAGTACGCACCGGCGATCCAGGGACCACGGACCTCCAGCTCACCGGCCGACGCACCGTCCCAGGGCAGATGCTCGCCGCCGGGGCCGACCAGTCGCGCCTCGACCCCGGCCGGGAATCGTCCCTGGGTGATGCGGTACGGCCACTCCTGTTCCGCGGTCAGCCCTGCGGGCGGGTTGGCCATCGTGCCGAGCGGCGACGTCTCGGTCATGCCCCAGGCGTGGCAGAGACGGACGCCCAGCTTGTCGTACGCCTCCATGAGGGAGGGCGGACAGGCGGCGCCGCCGATGGTGACGCGGGCCATCGAGGTCAGATCGCGCGGGTTGGCGGTGACCTCGGCGAGCAGACCCTGCCAGATGGTCGGAACGGCGGCGGCGTGGCTCGGCTTCTCGCGCTCGATCATGTCCGCGAGCGG
The DNA here is from genome assembly GCF_042801455.1 of Streptomyces sp. NPDC057565. Classification (NCBI taxonomy): domain Bacteria; kingdom Bacillati; phylum Actinomycetota; class Actinomycetes; order Kitasatosporales; family Streptomycetaceae; genus Streptomyces; species Streptomyces sp. NPDC057565. The sequence goes on along the minus strand of NZ_JBHVFU010000002.1, from coordinate 538,139 downwards.
GGCGGGCTGCAGGAACCGGTCCGGCATCAGCATGTTGACGCCGGACATGAACGTCGCGTGCGGCAGGCCCCACGCGTTGACGTGGAACTGGGGGACGACCACCAGCGTGGTGTCCTTGTCCGTCAGCCCCATCGACTCCGACATGTTGACCTGCATGGAGTGCAGGTAGACGGAGCGGTGGGAGTAGACGACGCCCTTGGGGTCGCCGGTGGTGCCGGAGGTGTAGCACATGGCGGCGGCCTGGCGTTCGTCCAGCTCCGGCCAGTCGTAGCTGGTCGGGCGGCCGGTGATCAGCTCCTCGTAGTCGTGCACCCGCGGCGCGGCACCGTCGAGCACGGAACGGTCACCGGGCCCGGCGACGACCACATGCTCGATCGACGGCAGGTGCGGGAGGAGCGGCGCGATGAGCGGCAGCAGCGAACCGTTGACGATGACGACCTTGTCGTCGGCGTGCTTGACGATCCAGATCAGCTGCTCGGCGGGGAGCCGCAGGTTGAGCGTGTGGAGCACGGCACCCATGGAGGGGATCGCCAGGTACGCCTCGACATGCTCGGCGTTGTTCCACATGAGGGTCGCGACCCTCTGGTCGCCGACGACACCGAGCTCGTCGCGCAGGGCGTGGGCGAGCTGCGTGGCACGGCGTCCCACCTCGGCGAAGCTTCGCCGCTGCGGCTCGGGCTCGCCGGTCCAGGTCGTGACCTGCGACTTCCCGTGGATCGTCATCCCGTGCGTCAGGATGCGGGTGACAGTCAGCGGTACGTCCTGCATGGTGCTCAGCACGGCGTCCTCCCGGTGGGCGCTACGCGGCAGTAAGGTTCCGCTGATTCTGCGCACATACCAAGCGGTATGTCACTACTCCCGGGCAAACGAATCGGTGCCCGTCGACTTCTTCTGCACGCATCGGCGCAGCGCCCGGGGCACGAAAGCCCGGCATTGAGGGCCGGAATCCGCCGGTGACCTCGACGTCTTCCATGCACTCGTCAACTTCGACGGCCTGGTCACCGACGACCGGCACCACAGACGCACAAGCTCAGGGACAGCCCGGATCGCAGGCTCACGCGGGCTCACCGGCTTGCGCGCGCTCAGAGGAACTCACACGGGCTCACAGGCCGGCGGTCTCGCGCGCTTGAGCGGGGTCGCAGGCGGGCGGGCTCGCGGGGTCAGCGTACGGGGGTCAGCTCCGGGTCTTCGCGCAGCTTGCCGAGTGCCCGTGACACCGCGCTCTTGACCGTGCCTATGGACACCCCGAGCACCTCGGCCGTCTGCGCCTCGCTGAGATCCTCGTAGTAGCGCAGGACGACCATCGCCCGCTGCCGGTCCGGGAGCTTCAGCACGGCTCGCCACATCGCATCGTGCAACGACTGCTGCTCGGCAGGATCGGGCGCCGGAGCCCTCTCCTGCTCGGGCAGTTCGTCGCAGGCGAATTCGTCCACCTTCCGCTTGCGCCACTGCGAGGTGCGGGTGTTCACCAGGGCCCGGCGGACATAGCCGTCGAGCGCCCGGTGATCCTCGATCCGTTCCCACGCGACGTACGTCTTGGTGAGCGCGGTCTGCAGCAGATCCTCGGCATCGCTCGGATTCGCGGTCAGTGAGCGCGCGGTACGCAGCAGCACGGGCCCCCGCGCCCGCACGAACGACGAGAACGACGGGTACGGAGCGTAGGGCGCCCGTCCCACATATGAACCGTGCGATCCCGGTGAACCATGCGACGCATGCTGCGTGTGCGACGCCGGCGAGGTGAGCGGCGCGTGTCCGGTGGCGGCAGTGGCTCCCCCGGAGGCGCCCGTGCAGACTGGCGTGGTCATGGGTCCACGCTAGGAGCGGGTGCTACCCGGGGGATCGGCCCCAGGTCCCGAAGCCACGTCCGCCTCAGGTTGTACGGGTAGGGCCGGCCCCACCTCCTGGAGGAGTAGAGCCCGTCATCAGGACTCAGGGTCGCCACCTGAGACAACCACCCGAGACAACGGGCCCGCTCCTGCCCCACGGTCAATCGCCGGTGCCCAGAATCAGTCCGGAGGTAGGCACCCCCGTGCCCGCTGTGACCAGGGTTCTGGCCGCCCCGGATATCTGGTTCACCGATGTGCCCCGGATCTGCCGGACCGCCTCCGCGATGCCGTTCATCCCGTGCAGATACGCCTCCCCCAGCTGACCTCCATGCGTGTTCAGGGGCAGCGCGTCGTCCGCCACGAAGTCGGCGGCCTCGCCCGGCCCGCAGAAGCCGAACTCCTCCAGCTGCATCAGCACGAAGGGGGTGAAGTGGTCGTAGAGAATGCCCACGTCGATGTCGGAAGGGGTGAGTCCGGAGGTACGCCAGAGCTGCCTGGCGACGACGTCCATCTCCGGCAGCCCGGTCAGCCCGTCACGGTAGAAGCTGGTCATCTGCTCCTGCGCCCGCCCTGCGCCCTGTGCGGCGGCAACGATCACCACAGGCGGCCGCGGAAGGTCCCTGGCCCGCTCGGCGCTGGTCACGACGATCGCCTGTCCGCCGTCGGTCTCCTGGCAGCAGTCGAGCAGCCGCAGCGGTTCGACGATCCAGCGCGACGCGGCGTGGTCGGCGAGGGTGATCGGCTTCTCGTAGAAGTACGCCGCCGGGTTGCGCGCCGCATGGCGCCGGTCGGTGACCGCGACATGGCCGAAGGCCTCCGGGGTCAGGTTGTATGTGTGCAGATAACGCTGGGCGGCCATGGCCACCCAGGAGGCGGGAGTGAGGAGCCCGAAGGGGAGGTTCCAGCCGAGCGCCGTCCCCTCGGCGGTGGGTTCCCGGTGCTGCACCCCGGATCCGAAGCGCCGGCCCGAACGTTCGTTGAAGGCGCGGTAGCAGACCACGACATCGGCAACCCCGCTCGCCACGGCGAGCGCCGCCTGCTGCACGGTCGCACAGGCCGCACCGCCGCCGTAGTGGATGCGGGAGAAGAACGACAGCTCTCCGATGCCGGCCGCCTGGGCGACCGTGATCTCGGGGCTGGTGTCCATGGTGAAGGTGACCAGACCGTCGACATCGGCAGGGGTCAGCCCGGCGTCGTCGAGGGCGGTTCGCACCGCCTCGACGGCCAGCTTGAGTTCACTGCGCCCGGAATCCTTCGAGAACTCGGTCGCCCCGATCCCGACGATTGCCGCCCGGCCGCCGAGCGAATCGGCCCTGCGCACGCTCATGCCGGCCCCTCCGGGACGCTGACGGTCACCGTGCCGGTGACATGCCTTCCGAGACCGTTGGCGCCGACGACCCTCACCTCGGCCGTCCCTGCTTCATCGATGGCCGTGATGGTGCCGCTCAACACCATGGTGTCTCCGGGGTAGTTGGGCGCCCCCAGCCTGATGGCGACCTTGCGGAGCACCGCAGACGGCCCGAAGTGGTCGGTGACGTACCGCCCCACCAGGCCATTGGTCGTCAGGATGTTCATGAAGATGTCCGGGGAACCCTTCCGCTGCGCGAGCTCCGCGTCATGGTGCACGTCCTGGTAGTCGCGGGAGGCGACGGCACCCGCGACGATCAGGGTGCGGGTCACCGCGATCTCCAGCGGTGCCAGCTCCTCACCGACCTTCACTGCGATCCCTCCTTCACCAGCAACTCACCCAGTTCCTCGAGCACTTCACTGCCGCATCCCAGATAGGAGTCGAGCTGACGGCCCCAGAGGAAGTGACGGTGGACGGGGTGGTCGAGATCGGCGCCCGTACCGCCGTGCAGATGCTGTCCGGCGTGTACGACTCTCCTGCCGGCCTCCGAGGCCCACCAGGCCGCAGTCAGCGCCTGGGCGCCGTAGGCCAGACCCTGGTCGTGGCGCCATGCCGCCTCGTACGCCGTGACCCGTATCGCCTCGGTGTCCATATGGGCGTCGGCTGCGCGCAGCAGCACCCCCTGGTTGGTGGAGAGCGGGCGCCCGAACTGCTCCCGGGTGGTGGTGTGGGCGACCGCTCGGGCCAGCGACCCGGCGCACACCCCGGCCTGCAATCCCGCGAACGCCGTCCGGCTCGCGGCCAGCACCGCCCCGTACATCCCTGCTCCCGCTGTCTGCCCTGTCTCCGCTTCCGGTTCCCGGCCCGTTCCCGCTTCTGCTTCTGGGTCCGGGCTCGGCTCGGGGTTCAGCTCCGGCCCCGGCCCGCCGAGCCGCTCGCCGGGAGCCCGGTCCAGGACGAGCCGCGCCGCCGACCACGGCGCCGTCGTCTCCACCGGCAGGACCGCCACGCCCGGATCGGCGGTCCGCACGACCCACAGCACCCGGTCCGCATCCGCCACGAGCACCAGGTTCGCGTCCCGCAGCCAGGGCACATAGGGCACGACGCCGCTCAACCGCCCCTCCCCGTCGGTCCGTAGACCGGAGCGTGCCGGAAACGCCCCGGTGGCCACGGCCGTGCCGTCCCGCAGGGGTGGCAGCAGTCGCTCCCGCTGTTCGCCCGTACCGTGGTCGGTGACGGCGAGCAGCCCGTACACACAGCTCGCCGCGAACGGCACCTGCGCGGTCGTCCTGCCCTGTTCCTCCAACAGCAGCACCAGACCCAGCAGCCCGATCTCCTCGACGGCGGCCGTGAGCCCGGCTGCGCACAGCTCCTTCCACAGCTCGGCATCCGTGCCCGACCCTGCGGCGGCCAGTCGCTCATGCGTGGCCAGGTCACCGAAGATCTGCGCGGCGAGCCCCTGTGCCGCGCCCTGCTCCTCCGTGGGCGTGAAGTCCATGTCAGCCCTCGCTCCCACGGAAGACCGGCAGCTCCAACTCGGGGTCCGTACGCAGGAATTCCAGCTTCACCGACATCCCCGTCCGCACCTTGTCGCAGGGCACACCGACCACGTTGCTGACCATCCGCACGCCCTCCGCCAACTCGATCAGCGCCACCGCGTACGGCCCGGCTTCGTCGGAGGCGCTGAAGGCGGGGAAGGGCGGGTGATGCATCACGACGTGACTGAAGACCGTGCCCTCGCCGCTCGCCTCGACCGTGTCCCACTCCTGGCAGCCGCAGGCATTGCATCCCGGGAGCCAGGGAAAACGCAGGGTCTCGCACTCCCGGCAGCGCTGGATGAGAAGTCTGTGCTCGGCGACGCCCTGCCAGAAACCGGCGTTGTCCCGGTTGATCACCGGTCTCGGCCGCAGACTCCGGCCGCCCTGCCTCAGCCCTCGCCCTCCACCCCGCTGCCCGTCTTTACCCCCTGCGGGCGCGTACTTCAGGATCCGGAAGCGATGCGTACCGGCCGGTTCACCGGCCGCTCGGACGTCCATCCGCGTCGTGATGAAATAGCCCGTCCCCAGCTTGGTCGTCTTCCGCTCCGACACCGACTCGATCACCGCATCGAAAGTGATCCGGTCCCCGGGCCGCAGCGGACGCAGGTACTCCTGCTCACAGTCGGTCGCGACCACCGAGGTGTATCCGGCACCGTCGAGCAGGCCGAACAGCTCGTCGTACGCCCCGGACCGGTCGGTGTGCCCCGACAGACCGCCCATCGTCCACGCCTGCAGCATCGTCGGCGGCGCAATCGCCCCCGGCCCCACGTACGCGGGATTCCCGTCCCCCATCGCCTCGCACCAATGCCTGATCATCGGCTCGTTGACCAGGTCCTTGCCGACACCGGCCGTAGCGGACGCGCGCCCTTCGTACGCCTTGAGCCTCCCGTACAGCTGGTCCGCTGTGTCCGTCACCGCTTCCCCCTCTTCATGCCGAGTCGCATCGTCGCGACGATCTCCCGCTGCACCTCGCTCACCCCGCCCCCGAAGGTGTTGATCTGCGCCGCCCTGTTCATCCGCTCCAGCTCCCCGTCCCCGAAGGAGCCGGGCGATCCGCCCCTGACCATCCCGGTCTCGCCCGTGATTTCCTGGCACATTCGATACACCTCGACGGCCGATTCGGTTCCCACGAATTTCACGCCGCTCGCGTCCCCGGGGGCCACCGAGCCCGCCCCGACGTCCCCCACCAGACGCCAGTTGAGCAGGCGGGTTGCCGCCAGTCGGGCATACGCCTCGGCCAGCCGGGACCGCACCCACGGCTCGTCAACCGGACGCCGCCCCGTCACCGGATCGGGGGTCCGGGCGAAGGCAAGCGCCGCCTCGTAGAAATCCTCGGCCTGCATCCCGATCGCCGCGAGGGCCACCCGCTCGTGGTTCAGCTGGTTGGTGATCAGGCCCCAGCCACCGTTCTCCTCGCCGACCAGGTTCGTGGCGGGCACCCGAATCCCGTCGTAATAGGTGGCCGTCGTGGTCAGTCCGCCCACGGTCTCGATCGGGGTCCAGGCAAATCCCGGCGCGTCCGTCGGAACCAGGACGATCGAGATGCCCCTGTGCTTGGGCGCATCCGGATCCGTACGGCAGGCGAGCCAGATCCAGTCCGCGTTCTGCGCATTGCTGGTGAAGATCTTCTGCCCGTCGATCACCCAGTCGTCGCCGTCCCGCACCGCCCTCGTCCGCAGCGCGGCAAGGTCCGTGCCCGCCTCGGGCTCGCTGTAGCCGATCGCGAAGACGAGGTCCCCGCTCAGGATCCGCGGGAGGAAATACTCCTTCTGCGCCTCGGTCCCGTACCTCATCAGCGTCGGGCCGACGGTGTTGAGCGTGACCATGGACACGGGTGCGCCCGCCCGGTACGCCTCGTCGAAGAAGACGAACTGCTCGTCGGGTCCGCGGCCCTGCCCTCCGTACTCGACGGGCCAGCCGAGCCCGAGCATCCCGTCTCCACCGATGCGCCGCAACAGCCGACGCTGTTCGACCGGGCCCTCGAGTGCCGCCGGAAGCCTGGACTTCCCGCCCGCCCCAGGAGTTCCGTCCGCCCCGGGGGCACCGTCGGCCCGAGCGGTCGGATCCGCCCCGGAGATCACATCGCGGAAATACGTGCGGAGTTCGGCGCGCAGCTGCTGCTGACGTTCCGTCGGGGCGAGGTGCACGGCGCGGCCTCCCGGACGCGGGGGTACGGATCAGGGTTTCTGACTGTCCGTCAGATGCCTGATCGCTGTCAAGGTCGGCGACGGCCGAACACTCCCGCCCCACCCTCCGGAACGCCAACAGCCTGCGCAAGGAAACCGAAGTGTCCTTGCGCAGGCCGCTGTTCACCTCGTCGCACACCGGCCCCCCGACCGGCCTGCGGTGGCCCCCGGCTCACCAGAGACTGGTGAAGTTCACCGCGACGCTCCTGGTGGACTGATCGATCACAGTGAAGGCCGAGCCGTTCACCTGCGCCGAGTTGCTCCGGTTCGACGCCCCGGAGCCGGTGGCCTGCTGCTGCGACGTGGACGAATTACCGAAGTTGTCCCCACCGACTCCGCTGCCGCTGATCGTCGCAACACCCGCGTTCGACCCATCGGTCGCGAACGAACCGTTGTCGGCCTGGGCAACGCCGCCGAAGAGAGTGGCGGCGAGAGGCAGTGCGGCAACGGCGGCGAGGGCGCGAGCGGTACGGATGCTTGCCATGTCAATTCCTCCAGGAACCGGAAGTGCAGCTTGTTCCAAGGCGGTTGGCCGACAGCCTCGGTTTTGGTCACGACGTCGCGAGACCAAAGTTGCCCACCGAATCCCCGACGAACCACTCATGATCCGCGATTCCCCCGCAAGCATGAGGAACACCCGATAAACCTCCCCCACACCCTCAAAGCACCGGTTCACACCCCCACGCCTGGATCGCACCACGCGATCCCGCGCACCCCATCCCCCTTCCCTTTCTCGAACACCTGTACGAAAATGAAGTATGGCCATCACCGACCGGCAGACCGCCACCCTGGCCCTCGCCCACGCACTCTCCGCCGCCGAGCACGGGCTCCCCGTCATCCCGCTGTCCGCCACCAAGCTCCCCGCCCTGCGCTCCCCCCACCGCGGCGACGACCGGCCGGTCGGCTGCCGGGGAGCCTGCGGCCTTCCCGGACACGGGGTCCACGACGCCACCACAAACCCCGCCGCCGTACGAGCCCTGTTCGCCGCCGCTCCGTGGGCCACCGGATACGGCATCGCCTGCGGCCGGGCCCCGCACCACCTCATCGGCATCGATCTCGACATCGACGCCTCCGGCCGCAACGACTCCGCGGCGGCCCTCCAGCAGCTGGCCCTGCACCATCTGTTCACCATCCCGCCGACCGTCACGGTCATCACACCGAGCGGCGGACGGCACATCTGGCTCACCGGTCCGCCCGGGGTGCCCGTACCGAACTCCGCCAGCCGCCTCGCCCCCGGCATCGACATCCGCGGCGCCGGCGGCTACCTGGTCGGCCCCGGCTCGGTCACCACCGGCGGCACCTACCGACTCGCCCCTGGCGCCGCCGATCTCTCCCCGGCCCCCTGCCCCCGCGCACTCCTGCGGCTGCTCACACCCCCCGCGCGCCCTCACCACCCCTCACCACGCCCCCACCACGGCCGGGGCCTGGTCCAGTTCGTCCTCGCGGCACACGAAGGACAGCGCAACACCCGCCTCTTCTGGGCGGCTTGCCGTGCGTACGAACACGGCTTCGGCGACGCCCTCGCGGATGCCCTCACCGGGGCCGCCATCCAAACGGGCCTCACCGAACACGAAGCCCGCGCCACCATCGCCTCGGCCGCTCGCCTCACCTCCGGCCGCCCCGCCGGTCCGGAGGGCAGCCCCGACCGGTCGCCTTGACCGGGCGTGCCGGGCAGGCACACAGAAGGGGCGCCCGCTCGGACGAAGAACGGTGATGATCGGCCGGCCGTCTCCGGCGACCTTTCAACCGTCCTGCAGCCGAAGTCTCTGCGCTGCGAGATCGTGGACGACAGGGACGGACCTGTTTTCCGCGTGGGGGGGGAGGCGACCGTCAGTGTCTCTTGACACCGGCGGCGGGAACAGCCTGCCGCAGCCGACGAGGGCAAACCCCACGGGGTCGCCGCCCCCGGCGGTCCATACCTGGTCCACTGGGTCGGCTCAGTCGCCGGAGTAGCCCCAGAAGCAGATCTCCTGTGGCTCCCCCTGCTCGTCATGGAGCACGGCGCACCGCCCGTACCAACGCCAGTGGTCGAACTCCTCGAACCGCGGAACGTGAGCACGGGTGGGCTTCCTCGTGCCCAGGACACGCAGCGCCTCCTCCTCGGTCACCTGCTTCATCGTGCAGTAGTCCGGCTCCTCGTCCGGTCCGATGATCCGGAAGATGTCGAGGATCGAATGAGTTCCGGTTTCCTGGACGATCTCGTCAGCCCAGAGCTCCTCGATGGTCTTCGGCCACGGCAGACGTTGCTCGGCGGGTCGCCAGTCGGCGCCCGAGACCCAGTAGTAGTTCCGCTCCTCGAAGACCTTCCGCCGCAGCCCCTCGAACGCCCCGACGAGATCTTCCTGATACGGCACGGAGTAGTCCCATCCCGACGCGCCCATATGCCGTCCCCTCCCCACACAGCTCTGCCAGAACGGCCGGACGCTAACAGCGGCCACTGACACCACTGGCCGAATCAGAAGAGGGATGGGAACCGGGCTGGAGCTACTTCATGAGCCGGAAGCCGGGCTGCCTGGCCCGATCCCTCAGAAAGAAGAAACTTTGGACAGCTCACCCCTTCGGCTGCTTCGGCCGTCGGGCAGCGGGACTCTTTGCCATGCTTCGCCCTTCCACGGCCGGCCGGGGCGGGGGAAGACTCAGCGGCTTGCTTCTTCCTGCGTGTCGAAGGCTTCACGGGCGCGTGTGATAGCGGGCATGTTCTCCGAGGCCCACGTCAGCAACACGTCGATGGGAGGCCGCAGGGTCTTGCCGAGTGGCGTGATCCGATACCTGATCGCCACCGGGCGGGTGGAGACGACCTCGCGCTCGATCACGCCGTTTCGCTCGAGTCGCCGAAGTGTCGCGGTCAGCGACTTCTGCGTGACCTGCGGGATGGCTCGGCGCAACTCGTTGAAGCGGCACGGGCGCTCGCACAGTTCGCTGAGCACGCTGAGCGACCACTTGTCGAGGACCTGGTCGAGCAGTTCGCGATGCGGAAGGCCGATGAGGAATTCGTCCTCGGTATCCATGGGGAAACCTGGTCTCGTTGAAGTGTCCTTCTTCCACTAAGTAGCTTACGGATACCTAGCGCAGAGGGAGAACACTGATGACTGTCCAGCACTTCACGCCGGAAGGCATGCTGCAACCGGCTCCGTATCACCACGTGGCAGTCGGCACCGGCGCGACACACATCCACGTCAGCGGGCAGGTCGCACGCCGGGCCGATGGGACTCCGGTCGCACCCGGCGACCTGGCCGGGCAGGTCGCCCAGGCACTGCGCAACACCTCCGTCGGGCTCGCGGGCGCGGGCGCGTCGTTCGCAGACGTGTTGCGCCTGACGTTCTACGTGACCCGATGGAGCCCGGAGAAAATCAGCGACTTCATGGCCGGTGTGGAGGCCGTCGCCGACGAGATCGGGCTCCAGCTCCCCATGCCGCCGGCCTCCCTGATCGGTGTCGAGTACCTCTTCGAGCCGGATGTGCTCGTAGAAGTCGAAGCAACTGCGCTGCTCGGCTGACTTGAGGCATGGCTTCCAGCCTCGTCTCCGTGCGATCGCCACCGCGGGCGCCGTGGTCGGGGACGATGCCGGCGCCACCCGTGCCCGTGATGCGCGGCCCAGCCCGGATCACCGTGCCTCTCACGCTCCGGCGCCGTCACCGGGTGAGACAGCCCTGAACGCGAAAGGGGTACCTCGAGACCGGGGTACCCCTTCTGGCCAACCACTTCGCTGACCCGCACGCGGTGGGTGTGGGATTTGAACCCACGGTGACTCGCGCCACGACGGTTTTCAAGACCGTTCCCTTAGGCCGCTCGGGCAACCCACCTTCGCCCCGCCTTGCCCTGCTGCGGAGCGGGCTACAGCCTACCGGCTGGGTGCTTCCGGTGTGACTGGCCGGTCCCATGAGCGGCCGGACCCGACCAGTTGATCACGCGCCCACCGTCACCAGGGCACCGCCGCCCCCGTCGCATGTCCCCAACAACCGGGTGCGCCGCGGTGGTGCACGTAACCCCGCTCACTTGTACACGAATCCCGTCGCCCTGCCGTCGACCGTGTCGCCGGTGACGTCGGGCGCCACAAGTGCGGCGACATATTCGGGCGTTGTGGCTCACCGCGACAGAGAGCCACAACGCCGGTGTCGGTGGTCCTCCAGGAGCGGATGGTCACGTACCGGACTCCCGCCAACCCGAAATCAGCATCACAGGTGCCGAGTCGGCCGTCCTGGTGGGACCACGGTGAATGCACTCATCACGCTCATGGAAGCACCGCGCAGCAACGGACGCAGGTGCAGCAGCATCAACAGGAGCTGAACGACTGCCGCGCCCCGCGGACGAGTGACCGCAACCGCCTCGGCCCTGAACTGTGGGACGCACGAGGGGGCTGTCGAATCGCTCGGCAGCCCCCTCACCTGCACCTTTCCTGGCTGTGGGCAGCCGGTCCGGTCAGTTGTCGCCCTTGCGCTGTCCCAGGGTGACTTCGGCGGTCGACACCTTGCCGTCTCGCTTGTAGGTCAGCGTCACCTTGTCGCCCGGCTTGTGGGTCCAGATCTCGCCGATCAGGGTCGGGCCGCTGTCGATCACCGAGTCGTTGAACTTCGTGATGACATCGCCCGCCTTGAGGCCGGCCTTGGCCGCCGGGCCGTCCGGCGAGACGGCCGGGGTGCCGCCCGAGCCCTGGTCCGAGATGGCGGCTCCGCCGGTCCTCTCGTCCATCGAGACCGTGGCACCGATCACCGGGTAGACCGGCTGACCGGTCTTGATCAGCTGCTGGGCGACGTTCTTCGCCTGGTTGATCGGGATCGCGAAGCCGAGGCCGATGGATCCCGCCTGCGACTGGGTGCTGCTGCCGGTGGACTGGATCGCCGAGTTGATGCCGATGACCGCGCCGCGCGCATCGAGCAGCGGACCGCCGGAGTTGCCCGGGTTGATCGAGGCGTCGGTCTGCAGTGCGCTCATGTACGAGTTGCTGCCGCCGGAACCGTCGCCGGAGGCCACTGGGCGACTCTTGGCGCTGATGATGCCCGTCGTGACCGTGTTGGACAGACCGAATGGCGCACCGATCGCGATCGTCGAATCACCGACCGCAACCTGGTCCGAGTTTCCGAGGGCGAGCGGTGCAAGACCCGACGGTGCGTTCTTCAGCTTCAGCACCGCGACGTCGTAACCCTGCGCGCGGCCGACCACCTCGGCGTCGTACTTCTTGCCGTTGGAGAACGTCGCCGTGAGCTGGCCGCTGTTCGCCGCGGAGGCCACCACGTGGTTGTTCGTGAGGATGTGGCCTTCCTTGTCGTACACGAATCCGGTGCCCGTGCCGCCCTCGCCGTCGCCGCTCTGCGCGTTGATGGTGACCACACTCGGCAGCGCCGCGGCCGCGACGCCCGCGACCGTACCGGGATCGCGCTTGAGTGCCTGAGGGTTGGACGCCGCGATTGTGGTCGAGCCGGAGGAGTTGCTGTCGTTCCGGTCGGCCGCCCAGTAGCCGAGGGCGCCGCCGATGCCGCCCGCCACGAGCGCCGCCACTGCCACCGCCGCCACCAGGCCTCCGCCTCGCCGCTTTCGCGGGGCTTCGGGCGTCTGCGGCTGGCCGGGGGCGCCCCACACGGGACCACCGCCACCACCCGCACCTTGGGCGTACGCGGGAACAGCGGGCGGGGGCGGCGGCCAGGCACCCACGGGCTGGGACTGCGGCGGCTGCGGCGGCGGCCAGTCATTCGCGCGCTGCGGCTGCTGAGACGGCTGCTCCGGCTGCTGGAATTGCTGCGTTGCCGTCGCTTCCGACGATTCCGGGCTCGCGGGCGCCTGCGGGGAGGCAGGCGTGCCCTCAGGAGCGGCGGCCGGCACGGGAGGTGCGGACGGAACGGACGGAACGGCCTGAGCCGCGGTGCCCTCGTTGCCCTCGTTCTCTGTGCTCACAGCTCTTTACTCCTCGGTTCCTCATCAGTTTCGGCAAGAGATCCGCTGTGCACGTGTCTGGAGCCAGCTTTTCCCATGACCCGTCAGGCCACTGTAAGCAGGACCTGTGTGTCCGCACACCAATCTTTATATCCGGCAAAACGGTCTCTCGTTGCCAGGTGCACGCGCCCGTCGCGCCACGGTGACACGATGACGCCGTGACCCACGCACGGCAGCACACCCCGCACCACCCCATCCAGGTCATCGCACACCGCGGAGCGTCCGACGACGCACCCGAGCACACCCTGGCCGCATACCGGAAGGCGATCGAGGACGGCGCCGACGCCCTGGAGTGCGATGTACGTCTCACCGCCGACGGCCAGCTCGTCTGCGTCCACGACCGCCGGGTGAACCGCACGTCCAACGGGCGGGGTGCCGTCTCCGCCCTGGAGCTCTCCGCACTCGCCGCACTCGACTTCGGCTCCTGGAAGGACCGCGAGGAGTCTCCGGACTGGGACCCGGTGCCGGGCGAGCTCACCTCCGTACTCACTCTGGAGCGACTGCTCGAACTGGTCGTCGAGACGCGAGCTGCCGGGCGACCGCTGCAACTGGCCATCGAAACCAAGCACCCCACGCGCTGGGCCGGCCAGGTGGAGGAACGGCTGCTGCACCTCCTGAAGCGGTACGAGCTCGACACGCCACCGGCAGACGGCCCCTCGCCGGTACGGATCATGAGTTTCTCGGCGCGCTCCCTGCACCGCATCCAGGCCGCCTCACCCACCCTGCCCACCGTCTATCTGATGCAGTTCGTCTCGCCGCGGCTGCGCGACGGGCGGCTGCCCGCCGGTGCCCGGATCGCCGGTCCGGGTCTGCGGATCGTACGCAGTAACCCCGGCTACATCGAGCGACTGCACCGCGCGGGCCACCGCGTGCACGTCTGGACGGTCAATGAACCGGAGGACGTCGAGCTCTGCGCCCGCCTGGGCGTCGAGGCAATCATCACGAATCGCCCAAAACAGGTCCTGTCGCAACTGGGTCACCTTTAACATCAGTTACAAGGAGTACACCGGCGCATTCGTTCTGTATCCGATCGTTACGAGTGCGTCACTCGCAGGCCATTGGCCGGTTTCCGGCCCAGCCCAGGAGGGCATTCACTCCGTGGCGTGGGGCAAAGGAGGTCTCGGGGGTGGCGTTGGTGGTGGCACAGGAAGTGCCCACGTCGTCGAGCATGGCCGTACCCCATGGCCCTGCGGGCGTGGGCCAGGCGCGGCACCGGATGCGCGAGCAATTGCGCAGCTACGGGGTGTCGGATTCGGTCGTCGACGATGCTGTATTGATCCTTTCCGAACTTCTCAGCAATGCCTGTCGACACGGCAGGCCGCTGGGGCGACACACAGATGTGGGTGACGGTGACGTCCGCGCCGCATGGCGCGTTGACAGAACAGGCGGACTGACCGTCGAAGTGACCGACGGAGGCGGTCCCACCAGACCGATTCCGGCCACTCCTTCGGTGACGGCACGCGGCGGACGCGGGCTCAACATCATCAGCGCGCTCGCCGAGGAGTGGGGCGTACGCGACGGCTCGTCCGGCGAGGTCACCGTGTGGGTGGTGGTCAGCGAGGGCCATGACACCGGGAACGGACACGTGCAGGGGCTCGACGGGCTGGACTTCGCCGACGCCTTCGACGACGTGGGCTGACGCCGACACACCGGTTGCGCACCGCCCGGACACAGGGCAGAGCCGCCACCCGGCGGACAAGACCCCCGTACGGACCGGCGGGCGGACCGCGCAGTAACGGCACGCGCGCCGACCGGCGCCTGGCCGGTGTCCCGGCCGACCTTCCGGCGTATGTACACGCAGGCGCCCGGGCGTCTGTGCCCCGTACCCGACACGGGCCGCTAGGCTCGCGGCCCAGACCGCACTGTCGCAATCGGGAGAAAGCCCACCATGGCCAAGAAGCGCCCTCAGACCAAGGCCGGGAAGCAGCAACTCAAGGACGCCGAGATCCCGGTGGTCGGGGCTCGTGAGCCCTGCCCGTGCGGTTCGGGCCGCCGCTACAAGGCGTGTCACGGCCGCGCCGCCGCCCAGGCCGTGACCGAGCTGGTCCACCGCCCCTTCGAGGGCCTGGCGGGCGAGTGCGACTGGGTCGCCCTGCGCGAGCTGGTGCCCGCAGCCACGGCCGAGTTGACGCTCAAGGGCGGACTGCCCGAGGGCGTGCCGTCCGTGACGCTCGCGACCGTGCTGCCGATGGCCTGGCCGGCACTGCGCCGCGACGACGGTTCCGTCCTTGTCGCCCTGCAGAACGACACCTCCTCCGGCGACCTCAGCCGAGACCTCGCGGACACCCTGCAGCGTGCACTGACCGCCGAGCCCGGCTCGCCCGTCGCCGCCCGCCGCGTACCGGCCGACGGTCCGCGCCTGCAGGACCTGCTCGACCCGGAAGCGGCGTTCGAGCCGGTCGTCCACTCCGGCTTCGAGTTCTGGGTCCCGGACGCGGAGAACGCCACGCCCGAGGTGTCCGCGTCCCTGGAACGCGCGAACGAAGCGGCGATCCCCACCGTTCTGCTCTCCGGGGTGGACGCCGCCTACTGGTGCGAGACCCCGGAGAAGAACCACCTGCGCTGGGTCATGCCGCACCCCGAGGAGCAGCTGCTCGACGCACTCGCCCGGCTGCATGCCGCCGGCACCTCCTCACTCGGCGAAGGGACCCGGCTGGTCGGCTCCTTCCGCGCGCACGGGCTGATGGTTCCGGTCTGGGACCTGCCGAGCGCGATGGGGGCGGAGGAGTGCGAGAAGCCCGCAGCCGAGCTCATGGAGCGGCTGACGGGGGCGCTCGCCTCGGACGCCCCGCTCACCGCCGAGGAGCGCCGGGCCCGTGGCGGGCTCACCAACCGCCAAGTGACGCTCAGCTGACCGTGCGGACGTGACGACCCCTGCGGACCGCCCGGTGACCCACATCACACTTGTCGTATCCGCAGGTAAATCACTGTCCGAATATGCGAGATCGAATTTGCGAACGGCAGATCTCTTGTTACGGTTCTAGAAGCCCGGTCGCTGGTGCATCCCCCGTCGCCAGCGACCGGGCATTCTCATGCCCGGACCCGGCGCGCGGCGCGGCTCACGGAGCGGACGGCGACCGGCGCACAGCAGCCGCGGAGCGGCGTCAACCCGCCGCAGGAGACGCCGGATTGGAACCGGCCCTCAGCAGGAGCGGAACCGCCGCCACCACCTCCTCTCCGGCGTACTCGGCCACTGAGGTGTACGCGTCGGGGCCTCCGCGCGACGAGCGGCGAGGCGTTTCGCAGACCCCCGGCTCCTCCTGTGCGTCCACTGTGCAGCGCACTTCGACGGTCCGGCCGCCGGGCCCCATCAGGGCGAGTACGAACCTGAGTTCGCCACCCGTCGTATTGCGGTAGGAGCTGCGCGCCCAGGGGTCCCGACCGTCGGCCATGACGCAGGTCTGCACCCCGACGCCCTCGGGGGAAACAGCTCGGGGCCGCAGGGGGCAACGGTCCGCGGGGGGAAACCGGCAGCGCCGGGGCCGGTGGCAACGCCGAATCCGGCAACCGAACCGACCTCACGGGGGCGGCAAGTATCGGACAGAAGTCCGACACCGGAACTCCTCTCCGAAGATCCCCTTGAGGAAGTACCCAATGCACCCTCCGAACCTTTTTCGGAAGGTGCATCAGAAAGCCCGTGGACTTCAGACTTTGCATGGGCAGACTTTGCATGGCCGGGCACGGAAGCGGGGCTTTCCGTGGGTTGGGCGGAAGCGACGAGCGGGAGCACGACGACGGACACCACCACACCCGCCATAACGATCATGCGGAAATTCATGGTGATCCCACCTGCCGGCCGACAGGAATGCCTGAGCTGCGGCGAAGGTACCGGCGTCATGGGGCCCCGGGTGGAGCACGCCCGCGGACCGCAGAATCCGGATCGGCTCACACCCGAACGAGTGAGCCGATCCGCCCCGGGCCTTCCACCGAACCGCTCGTACGCCGGACCCGGCAGCCGTGCCTGTCAGTAGGCGAGCCGGCTGCCGCCGTCGGGAGCGCTGGTGCTCGCTTCGACCAGCGCGTCCAGGACGGCTTCGACGTCCGGCAGCCAGGGCGTCGCCGAACCGGGCAGCGGAGCCCGCTCCCAGCGCACCTGTCCCGCACCCACCTCCGACGGGGGAAGGACGAGATAGCCGCCCTCGCCGTGGAAGCGCAGCGAACTGGGCACCCAGTCCTTGGCATGCAACAGCTCACCAAGTCGCTCGAGGGTGTACGGGGCGACCAGCAGCGACCACCGCGTCGGCGTCGCCACCACCGGGCCCAGCCGCATGCCCATGCGGTCGAGCTCGGCCAGCGCCCGGGCACCGGCCACGGCCGGCAGGCTCAGCGCGCACGGGGCACGACCACCGGTGGCCAGCACGATCGGCGCAGTCGGGCGGTTGTTCCACCACCAGCGCACCATGCGCTCGTCGGTGGTCGCCGCGAGGAGACCGGGATCGAAGGGGTGTGCGCCGGGTACGGCGCACTCGGGATCGGGGCAGGCACAGCCGCGGCCACGGTCACCGCGGCCACCGGCTGCGTCCAGTCCCACTCCGGGGAGCACGGGCCACTGCCATGCAGTGGCGCAGGTCAGGGCCGCGTCGAGCTGAGCGGGCCTTGCCTTGCGCCGGAGCCGGAGCCTGCGTCGCCTTCCGAGGATCTCGCGCATGAGCGCTCGTTCCTTTCCGTTGAACGCCGAGGGCCACATCACACCACGTGCGTGTCACATCACGTGTGCATTACTTCACCGTGCGTACATGCTCTCTATGTCTGCGGTACGGGGTCACCCGTCGGTACCGAGCGTGAGCCGGGTCGAACTGAGCCAGGTGCAGCCAAAAGCATGGCGAGGGGCAGCGCGCATCGCGCCTGCCGTTCCATGGTGCACAACCCCGCCACTCGGGGGTGGGGCGCGGTCGTCGTAGTGAGGACGCCCGGGCTCTCCGCCAGGTTCCGGAGCGGCCGGAACTGCCCCTCGTTCCTCACCGATTACGTACCCCCGCAGGCCCGGAATGACGCTCCCACCGGGACTTCACCCCGCGGGAACCCCCTGTCGAGCCAGACCCAGTCGACCGCAATTCGCCGCCATAGGGTGCATTTTTTGGCCAACTTGGCGGCCCCATGGACACCACAAATGCCGTAGGGACAATGCTGGACATCGGCTCACTTGTGCGTGTACATGTGGATGCACTGATAGCGGCGCAGAATGACATGGGGGTTTGCGATGCTATTCGACGAAACGCACTGGTCGGAAAGCCGGTTGCCATGAGCGCCCCTCACCTGCCGAAAGTGGCTGGAATCGATCCCATGGTTCCTGTTTCAGCGCACACTGCCGGGCCCCTGGCCAATGTGGCCGCAGCACCGGGAGCCTTCATCCAGGACCGTCTGGCCGGCTGGGTGTCCGACCTCACGACGCTCCATGAACTCACCGAGCGACTGGCCAGAACCAGCACCCTCGACGACGCACTGCACGAACTGCTGGATGCCGGCGCGGCTCTCGTCGGCGCCCGCCGCGGACTGATCGTGTTCGAACCCTCCGACCGTCGCGGCCCGGTCTCCACCATCGGTCTCGGCCTCGCCCATGCCGAGCTCGGGCACATCGAGACGGTGCCGCGCAGCGTCACCTCGTACGGACGGATCCTGGACGGTCTTCCGACCACCGAAGCCCCGCTGACCAGCCCTGACCTCCTCGGCGACGCAAGCGTGGACCCCCGCCACCGCGAAGTCGCCGCCCGGCTCGGATACGCCGCCAGCTACGCCCTGCCGATCACCACCGACGCGACCGGACGACTCGGCGCAGCCGTCTGGCTGTACGACGAGCCCGCCGAGCCGCTGGAACGTCAACGTCATCTCGTCGGCCTGTACGCCGGGTACGCGAGTGAGCATCTGGCCCGATTGCTGGAGCTGGAACGGGCCAGGGCCGACGTCGCCACCATCACGGAGGAGCTGCTGCCCAGCCGACTGCCCCGGGTCACCGGCGTACAGCTGGCCGCCCGCCATCGCATGGCACCCTGCGGCGGCGGGGACTGGTACGACGCCCTGGCGCTGCCGGAGGGCGCACTCGGTCTCGCCGTCGGTTCGGTGGGCGGTTCCGGGCCGAGCGCCCTGGCCGCCATGGGACGGCTGCGGGCGGGTCTGCGGGCGTACGCGGTGATGGAGGGCGAGGATCCGGTCGCCGTCCTGTCCGATCTGGAACTGCTGTTGCGGCTGACCGAACCCGCCCGGTCCGCGACCGCGCTCTTCGCCTACTGCGAACCCGCCCGCCACAAGATCCTGCTGGCCGGCGCAGGACACACCCCGCCGCTGGTGATCGGCGACCGGCGCACGGAGTTCGTCGAGACCTCGTTGTCCGCGCCGCTGGGGATGCTTGCCTGCTGGGAAGCGCCGAGCGTGGAATTCGCCCCGGCGCCCGGCGAGACCGTACTGCTCTACACCGACGGGCTGTTGCGCCGTACCGGCGACTCGATGGACCGGGCGTTCGCACGGCTCCACTCGGCAGCCGCGAGCGTGCCGACGGCGCTGCGCCACGACGCCGGGTTCGTCGCCGACCATGTCCTGCGGACCGTCCTTCCGGACGGGCTCGACCAGACCGACGGCACGGAGGACGTCGTGATCCTCGCTGCACGCTTCGACTGAACCGATTCCCGGCTGAGTGATGTCTTCCGGCTTCCGTGTGTAAGAGGTCTTACGGCCCAGGGCCCCCTTCCGTACGCCCGTACGATGGACGAGATCCAGTGTCGTATCAAGGAGAGTCAAGCCGTGTCTGAGGAGCTCATCCCGGAGAACCCGGAGAACCCGGAGACCGAAGAAGCCGAGACGGTCAAGCAGCGGAAGAACGGCCTGTACCCGGGCGTATCCGATGAGCTCGCCGCCGGAATGAAGTCGGGTTGGGCCGACACCGAGCTGCACGGCCTCGAGCCGATCGCGCAGGCCGGTCACACCGCCGACCGCCGCGCCGCACTGTCCGCCCGCTTCCCCGGCGAGCGTCTGGTCATTCCCGCGGGCAAGCTGAAGACCCGCGCCAACGACACCGAGTACGCCTTCCGCCCGTCCACCGAGTACGCGTACCTCACCGGCAACCAGACCCAGGACGGTGTACTCGTCCTGGAGCCGAAGGCCGACGGCCACGAGGCGACGATCTACCTGCTGCCCCGCTCCAACCGGGAGAACGGCGAGTTCTGGCTCGACGGCCAGGGCGAGCTGTGGGTCGGCCGCCGCCACTCCCTCACCGAGGCGGAGCACCTGCTGGGCATCCCGGCGAAGGATGTGCGCGAGCTCCCGGCCGCGCTGGCCGAGGCCACCGGCCCGGTCCGCAACCTCCGCGGCCACGACGCGGGCATCGACGCCGCGCTCACCGACAAGGTCACCGCGGAGCGCGACGAGGAACTGAAGATCTATCTCTCCGAGGCGCGACTGATCAAGGACGCCTTCGAGACGGCAGAGCTGCAGAAGGCCTGCGACGCCACGGCGCGCGGCTTCGAGGACGTCGTCAAGGTCCTCGACAGGGCCGAGGCCACCAGCGAGCGCTACATCGAGGGAACGTTCTTCCTGCGCGCCCGCGTCGAGGGCAACGACATCGGCTACGGCTCGATCTGCGCGGCCGGCCCGCACGCCACCACCCTGCACTGGGTGCGCAACGACGGCCCCGTGCGCTCCGGCGAGCTGCTGCTCCTCGACGCCGGTGTCGAGACGAACGACCTCTACACCGCCGACGTGACCCGGACCCTTCCCATCAACGGCACGTTCACGCCGCTGCAGCGGAAGATCTACGACGCGGTGTACGAGGCCCAGGAGGCGGGCATCGCCGCCGTCAAGCCGGGCGCGGCCTTCCGCGACTTCCACGATGCCGCGCAGCGCGTGCTCGCCGAGAAGCTCGTCGCCTGGGGCCTGCTGGGCGACCTTTCCGTGGAGAAGGTCCTGGAGCTGGGTCTCCAGCGCCGCTGGACCCTGCACGGCACGGGCCACATGCTCGGCATGGACGTCCACGACTGCGCCACCGCGCGCACGGACACGTACGTCAACGGAACGCTCGAGGCCGGCATGTGCCTCACCGTCGAACCGGGCCTGTACTTCCAGGCCGACGACCTCACCGTGCCGGAGGAGTACCGCGGCATCGGCGTCCGGATCGAGGACGACATCCTCGTTACCGAGGACGGCAACCGGAACCTCTCCGACAAGCTGCCGCGCCAGGCCGACGAGATCGAGGCCTGGATGGCCCAGCTCAAGGGCTGACCCCCGGGAACCCGCACCCGAGAGCCGGAGGGTGCCCTGCTCAGGACACCATGAGCAGGGCACCCTCCCGCCATTTCAGAACCTTGTCGAAGCTCACCACCGCGCCACGACCCGGGCGGTTGTCGAAGTGGACATGGTCGGCGAGCTGCTCGATCAGACAGAGCCCCCGCCCGTCCTCGGCGTCGACGGGCGGCAGGAACTGCTGCTGATGTTGATCCGACTGCGGCTGATCAGCAGTCCGAAGCACGCACCGCGCGGGGAAACCGGGCCCCGAGTCGGCGACTTCGATACGGCATTTCTCGCCGTCCAGATACGCGGTGACCCGGTACTGCCCGGAAGCCGAACCGGACTGCTCGTCCCAGGCGTCCCACGTGTCCCATGGGGCTTCGGGGGCGCCGACGTCTCTCCGGTCCCCGCCGTGCTCGACGGCATTCGCACATGCTTCGCTGAGCGCGACCGACAGATCGAAGGAGACGTCCGGATCCACGCCGGCGGTCTCCATGGTGCCGAGCAGGAAACGACGGGCGAGCGGAACGCTCGCAGCTTCGCGCCGCAAATGGAGTGACCACCAGATGCTCATGCTCCAGCCTCCTGGCTGCGGCTCGACATACCGATACGTATTGCCGCACCGGGCGGTTCGTAAGCACAGACCTGATGTGAAACAGCTCATCCGGCGGATACCCGCACTTGGTGCACCCGTGTATGCCAGGCCCGACAGCAGGCACGCCGCGCACTCAATCGGGCGGAAGGCGACCTTCCGGACCTGCCGTACCGATTCCCGGGACGCAGTGCGATGATGGGCCGGCCATGTCTACGCCTGTCGCACGCGCCGGAGCCGGTCTGCGGCTCCTGAGGGCCGCGGTGTTCACCGCGGTCTGTGTCGCGTTGTCCGCGGCAGGGCACGCACTGGCCTCCTGCGCGAGCGTCCCCTGGTGGACGCTGCTCGCAGGCTTCCTCGGAGTCTTCGCGCTGGTGGTGACGCTCGCCGGACGCGAGCGCTCCCTGCCGTCCATCGCCGCCGCCCTGGCCGGTGGACAGCTCGCCCTCCACACCCTGTTCGGGCTGGGCACGCACAGCACGTCCGGTACGCCGACACTGGCAGCAACGGGCGACGGCTCCCTGATCCGGTTCGCCGCAAGCCTGGTGTGCGGCGCCGGACCGGCGCAGCTGAACGCCGCCGAAGCCCACCGCATCGTCAGCGATGCGGGCATCGATCCGGCGACGGTGACAGGCATGGACCATCAGTCGATGGCCGCCGCCGGAGGTGACCCGACCACCCTCACCGGGCTGCTCACGGGTCTGCTTCCCAGCCTGCCCATGGTGCTCGGCCATCTGCTGGCCGCGCTCGCCACGGGCTGGCTGCTGCGGCGCGGCGAGATCGCCTTGTTCAAGCTGACCAGGCTTTCCGCGCACGGCGCCCAGCAGCTCGCGGCCGAGGCCCGGTTGCGCGCGCTGCGGGCCGCGCTCGTTCTCGTACGAACGCTGCGGGCCGGTCTCCCGGTCGAGGCGGCGACCGGGCCGCGCACCCCCCGTACGGCAGCCGACGCACCGGCTCCGGTCACCGGCGATCCACTGCAGCACCAGGTGATCAGGCGCGGGCCTCCGTCCGCATTCACCCTCGCAGCCTGACGCGACACCCTCCGCTCGTAGCACGCACGAACCGTTCTGCGGTCATCACCCGGCCCACGCCCGGTGGCGCCCGCCCGGCACCGTGCACGCACTCCGCACGTGAGGAAGAGGTGTCGCGACGCCGTCGCGCACCTGCGCGGCGGACCACCTCTCCTTCCTGCTTCTGTGGAGTGATTCCTGCCATGAACGTTTCCCGCATCGCCCTGGTCGGCGGCGCCGCCGCGTCCACCGTGCTGATCCTCGCCGGTACCGCCTCCGCGCACGTCAGCGTGCAACCGCAGGGCGAGGCAGCCAAGGGCGGCTACGCCACGATCAACTTCAAGGTCCCCAACGAGCAGGACAACGCCTCGACGACCAAGCTCGAGGTCAACTTCCCGACCGATCACCCGCTGGCCTCCGTGATGCCGCAGCCGGTGCCCGGCTGGAAGATCGACGTCACCAGGAGCAAGCTGGCGAAGCCGCTGGACATGCACGGCCAGAAGATCAACGAGGCCGTCTCCAAGGTCACCTGGACCGCCGAGGGCAGCAAGAACAGCCTCGGCATCCGCCCGGGCGAATTCCAGCAGTTCCCGCTCTCCGTCGGCCAGCTCCCCGAGGACGCCGACCAGCTGGTCTTCAAGGCCATCCAGACGTACGACAACAAGGACGTCGTCCGCTGGATCGAGGAGCAGAAGGAGGGCGCCGAGGAGCCCGAGAGCCCGGCTCCCGTCCTCAAGCTGACCGCCGCGACCACCGACGAGCACGGCAGCACCGCCGACGACAAGAGCGGTGCGGCGACCGCCGACGAGGCGAAGGACAAGCGCACGGAGGCTGCTTCCGCCTCGTCCTCCAGTGACACCACCGCGCGTGTCCTCGGGGTGGTCGGCATCGTCATCGGCATCGCGGGGGTGGCCTTCGGCGTCCTCGCAGGCCGCCGCCGCACCGCCTGAGACCCCCGGCCCCTTCTTTCGGATCAAGCCGCTCTCCGGACCGGACCGCAGACGCGCGGTCCCGGCCCCAGGGGCTCGGCCTGATCCGGAAGAGGGCCCGGAGACCCACCGTTTTCACCGACCCACCAGGAATCAGCGATCCATGCGTAAGAAAACTGTGCTGGTTGCGGCGTTCGTCGCCACGGCCGCACTCACCCTGTCGGCCTGCGGCAGCAGCGACGACAAGGCCGGGAAACCCATCGCCGATGTCTCCGCCGAGGCGAAGACCAAGGCCGCGACGGTACTCGACCAGCCGTTCACCAAGCCGAATCTCGTCCTGACCGACACCCACGGCAAGAAGTACGACCTGCGTGAGCAGACCAAGGGCAGGCCGACACTCATCTACTTCGGCTACACCAACTGCCCTGATGTCTGCCCGCTGATCATGAGCAACATCGCCATCGCCAAGAAGTCCCTGCCCAAGGCCGACCAGGACAAGCTCCGGGTCGTCTTCGTCACCACCGACCCCGAGCGGGACACTCCGTCCTCGCTGGGCAGCTGGCTCAAGGCCCAGGACGCCTCCTTCATCGGCCTCACCGGCGACTTCCCGACCATCCAGGCGGGCGCACGCCAGATCGGCATCGGCATAGACCCGCCGAAGAAGGAGAAGGACGGCACGGTCGTCTCGATGCACGGGTCGCAGGTCATCGCGTTCTCCCCGAAGACCGACAAGGGGTACGTGCTGTACAGCGAGGACACCTCGCCCGACGACTACACCAAGGACCTCCCCAAGATCATCAAGGGGGAGGCTCCGTGAACCGCCGCACCACCCTCGCCGGCGCCCTCGCCCTCACCACCGGGCTGGCGCTTGCGGGATGCTCGGCCTCGGACAGCAAGCCCGAGCTGAAGGTGACCGGCGCGTTCATGCCGCAGCCCGTCAGCGACATGGCGGCGGGCTTCCTCGTCGTGCGGAACACCGGCGGCAGCTCCGACCGGCTCACATCGGTCACCAGCCCGCTCTCGGACTACGTCACGATCCACGAGACGAAGAACCAGACGATGCGCATGGTGACGTCCTTCGAGGTGCCCGCCGGCGGCGAGCTGGATCTGGAGCGCGGCGGGAGCCACATCATGTTCACCGCGCTCAAGGAGCAACCCAAGCAGGGCGAGACGGTGACCATGGAGCTGCACTTCGAGAAGGCCGATCCCATCAGGATCGACCTTCCCGTGAAGGAGACCACCTACAACCCGAAGAAGCAGTGAGGTACTGACACACCATGACAGCCACCGCCCCGCACTTCGGGCCGTCCCCGTCCGTGCCCCCGATGCGCCGGCCACTCGCCGCGGCCGCACTCCTCGCCGCGCTCGTCACCATGGTGGCGGGCCTGCTGCTGGGCGGCGCGGCACCCGCATCCGCACATGCCGCACTCACCGGGAGCGATCCGCAGGACGGGGCGGTGGTCGCCACCGCCCCCAAGGAGGTCACGCTCACCTTCTCCGAGCAGGTCGCCATGGGCGACGGTTCCATCCGGATCCTGGACCCCGGCGGCAAGCGCGCCGACACCGGTGCGGCTCCGCGTGATCTGCAGAGCGGCTCCACCGTGAAGTATGGCGTCACGCTCCACTCCGGGCTGCCCGACGGTACCTACACCGTGGCCTGGCAGGCAGTCTCCGCGGACAGTCACCCGATCTCCGGTGCCTTCACCTTCTCCGTCGGGGCCCCCTCGGAGACCACCGTCGCCCTCCCCTCGAACGAGGCCGGCGGTGGCCTGGTCGGCGCGCTCTACGACATCGCGCGGTACGCCGCGTACGCCGGGTTCATCGTGCTGGCCGGTGGCGCGGCCTTCGTCCTGGCCTGCTGGCAGCGCGGGGCGGGCGCGCGCCCGCTGCAGCGTCTGGTCGTGCGCGGCTGGCTGACCCTCACCGCGGCCACCCTGGCCATGCTGTTGCTGCGGAGCCCGTACACAGGCTCCGGGAAGCTCGCGGACGCCTTCGACCTGGACGGCCTGAAGGCCGTGCTCGAAACCAAACCCGGGGCTGCGTTGGTCTCACGGCTGCTGCTGCTCGGGGCCGCCGCGCTCTTCATCGCCGTCCTGTTCGGGGCGTACGCGAAGCGCGAGGACGAGCGGGAGAAAAAGGACCTCACGTTCGGACTGGCCATCGGCGGCACGGTCATCGCCGCCGGGATCGCCGCGACGTGGGCGCTCGCCGAGCACGCCTCGACCGGGATCCAGCCCGGCATCGCCATGCCGGTCGACGTGCTGCATCTGCTCGCTGTCGCCGCCTGGCTGGGCGGACTCGCGGCGCTCCTGGTCGCGCTGTACCGGACGCCGGACATCGGAGCCACGGCGGTACGGCGCTTCTCCCGTATCGCGTTCGGCAGCGTGCTCGTGCTCACCGCGACCGGGCTCTACCAGTCCTGGCGCCAGGTGGGCTCCTGGTCCGCGCTCACGGGCACGGGGTACGGACAGTTGCTGCTCGTGAAGGTGGGACTCGTCGCCGTACTGGTCGGGGTCGCATGGATCTCGCGGCGATGGACGGCTCGGCTGACCGAGGTCCCGACCGAGGCCGGGACCGCAGTGGACCCCCAGATGGACGCGGATGCCTCCGCCGAGGTGGAGGGCGAACCCGCGGACGAGTCCGAGGACCCGTCACGGGTCGCCCAGCTCGCCCGGCAGAAAGCCGCTGTGGCCACCGCCACCAAGAAGCGGATCCGCGATGCCGACCCCGAGCGGTCCGGACTCCGCCGCTCCGTGCTGGCGGAAGTGGGCGTCGCGGTGGCGCTGTTGGCAGTGACGACCGTACTGACCTCCACCGAACCGGGACGCACCGAGGAGGAAGCGGCCCGCGCCTCGACCGGCGCATCCGCGCCCGCGACCGCAGGACCCGTCACGCTGAGCCTGCCGTTCGACACCGGAGGCCGGAACGGCAAGGGCACAGTCCGGATGGACATCGACCCCGGCCGCACCGGCGCCAACGGGCTCCACCTCTGGATCGACGGACCCGACGGACAGCCCCTGGACGTCCCCGAGGTGAAACTCGCCTTCACCCTGAAGTCCAAGGACATCGGGCCACTGCCCGTCGTTCCCGACCGGCTCACCGAGGGGCACTGGACGGCGAGCGGCATCCAGATACCGATAGCGGGCGACTGGAAGGTCGCGGTGACGGTCCGTACGTCGGACATCGATCAGACCACCATCGGCAAGAACATCAAGATCGGCTGAGCGGGATCGTGAGCACAGACAGCAAGAAGATCGGAAACAACGGGGAGAGCTCCACCGGCGAGCTCTCGCGGCGGCGGTTGCTCGGCAGCGTGGGTGCAGCCGGTGCGACCGGACTGATGCTGGGCTCGACGGGTGGTGCGATCGGCTATGCCACGGCACGCCCCGACGAGCCGACGGCACTGACGACGGTCGGCTCGACCGAGGAAATGTTCCACGGGAAACATCAACCGGGGATCACCACTCCGCTTCAAGCACGCGGCCATCTCATCGCCTTCGACCTGGCACCCGGCACCGGGCGGAAGGAAGCCGCCGCCCTGATGCGCCGCTGGTCGACCGTGGCCCAGCGCCTGATGGCCGGCGAACCCACCAGTGGGGGCAGCGCGGACGGCACGACACACGACACCGGGATCGCGCTGGACGCCGGACCGTCCTCTCTGACCGTCACCTTCGGCTTCGGACGCACCTTCTTCGAACGCACGGGCCTGGTGGCTCATCGGCCGCCGGGGCTCGACCCACTGCCGCCGTTCTCCTCCGACCGGCTCGACTCCAAGCGCTCGAACGGGGACCTGTGGGTGCAGATCGGTGCCGACGATGCTCTCGTCGCCTTCCACGCACTGCGCGCCATCCAGAAGGAGGCCGCCACGACGGCCGGGGTCCGCTGGCAGATGAACGGTTTCAACCGGACCCCCGGCGCCACGGCCGCGCCGGCAACCGCCCGCAATCTGATGGGACAGATCGACGGCACCGGGAACCCGAAACCCACGGAGAGCGACTTCGACCGGCGCATCTTCGTACCGTCTCAGCCGAAGACCGGCGACGAGGCGAAGTACGCCTGGCTGGCCGGTGGCTCCTACGCGGTCGTACGGCGGATCCGGATGCTGCTCGACGACTGGGAGAAACTCCCGGCGGCGCAGCAGGAGCGGGTCATAGGGCGGCGCAAGTCGGATGGCGCGCCGCTGAGCGGTGGCACCGAGACCACCCCGATGGACCTCGACAAGGCGGGCCCCGACGGCAAGCTGCTGATCCCGGACAACGCCCACGCCCGGATCTCCTCCCCCGAGCGGAACAGTGGGGCTGCGATGCTGCGGCGCCCCTTCTCGTACCACGACGGCATCGCGGCCGACGGAA
The DNA here is from genome assembly GCF_042801455.1 of Streptomyces sp. NPDC057565. Classification (NCBI taxonomy): domain Bacteria; kingdom Bacillati; phylum Actinomycetota; class Actinomycetes; order Kitasatosporales; family Streptomycetaceae; genus Streptomyces; species Streptomyces sp. NPDC057565. Next base: position 510,216 of record NZ_JBHVFU010000002.1, on the reverse strand, counting down.
CTCCCGACGCCGGGCTGCTGTTCATCTGCTGGCAGGCGGATCCGCTGAAGGGATTCGTGCCGGTGCAGCGCAAGCTCGACCGGGGCGATGCGCTGTCGCCATTCGTCCGGCACGAGGCAAGCGGCCTCTTCGCAGTGCCGGGCGGTGCGGCGAAAGGGGAATACGTGGGGCAGCGGCTCCTGGAGTCCTGAGCGGGCAAGGCGCATTAGGGTGACGGTATGTCCGCCACGCGCTACGCCTATCTCGGTCCCGAAGGCACCTTCACCGAGGTCGCCCTCCGTACGCTCCCGGAAGCCGCCACGCGTGAGCTTGTCCCGATGGTCTCCGTACCGGCGGCTCTGGACGCGGTACGGAGCGGGGCTGCCGCGGCCGCACTCGTACCGATCGAGAACTCCGTCGAGGGCGGCATCACCGCGACCCTCGACGAGCTGACGACCGGCGAACCGCTGATGATCTACCGCGAGGTGCTGCTCTCCATCACCTTTGCGCTGCTCGTGCGTCCCGGCACCAAGCTGTCCGACGTCAAGACGGTCACCGCGCACCCGGCCGCGCAGCCGCAGGTACGCAACTGGATGGCGGCCCATCTGCCGGAGGCCGTGTGGGAGTCGGCCGCGTCCAACGCGGATGGTGCGCGCCTGGTGCAGGAGGGGCGGTACGACGCCGCCTTCGCCGGCGAGTTCGCGGCGGCCACCTACGGTCTCGAACCGCTGGTGACGGAGATCCACGACGCCGAGAACGCGCAGACGCGCTTCGTGCTGGTGGGGCGCCCTGCCCGGCCCGCGGCGCCGACCGGTGCGGACAAGACGTCGGTGGTCATCTGGCTGGGCGACGACCACCCCGGCGCACTGCTTGAACTCCTCCAGGAATTCATGGTGCGCGGGGTGAACCTGATGCTGATCCAGTCGCGGCCGACCGGCGCGGGCATCGGGAACTACTGCTTTGCGGTCGACGCCGAAGGCCACATCGCGGACCGTCGCGTGGGGGAGGCGCTGATGGGGCTGAAGCGGATCTGCCCGAAGGTGCGGTTCCTCGGTTCGTATCCGCGTGCGGGGGTGGCGCCGGAGGACGTGCGACCGCTGCGCGACGGGACGTCGGACAGAGAGTTCACGGACGCGTCGGACTGGCTGGCCCGGGTCCAGGACGGCCGCACCTGACCGGGAACCGGACGATCGGGCCGATGGCCTTGCGTAACGGCCGGGGCTGACGACCTGTCCCAACGCCTGGGCCGATAGCGGGGTCGGCGTTTTTGGAACCGCTGCGTGCACACATCGCCGGTATTACCTGCCGATTTTCACAATCCACAAGAGTTATCCACAGGGCCGGTTCTCGGCCTGGGGACAAGTCGACACCACAGCACGACATGGTCGACAAATCGCCCCACTCGCCCACATCCACCCACAGAACTACAGGTCGCCCGTGTCACCTTAATTCCATTGATCAACTCCTTTGGGCGAGGAATTCTCACCCGAATGAGTGTGTGAAGCGAGTTTGAACGGGGAATCCATGACCCCTCATGCGGCTTTCGGAATGATCTCTTCCTGCGTCCACAGATCTCCCCCACAGCCTGTGGATAACCCTGGCGGACCCCCCTCCCCTGTGGACAAGCACCCCAACTCCCCCTGCGCGCATGACTGACACGTCAAGGATGAAAGCCCTTTCTGCCCCATTTGGGGGAATAGGAGCTCCATATTGACGACCCGTGTCGAATCACAGGCGATGATCTTCCTCTCTTTTATCAATTCTGGCAATTCGGGCATAGTGACACGCTTGGCAATATCGGTTCGAGCTACGGAAGCGCACACCGGTAGCCTGGAGGGGTGATTGACCTTCGCCTGCTCCGTGAGGACCCCGACCGTGTTCGCGCCTCCCAGCGCGCCCGTGGAGAGGACGTCGCGCTCGTCGACGCCCTTCTCTCCGCCGACGAGCGGCGCAGGTCGTCCGGTGTCCGCTTCGACGAACTCCGTTCCGAGCAGAAATCGCTCGGAAAGCTCATCCCCAAGGCTTCTCCCGAGGAGCGCACCGAGCTGCTCAAGAGGGCCGAGCAGTTGAAGGCCGATGTCAAGGCGGCCGACGCGGCGCAGGACGAGGCCGACGCGGAGGCCAAGAGCCTGCTGCTGCAGCTCGGCAACATCGTCCACGAGGACGTGCCGGTCGGCGGCGAGGAGGACTTCGTCGTCCTGGAGACGCACGGCACCATCCGCGACTTCGGTGCCGAGGGCTTCGAACCCAAGGACCACCTGGAACTCGGCGAGGCGCTCGGCGCGATCGACATGGAGCGCGGCGCCAAGGTGTCCGGCTCACGTTTCTACTATCTGACGGGTGTCGGCGCGCTGCTGGAGCTCGCTCTCGTCAACGCCGCGATCGCGCAGGCCACCGAGGCCGGGTTCGTCCCCATGCTGACCCCCGCCCTGGTCCGGCCGCGCGCCATGGAGGGCACCGGCTTCCTCGGCCAGGCCGCGGAGAACGTGTACCACCTGGAGAAGGACGACTACTACCTGGTCGGCACCTCCGAGGTCCCGCTCGCCGCGTACCACATGGACGAGATCATCGACGCGGACAAACTGCCGCTCCGCTACGCGGGCTTCTCGCCGTGCTTCCGCCGCGAGGCCGGTACGTACGGCAAGGACACCCGAGGCATCTTCCGCGTCCACCAGTTCGACAAGGTCGAGATGTTCTCGTACGTCGACCCGGCGGACGCCGAGGCGGAGCACCGGCGTCTCCTGGACTGGGAGAAGCAGTGGCTGACCGGTCTCGAGCTGCCGTTCCAGGTGATCGACGTGGCCACCGGCGACCTGGGGGCCTCGGCCTCCCGGAAGTTCGACTGCGAGGCGTGGATCCCGACCCAGGGCAAGTACCGCGAGCTGACGTCCGCATCGAACTGCGACGGTTTCCAGGCGCGCCGCCTCTCCGTCCGGATGCGCGACACCCGCGACGGCAAGAAGGTCCTCCAGCCGCTCGCCACGCTGAACGGCACGCTCTGCGCCGTACCTCGCACGATCGTGGCGATCCTGGAGAACCACCAGTTGGCCGACGGTTCGGTACGCGTGCCCGAGGTGCTCCGTCCGTACCTGGGCGGGCGCGAGGTCCTGGAACCGGTTGCCAGGTGACCTTTCCGTACAAGCTCGTTGCCACCGACCTCGACGGGACGCTGCTGCGTAACGACGACACGGTCTCCGAGCGCACCCGCGCGGCACTGGCCGCCGCCACCGCGGCCGGCGCCGCGCACATCATCGTCACCGGCCGGGCTGTCCCGTGGACCCGGCACATCCTGGACGACCTGGGCTACCAGGGCATCGCGGTCTGCGGCCAGGGCGCGCAGGTCTACCACGCGGGCGAGCACAAGCTGCTGACGTCGCTGACGCTGGACCGCCAGCTCGCCGGCCTCGCCCTCTCCAAGATCGAGGCGGAGGTCGGGCCGCTGGCGCTGGCGGCGAGCCGCGACGGGCTCGACGGTGAGGTACTGGTCGGTCCCGGCTACCGCGTACAGGAAGGGCCCCTCCCTGCCGTCTTCGTGAAGGACGCGGTCGAGATGTGGTCCGCACCCCTGAACAAGGTCTACATCCAGCACCCGGAACTCGACGACGACGCACTGGCGAATGCAGCGCGTGGGGCCGTCGGCAACCTGGTGAACGTGGTCATGGCAGGCCCGGGCGTGGTGGAGATCCTGCCGCTGGGGCTGACCAAGGCGACCGGGCTCTCGCTGGCGGCGCGCCGGCTGGGTGTGAAGGCGGCGGACACGCTCGCCTTCGGTGACATGCCGAATGACATCCCGATGTTCGCGTGGGCGCAGCACGGGGTGGCGATGGCCAACGCGCATGACGACCTGAAGGCCGTCGCGCACGAGATCACCGCCTCGAACGAGGACGACGGAATCGCTGTGGTGCTGGAGCAGCTGCTCTAGGCAGCTCCGGGGTCCGCGCGAACACGGAGAATCACGGGCCGGGTGCAGGCATGCGCCCGGCCCGTGAGCCTGTACGGCCTCGGCACGGGGTTGTCCGTGCCGATATCTGTGCGGAGGATGCGCGGATCGAACGCGCGCGAGGTCAACAGCCCCGACCACGGCTTAGCAAGCCGCTGCCTTACCACTCGGCCAATCCTCCGGGTGGGCGGCCACGCGATGCGCGCAAAATAGCCGCCCCGGGCGTCCTGCTGGGAGCGGCTCAGCGGAGTGAAGTGATGGTTACTCCGGCGCCTGCTCCGGGCCGCCCTGGTGAGAACTCGACGGACTCGTACTCTCGGTCATCGTCGCGCTCCTCTCCCGGTCCTGTGGCGTACCTTCCTGATTCCTCAACCACTGTGCCTGGCGGGGTCCTTGTCCGCCACTCATTATTCGAGCGGCGACGACCGACGGGGAGTGCTCACTGTCCGCCCCCGGCCCTCGCATGCCTGGCCGTGGGCGGACAGCTGGTGTCGGATGGGGATCAGCGGCGTCTACGGTGGCGTCGCAGATCCTGGAGCTGACGGACGAAGTCGTCCATCCGCGCATCGATACGGACGATGTCCTCGGACATGTCCCCGAGCCGGACACTCATCGCGCCAACGACCCGATTCGTGGTTTCCAGCCTGCGGTCGAGGCTGTCGAGCCGGTGCGACATCCGGTTGAGTACCGGCCCGAGCTCCTGGAGCGCCGAATCGACTCCGGCCAGGCAGCTCTCGACGCGAGTGACCCGGCGGTCGAGCGAGGCGAGCCCTGTCCGCAGATCCTCCTCCGCACCCAGGAGGTAGGTACGGACGCATCGAGCGATGTCGCTGTCGCGAAGAAGCATGGCGACGTTGAGCACGGTCCGGCGGGTGAAGAGGGTAAGTCGAGTGGCCGCCCGTGGATAACTTTCGCCCTCTCGACCACCCCATAGGGACATCATGTCCCTATGGAAGTTTCGCAGCTCAGAGCCTCGCAGTAGTGTGAGGCCGTTCTCCTCCATCTCGCCACGATGGCGCTGGATCACCTTCTTGACGACCTCTGTGGATACTTCGAAGTAACGAGCCACATCCTCTGTGCGGACGTGAATTCCGTCAGGGAGCATGACAAGGCTCTTGACCTTGTCGAGGACGTCGACGCGCCCCATCTGCTCGAAGCGCAGCGCACGCGATTCGAGCAGGGCGACTTCCGTGGGCATGGGCATGCCTTCCGTTCGAGAAATCGGCAATGGACGGCCCTGTCCCCGGGCTTCAGGGGCGGAGGACGCTCACGGTTGCCACTCACCCAATGACCGACCCGGCCCGCACCCTCTCGCCGGAGCCGGAGTCGGCAATCCTCAAATTCACGAACGCTACGACGCCACGGATTCTCATTGCCTCCACGCCCCCTGAACAACGAACCGATAACCGCACAGTTACGCGTACGACTGTCCGTCCATGCGTCAACCCCCGCCCGAGGGGCAGGGGTTGACGGACGAAAGGGGCGGCAGAGCCCTTGGCTCACTCCTCGCCGGCGAGCTTCAGCGTGCGCAGCTTCTGGCCCGCGTACCACGTGGCGAGCACCGTGACAGCCGCCAGCAGAACCGTCGCGAGCGGCAGCCCGACCTCTGAGGTGATCGCGCCCTCCCCGCCGACCTTTTCGGCAAGCGCGAGCGACCACTGCTGCACGCTGAGCGTGCGCGCCCCGGGCACGAAGCTGCCGAAGAGCGCCTCCCACACCAACGCGTAGACCAGGCCGAAGACCACCGCATGCCTGCTGACCGTGCCGAGCAGCAGGAACAGCGCGCTGTACGCGACGGAGGCGACCAGCGCCGCGATGGTGTACGCCACCGCGATCTGCTGGCCGTTGCCATTGAGGATCATGCCCGCGACGAATGTCGGCAGGGCGGAGAAGACCATGGTCACCGCGATCGCCACGATCAGCTTCGTGAAGATGATCGTCGGCCGTTTCACCGGCTTGGCCAGCAGATAGACGATCGATCCGTCGTCGATCTCGGGGCCGATGGCCCCCGTACCGGCGATCACACCGATCAGCGGCACCATCGTGGCGATGGCGAAACCGCCCAGCACATTGGCGGCGACCTGGTCATCGGCCCCGGCGAACGCCCTTACCGCGACGGCGATGACGATCAGCAGCGCGGGCAGGACGAAGAGGATCGCAGCCCTGCGCCGGCCGAGCAGGGCCCGGTAGGTGAGCCGGGCGACTGTGGGGTTGTACATGACGCTTCACAGCTCCTTTCAGGCCGCTACTCAGGCCGCTACGAGATAGGAAAAGACCGATTCGAGGGACTCGTCGGACGGCGAGACGGTCAGCAGACGGATGCCGTGTTCATGCGCGACCTTCGGCAGCAGCGTGGTGAACCGTCCGAAGTCGACTGCCTGGATGCGCAGCGCCTGCTCGCTCAGGTCCACTTCGATCCCGGCCGTCGACGGGTCGGCGATGAGCGCGGCGGCGAGGGCGCGGTCGTCGCTGGACCGTACGAGATAGCGGTGCGGACGGTCCGTCATCAGGCGGCGGATCTTCCGGAAGTCACCGGACGCGGCATGCCGTCCGGCCACGATCACCTCGATGTGGGAGGCGAGTTGCTCGACCTCTTCGAGAATGTGGGAGGAGAACAGGACCGTACGGCCCTCGGCGCCCATCCGCCGCAGCAGCTCCATCAGCTGCATCCGCTGGCGCGGGTCCATCCCGTTGAACGGCTCGTCGAGGAGCAGCACGGACGGCTCGTGGACCAGCGCGGACGCCATCTTCACGCGCTGCCGCATGCCCTTGCTGTACGTGGCGATCTTGCGATCCTGCGCGTACTCCATCTCCACCGTTGCCAGCGCCTTCTGCGCGGCAGCCTCGTCGAGTCCCTGCAGTTCCGCGTTGGCGACGACGAATTCGCGGCCGGTGAGGAAGTCGTACATCGCCTCCCGCTCCGGGACGATGCCGATCTGCCGGTACACCTCCTCGTTGCGCCAGATCAGCGCGCCGTCGAGGGTGACCTTGCCGGTCGACGGTGCGAGGAACCCGGCCATCATGTTGATCAGCGTGGACTTCCCTGCACCGTTGGGGCCGAGCAGTCCGGTCACGCCGGGTCCCACGGTCATGCTCACGTCGTTGACGGCGACCACATTGCCGAACCAGCGCGAGGTGTGGTCGATCTCGATGGTGGTCACAGCCCGACCCTCCGGTAGCGGCGCATCAGTACGGCGTACGAGCCGGCGACGAGCGCGAGAACAGCGATCAGATACACCACACCTGCCCCGGCGTCCGGTCCTTCCCCTCCGGGGAAGTGGGAAGTGGCACCGAGGAACGCGGTCTGGACGCCGCCGATCAGCGTGATGGGGGAGAAGAGCCCCAGCCACTGCACGGCGCTCGCCGAGCCCGTCTCCCAGGCGATGGCCTGGACCGTGGAGACCGCTCCGTACGAGATGGTCAGGACGGCGATCACCGCGGCGACGCCGAAGCCGCGGCGCGGAGTCAGTGCGGCCATGACCAGGCCGAGCCCGGCGAAGAGCACGGAGAGCAGCGCCACCGACACCAGCCCCTGCCCGAACCACTTGGTCTGGTCGGCGAAGTCGAACTTCGCCAGCAGGGCACCCACGTACATCACCAGCAGCGGCGTCACGGTGAGGATGAACAGGGCCGATGCCATGGCGGTGTACTTGGCGACGACGTAGTCGACCCGCTCGATGGGCCGTGAGAAATACAGGGGAACGCTCTTGAAGCGGAGATCCCGGGAGACGGACTGCGGTGCCTGCGAGGCGATGAAGAGGCCGATGACGGCCTGCAGATAGATCGCGAAGTCCGTGTACTTCATCACGAGCTTGGTCGCGTTGGGCGTAGCCATCGCGACGGCCACGGTGATCAGCGCGACCAGGCACATCACGCCGAAGAGCAGCATCGGGAGCACCTTGGACTTTGCGGAACGCCCCAGTCCGAAGGAGCCCCGCAGCGACTGCGAGTAGAGGGAGCGGCGGGCATAGCCGCGGCCCAGGCGCGGGCCGTCGTAGGAGCGGTACCCGATGTTGTGGATCCGGGTGGTCTCGCGCCCGGTCACGGCCCCGGTCTCAGTGCTCATCGTGACCGCTCCCCTTCTGCTGTGCGGCTCCGGTCAGGACCGTCTCCGCGATCTCTGCGGCGCCTTCGGTACGGAAGACCTCGGCGATGTGGTGGCGCCGCTGTTCCATCCGTACGAGACCGAGTCCGAGTCCGGCGACGCTGTCGCGGACGATGTCGTACGTCTCCTCGCCGGTGGCCTCGATCAGCAGGATGTGACCGGCGCCGGGCAGACCGTCGGCCTCGATTCCGTCGCTGCCCAGCAGAGCGACACCGGCTGCCGTGAGCGCCCGGCGCAGTGCGCCCGTGCCGTCGGGGTGGGCGTCGCTGTCGGTGACCTCGACCGCGAGGGTCGTGGTGATCTGGGTGAAGTCGCTGGTGGAGCTGGAGCGCAGCAGCGCGCCGCCGTCGATGACGACGACATGGTCGCAGGTGCGCTCCAGTTCACCGAGGAGGTGGGAGGTCACCAGGACCGAGATGCCGAACTCGGTGTGGACCCGGCGGATCAGACCGAGCATCTCGTCGCGGCCGACCGGGTCCAGGCCGTTGGTCGGCTCGTCGAGGAGGACCAGCTGCGGGTCATGGACCAGCGCCTGGGCCAGCTTCACGCGCTGCTTCATGCCGGTCGAGTAGCCACCGATGGGGCGGTAGCGCTCCTCGTACAGCCCGACGTGGCGCAGCGTGTCGGCGGTGCGCTCACGCGCTGCCGTCGGCGGCAGTCCGGACATCCGCGCCATGTGGACGACGAACTCGGTGGCCGAGACGTCCGGCGGCAAGCAGTCGTGCTCGGGCATGTAGCCGACCCGTTCCCGGATGGCCGCGCCACTGGTGGCGACGTCCAGCCCGAGCACCGCGGCCCGGCCCTCGGTGGCGGGGGACAGACCCAGCAGGATCTTGATCAGTGTGGACTTGCCGGCTCCATTGGCGCCCACCAGGCCGGTTACACCAGGCCCGATGTCCAGGGAGAGCCGGTCAAGCGCGGTCACCCGGGGGAACCGCTTGCTCAGGCTTTCGGTCGCGATCACAGTCACGTCTTCAACGGTAGTGGCGCGGGCCACACCAGTCGTCAGACCAGGCGGTTGCATCGGCGTCAACCTGCAGTCGTACGGCCCCGTAGGGGGACCCCACGAAGGAGGACGACGAAGGTGAGGGTGGTGGCCGGGAGCAGGGTCGGCGCGGAGTGCTCGGGGAGTTGTCCACAGGTCTCTGCGCACCCCTTGACGCAGCCGCTGGACATTGTCACATTCATCAGTGTCACATTACGAGCACGTACCGCACACGGCATGGGACGGACGGTGGCATGGCCTCACCGGTGAAGGACGGACTGCCCCAGGAGCTCCAGGGGTTCAGAGAGGTGCAACGCCTCGCGTACACCTGCGCGGAGGCGGTCGCCGCACGGCTCGAACCGGGGGTGACGGAGCGCGAGGCGGCCCGTATGCAGCGGGAGTGGCTGCGTGAGCGGGGGGTCCGTGACTGGTTCCATCTCCCGTTCGCCTGGTTCGGGGACCGCACGGCTTTCGCCGGTTTCAAGGTGCCGCTGCAGTTCTTCCCGACCAACCGGAGGCTGGAGCCCGGGATGCCGTTCATCCTCGACATGGCTCCGGTGTACAAGGGGTTCACGGCGGACATCGGATATTCCGGCTGTCTCGGGCTCAACCCGTTGCACGACAAGCTCCTTGCCGATCTCGAGGTCCACCGCGCGCTGATCCTGGACGAGGTGCGCGAGCGGCGTTCGCTGCGCGAGATCTATGAGGACGTCGAGCGCCTGATGATCAGGCAGGGGTACGCCAACAGGCACCGCGCCTATCCCTTCGGCGTCATCGCCCACAAGGTCGACCGCGTCGCTGAGCGCCGCTGGTCACCGCGGCTGTTCGGGTTCGGTACGCAGTCGCTCAAGGGCCTCGTCAGCGATGCGGTGCACGGGCACAGGGACGGCTGGTCTCCGCTGTGGAGTCCGTACCGCTTCTCCGACCACCCGCCGCAGCCGGGGCTGTGGGCGGTCGAACCCCATCTCGGATTCCGGGGTACGGGCGCGAAGTTCGAGGAGATCCTGGTCGTCACCGATTCCAAGGACCCCGAGCAGAGCGCCTTCTGGCTGGACGACGATCTGCCGCATGTGCGGCGCTGGGCCGAGGAGAGGGTGGCGGCGTGAGTCTGCAGGATGTTCCGGGGTTCCGCGAACGCCGGGTACGTACGGGCGGGATCGAGCTGTGCGTCGCCGAACTGGGCGACGAGACGCGCCCGACGGTCGTGCTGGTGCACGGCTATCCGGACAGCAAGGAAGTCTGGACGCAGGTCGCGGCGCAGTTGGCCGAGCAGTGGCACGTCGTCCTGTACGACGTGCGCGGCCACGGCCGGTCGACGGCTCCGGAGCCGCTGCGTGGCGGATTCACCCTGGAGAAGCTCACCGACGACTTCCTGGCCGTCGTCGATGCGGTGAGCCCGGACCGGCCGGTGCACCTGGTCGGGCACGACTGGGGTTCGGTCCAGTCGTGGGAGTTCGTGACGGTCATGCGCACCGAAGGCCGGATCGCCTCCTTCACATCGATGTCGGGTCCCTCCCTGGACCACTTCGGTCACTGGATCAAGCAGCGGATGACGCGGCCCACCCCGCGCCGGGTCGGTCAGCTGCTCGGCCAGGGGGCCAAATCCTGGTACGTGTACATGCTGCACACGCCGGTGCTGCCGGAGCTCGCCTGGCGCGGTCCGCTCGGCAAGCAGTGGCCGCGGATGCTCCAGCGGATGGAGAAGGTGCCCGCGGGCGACTACCCGACACCGTCCCTGCCGAACGACGCCGCGCACGGTGCCTGGCTCTACCGGGACAACGTCCGCGCCCGGCTGCGCAGACCGCGCGCCGACGCGTACGCGCACGTGCCGGTCCAGCTGATCACGCCGACGGGTGACATCTTCCTTTCGGAGAAGCTGTACGACCAACTGGAGAGGTGGGTACCGCACTTGGTACGGCGCTCCCTGCCGGCCAAGCACTGGGTGCCGCGCACCCGCCCGGACCAGCTTGTCTCCTGGATCAGCGAGTTCGTCGCCGCCAACGAGTCGGCGCTGGAAGCCGGACGGCCGGCCCCGGACACCGCACCGACCGGGGCGTACGCCGACCGGTTCGGCGGTCAGCTGGTCCTGGTGACGGGCGCGGCGGGCGGTATCGGGCGGGCCACCGCGTTCGCGTTCGCGGAGGCGGGTGCCCGGGTGGTGGCCGTGGACCGTGACGCGGAAGGGGCTGCCAGAACGGCGGAGATGGCCCGCCTGATCGGCTCTCCCGCCGCCTGGGGCGAGGCGGTGGACGTCAGCGACGAGCAGGCGATGGAGAAGCTCGCCGCGAAGGTCGCCGCCGAGTACGGCATCGTCGACGTCCTGGTCAACAACGCCGGGATCGGGCTGTCCGGCTCCTTCCTGGAGACCACGAGCGAAGACTGGAAGAACGTCCTGGACGTCAATCTGTGGGGCGTCATCCACGGTTGCCGGATCTTCGGCGGGCAGATGGCCGAGCGCGGCCAGGGCGGTCATATCGTCAACACCGCGTCCGCCGCCGCGTATCAGCCGTCCCGGGCGCTGCCCGCGTACAGCACCTCCAAGGCGGCCGTGCTGATGCTCAGTGAGTGCCTGCGGGCCGAACTGGCCGAGCGGTCGATCGGGGTCAGCGCCATCTGCCCCGGCATCGTCAACACCAACATCACGGCGACCTCGCACTTCGCCGGGGTCGACGCCGATGAGGAGACGCGGCTGCGGAAGAGGACCAGCCGGCTGTACGGGCTCCGCAACTACCCGCCGGAGAAGGTCGCCGACGCGATCCTCGAGGCCGTGGCGCACAACCGGGCCGTGGTGCCGGTGACACCGGAGGCACGGGCCTCCCGCTTCCTGTCCCGGCTCAGTCCCGGCGCGCTGCGCGGGATCGCCCGGCTGAAGCCGCCTCTGTGAGCGGGGCCGGGCCGTCCGCGGCAACGACGCGTTCCGCTGCCGAGTACCGGATCGAGGACCTGGCGCATGCGAGCGGTGCCACGGTCCGCACGATCCGGGCCTATCAGGACCGGGGTCTGCTGCCGACGCCGGAGCGGCGCGGCCGGGCCAATGTGTACCGGGACACGCATCTCGCCCGGCTCCGGCAGATCGCCGACCTGCTGGACCGCGGTTACACGCTGGCCAGTATCAAGGAACTGCTGGAGGCGTGGGACGCGGGACGCGGGCTGGGCGGAGTGCTCGGGCTCGTCGCCGAGGTGCACGGCCCGTGGACGGACGAGCAGGCCGACCGGATCACCCTGGACGAGCTGCATGCGAAGTTCGGCGGTGTACAGGGCGACCAGGCGGTGGCCGAGGCGGTCGAGCTCGGCGTGCTGGAGCGCATCCCGGGCCGGGAGGACGAGTTTCTGGTACCGAGTCCACAAGAGCTCTCGGTAGCAGTCGAGTTGCATGCCGCAGGAGTACCTCTCATCGCAATCTCCGGTCATCTGCGGGAACTTCGCGGCCAGGTCGAGCACATCGCCTCCCGCTTCCTGGAGTTCACCACCGAGCATGTGTTCGCGCGCTATCTCGGCCATCGTCCACCGACGGACGCGGACGCGGCCGAGGCCGCCTCGCTGGTCCGTCGGCTCCGCCCGCTCGCCCAGCAGACAGTGGACGCGGAACTGGCTCGGGCCATGCGGACGTTCGCCACACGTCATCTGCAGCACCATCTCTGCGCGGACACACCGCTCACTCCGGGGCCCTCGACGAGCGAGCCGCGTTCTGTGCCACTGCCGCCGGAAACAATGCAGGCCGTACAGCGTCTGGTTGGTCCGCAGAACGTCGCAGCCTTTGTCGCCGCTGCCACTGAACGTGAGGTACATGCAAGAACATTGGACGCACTTGCTACATCGCACCACGAATCAGGGCGAATTTGTCAAAACGATTGATAGCGACGCCACTTGTCCACAGAATCGCCAATTCACCTGTGGATAACTACAGTTGGTTGTGGATCAAACCTGTGGACGAAAATCGTTGGTGCGAATCGTGAGCAAATTCCGATGCGCCGACGAGATCGCCACGGGCACTCTGTCCGGATGGATGAGAGACGTACCGTCAAGGTGTCCAAGTACCTCGCAAAGCATCTGCGGCACCAACCCGAGCGGATCGGGATCCGTCTCGACCCGAACGGCTGGGTGACGATCGACGAGCTCCTCCGGGCGGCGGCCAGGCACGGCTTCCCCATCACCCGTGCCGAGCTCGACCATGTCGTGGCCGCCAATGACAAACAGCGCTACGCGATCGAAGGTGACCGCATTCGGGCGAGCCAGGGCCACACCGTCCCGGTGGACCTCGGTCTGCCTCCGTCCCAGCCGCCCGCGTACCTCTACCACGGCACCGTGGGCCGCGCCCTCGACGCGATCCGCACCGAGGGGCTCCGCCCCATGAACCGGCTCCACGTCCACCTCTCGGCCGACCGTGAGACGGCTGCCCGCGTCGGAGCCCGACGCGGCAGGCCCGTGATCCTCTCGGTGGACGCGGGCGCGATGCACCGCGCCGGCCACCTCTTCTACGTCAGCGCGAACGGGGTCCGGCTCACCGACTCCGTACCACCGGAGTTCCTCCGCTTCCCCGGCTGAACCCGGCCCGGCCGCCTCCCCGGCCGCCGTCTGCCTGTCCCTCCCGCCCTCCCGGGGGTCCCGGATCCGCGTCGGCTCCCCGTCCCGACCGCACAGGTCCTTCGTCGAACTGATTGGCCCCGGCCATCACGGTTCAGGTGTTCCCGGACGACGAAGCGAAGATCACCGTCGAGGACATCGAGTGCACAAGGAGCTCGTCCCGCGCGGCACACGGTCGCCGTGGCTCGGCCGCAGCGTCTGCTGACGCGTCTCTGCTCGGCAGCTCTCCCGCCGTATGGTCGTATGTATGCGTCTGAGCACTGTAATTCTGCCGATTCACCGCTGGAGCGAGGGCCGGAAGGTCTGGCAGCGAGCCGAGGAACTGGGATTCCACGCCGCGTACACGTATGACCATCTGGCCTGGCGGAGCTTCCGCGACGGGCCGTGGTTCGGCGCGGTGCCGACCCTGACCGCCGCGGCGGCCGCCACCGAGCGGCTGCGTCTGGGCACCCTCGTCACCTCCCCCAACTTCCGGCACCCGGTCACCCTGGCCAAGGACCTCATCACGCTGGACGACGTCTCCGACGGACGGATCACCCTCGGTATCGGCGCGGGCGGCAACGGTTTCGATGCCACCACGCTGCGCAGGAGTGACGAGGAACCATGGACGCCGCGCGAGCGGGCCGACCACTTCGCCGAGTTCGTACCGCTCCTCGACCAGCTGCTGCGGGAGCCGTCCGTCACCTATGAGGGCGATTTGTACGTGGCGAACGAGGCCCGGAACGTACCCGGCTGTGTGCAGCTGCCCCGGCTGCCGTTCGCGGTGGCCGCGACCGGTCCGCGCGGGCTGAAGCTCGCCGCGCAGTACGGTCAGGCCTGGGTCACCACCGGCGACCCCAAGCTGTTCGAGACGGGCACCCCGGAGCAGTCCGTGGCTGCCATCCGCGGGCAGGTCAGCAAGCTCGGCACGGCCTGCGAGGCCATCGGCCGGGATGTCGCCGAGCTGGACAAGATCCTCCTCACCGGCTTCACCCCGGACCGCCCTCTGGAGTCCTTCGACGCGTTCGTGGACTTCGCGGGCACCCATTTCGAGCTGGGCTTCACGGAGATCGTCATCCACTGGCCGATCGCGGACTCCGACTTCGCGGCGAATGAGAAGGTCTTCGAGCGGATCGCCACCGAAGGGCTGTCCCAGCTCGGCTGACCCCCGCACACACACCACCGGCCACCTCACTCACCACCCCCGGCATATGCATCAGGCATGTTCTCCTGGTCAGGGGGGGCGCATCCTCACATGCGCGCCCCTCCGCACACCCGTGCACGCCCGTACGGGAGAATGGCCGGGTGACCTCAGCTATCGACTCGCCTCTGCCTCCCGCGCCCCGGCTGATCGCCACCGACCTGGACGGCACCCTGCTGCGCGACGACAAGACCGTCTCGGACCGCACGGTCGCGGCGCTGGCCGCGGCCGAGGAGGCCGGGATCGAGGTCTTCTTCGTCACCGGGCGCCCGGCCCGATGGATGGATGTCGTCAGCGACCACGTCCACGGCCACGGCCTGGCGATCTGCGCGAATGGCGCCGCGATCGCCGACCTGCACGCGGGCGGCAGGCTGATCAAGGTCCGCCCGCTGGAACGCGCCGCCGCCCTCGAAGTCGTCCACGCCCTGCGCGCGGCCGCTCCAGGCACCTCGTTCGCTGTCGAGCTATCCACCGGCATCAACTACGAACCGGCCTACCCGCCGTTCCATCTCGACCCGGGCGCCACCGTCGCCACTGCCGAGAAGCTCCTCCACGAAGAGACGCCGGGCGCCGGAGCCCCTGTACTGAAGCTCCTCGCACACCACGCCGAGCTGGCCCCGGACGACTTCCTCGCCATCGCGCACACGGCAGCCGGTGACCGGGCGTCCTTCACCCGCTCCAGCCCGGCAGCTCTGCTGGAGGTCAGCGGTCTCGGCGTCTCCAAGGCCAGCACCCTCGCGCTGTGCTGCGCCGAGCGCGGCATCTCGCCCGCCGAGGTCGTCGCCTTCGGGGACATGCCGAACGACGTGGAGATGCTGAGCTGGGCGGGCACCTCGTACGCGATGGGCAACGCCCACCCGGCCGCGGTGGCCGCCGCCTCCGGGCGGACCGTCACCAACGAGGAGGACGGCGTCGCGATCGTCATCGAGCGGCTCGTGGCCGAGCGCCGGAAGTACCGCAGCCAGAGCTGAAGGGCCCGGGCCCGCACGCCGACGAAGACCTCAGAGGGGTGCCTCCCACACCATGGTCGTGCCGCCCCCGCCCTCCCCGAGGCCCGGCCCGAACCAGCTCGACCCGCCCAGCGACTCCGCCCTGCGCGCCAGGTTCCGCAACCCGCTGCGCCGCCCGCCCTCCGGAATGCCCACCCCGTCGTCGGCGACCGACAGCCGCACCGCGTCGCGTCCGTCGGGCAGCGTGACGGTCGCATCGACGACCACGTCGATCAAGGACGCCTCGGCATGCCGGAAGGCGTTGGAGAGCGCCTCCCGCAGCGCCGCGATCAGGTTCTTGCCGGTCAGCTCGCCGACCAGCGAGTCGACCGGGCCGAGGAAGCGGTGCGACGGCTTGAAGCCCAGCGGGACGGCCGCCATGTTGATCTCGCGCAGGACGCGGGTCCGCAGCCCGGACGGCGCCTCAACCGGTTCCTGTTGCAACGCGAAGATCGCGGTGCGGATCTCCTGGATCGTCACGTCCAGTTCGTCCACGGCTCGCCCCACTCCGGTCTGCACCTCGGGCACGACCGAC
This sequence comes from Streptomyces sp. NPDC057565, assembly GCF_042801455.1. Lineage (NCBI taxonomy): Bacteria > Bacillati > Actinomycetota > Actinomycetes > Kitasatosporales > Streptomycetaceae > Streptomyces > Streptomyces sp. NPDC057565. The sequence continues at coordinate 493,919 of NZ_JBHVFU010000002.1, read as the reverse complement.
CCGCGCTGGGCACTCTCCAGCATCATCCCGGTGGCGAACAGCCGCTGGATGACCAGGTCGTGCAGGTCGCGGGCGATTCGGTCGCGGTCCTCGTAGACCGCGAGCCGCTCCCGGTCCCGCTGCGCCTCGGCCATCATCAACGCGAGCGCGGCCTGCGAGGCGAACTGTGTGGCCAGCGTCCGCTCTGTCTCGGTGAAGGGCCGGTCGCCCCGGGCGCGCGGGGTGGCGAGCGCGCCGAGCACCCGCCCACCGCTGTGCAGCGGCAGCAGCATGGTGGGGCCGAACTGGTGGGCCAGCCTGCTGATCACGCGGGATTCGGTGGCCGAGGCGTCCATGAAGACCGCCTCGCCGGCCAGCAGCTTCGCCACCACCGGGCTCTCCGGACCGATGATCACCCCGAGCGAGGCGGACGGGCTGTCGGCGGAGACGGCGACGATCTCCAGACCGCCCTCCTCGGTCGGCAGAAGCACGATCCCGGCAGCGGAGGCGGCGAGATGGCGGGCCTGTTCGGCGACGACGGCAAGCGCCTCGTCCGCGTCCCCGCCGGAGAGCAGCGCGGTGGTCACGGCCACCGATCCGTCGATCCACCGCTCGCGCTGGCGCGCCGCCTCGTAGAGCCGGGCGTTGCCGATGGCGATCCCCGCCTCCGTGGCGAGCACCCGCACCATGTGCAGGTCGTAGTCGTTGAACTCGCCCCCGCCTTCCTTCTCGGCCAGATAGAGATTGCCGAAGATTTCTCCCTGTACGCGGATGGGGACCCCGAGAAAGGTCCGCATCGGTGGATGGCCGGCGGGGAATCCGGCGAACCTCGGATCAGCTGTGAGATCTGCGAGCCGCACCGGTGCCGGGTCGTGGATGAGCGCGCCGAGCAGTCCCCTCTGCCCGTCGGGCCGGTGTCCGATCTCGGCTTCCACCGCCTCCGACACCCCGTATGTGAGGAAGTCGGAGAGTCCCTTGCCCTTGGTGTCGACGACGCCGATGGCGGCGTAGCGGGCATGGGCGAGTTCGGCAGCGGTCTCGCAGATCCGGTCGAGGGTGGAGTGCAGTTCGAGACCGGTGCCGACGGAGCGCATGGCTTCCAGCAGCTGCGGGACGCGGGCGGTGAGCTCGGTGGACAGGCCCTGCAGACTGCGGGTCGCCTGCGTCGCGGCTTCGAGTGAGTCCTTCGGGTCCGGCTCTGGCATACCCAGAGCCTAGTTAGTCCCTTTTGGGGAGGAAAGTGGGCCAATGGCCCGGCAAACCGCTCCGGCCCCTGCTCGACGGGCCCGCCCGGGTGCTCCTACGCCCGCCCTGCGGGAGCCGGGATCCGTACAGTCTCCTGTTCGCGCTCCAGCATCCGGCTCAACGGCCCCTCCACCGTCGCGAGATCGGTGTACGGACCGCGCTGCACGATCCTGCCCGCGTCCATCACGACGACCTCGTCGACCGCCTCGAGCCCCGCCAGCCGATGGGTGATCAGAACCGTTGTGCGGCCCCGGGTGGCGGTCAGCAGATCCGCCGTCAGGGCGTCCGCCGTCGCCAGGTCGAGATGCTCTGCGGGCTCGTCCAGGACGAGCACAGGGAAGTCGGCGAGGAGCGCCCGGGCGAGCGCGAGCCGCTGGCGCTGGCCGCCGGAGAGGCGGGCTCCGTGCTCGCCGACGAGCGTGTCGAGCCCGTCGGGCAGCGCCTGCACCCAGTCGAGCAGCCGTGCCTGCGCGAGGGCGGCCCGCAGCTCGTCGTCCGTCGCGCCGGTACGGGCCAGCCGCAGGTTCTCCCGGATGGAACTGTCGAAGACGTGGGCGTCCTGGGCGCACAGCCCGACGAACCGCCGGACAGTGTCGCCGTCCAGCGCAGAGGCCTCCACACCACCGATCCGGTACGTCCCCGACCGCGCGTCCAGGAAGCGGAGCAGGACCTGCGCGAGGGTGGTCTTCCCTGAGCCCGAAGGGCCGACGACGGCGATGCGCCGACCGGCGGTCAGAGTCAGGTCGACGGAGTTCAGGGCGTCCCGCGACGCTCCTGCGTACCGGGCCGCCAACCCGCTTACCTCCAGCGGGAAGGGAGAGGCGGGTGCATCGGCCGGGGCGGCGGGTTCGAGCACCGGTACCGGGGCGTCCAGCACCTCGTACACCCGCTCCGCACTCCGCTTGACCCGCTGCCGGTACTGCACGGCGAGCGGCAGGCCGGTCACGGCCTCGAACGCGGCGAGCGGAGTGAGTACCACCACCGCGAGCTCCACTCCCGCCAGCCGCCCGTCGAGGACGGCCGGCACGGAGACGAGTGCGGCAGCGACAACCGTCAGACCGCAGATCACTGCGGAGAGCCCGCCCCCGAGCGCGGTGGCCGTTGCCGCCCGGGCCGCGATCCGGGTCAGGACGCCGTCGGCTTCGCGGGTCCGCGCCGAACGCGCGGGCAGGGCACCCGCGACGGTCAGTTCGGCCGTCCCGCCGAGCAGATCGGTGATCCGGGTGGCCAGATCAGCTCGCGCGGGCGCCAGTTGACGTTCCGCACGGCGGGCGCAGGCGCCGGTCACCAGCGGCACCCCGACCCCGGCCAGCAGTAGCCCGACAGCGAGCACGAGGCCCGCCTGGGGCAGCAGCCAGCCGGTGAACCCGGCGGCCGCCACCCCCACGACCGCCGCGGTCCCGGCGGGCAGCAGCCACCGCAGCCAGTAGTCCTGCAGCGCGTCCACATCGGCGACGAGCCGGGACAGCAGGTCTCCGCGCCGGGTCCGGGCCAGCCCGGCCGGCGCGATGCGTTCCAGTCCGCGGTACACGGCGACGCGCAGCTCGGCGAGCATCTTGAGCACCGCGTCGTGCGAGACGAGACGCTCGGCGTAGCGGAAGACGGCGCGACCGAGCCCGAAAGCACGGGTCGCGGTCACGGCGACCATCAGATAGAGCACCGGAGGCTGTTCGGAGGCGCGGGAGATCAGCCAGCCGGAGACGGCCATGAGGCCGACAGCCGAGCCCAGGGCGAGGCTGCCCAGCAGGAGCGCAAGCGCCAGTTGTCCGCGGTGTTCCCCTGCGGCACCCCGGACCCGGGCGAGCACCTGGCCGGACCGTGCCGTGGTCTCCCGCAGCGCCTCGGGCTCCCGCATGCCGTTGGGTACGTCATCGGAGGCGCGCGCCGGTCCGTCCACCCCGACCGGCTCCGTGGCCGCCGTGCGTTCCGGTGCCACGCCCGGTTCCAGTGTCACCACCCGGTCGGCGACCGCGAGCAGCGCCGATCGGTGCACGACGAGCAGCACGGTCCGGCCCGCTGCCAGCCTCCGTACCGCGTCGACGATCCCCGCCTCCGTCTCGCCGTCCAGGCTCGCGGTCGGCTCGTCGAGCAACAGCAGCGGCCGGTCGGCGAGGAAAGCCCGGGCAAGCGCGAGCCGTTGCCGCTGGCCGGCGGAGAGTCCCGCGCCGTCCTCGCCGAGCAGTGTCTGCGCACCGTCGGGAAGGTCCGCCACGAAGTCGTACGCCCCCGCGTCCCGCAACGCCGCCGTCACCGCACCGTCGTCGGCGTCCGGCCGGGCGAGCCGTACATTCTCCGCGATCGTGCCCGCGAAGAGATGCGGGCGCTGCGGCACCCAGGCGATCCGCTCCCGCCAGCGCTCGGGCGCAAGTGCCGCCAGATCCGCGCCGCCGACCCGCACTCGCCCTTCGTCGGGCTCCGCGAACCCCAGCACCACATGGAGCAGGGTGGACTTCCCGACTCCGCTCGGGCCGACCAGGGCGACGGTCTCCCCCTCCTCGACCACCAGCGAAGCCCTGTCCAGCGACGGGGCGGTACGCCCCTCGTGCCGTACCGTCACCCCTTCCAGCTCCAGCCTCAGCGACTGCGGGACGTCCGCCGTACCGCCCGCCCGCACCTCGGTCTCCAGGACCGCAAAGATCTCCTCCGCGGCCGAGAGCCCCTCGGCGGCGGCGTGGTACTGCGCCCCGACCTGCCGGATCGGCAGGTATGCCTCGGGCGCGAGGATCAGCACCACCAGGCCGGTGTAGAGGTCCAGTTCGCCGTGCACGAGCCGCATGCCGATGGTGACGGCGACCAGCGCCACCGACAGGGTGGCGAGAAGTTCCAGGGCGAAGGAGGAGAGGAACGCGATCCGCAGAGTCCGCAGGGTGGCCCGGCGGTACTGCGACGTGATGGTGCGGATGGACTCTGCCTGGGCCTTGGCCCGGCCGAAGACCTTCAGCGTCGGCAGTCCGGCGACCACGTCGAGGAAGTGTCCGGAGAGCCGGGAGAGCAGCCGCCACTGGCGGTCCATCCGGGACTGGGTGGCCCAGCCGATCAGGATCATGAAGAGCGGGATGAGCGGCAGCGTGATGACGATGATCGCGGCCGAGACCCAATCCTCGGTGACGATCCTGGCAAGGACCGCCACGGGCACGACGACCGCGAGCCCGAGCTGTGGCAGATAGCGCGCGAAGTAGTCGTCCAGCGCGTCGACACCGCGGGTGGCAAGCGCCACCAGAGAGCCGGTGCGCTGCCCGCTCAGCCAGTCCGGTCCGAGCGCCGCGGCGCGGTCGAGCAACCGGCCGCGGAGCTCGGACTTGACCGCCGCGCTGGCCCGGTAGGCGGCGAGCTCGGTCAGCCAGGAGACCAGCCCCCGGCCGAGCGCGACAGCCGCCAGCAGCACCAGCGGGGTCCACAGCTCGGTAACGGTCAGCCCGTCCTCGAACCCGCCCACCACCACTTCGGCGATGAGCATGGCCTGGGCGATGACCAGCGCCGCCCCGACCACTCCGAGTGCTACCACGGCCGCCAGGAAGAGGCGGGTGGCACGGGCGTAGTGGAGAAGGCGCGGGTCGATCGGTTTCACGTGAAACATCCCCAATGAGCTCGGGCGGTGGACCAGGCGGGACGTATCGGACCGTCCCCAGGACGTGTCCGGCGGATCGGGCTCGGCCGCGAGCCGCCGGAACACGTCCCCGGCGCGTCAGTGCGCTTCAGCGATGTGCTGTGTACCGATCCGCTTGCGGAACACCCAGTACGTCCAGCCCTGGTAGATCATCACCACGGGAGTAGCGATCCCCGCGCACCAGGTCATGATCTTCAGCGTGTACGGGGTGGACGAGGCGTTGGTGACCGTGAGGCTCCAGGCGTCGTTCAGCGAGGACGGCATGACGTTCGGGAAGAGTGCCAGGAAGAGCATCGCGACCGCGGCCGTGATGGTCAGACCGGAGAGCGCGAACGACCAGCCCTCGCGCCCCGCCGCGACGGCACCGATCGCTCCGACCAGCGCCACCACGGCGATGATCATCGCGAGCAGGCTCCAGCCGTCTCCGTGGTCGACCTGGGTCCAGATCAGGAAGCCGAGGGAGAGCACCGCGGTGACCAGTCCCAGCTTGAGTGCCAGCCTCCGCGCCCGTTCCCGGATGTCCCCGACAGTCTTGAGCCCCGCGAACACCGCACCGTGGAAGGTGAAGAGGAAGAGCGTGACCAGTCCGCCGAGGATCGCGTACGGGTTGAGCAGGTCCCCGAAGTTGCCCACGTACTCCATGTCGGCGTTGATCTTCACGCCCCGGACAATGTTCCCGAAGGCCACACCCCAGAGCAGGGCGGGGATCAGCGAGGTCCAGAAAATCGCGTTCTCCCAGTTGGTCTGCCACCGCTCCTCGGGCCGCTTCGCCCGGTACTCGAAGGCGACGCCGCGCACGATCAGGCAGAGCAGGATGATCAGCAACGGCAGGTAGAACCCGGAGAACAGCGTGGCGTACCACTCGGGGAAGGCGGCGAACGTCGCGCCGCCCGCGCTGAGCAGCCACACCTCGTTGCCGTCCCAGACGGGCCCGATCGTGTTGATCAGGACCCGCCGTTCCTTGCGGTCACGGGCCAGCAGCTTGGTAAGGACACCTATCCCGAAGTCGAATCCCTCCAGGAAGAAGTAGCCGATCCAGAGGACGGCGATGAGCACGAACCAGACGTTGTGAAGTTCCATCTCTCAGCTCCTCTGCTCTCAGTAGGAGAAGGCCATCGGCCGGTCGGCGTCGTCGTGGTCGTCGCCGCCGATCTTGGTGGGCGGGTTGAGGTCGGACTCCGTGAGTTCCGGCGGTCCGGCCTTGATGTACTTCACAAGCAGCTTGACCTCGATCACGGCGAGCACCGCGTAGAGCAGGGTGAAGAGAATCATCGAGGTGAGTACCTCGCCCTGCGAGACGCCGGGGGAGACTGCGTTGCGCGTCTGCAGCACCCCGTAGACGACCCAGGGCTGGCGACCCATCTCGGTGAAGATCCAGCCCCAGGAGTTGGCGATCAGCGGGAAGAGGAGCGTCCACAGGGCGACGATCCAGTAGAGCCTGGTCAGCTTCGGGCTGAGCGCCTTGTTCTTGAAGAGGACCAGGCGCGGCACTTCGTCCTCACCGGTCCGCAGCCCCGGCGGCAGCATGAACTTCTTCCGCGTCAGCCACAGTCCGAGCAGGCCGAGGGCGAAGGACGCCATACCGAAGCCGATCATCCAGCGGAAGCTCCAGAAAGCGACTGGAATGTTGGGCCGGTAGTCGCCGGGGCCGAACCGTTCCTGCTCGGCCTTGTTGATGTCGTTGATGCCGGGGACGTACGAATTGAAGTTGTCGTCCGCGAGGAAGGACAGCACCCCCGGGATCGAGATCTCCACGGTGTTGTGCCCCTTGGCCACGTCTCCGACCGCGAAGATCGAGAAGGGGGCCGAGTGCTGGCCCTCCCACAGCGCCTCGGCCGCAGCCATCTTCATCGGCTGCTGCTTGAACATGACCTTGCCGAGCATGTCACCGCTGACAGCGGTGAGCAGACCGGCGATCACGACGGTGACCAGTCCGAGCCGGAGCGAGGTGCGCATCACCGGGATGTGCTTCTTGCGCGCCAGGTGGAAGGCGGCGATGCCGACCATGAACGCGCCGCCGACCAGGAAGGCCGCCGTGATGGTGTGGAAGAACTGGGCGAGAGCGGTGTTCTGGGTGAGCACATGCCAGAAGTCGGTGAGCTCGGCCCGGCCGCGTTCCTTGTTGATCCGGTAGCCGACCGGGTGCTGCATCCAGGAGTTGGCCGCGAGGATGAAGTACGCGGAGAGGATGGTTCCGATCGAGACCATCCAGATGCAGGCGAGGTGGATCTTCTTCGGCAGCTTGTCCCAGCCGAAGATCCACAGCCCGATGAAGGTGGACTCGAAGAAGAAGGCGATCAGCGCCTCGAAGGCGAGCGGAGCGCCGAAGATGTCGCCTACGAATCGTGAGTAGTCGGACCAGTTCATGCCGAACTGGAACTCCTGGACGATGCCGGTGACGACGCCCATGGCGATGTTGATCAGGAAGAGCTTGCCCCAGAACTTGGTCGCCCTGAGGTACTTCTGATTGTTCGTCCTCACCCAGGCGGTCTGCAGGCCGGCGGTGAGCGCGGCGAGCGAGATCGTCAGAGGGACGAAAAGGAAGTGGTAGACGGTGGTGATACCGAATTGCCATCGCGCGAGGGTCTCGGGCGCCAGAGCCAGCTCCACGTCGTCTCTCCTTACGTCGCCGTAGCCGCAGCGGCAGTTCGCCCTGTCAATCCGACTGATCACTGGAGAAACAGGACACGCTTGTGAACGCGTTCACATTCACAAGCATTATGACGCACAGGCCTTCGGGATGTTCGAGGGGGGGTCCCTATCGGGACGCTCCACGCGAAGGCCCCGCACCTCGAGAAACGAGAGGTACGGGGCCTTCCGGTACACCCGGAGCCGGACGCGCCGCGCTACAGCTCCTTGCGGTACGCCTCCGCCACCCTCAGGAACACGTCGTTCGCCTCGTCCTCACCGATCGAGACCCGCACACCCTCGCCTGCGAACGGCCTGACCACGACACCGGCCCGCTCGCAGAACCTGGCGAAGTCGACCGTACGGTCGCCCAGCCGCAGCCAGACGAAATTGGCCTGGGACTCCGGAACGGTCCAGCCCTGGTCCACGAGAGCCTTGTGCACCCGGACGCGCTCGCAGACCAGGGAGCCGACCCGGCCGAGAAGTTCGTCCTCGGCGCGCAGCGAGGCAACCGCCGCGTCCTGTGCCAGCTGGCTGACCCCGAACGGCACCGCCGTCTTGCGCAGCGCCGCCGCCACCGGCTCGTGGGCCACCGCGAACCCGACCCGCAGACCGGCCAGACCGTAGGCCTTGGAGAACGTCCGCAACACCGCCACATTGGGCCGGTCCCGGTAGATCTCGATGCCGTCCGGCACGTCGACGTCGCGGATGAACTCCTTGTACGCCTCGTCCAGCACCACGAGCACATCGCCCGGCACCCGGTCCAGGAACCGCTCCAGCTCGGCCCTGTGCACCACGGTCCCGGTCGGATTGTTCGGGTTGCAGACGAAGATCATCCGGGTGCGGTCCGTGATCGCGTCCGCCATCGCGTCGAGGTCGTGCACCTCGCCGTCGGTGAGCGGAACCTTCACCGAGGTCGCTCCGCTGACCTGGGTGATGATCGGGTACGCCTCGAAGGAGCGCCAGGCGTAGATGACCTCGTCGCCCGGGCCCGAGGTGGCCTGGAGCAGTTGCTGCGCCACCCCGACGGAACCGGTGCCGGTGGCGAGATGCGAGACGGGCACGCCGAACCGGTCGGCCAGTTCGTTCATCAGACCGGTGCACGCCATGTCCGGGTAGCGGTTGAAGTTCGCGGCCGCGGCCAGGGCGGACTCCATCACCCCGGGCAGCGGCGGATACGGGTTCTCGTTGGAGGACAGCTTGAATGCGACCGGTCCGCCGGCCGCCGCCGGCCTGCCCGGCACATAGGCAGGGACGCCGTCCAGCTCGGCGCGCAGCTTGGGGCTCGTCTCGCTCACCGCAGGTCCTCCTCGACCGTCGCACACATCAATACTGCTCACCTTATGAGGATTGCGCGCCGCTGCGAATGGCAGAGCAGCGGAATCGTCCGGTGGGCCCGGGTATGGGGGAGCATTCCTCGTTCTGGCACGCGCCGGTGGCTCACTCCGTGGCGCGCATCCCCCGAAGTGGTGAGTTGAGACCTCTTCGAAACATCGACCATTTAGCAGGCCCTTCCTCCTCAGCTCATGACACACTACGGTTCCCTCCGCCAACACCCTTGTTTTGCAAGGCATTTGTGGCCACATGACCATGCAGAAACGTGCCTGTCGATGGGTGAATATGCGGCCGGGCCAACCGTCCACGCGAGCCCTACTATCGGCTCGCCATGACAGCAGCAGGGAAGCACCAGGTGAGCCGGACGGAGACCCCCCGGCGCGGCGGCCGGCAGGGACGAGCGGGAATCCGGGATGTGGCCGCCGCCGCCGGGGTCTCCATCACGACCGTCTCCGACGCGCTCAACGGCAAGGGCAGGCTCCCGGACGCCACCCGCCGCCATGTCCGCGAAGTCGCCGAGCGTCTGGGCTACCGCCCGTCCGCCGCGGCCCGAACCCTCCGTACCGGCAAGTCCGGCCTCATTGGCCTGACCGTGACGACGTACGGGGATGAACCTTTCACCTTCACCGAATTCGCCTACTTCGCCGAGATGGCCAGGGCGGCCACCTCAGCCGCTCTCGCCCGCGGCTACGCCCTCGTCATTCTCCCCGCCACCTCACGCCATGACGTCTGGTCGAACGTCGCCCTCGACGGCACTGTCGTCATCGACCCCTCCGACCAGGACCCGGTCGTCACCGAGCTCGTCCGGCAGGGGCTGCCCGTCGTCTCGGACGGCCGCCCGGCCGGGACCCTCCCGGTCACCGCCTGGGTCGACAACGACCACCGGGCCGCCGTGCTCGACCTCCTCGACCATCTCGCCGCCGCTGGGGCCCGCCGCATCGGCCTCCTCACCGGCACCACCACCGACACGTACACCCGCCTCTCCACCACCGCGTACCTCCACTGGTGCGAGCGCGTGGGCCAGGACCCGGTGTACGAGTCCTACCCCGCCCACGACCCGTGCGCGGGAGCGGTCGCCGCCGACCGTCTGCTCGCCCGCCCGGACCGGCCCGACGCCGTCTACGGGCTCTTCGATCCCAATGGCACCGATCTGCTGGCGGCCGCCCGCCGGTACGGCCTGCGCGTCCCCGAGGACCTGCTGCTCGTCTGCTGCAGCGAGTCCACCGTGTACGCGACGACCGAGCCGCCCATCACCACGCTCTCGCTCAAACCGCGCCGGATCGGTACGGCGGTCGTCCAGCTCCTCATCGACGCCATCGAAGGCGTCGACCAGGACGGCCCGGTGGAACAGGTCATACCGACAGAGCTCATCGTGCGGACGTCCTCGCAACGCCGTCCGCCCCGCACCACGGTCAGCGCCCCGCGGGCCCCTTCAAGGGATTGATCAGCACAATTGAGACAAATCAACTGGTGAACCTCGCGTGCGCCCGGATTCACCACCCCTGGTGCGTCACACAGCACGATCCGCATTCCTATGATGGGCGCACGACACCGCGGACCACCCCGACCAGCAGGGCCCGTCAGGTGTACGGCGGCGCGACGGTGGTGGAGGGGTCGATGACACAGGGGGCCGGTCAGGAACCCGTGGTGCGGACGGCGACGTTGCGTGACTTCCGCGTGCCGCCCTATGCGCAGACTCCGGTGCCACCCACGGCGCCGCATCCGGGCAGTGCGGTTCCGGCGGACGAGCCGGAGGGCTACACCCCCACCGCGCGCGATCTTCCCGTGATCAACCTCGGTGACACCGTCCAGGTGCAGACCGTCCCCGACCCTCGGCCCGCCCAGGACCCGGGGCTCGGACCGCTGTACGTCGTCGGCGACGTCCACGGCTATCTGGACGAGCTCCACGCCGCCCTGGTCGAACAGGGGCTCATCGACGCGGAGGGCCAGTGGGCCGCGGGCAACGCCCGGCTCTGGTTCCTCGGCGACTTCACCGACCGCGGTCCGGACGGCGTCGGCGTCATCGAACTCGTCATGCGCCTGTCCGCCGAGGCCGCGGCCGCGGGCGGCTACTGCAAAGCTCTGATGGGCAACCACGAACTGCTGCTCATCGGTGCCAAGCGGTTCGGCGACACACCGGTGAACTCCGGAGCCGGCACCGCCACGTTCCAGGCCGCCTGGCTGCTCAACGGCGGCCAGAAGAACGACATGGAGCGGCTCCAGGACCACCACCTCCAGTGGATGTCCCGGCTCGACGCGGTCGTCGAGGAGGACGGGCATCTGCTGATGCACTCCGACACGACGGCGTACCTCGACTACGGCTCCACCATCGAGGACGTCAATGACACCGTGCACGCCATTCTCACGCGTAACGACGCAGACGAGTGCTGGGACCTCTTCCGCAAGCTCACCAAGCGGTTCGCCTTCCGCGACGAGTCGGGTCCGCAGGCGGTCCAGGAGCTGATGGCGGCCTATGGCGGACAGCGCATCGTCCATGGTCACAGCCCCATTCCGTATCTCCTCGGCGAGGTCGGCTCGGAGGATGGCGAGGACAGCTCCGGACCCGTGGTGGAGGGCCCGCACGTGTACGCGGACGGGCTGGCGATCGCCATGGACGGCGGCGTGACCATGGCCGGAAAGCTACTGGTCGTCAAGCTGCCGTTGCATGACTGACGGTCTTCGGGGAAGACGCATCCACGACCTGACCACGCCGAACACTGGGCCTATTTACGGAAACCCCCTGTCACCCCGTGCCGTGGGCGCTCTACCATCGGCGTATCAGTAGCAGGCTCTCCTCCGTTTCCGCCCAACTGCCCGGCCAAAGCGGGTAGTCAGGCCCAACGGAGCATCGGGGGATGCACATGAACAGCGCTCCGCACCTGCTGGCCGAGGACCGACCCGAGTACGAGCGGATCCTCGGCGATGCGCTGCGTCACGCTCACGAACGACCGGATCTCGCCGGAGTCGGCGAACGGCTCAACGCGGAACAGCTGCGCACCATGGCACTGAACGCCACGGCGCTGATCACCACGGCGGCGGCCACCGAGTACGACCACTATGTGAAGGCCCGCGAAGAGCTGCGCGGACCGGCAGCCGACTCCGCCCAGGGCTCTGGCCTCGGCTCCGACGTGGACGATCCGGACCGGCCGGGCGCCGGGATAGGGGCGGTCGTCACGGTCCTGGCGCCGATGCTCGCGGGCACCGCCGCACTGATCTTCCTGCTGGTCGGCTACCTGCTGAAGATGCTCAGCCGACCCCCCTTGTTCGCCGACACCATGGTCGCCGCCGGGTGGTTCTTCGCGGCGGTCACTGCGGCCGCGATACTGGCCGCCGCCGTCGGACTGCTCATCACGGCGCTGCGCAACGGATCGACCGCGCTGCCCGCCGAGGACGCCGAGGACGAGCTGCCGGAGGAGGTGGCGCGCGCCAGGGAGGCCTGGCGTCATGCGCTGCTGGAGCGCGGCATCCTGCCGTTCCTGCGCGACGCACTCGCCGATCCCACCGCACGTGCCGCATCGCGCGCACCGCAACCGTCGGCCAACCGAATCCCGAAGATCGGCTACAGCAGACCGGACTTCACGGGGCCGGACGAGGGGCCGGCGGCAGGCCCCCGCCCGTCGTTCACCAGCCCGGACTTCACCAGCCCGGACTTCGGCGGCCCGGAACACGAACCGGACTGACCGGGCGCCGCGACCCGGTCCTGCCTCGTGAGTGGTGGTGGATCACCAGCCGTGTGGCTCCCCGTTCTCGCCGTCCGTGCTGAATCCATACGCCTCGCCGTCCCCGAGCAGCCGGGACATCGTCATCCGTACCCAGGGCCATCTCCCAGGACATGACAGGAGCGTCACTCACCCCTGCGCCTCCCCTTCCGGCCCGGCACACGCGGGAAACGTAACGGCTACCAGCGACAGTCGGCGGGTGGCCGGTGGAGCGGCCCGCGGCTCCCCCGGTGGTTTCCGGGGGCCGCGGGCCGTTCCGGTACGGCCACTCAGTCGGTGAGCGGGAGGTACACCCGGTTACCGGCGGCCGCGAACTCCGCCGACTTCTTCATCATGCCCTCGGCGATCTCGGCCTCGGTCGCCGCGGGCTCGTCGCCGCCGAACTGCTCCGAGATGCTTCGGCTGATCTTCATCGAGCAGAACTTCGGGCCGCACATCGAACAGAAGTGGGCCGTCTTCGCCGGCTCGGCCGGCAGCGTCTCGTCGTGGAACTCCCGCGCCGTGTCCGGGTCGAGTGCCAGGTTGAACTGGTCCTCCCAGCGGAACTCGAACCGCGCGTCCGACAGTGCGTCGTCCCAGTCCTGCGCCCCCGGGTGCCCCTTGGCGAGGTCCGCGGCGTGGGCCGCGATCTTGTAGGTGATGACGCCTGTCTTCACGTCGTCCCGGTTGGGCAGGCCCAGGTGCTCCTTGGGCGTGACGTAACAGAGCATCGCCGTCCCCCACCAGGCGATCATCGCCGCGCCGATGCCCGAGGTGATGTGGTCGTACGCCGGGGCGATATCGGTGGTCAGCGGGCCGAGCGTGTAGAACGGCGCCTCCTCGCAGATCTCCTGCTGGAGGTCGATGTTCTCCTTGATCTTGTGCATCGGGACATGGCCCGGACCCTCGATCATGGTCTGGACGCCGAACCGCTTGGCGACCGAGTTGAGCTCGCCCAGCGTGCGCAGTTCCGCGAACTGTGCCTCGTCGTTGGCATCGGCGATCGAACCGGGGCGCAGTCCGTCACCCAGCGAGTACGTCACGTCGTACGTCGCGAGGATCTCGCAGAGCTCCTCGAAGTTCTCGTACAGGAACGATTCCTTGTGGTGCGCCAGGCACCACGCGGCCATGATCGACCCGCCGCGGGAGACGATCCCGGTCTTGCGCCGGGCGGTGAGCGGGACATACGGCAGCCGCACGCCGGCGTGGACCGTCATGTAGTCGACGCCCTGCTCGGCCTGCTCGATCACGGTGTCCTTGTAGATCTCCCAGGTCAGCTCCTCCGCCCTGCCGTCGACCTTTTCGAGGGCCTGGTAGAGGGGCACGGTGCCGATGGGCACGGGGGAGTTGCGGAGCACCCACTCACGGGTGGTGTGAATATTGCGGCCGGTGGAGAGGTCCATGACCGTGTCGGCGCCCCATCGCGTCGCCCAGGTCATCTTCTCGACCTCCTCCTCGATGGAGGAAGTGACCGCGGAGTTGCCGATGTTGGCGTTGACCTTCACCAGGAACCGCTTGCCGATGATCATCGGCTCGATCTCCGGGTGGTTGACGTTGGCCGGCAGGACCGCCCGGCCGGCCGCGATCTCCTCGCGTACGACCTCGGGTTCGACGTTCTCCCGGATCGCCACGTACTCCATCTCCGGGGTGATCTCTCCCCGGCGGGCATACGCGAGCTGGGTGACGGGCTGCCCGTCGCGGCTGCGGCGCGGCTGACGCGGACGGCCGGGAAAGACGGCGTCGAGGTTACGCAGTCCGCCGCGCGGCGAGGTGTGCTTGAGCCCGTCGTCCTCGGGGCGGACGGGGCGGCCCGCGTACTCCTCGGTGTCGCCACGGGCAATGATCCAGTTCTCCCGCAGGGGTGCGAGACCGCGCCGTACGTCGGTTTCGGTGGCGGGATCCGTGTACGGCCCCGACGTGTCGTACAGCATCACGTCCTTGCCGTTGGTGAGGTGCACCTTTCGCACCGGCACCTGGAGGTCCGGGCGCGGGCCCTGGACGTATCCCTTGTGCCAGCCGATGGACTTTCCGGCCTCGTCGCTCTGGTTCGAGGCAGGCGTGCGTGCGTCCGATGTGGTCATGAGACCTACTCCCTACGCCGGCATTACCCGGTAACAGGTTCGGCGGTCGGCGCAGCCTGTCCCGTACGGATGTACGGATATCAGCGCCCTCTCAGCCCGGTGCTCCGAGCTCCCGCGTGTGCAAAGGTGCCACCACGCTAGCGCCTGTTCCGGCGTGCTGGACAGAGGGCCTGTTCCTTCTTGCGATGATCGCCCGGTGACATCCCTCCAGAGCGCCCCCGAAACGCAGGACCATCAGCACGGGCATTCGCACAGCCACGGCCCCGCTGCACCGGTCTCCAAACATCTGCGCAAGGTCATCGCGGCCGTGCTGATCCCCTTCGCCACGGCGGTCGTTGTCGGCCTGATGGTCCTCTGGCCGGGCGGTGCACCCGCGCACGAGCGCACCGGTGTCGGTTTCGACCGGCAGACCCAGCAGGGCAAGGTGGTGAGCGTCGACAAGGTCGACTGCAAGGACGTGAACGCCGCGCAGACACCGGTCACGGGCGGCACCACGACGCCATCGGGGGGCGCGGGCGCCGGCCAGGAACCAGGGCTGTGCGAGAAGGCCACGGTCGAGGTGACGACCGGGCACGACAAGGGGCGCACGTTCGTCGAAATCGTTCAGCCCGACGCCCCCCGGCAGTTGCGCGAGGGTCAGGGGGTGGTCGTGGCGTACGCCCCGGACGCGCCCCATGACCTGCAGTACTCCGTGACGGATGTGAACCGGAAGTTCCCGATGGCACTGCTGGCCGGGATCTTCGCTCTCGCAGTGGTCGTCGTCGGCAGAATGCGCGGGTTGATGGCGCTGGTCGCGCTCGCCGTGTCGTTCGCCGTACTGACCCTGTTCATCCTCCCCGCCATCCTTCAAGGGTCGAATCCGCTGCTCGTCGCAGTCATCGGGGCCAGCGCGATCATGCTCATCGCGCTCTACATGTGCCACGGTCTGACCGCCCGTACCTCGGTCGCCGTCATCGGCACGCTGATCTCACTGCTGCTCATCGGGCTGCTCGGTTCGCTCTTCATCGGCTGGGCGAGCCTGACCGGGAACACCGACGACAACACCGGTCTGATCCACGGCCTCTACCCGCACATCGACATGAGCGGCCTGCTGCTGGCCGGCGTCATCATCGGTTCGCTCGGTGTGCTCGACGACGTGACGGTCACCCAGACGTCGGCGGTCTGGGAGCTGCACCAGGCGGACCCGGCCATGGGTGCGCGAAAGCTGTACCGGGCAGGGATCAGGATCGGTCGCGACCACATCGCCTCGGTGGTCAATACGCTGGTACTCGCCTACGCGGGCGCCGCGCTTCCCCTCCTGCTCCTGTTCTCGATCGCGCAGAGCAGCGTGGGGGCGGTGGCCAACAGCGAACTGGTGGCGGAGGAGATCGTCCGGACGCTGGTCGGCTCGATCGGACTGGTCGCCTCGGTGCCGGTGACGACGGTGCTCGCGGCACTGGTCGTCTCCGCGGACCGCACAGGGCTCGGCGCGGAAGCAGGAGCTTCGGCACCCGTACGGGGCGGGAGGGGCCGGCGTCGCAGGGCGAGGCATTGAGCACCTCGACGCGGAGCACATATCACCCGTTCGGCAGATACGGCGTTCGATCGGCCGGTGGGCCGTGCGCGCAGTCCTCCTCAGCCGGCGTTCTGTTCCTTGGCCAGGATCCGGCCGAGCGCCTCTTCCAGGCTGCCCTCGAAGTCACTCAGCGTGCACTCCTGCCCGAGGGGCACGAGCTTGTCCGTGCGGTCGAGAAACGCGACGAGTGGCGCTGTACCGGCCCTGAACAGGGCGCGATCCGTCCCGACCTGCAGCCGGATGTGGACGTCGGAGAGCCCCTCGGGCTCCGTGGGACTGATGTGCACATCGCCGTCGCCGCTGGGGCTGTTGAGGCCGTCCAGCAGCAGCTCGCGGCCGAAAGCCCAGGTGACAGGGGCGTCGCCGGGCAGGTGGAAGGTCATCCGGATCGCATACGGATCGCCCACCTCGTACCGGAGTTCCACCGGGATACGGAATGAGAGCTCCTCCGAAACGAGAAAACTCATCATGACCTCAGCTTGAACCGACTCGCGCATCGTCCAACCCCGCAGTAGATGAATCTGGCCAGGAACGATCCCCCTTGGCCCTATTGACGCCATCGTGGTGCACGCGATAGCAGATCACAAGGAGTGATTTTTCAGATACTGATAGAGAACACGAACGAACGCAAGAGGCTCGCCACTTCACTTCGTAGTCGTTCGACTGCGGGGAGCAATCGATCTTCTTGGTCGACAGGCATGGAAATCGCCATGGCGGCTGCAGTGAATCCGGCCGTGATCGGGATGGCCGCGCAGACCGTCCCCAGGGCGTACTCCTGTCGTTCGATGACAGGTTCCATTCGCTCCAGCAACCTCAAACGCTCAAGAAGCGCCGGTCGGTCCCGCAACGAGTAGCGGGTGAGCGGCTGCACGGGGTGACGGTCCAGATGGTCCTCACGGGCCTTCTCGTCGAGCCGGCTGAGCAGACACTGACCGAGCGCATGAGCATGCCCGGTCTCCCGGAACGAGGCCCACTCGTCCACCGTGGGTGCCGCGGGGGCGTCGGCGACCGCAATGAGTTCGATCTCACCCTCGCGGTAGACGGCGCAGTAGACCGGCGCACCGATGATGTCGCGCCAGCGAGCCAGCGACTGGGTCATTCTGCTGCGACGATTCTGCAGACAGCCGTCGTCGACGAGCCGCTCTGCCGCAGTACCGAAGAGGAAGACGCCGTTCTCGCGGCGCAGATAGCCCTCATGAGTGAGGGTGCGCAGCAGGTGATAGGCGGTAGGAAGAGGAAGTCCTGCTTCCCGTGCGAGCTGCTTCGCGGGCGCCCCGTCCCGATGGGCGCCCACAGCCTCCAACAGCCTCAACGCCCGCTGAACCGAACCGATCAACGTCGGAACAGCGGTGCTCGATGCCGTGGTCAAAAGTCACCCCCAGGCATGGCGACGGGCGGTCGGCCCGTCCGTGGGGGCCGCCCCCACGGTCCTACCGCAAACCTGAGGTCCGGAGGCCGGACGTACGCGCAATCCACTGGTCACAGTGGTGACGGACAGTTAATTCCCAGGTGGCGGCAGCGGACAGCCACTGTATCGGCCGTGTAAGCAGGGGGCGTCTTTTCGTTCTGCGCTTAGCCCAGCTGGGCTAATTGCCCGACTGGTGACCGTCCGCCCCTACCAGTCGCCGCGCGAGGACGAGGAGGACATGAACTTCCGTACGACGAAAACGAGGCCACCGACCAGGATGACGAAGACCAGGACCTTGAAGAGCAGACCGATCACGAACCCGATCACGCTGGCGATCAGACCGCCGAACACCACGATCGCGATGACGGGCACCGCGACCCACTTCACCCACCAGGGCATCCCCGCGAATATCTCCCGCACAGCCATCGTCCCTACCTCATTCCTGTGAGTACCTGACTCGATGCTAGAGGCGCGGGGGTCGCCGACGGGGGCTCCGGAGCCCTTGATCTCCCCTGACCGAACCCCGAGGAATCCCTGAGAGACGGTCTCAGCTCTCGGGCGGAGAGAAGACCACCATGACCCGGAGATCCTCGGTGATGTGGTGAAACTTGTGGGCCACCCCGGCCGGTACGTACACCACGCTTCCCCTGCCCACCTGCGTGGTCTCCATGCCCACGGTGATCGAGGCACGACCGCTGACGATGAAGTAGACCTCGTCCTGCTGGTGCGGCTGCTGCGGGTCGAGTTCGCCGGCATCCAGCGCGTACAGGCCGACGGACATGTTCCGCTCCCGCAGGAACTGCAGATACGCGCCGTCGTTGGCGGCACGTTCCGCCTCCAGTTCGTCCAGCCTGAATGCCTTCATGGCCCGTCCGCTCCTTGCCTCTGTTCAGCCGGTGTCCGCCACCGATCATGTCTGCCACGATCAGACACATGAAGAATTTTGTAGTCAAGACGATCGCCAACGCGGGTGCGCTGGCCGTGGCCATCTGGCTGCTGGACGACATCACGCTGTCGGGCGGCAGCACCGGTCGCAAGGTGCTCACCCTGATCCTGGTCGCCCTGCTCTTCGGCCTGGTGAACTTCGTGGTCAAGCCGATCGTGAAGGTGCTCACCCTGCCGCTGTTCATCCTCACGCTGGGGCTGATCACCCTCGTGGTGAATGCGCTGATGCTGATGCTGACCTCCTGGCTGGCGGGCCAGTTCCATCTCAGCTTCCACGTCGACGGCTTCTGGACCGCCGTGCTCGGCGGCCTCATCATCTCGATCGTGTCCTGGGCACTGAACGTGGTCCTGCCCGACGAGGACTGATCCGACACCGCACATACCAGAGAGAACAGAGAGAACAGCATGAGCACCATGGGCGACGGCACCCGGGCGGTACGGGCAGGCCTTCCCGAACCGGAGCAGTACGAACCCACCCTGCCCGGTCCGGTCTTCGCCGCACACTTCCACCTCTCCGGCGAGCCGACCGGTCCGTACACCTACGGACGGGACACCAACCCGACCTGGACCCATCTGGAACGAGCCATCGGCGAGCTCGAAGCGCCGGGAGAGGCCGTCGAGACCACGGTGTTCGCCTCCGGAATGGCCGCGATATCAGCGGTGCTGCTGTCGCAGGCACGTACCGGCGACACAGTCGTCCTGCCCGATGACGGCTATCAGGCGCTGCCTCTGGTGCGTGAGCAGCTGGAGGCGTACGGGATCGAGGTGCGGACCGCGCCGACCGGGGGCGACGGACAGCTTGCGGTCCTGGAAGGGGCCCGGCTGCTGTGGATCGAGACGCCGTCCAATCCGGGACTCGATGTCTGCGACCTGCGGCGGGTCATCGACGCCGCGCACGCGGGCGGCACTCTGGTGGCCGTCGACAACACGCTCGCCACCCCGCTCGGCCAGCGCCCTCTGGAACTGGGCGCCGACTTCTCCGTGGCCAGTGACACCAAGGGCATGACCGGGCACGGCGACATCCTGCTCGGCCATGTGACCTGCCGGGATCCGGGGCTGGCTGCGGGTGTACGGCGTTGGCGCAAGGTCGTCGGGGCGATCCCCGGCCCGATGGAAGCCTGGCTCGCGCACCGTTCGCTGGCCACGCTGGAGCTGCGCATCGACCGGCAGTGCGCGACCGCGCTGGTTCTCGCCGAGGCGCTGGGCAAACGGCAGGAGGTGACAGGGTTGCGGTACCCCGGGCTGCCCACCGACCCCTCGTACCCGGTCGCCGTGCGGCAGATGCGGCGCTTCGGCTCCGTGGTGTCGTTCGTGCTGCCCGACCGCGAGATCGCGGAGCGCTTCCTTGCCGGGTTGCGGCTGGTAGACGACGCCACCAGCTTCGGCGGCGTGCGCTCCACCGCCGAACGGCGGGCGCGCTGGGGCGGCGACGCCGTACCGGAGGGCTTCATCCGGTTCTCGGTCGGGGCCGAGGACGCGGACGACCTGATCGCCGACGTGGAGCGGGCCCTGGACGAGGCGATGGGCTAGACGCCAGGTCAGGACACCAGGGCAGAGGAGAACCCAGCGGTACGGACGGTCCGAGCCTCCCCCCTCGTGGCTCGGACCGTCCCGGTTCCGCACGCGAAGAACCGCCTGGACAAGGCTAATTGACTCTGCGTCAGTGTCCAATCACAGTAGCGACAGCGACCTATCGACATATTTATGATTGTTCGGGTCGGACGCGTCGAAAAGGCGGGAGGGAACCGGACATGGACCTGGCCCTGCTGCGCACATTCGTCACGGTGCACCGGGCCGGTTCCTTCACCCGGGCCGCCGCGCTGCTCGGTCTCTCCCAGCCCGCGGTCACCTCGCAGATACGCACGCTGGAACGGCAGCTGGGCCGCCCGCTCTTCCTGCGCAGGGCCCGCGGCGTCACCCCGACCACCATGGGCGACGAGCTCGCGCACCGGGCGGCTCCCCATCTGGACGCACTGGTCGAGATCGCCGAGACGGGGCTCGACGAGGAGTCGGTCGTACGGACGCTGCATCTGGCCGGCCCGCCGGAATTCACCTCGCTGCGGGCCCTGCCCGCGCTCACCCCGCTCCTCTCCCAAGGCCTCGCCCTGCGCAGCACCTTCCTCGCCAATTGCGAGGAGGCGCTGGAGGGCCTCGCCGCCGGTCATCATGATCTGGCCATTGCGACGGGCCGGCCGCGCGGTGGTCTGCTCACCGCGACTCCGCTCTGCGACGAAGAGCATGTGCTGGTCGCCGCCCCGCACTGGGCGGCACGCCTCGGTCCCGGAGCGCTGCGGCACAAGGGTCCCGTGGTGCTTCAGCAGCTGCCGGTGGTGGAGGTGCATGAGAGCCTTCCGCTCGTCTCCCGCTACTGGGCCGCCGTCTTCGACGGCCGGCCGACCGCAGCGGGCACCGTCATCGCGCCGGATCTTCGCGCGGTCCTGGAGTGCACTGCGGCGGGCGCCGGACTCGCTGTACTGCCGCGCTATCTGTGCGAGGGCGCACTGGAGCGCGGCGAGGTGGTGGCCCTCCTGGACCCGCCCGTGCCACCGCTGCGCACCTACTTCCTGGCCGCACGGACCGGCACGCTCGCACTGCCGCATATCGCGCGGGCCCACGAGTGGCTGGTGCGTGCTGCCGTCGATTGGTGACCCGACGGCAGGGCGGGTGTTTCAGAAAGGGTTCTGTGGGCCACTCTCTTGCCATGACCGAACGTCCTGTGGTCAAGCGCACCGCACGCGCCATCCTGCTCGACGGCAACGACCTCATCCTCATCAAGCGCACCAAGCCGGGGGTGGATCCGTACTGGCTCACGCCGGGCGGCGGGGTCGAGCCCGAGGACGCAACCGTCGTCGACGCACTCCACCGCGAGGTGGACGAAGAGCTCGGCGCCAAGATCACCGATGTGGTCCCCTGCTTCGTCGACACCGTGGAACACATCGAGGGCGGTGGGGTGAAGGGTGTCAAGGTCCAGCACTTCTTCGTCTGCCGGCTGGACTCGATGGACCTGTCCCGGCGGCACGGTCCCGAGATCGACGATCCGTGCGGTGAGTACGACGTCGTACGGGTGCCGTTCAGCCGGATCGGGATCGCCGCCGTCCATCTCGTGCCGCTGTCGCTGCGGCATTACCTGGACGGCAACATCGAGGGCGTCCGGGCGATGCACGCGCCGGACCTGGGCTGATCCCGAGCTCGGAAGACCCGCGCCGATGGGATGGGCCGTCGTGGTCAGCCCGGGCTCAGGGGCGCCAGTTCCTCGACGGAGTCATGCCGGATGCGCTCGGACGGCATACCGATCCCTCTGAGAACGTCCACGACGCTGCGGATCATGCCCGGTGGCCCCGAGAGATAGGCGTCGTACTCGGGCCACGGACCGCCCTCGCGCACCGCGTCGGGCAGCAGGCCTTTCAGCCCGCTCCCCGTATCGCGGGAGACCACAGGCCGCACGGCGAGCCAGGGAAAGGTCTTCTGGAGCCGCAGCATCGTGTCGATGTCGTACAGGTCGCGGTCGCTGCGTGCGCCGTAGAAGACCTGCACGGGGCGCCGGTCGCCGTGCTCGGCGACATCCTCGACGAGCGCCTTGATGGGCGCGATGCCCGTGCCGCCGCCCAGGCAGAGCAGACCGTTGTGGGTGGTGTGGTCGATGATCATGGAGCCGGTGGGTGGGCCGAGACGCACCACGTCGCCGGGGCGGGCCCGGCGCACCAGAGCATTGGAGACCCAGCCCGCCGGAACCGCCTTGACATGGAAGGTGAGCAGACCGTCGGGCCGAGGGGCCGAGGCGAAGGAGTAGTGCCGCCAGATCCGTGGCCACCACGGGGTTTCCATGGCGGCGTACTGGCCTGCGAGAAAGGGATACGCCTGATCGGGACGGACGGTGAGGACCGCCGTGTCGGGCGTTCTCAGGTCGTGGGAGACAACCTCCGCCAGCCACCGGGCGGGAGCCCGTTCCGCGTCCTCGGCAGCCGCGTCGATCATGATCTGCGAAATCGCCGTGTAGGCACGGATCCAGGCCGCTTCGGTCTCCCCGTTCCATGTGGTGGCGTAGCGGCTCAATGCGCCGAGGAGAGCCTCGCCGAATGCGGGATAGTGCGCGGGCAGTGCGCCGTATTTACGGTGCCCGCGGGCCAGTCCGCCGAGGTACTCGACCAGCGCCTCGGGGTCGTCCATCCGGTCGGCAGCCGTGAGGATCGCCCGGAGGAGACGGTCGCGCCGGGTGTCCATCGCGACCGGAAACATGGCCCGCAGATCGGGGCGGCGCACGAAGAGCAGGGCGTAGAAGTACAAGGTGGCCTGGTTCGCGACAGGAATGATCTCCGCCAGGGTGCGATGGATCAGGGTCGCATCGGGAGATCTCGGTGTTCCATCAACGGTCGACATGGTGGTCGGAGCGTCCATATGTGTGCCTCGCCTCGAGCAGCTTCTGGTCGCATGAGCGTGCCGACACCGCACGCAGCGCCTGCGGTCCCTCGCCCCAGCATGCACGCGACATCTACAGGTCGGACAAATAGCGGGAAGTCCGGGTATCCGAACCAGTTCTCCCGTTACGCTCTTTTGCCCCATGGCCAGGCAGGGAAGCCGGAGACAGTGCGGGCAACATGTATCAGCGCCGAACCGCCTCTGACCGTCGCTCAGCTGCGCGTTTCACGTGAAACTGCGCACGCGTGGAGCTCGCTGACGGGCCCCCACCGCGGACTCGGCTCTCTGGCCGCGCGGGCATCATCGACACGGTCGGCGCATATGAGTCTCGACCGGATCCGGTAAAGCGGTGGACGAGCGATCACTGCGTCGGACAGCCTGGCCCTCATGCCCAGCCCACTGCCCCACCCGCACGCCGATACGCCCATCCGGCGCCTCACCCGGGGAGACTTGGTCCCCTGCGCCAATCTCTGCGAGGACCGCGGCTGGCCGCGTGACGAGCATCGCTGGGCCCTGCTCCTCTCCGCAGGGTCGGGCTACGGCATCGATGATCCCGAGGGCAAAGGCCTGATGGCCTCCTGTGTGATGACCTCATACGGCCAGGGACTCGCCGCCATCGGCATGCTCCTCGTCGCCGAGCGGTACGCGCGCCAGGGGATCGCCCGACGCCTGATGCACCAGGTGATCGAAACGGCGGGGGAGACGTCACTCAGCCTGTACGCGACGCCGGCCGGGCAGCCGCTGTACGAAGAGCTCGGTTTCGAAGCGGTGGGCCGGGCCGCGCGGATCAGTGGTCGTTTCCGGCCGACCGGCGCGTCGGGCGACAGCGCTTTCGCAGCGTCCGGCGTGACCGTCCGCCCGGCGGCGGCCGAGGATCTGCGTGCCATGCTCCGTCTGGACACAGATGTGTTCGGTGCGGACCGGACACATCTCCTTGCCCGGCTGCCGGCCTTCGCAGATCACCTCCGGGTCGCGGAGGACGAGGGCGGGCTTGTCGGCTACGCGGCGCTGTGGCCGAGCGACGGTGTCCATGTGGTCGGTCCGCTGATCGCCCGGAACACCGTCACGGCGATGGCGCTTGTCGACTCCCTCGCGCAGGCGACGGACCGTCCCCTGCGCGCGGACATCGACGCACGTCATGAAGAACTGTTGAACCGGCTCAAGGAGTGCGGTCTGCAGCCGGCCGGCTCCGGAACCACAGTGATGGCCTACCGGTCCCCGGACCTGCCGGGCGACTGGACCCGTCGCTTCGCACCGCTGACCGTGGCGACGGGCTGACGCGGACCGGGCTGAGCGGCGCCGGGCCGGAAATGCCTGTCACCGGCCCGTTGTCCGAACTCCCGGCGGACGCGGTCGCAGACGCCCTCCGGAACGTGTCGTAGCTCCGGCCCATGTGGAGCAGATCGAGATCGACTGTGGCCGACCAGGGTTCGCCCTTTTCGTACCACGTGGCCCGGCACTCGATGAAGCCGTAGATGTCCGTCCCCATGTGCCGTGACTCTGCTGGCACATGGGAACGGACACCAATGGATTTCGGCTTCCTTCACAGCGGTTGGCGAGTCAGCCGAGAGCCGTCACAGCCGCCGTGGCGAAGCCGTGGTCCTGCTCAGGCGCGCCGCCGCCCACGCCGACGGCTCCGATCAGCCGACCGTCGCGGAAGACCGGAACACCGCCGGCGATGAAGAGCAGTGGCCGGTCGAGGGCGGTCGGCAGGGTGTGGAAGGGCCCGCCCGGCTGGACCGCGTCGACGAGGTCGGCTGTCGGGGCACCCAGCTGAAGGGCTGTGTACGCCTTGCGGGTGCTGGTCTCGCCCGCGATGAGAACGGCCCGGTCGTCGCGACGGAAGGCCAGCAGGTGGCCGCCCGCGTCGAGGACCGTCACAGCGACGGTGACACCGGCGGCTTCGGCGGCAGTGCGGGCTGCGGCGACCAGCAATTCCGCGTCCTGAATGGTCAACGGGGCAACGGCGGTGGGGAGGGTGGTACTCATGGGGGATGGCTCCTTGGTGCGGTGGAGAGTGCGCGCCCCGGGGTGAGCGCGCGCGACGTGGGGGGTGTCAGTGCCGGGCGACGGATGCCTCGACCGGCTCGGGAATGTGTGCGGCGACAAGGCGGCTGCGGGTGGCCGTCCGGCGCTCCAGGGCGCTGGAGAGGACGGCGAGGACCAGAGCGGAAGCAGCCAGTGCGGCGCCGACCCAGTTGGGTGCGGTGTATCCGAGACCGGCGGCAATGACGAGGCCGCCGAGCCACGCCGACAGCGCGTTGCCGAGGTTGAAGGCGCCGATGTTGACGGCGGAGGCAAGGGTCGGGGCCCCCGCCGCCTGGTCGAGAACCCGCTTCTGCAGCGGCGGTACGGTCGCGAAGCCCAGGCCACCGATCAGCACGATGGTGACGGCTGCCGCGATCTTGTTGTGGGCGGTCAGCGTGAAGAGTGCCAGGATCACGGACAGGGCGCCCAGCGACACGTACAGCATCGGCATCAGGTGGCGGTCGGCGAACTTGCCGCCGAGAAGATTGCCCCCGACCATGCCGAGTCCGAAGAGGACCAGCAGCCAGGTGACGGAGGACGCCGAATAGCCGGCGATTTCGGTCATCATCGGCGTGATGTAGGTGATCGCGGCGAAGACTCCGCCGAAGCCCAGGACGGTCATCGCCATGGCGAGCAGCACCTGCACATTGCCGAACGCGGCCAGCTCATGACGGAGCCGTACACCTTCGGCCATCGGCTGCTCGGGCACCAGCCTGGCCACACCCAGGAGGCCGACGACTCCGAGAGCCGCGACGACGAAGAACGTGGTCCGCCACCCCACGCTCTGCCCGATGTAGGTGCCGAGCGGTACGCCGACGACGTTGGCGACAGTGAGGCCGGTGAACATCATGGCGATCGCACCGGCCCTCTTCTGCGGGGCGACCAGATCGGCCGCGACGACCGATCCGATACCGAAGAAGGCACCGTGGGCGAGAGAGGCGATCACTCGCCCGGCGAGCATCACGCCGAAGACGGGGGCGACGGCGGACACCACGTTGCCCGCGACGAACAGCCCCATCAGGAGCATGAGCATGCGTTTGCGGGTGACCCGTGTGCCAAGGACCGTCATCAGCGGAGCGCCGAGTACGACTCCGAGTGCATAGCCGGTGACCAGGAATCCTGCGGTGGGGATCGAAACCTGGAAGTCCGCAGCAACCTCGGGAAGCAGCCCCATGATCACGAACTCGGTGGTTCCGATACCGAATGCCCCAATAGCGAGGGCGAGGAGCGCGAGCGGCATGGGTTTCACCTTCCCGGGAGATTGCGCCTGCACCTTACGAGCGTCCAGAATAATTGCAGACGATGATTAATTGCAAGCACGGGCTATTGCAGACGTCCTCTACCCTGGAGGCAAGCGGCTCCGCACGGAGGAAAGACCATGACACCGACGGACCCTGCACTGACTGCCCTCTCGCAGGGCTGGTGCGCCCTCTCCCTGCTCCACGGCAAGATCGAGTCCCTTATCGAGCGGGCCCTGCAGTCCGGGCACGGGCTCAGCGTGCGGGAGTACTCCCTGCTCGACGTCCTGAGCCGACAGCACAACGGTCCGGGCGGCCATCTGCAGATGAAGCAGGTCGCCGACGCGGTCGTGCTCAGCCAGAGCGCCACCACCCGTCTGGTCAGCCGCCTCGAAGACCGCGGGCTGCTGACCCGGTATCTCTGCGACACCGACCGCCGCGGCATCTACACCGATGTCACCGATGCCGGCCTCACATTGCTCGCCCAAGCCCGGCCGACCAACGACGCCGCTCTGCGCACCGCCCTCGACGAGGCTGCCAGAAGCCCCGAGCTGGCCCCGCTCGTCACGGCGGTCGAAGAGCTGAAGGTCCCCGCGTAGGCCGCCTGAACTGCGTAGTCTGCCGATCATGAGCGATCTGGAAATACGCCCCGCGGCCCCCACTGACATCCCGGCCGTCGTGGCCATGCTCGCGGACGATCCGCTGGGCGCGCAGCGCGAGTCGCCGGACGATCTCGCCCCCTACCGCGCCGCGTTCCAGAGACTCGCCGACGACCCGAACCAGCACCTGGTCGTCGCCGTCCGAGAAGGCAGCGTTGTCGGGACCCTGCAGCTGACAGTGATTCCCGGGCTCTCCCGGCGCGGTTCGACCCGCTCCATCATCGAGGGCGTTCGCGTCCATGCCGATGAGCGCGGCAGCGGCCTCGGCACTCAGCTGATCCAGTGGGCGGTGGACGAATCCCGGCGCCAGAACTGCCAGTTGGTCCAGCTGACGTCCGATGCCACCCGGACCGATGCCCATCGCTTCTATGAGCGGCTCGGTTTCACCGCCAGTCACGTAGGTTTCAAGCTAGCTCTGTGACCGCAGCTCGGAATCCACGGGATCCGACGGACCGAAGGAGCGCTCGATGCACGCCATGAGCGACACACAGCGCCGGACCAGACTCGGCCGACGTCACCTACTGGCGCCCTCCGTACGGGCCGCATCCGCGGTGTCTGTGGCCGACGCGGTCGTTGCCCTGCACGCCACCGACGCGGCCACTGTCTTTGTTTCCACCTGCGCCCGGCTCGCCGAGGCCGGCGTGGACACGGTGGAGCGTGCTCTCTACGAGGACGTCTCTCTGGTCCGGCTGCTTTCCATGCGCAACACCCTCTTCACGGTGTCCAGCGGGCTCGCCCCGTATGTCAACGCCTCGAACGCCCGTGCCGTGGCAGCCAAGGAGCGCCGGACCTTCCTCACGCACCTGCACGACGACGGGAACGGACTGGGCGAGAACTGGCTCATCGAGACGGAAAAGGCGACCTTGGCCGCCCTCACTGCGCGCGGCTCCGCCACCGGCAGCGAGTTGTCCGCCGCCGTACCGGCGCTTCGTACGAAGATCACAATCTTCCCCGGCAAGAAGCAGGAAACGGTTCAGGGAGTCGCCACCCGTGTTCTGCGGGTGCTGGCAGCCGAAGGCCTGATCCGCCGGGACCGGCCGCGCGGCTCCTGGACCTCCAGCCAGTTCCGCTGGACGGCAGCCGAGTCATGGCCTGCCCGGGAGCTCGCAGAGGCACAGGCGGAAGTGGCCCTGCGCTATCTCCGCTCGTACGGCCCCGCAACCGAGGCCGATCTGAAGTGGTGGACGGGCTGGACTCTCGGCCAGGTACGCACTGCGCTGGCAGTTACCGCAGCCGAGGAGGTGCAGCTCGACAGCGGCGCGATGGGCTGGGTCTCCCCGGGGGACACGGAGCCCGAACCGGCCCTGGAGCCGTGGGCGGCACTGCTTCCCGCCCTCGACCCGAGCGCGATGGGCTGGGCCGATCGCGGTTTCCATCTTCCGGCCGAGCGCCGGGCGGCCCTTTTCGACAGGGCCGGCAACATCGGTCCGACAGTGTGGTGGAACGGCGAGATCGTGGGTGGCTGGGCACAGCGCGCTGATGGCGAGCCGGTCTGGCGGCTGCTGTCCGACGTCGGCCGGGATGCCACCACCGCGATCGAGGCGGAGGCGTCCCGGCTGTCGGAGTGGGTGGGGGAAACACGGATCACTCCACGCTTCCGCACGCCGCTGGAAAGGGAGTTGACAGCATGAGCGGGTACCGGTGTCACGTTTCACGTGAAACGTGACACCGTGACGCTCAGGCGCCGAGGCCCCGCCAGCCCTCGGCGTCGACCCCGCCGGGAACGGCCGACGCGGGATCATACGGCTCACGTGTAAAGACGAACGACCCCAGGTCGAGATGGCTCACCCTTCCGTCGACGTCCCGGACGACACGGAGCGTCTCCCCCGCGTAATAACCGTCGAGGCCGGTCCAGGTGCCGTCCGGCTGCGCGACGAATCGAGCACCGCGGCCGTCGCCACGCAGCGGCCCCAGTTCCAGCCCCCGGTCTGCAGTCAGGCGCAGGACATTCGGATGCGTGCCCCAGTACCAGGGTCCGGTCAGCGCGAGGAGTTCCGGGTCGGCCTCGGGCAGCGGGCGCCAGGGCTCAGGGATGCGCGGCTCGGCCTCGGCGACGATCTCCACGAGGTCCGCGGCGATCGTACCGACGAGCGGCCCAGAAGTGGCATTGGTGAGCACCACGACGGCCACATCGTCCTCGATGCTGAACCAGAGCGTGGCCAGGAACCCGGGCAGCGAGCCGGTGTGCCCGAGCAGGGTGCGGCCGCTCTTTTGTACGACCTGCAGGCCGAGACCGTAAGCGCCTTCCCCGGGGCCGAACTTGGACGGCGCCGACGGAGCACGCATCTCCTCCACCGAAGCGGCCCCGAGCACACGGTCATCCCCCTCGACGAGGAAGGCGGCGAACCGGAGGAGGTCGGCGGTGGTCGACCAGAGCTGCCCGGCCGGTGCCATGAGACCGAGGTCCTCCGCCGGTTCGGGGAGCATTGCATCGGCCCACGGGTGGACGGCCCAGCCACCAGCGTGCGGCGCCTGTGGCCACGTGCTCGTACGACGCATGCCCAACGGTTCCAGGATCTCGCGCTGCAGCACCTCCGCCCACGATGCGCCGCGCACCGCCTCGATCAGCGCTCCGAGCACCGAGTAGCCGGGGTTCGAGTAATGGTGACGACGGCCGGGAGGGTGCATCCGGGTCTGCTCGCCGAGGACATCGGCAAGCCCGGGGCGCAGAGTTCCCGGCGTTCGCTCCCACCAGGGCGCAGGCGATTCGGCGCTCAGCCCCGCACTGTGGCCCAGTAGTTGGAGGACGGTGACCCCGCCGATGCCTGTCCCTGGCAGGTGCTTTTCCAGCGGGTCGTCGAGATCGAGCAACCCCTCGTCACGCAGCCGCAGGACCAGCACAGCTGTAAAGGTCTTGGTCAGGGAACCGATCCTGAACTGCGTGTCGGAGTCGGGGGCGTGACCGTCGACGCAACTGCGCGAGCCGTTCCAGACGATCCGGCCCTGCCGCTGCACCGCAGCGACGAGCGAGGGCGTACGGCCTTCGGCCTGCGCGGAGGCGATGCGGTGCAGCAGCGCCCGCTGCGTACCGGGAAGCAACTCTTCTGAGGAATAGGTCATGGTCAACAAGTACCGGCACATCGACTCGTCGGCGACCCGATTTCGCCGCCCGCGGTCCTGGGGGTCAGCGCTTGCGGCTGTACGTCCTGACCAGTACTCCGTTGTCGAAGGCAGCCACCGAATCCAACATGAACTCCGTGTCCGCAAAATCCGATCCGAACATCGGCATACCCGAGCCGTAGACCAGCGGATACGTCTTGATCACGAGCTCGTCGATCTCGTCGAGCAACTCCCCCGCGAGCTGTGAGCCACCGCAGAGCCAGATCCCGAGGCCGCTCTCCTCCGCCTTGAGTTCCCGCACCCTGCCGACCACGTCGCCGGAGACGAGTTCGACGTTCGGGTCCGGCGACTCCTTCATGGTCCGGGATGCCACGAGCTCACGCAGTTGGGCATAGGGGCTGGTGATGTTGACGTCCAGCGCCAGTTGGTAGCTGGCCCTTCCCTGGATCACGGTGTCGAACTTCTGATTCCTGACGCCGTGAATTCCCAGCTGCAGGCGTCCTGCGGTCGAAACCGTCTCCGGATACTGGGACTTGAGGTAGTCGAGGAACTCCTCGTCCACGAACCGGTACATGGACGACGCATCACCGCTCGGGTCACCGATGAAGCCGTCGATGGAGCAGGCAATGAAGTAGGTCAGCTTTCGCACAGGGTCCCCGTTCAATGTGGCGTCGGCTCGGGCATGAACCACTTCATTTATAGTGCTTCATATGTAGTGGTTGCGCAATCCCTTTCCGCAGAGGGACCGAAGGAAGAGGAGACACACATGGTCAGGAACCCGGAGCGCAGAACCGCACTCGTCGATGCCGCCATCGAGGTACTGGCGCACGAGGGTGCGCGAGGGCTCACCTTCCGCGCGGTCGACACACGGGCGGGCGTACCGGTCGGGACGGCGTCCAACTACTTCGCCAACCGGGACGACCTGTTCATGCAAGCCGGCGCCCGGATCACCGACCGGATGACACCGGACCCGGTCGGAGTCGAGGAGGCCATGCGCCCGGCCCCCTCGCGCGAACTGGTCACCGAACTGATGCGATGGCTGGTGCAGCGCATGGCCGCCGATCGCACCGGCTACCTCGCCATGCTGGAACTCCGGCTGGAGGCCACCCGGCGGCCCGCCCTCCGCGACCGGCTCAACCGGACCTTCCGCGCCAACCTGGACGAGAGCGCCCGCTTCCACCGGGAAGCGGGGCTGCCCGGCGATGCCGACGCCTTCCTCGTGCTGTATCTCGCCATGACGGGCCTGCTGCTGGAGCACTTCACCCTGCCCGATGTGCTCACCGGGAGCGACACCGCCGGCGCTCCCCACACCGATGCCGTCCTGAACCGGCTTGTGGAGACGATCGTCACCCACATCATCCCTGCGGGGTGACCCGCGGGGGCAGGGCAACGCATGGCCGGGGCAACCCTGTCCGGGCGATGCAGCAACCCCGGCCATGCGGCATCGCGTCTACAGATCGAGCTGGTGGAGAAACGATTTATGGGTCGGCAGGTATCCGGACGCGCCGTTGATCGCGCGCAGGGGCTGGTTGCCGCATTCGCCGCGGGGAGAAGAGAGACGTGCCGGCGAGTCTCGCGACGACGCCGTCACAGGTGCCGCCGTGATGCCCACGAGGCTGCGACTGTGCCGTGAAGTCGGGAGACCCTTGAGACATCCCCTAGGTCTGCGCCATGTCCACGAAGCGTGAGTAGTGGCCCTGGAATGCCACAGTGATCGTCGCCGTCGGGCCATTACGGTGCTTGGCCACCATCAGGTCCGCCTCCCCCGCCCGCGGTGACTCCTTCTCGTACGCATCCTCGCGGTGCAGCAGGATCACCATGTCGGCGTCCTGCTCGATGGAGCCGGATTCACGAAGGTCGGAGACCATCGGCTTCTTGTCCGTACGCTGCTCCGGACCACGGTTCAGCTGGGACAGCGCGATGACCGGGAGCTCCAGCTCCTTCGCCAGCAGCTTGAGGTTTCGGGACATGTCCGAGACCTCCTGCTGACGGCTCTCGGCACGCTTCGAGCCACCGGACTGCATCAGCTGCAGATAGTCGATGATCACCAGCTTGATGTCGTTCCGCTGTTTCAGCCGACGGCACTTCGCCCGGATCTCCATCATCGACAGGTTCGGCGAATCGTCGATGTAGAGCGGCGCGGCCGAGACGTCCGGCATCCGGCGGGCCAGCCGCGTCCAGTCCTCGTCGGTCATCGTGCCGGAGCGCATGTGGTGCAGAGCCACCCGCGCCTCGGCGGACAACAACCGCATCGCAATTTCGTTGCGGCCCATTTCGAGGGAGAAGATCACGCTCGGGAGGTTGTTCTTGATCGACGCGGCCCGTGCGAAGTCCAGGGCCAGCGTGGACTTACCCATGGCCGGACGCGCCGCGATGACGATCATCTGGCCCGGGTGCAGGCCGTTGGTCAGGGCGTCGAAGTCGGTGAAGCCGGTCGGTACGCCGGTCATCTCGCCGGAGCGCGAACCGATCGCCTCGATCTCGTCGAGCGCGCCCTCCATGATGTCGCCCAGCGGCAGATAGTCCTCGCTGGTGCGCTGCTCCGTGACGGCGTAGATCTCGGCCTGGGCCGAGTTGACGATCTCGTCGACGTCACCGTCGGCCGCGTATCCCATCTGCGTGATCTTCGTGCCCGCCTCGACAAGCCGTCGCAGGACCGCCCGCTCGTGGACGATCTCCGCGTAGTACGAGGCATTGGCCGCGGTCGGCACGGACTGGACGAGGGTGTGCAGATAGGGGGCGCCACCCACCTTGGTGATCGCGCCGCGCTTGACCAGCTCGGCCGCGACCGTGATCGGGTCGGCGGGCTCGCCCTTGGCATAGAGGTCGAGGATCGCCTGGAAGACGGTCTCGTGGGCGGGGCGGTAGAAGTCGTGCCCCTTGATGATCTCCACGACGTCGGCAATGGCGTCCTTGGAGAGGAGCATGCCGCCGAGGACCGACTGCTCGGCGTCGAGGTCCTGAGGGGGCACGCGCTCGAATCCGGGCGAGCCGCCGTCCCAGCCGCCGCTCTCCCTGCCGCGGTCGTGCTGCTCGCCGCGGTCCCGGCCTTCGCCACGACGCTGGCGGGTAACGGGCAGACGGTCACTGGGACCGGTGTCGGCCCAGGGGTCGTCCAAAGGCTCGGGAATGCTCACCGTGCCACCTCCTCCCGTCCGCTCCGCGGACCTTCGCCGTGCCACTCTTTCTTACGGCACAGCACCGACAAACAAGACGCTCGACTCCGGTTCCGGCACGTCGAGTTCTGCGGGATTCCAGGGCTGAAACGGGGTGTGGGCGCCGGTCCACGGTAGGCCTCGCTGCACCGTCAGCCAATCTGGTTATCCACAGGGCATGTGGACGACGGACCAGATGCTGTGGAGAACTCCGCAGAACCTGTGCACGGAGCGGGGGACAGCACTGTGGACAAACTCATAGCGCCGCCCTGAACGCGGCCCTGACCTGGGCTTTCTCCATCCACGGCCTGTGGGGGAGAAAAACTTTCCGAACCGACACATGATCACGGCAAACCGCACACAGGGGAACACTCAGCGCCAGTAAATGTAAGGACTGCTATGCCATTGCATCCGTTACCTGTGGAAGATTAGATTAGCCCTCATGCCCCAGGCCACCGCGACCTCACATTCCGGCCGTCGACGGCACGATCGCGAGATCGTCGCACTCGCCGTCCCCGCCTTCGGCGCGCTCGTCGCCGAGCCGCTCTTCGTCATGGTCGACAGCGCCATCGTCGGCCATCTCGGCACACCGCAACTAGCCGGTCTGGGCGTCGCCGCGGCTCTGCTGACCACCGCCGTGAGCATTTTCGTCTTCCTCGCCTACGCCACCACGGCAGCGGTCGCACGACGCGTAGGTGCGGGCGATCTCGCCTCTGCAATACGGCAGGGCATGGACGGCATCTGGCTGGCACTGCTTCTCGGCATCGCCGTCATCGCCGTGGCGCTGCCCTCTGCCCCCTGGCTCGTCGATGTCTTCGGCGCCTCCGACACCGCCGCACCGTACGCCACCACCTATCTACGGATATCCAGCCTCGGTATCCCCGCCATGCTCATAGTCATGGCCGCCACCGGCGTGCTCCGCGGCCTGCAGGACACCAGGACCCCGCTGTATGTCGCCATCGGCGGATTCGCGGTCAACGGAGCCCTCAACGCGGGGCTTGTCTACGGCGCCGGTCTCGGTATCGCCGGATCGGCCTGGGGCACAGTGATCGCCCAAATCGGCATGGCCGCGGCCTATCTGATCGTGGTGGTGCGGGGAGCACGCCGACACGGCGCATCGCTGCGCCCCGACGTGGCAGGGATCAGAGCCAGTGCCCAGGCTGGCGTCCCCCTGCTGGTTCGTACGCTGTCGCTCCGCGCCGTCCTGATGATCGCCACCGCCGTCGCTGCACGCCTGGGCGACACCGATATCGCCGCCCACCAGATCATCCTCTCCCTGTGGACCCTGATGGCCTTCGCTCTCGACGCCATTGCGATCGCCGGGCAGGCAATCATCGGCCGCTATCTGGGCGCGAATGACGCCGAGGGCGCACGCGAGGCATGCCGCCGCATGGTGCAGTGGGGCATTGCCTCAGGTGTGGCGCTCGGGGCACTGATCGTGCTCGCGCGTCCCCTGTTCATCCCCTTGTTCACCGGCGACCAGGGCGTGCAGAACACCCTGCTCCCCGCCTT
The DNA here is from genome assembly GCF_042801455.1 of Streptomyces sp. NPDC057565. Lineage (NCBI taxonomy): Bacteria > Bacillati > Actinomycetota > Actinomycetes > Kitasatosporales > Streptomycetaceae > Streptomyces > Streptomyces sp. NPDC057565. The sequence continues at coordinate 459,370 of NZ_JBHVFU010000002.1, read as the reverse complement.
GCTGGTGGTGGCCGTGTGCCAGCCGATCGCCGGTGTGGTCTTCGTACTGGACGGCGTGCTGATGGGCGCCGGAGACGGTCGGTACCTCGCCTGGGCCATGCTGATCACCCTGGCCGCCTTCGCTCCGGTCGCCCTGCTCGTGCCCATGTACGGCGGGGGCCTGACTGCTCTGTGGTGGGCGATGGCGCTGATGATGACGGTCCGCGTGGTGACGCTCTGGCTGCGTACGCGCTCGGGCAGGTGGATCGTCACCGGAGCCACCCGCTGAGCAGTGGCCGTCGATCCTGTTTCACGTGAAACGACAAAGGGCCGCACCCCGTGGGGTGCGGCCCTTCAGCTGCTCTGGTGAGCTGTGCCCTTAGGCAGCAACGACCTCGATGCCGAGCTTCGCCGCAACCTCGGGGTGCAGACGCACGGACACCTGGTGCCCGCCGAGCGTCTTGATCGGCGAGCCGAGCTCGACGCGACGCTTGTCGACGTCCGGGCCACCGGCAGCCTTGATCGCCGAAGCGATGTCGGCCGGGGTGACGGAGCCGAAGAGACGGCCGGCGTCGCCGGAGCGAACGGCCAGACGAACCTTCACGGCCTCAAGCTTGGCCTTGACCTCGTTGGCCTGCTCGATCGTCGCGATCTCGTGGATCTTGCGGGCGCGGCGGATCTGCGCCACGTCCTTCTCGCCACCCTTGGTCCAGCGGATGGCAAAGCCACGCGGAACCAGGTAGTTACGGGCGTACCCGTCCTTGACGTCGACGACGTCGCCGGCAGCGCCGAGGCCGGAGACCTCGTGGGTGAGGATGATCTTCATTATTCGGTCACCCTTCCCTTATCGCGCGGTGGACGTGTAGGGCAGCAGCGCCATCTCACGGCTGTTCTTGACTGCCGTGGCGACGTCACGCTGGTGCTGCGTGCAGTTGCCGGTTACGCGGCGGGCACGGATCTTGCCGCGGTCGGAAATGAACTTCCGCAGCATGTTCGTGTCCTTGTAGTCCACGTACTGGGTCTTGTCCTTGCAGAAAGCGCAGACCTTCTTCTTAGGCTTGCGCACAGGCGGCTTCGCCATGGTGTTTCTCCTGTGTGATCAAGAAGTGGGGGTACGAGCTGCCCTAGAAGGGAGGCTCGTCCGAGTAGCCGCCGCCGGAGCCGCCGGAGCTTCCGCCCCAACCGCCTCCGCCGCTCTGCTGACCCCCGCCTTGCTGGCCGCCGGCCGGCGCGCTGGTGGCCCACGGGTCGTCGGCGGGAGCACCGCCGCCGCCCTGCTGGCCGCCGCCACCGGGACCGCCGCCCCAGTTGCCGCCGCCCTGCTGGCCACCGCCGTAACCACCCTGGCCGCCCTGGCCACCGCGACCGGTGGTCTTGGTGACCTTGGCCGTGGCGCTCTTGAGACTGGGGCCGACTTCCTCGACATCCAGCTCATAGACCGTGCGCTTCACGCCTTCACGGTCTTCGTACGACCGCTGCTTCAGCCGGCCCTGCACGACAACGCGCATGCCTCGCTGGAGCGACTCGGCGACGTTCTCCGCCGCCTGCCGCCAGACCGAGCAGGTGAGGAACAGGCCTTCGCCGTCCTTCCACTCATTGGTCTGCCGGTCGAAGATGCGGGGAGTGGACGCGACACGGAACTTCGCGACCGCCGCACCGGACGGGGTGAAGCGCAGCTCGGGGTCGTCGACGAGATTGCCGACGACCGTGATGACGGTCTCGCCTGCCATGGGTGAACCTCTCGGCGGGGATTGCTTCTGGCTGCTTGCTGCTACTCGAACCCGATGACCGCTGAGCTAGATGCTCAGTGGATCTCGGGACGGAGGACCTTGGTCCGGAGGACCGACTCGTTCAGGTTCATCTGGCGGTCGAGCTCCTTGACGACCGCAGGCTCGGCCTGCAGGTCGATGACCGAGTAGATGCCCTCGGGCTTCTTCTTGATCTCGTAAGCGAGACGACGACGGCCCCAGGTGTCGACCTTCTCAACCTTTCCGTTGCCCTCACGGACGACGGAGAGGAAGTTCTCGATCAGCGGGGAGACAGCGCGCTCCTCGAGATCGGGGTCGAGGATGACCATCACCTCGTAGTGACGCATGTGGAACCCACCTCCTTTGGACTCAGCGGCCACGGTCGTTCCGTGGCAGGAGGGTCGTGATGCGTAAGCAACAGTGTCTCCGAGTAAAACAGCCGCCACTGACAATGCCCCCTCCTGAAGAGGGCTGCCGTGCTGGCCTGGGCAGACACCGGTGCAGACCGTACAGAGTACCCGCACACCGGCTTCCGGTTGAAATCCGGTGCTCAGGAGACGCAATCTGTACACATCGGGTGTGAGCGGCGCCACGAGGCGCCCCTTTCGGCCAGGAGGTACTCCATGGCACAGACAACGCAAACCCGCCGCCCCGCCGTTTCCCTTCTCGCCACGGACGGCAGGCCCCATCCGCTCCAGGACGCTCTGGTGGCGGTAACCGTGGTCCTCGGTCTTATCGCCTTCGTGACGGCGATGTTCCACAGCCTGCATCTGATCAGCTCGTGGACCGGACTGATCGGGATCCTCACGGGTGCATACGGGCAGTACATCTCGGCGACCACGCGTGAGAGGTTCCCGCTGATCCTCGGTATGGGCGCGTCCGCCATCGGGTTCTACCTGGGTATGGCCCACGGGGGCCTCTTCGGCGGCCTGTAGCCACGCCTGTCCCGGACACCTCCGGACCACCGGTCCCGGCGGTCCACCCGCATCCCGTCAGAGGGTCGTACAGGCCCCCGGGGGGCGGACAGCCGGGACCCACCTGGCCGACAAGGTCCGACAGGGCCAGACGACGCGCTCCCCGGTCGCAGTAGGCTTCGGCGCGAGAGCCGGAGCCCCTGACCGATGGGGACACACCTGCCGAGGAGCGCCCCGCATGACCCTGACCCTGAGGACCATCAGCCGAGAGCAGCATCTGGCGTACATCCAGAGTCTGCCGTCGGCCAGTCACTGCCAGGTCCCGGCGTGGGCGGATGTGAAGACCGAATGGCGCTCGGAGAACCTTGGCTGGTTCGACAAGAGCGGCGAGATCGTGGGCGCCGCCCTGGTGCTGTACCGCCAGCTCCCGAAGATCAAGCGGTATCTCGCGTACCTCCCCGAGGGCCCGGTCATCAACTGGTATGCGCCGAACCTCAACGACTGGCTGCAGCCGATGCTCGCGCATCTCAAGCAACAGGGCGCCTTCTCGGTGAAGATGGGTCCGCCGGTCGTCATCCGCCGCTGGGACGCAGCCGCCATCAAGTCCGGTATCCAGGACCCTGATGTGAAGCGCCTGCGCGACGTCGAGGCCACGCACATCGAGCCGCGTGCCTTCGAAGTCGCGGACCGGCTGCGGAAGATGGGCTGGCAGCAGGGCGAGGACGGTGGCGCCGGCTTCGGCGACGTTCAGCCGCGCTACGTCTTCCAGGTGCCGCTGGCGAACCGCTCGCTCGAAGACGTCCTCAAGGGCTTCAACCAGCTGTGGCGGCGCAACATCAAGAAGGCTGAGAAGGCCGGCGTCGAGGTGGTCCAGGGCAGTTACGAGGACCTCGCCGAATGGCAGCGGCTGTACGAGATCACCGCCGTGCGCGACCGCTTCAGGCCGCGTCCCCTCTCCTACTTCCAGCGCATGTGGACCGTCCTCAACTCCGAGGACCCCAACCGCATGCGGCTGTATTTCGCGCGTCACAACGGGGTGAACCTCTCCGCGGCGACAATGCTCGTCGTCGGTGGGCACGTCTGGTACTCCTACGGCGCGTCCGACAACATCGGACGCGAGGTACGGCCCTCGAACGCCATGCAGTGGCGGATGCTGCGCGACTCCTACGCGATGGGCGCCACCGTCTACGACCTGCGCGGCATCAGCGACTCGCTCGACGAGACCGATCACCTCTTCGGCCTGATCCAGTTCAAGGTCGGTACCGGTGGCGAAGCCGTCGAGTACGTCGGCGAGTGGGACTTCCCGCTCAACAAGCTGCTGCACAAGGCGCTGGACATGTACATGTCGCGCCGCTGACGAATCCGGCTTCATTCGTTTCAATAAGCACGCCGGGTGCTTCAGGCACTCCATCAAGCTCTGCATAACTCTGATACACCGCAGCCACCAGAAAGGTTCCGGACCGGCCATGGCGCTCTCCCTCTACGTCGACACCGCGCGCTGGCGGGCGCACCAGAAATCCGTCCTCGACCAGTTCCCCGGGCTCGTCCCGGTCTGCAAGGGCAACGGATACGGCTTCGGTCACGAGCGACTCGCGGACGAGGCGATCCGCTTCGGCTCCGACACACTCGCCGTCGGCACCACCTACGAGGCAGCCCGCATAAAGGACTGGTTCAGCGGCGATCTGCTGGTCCTCACCCCGTTCCGGCGGGGTGAGGAGCCCGTACCGCTGCCCGACCGTGTCATCCGGTCGGTCTCCTCCGTGGACGGCGTGCACGCGCTGGTGGGCGCCCGGGTCGTCATCGAGTGCATGAGCTCGATGAAGCGTCACGGCGTCAAGGAGGAGGAGCTGGGTCAGCTGCACGCCGCCATCGAGGACGTGCGTCTCGAAGGCTTCGCGCTGCACCTGCCGCTGGACCGCACCGACGGCTCGGACGCGGTCGAGGAGGTCATCGGCTGGATGGACCGCCTCCGCGCCGCCCGGCTGCCGCTGCACACCATGTTCGTCAGCCATCTGCGCGCCGAGGAACAGGCCCGGCTGCAGCAGCAGTTCCCGCAGACCCGCTTCCGCGCCCGGATCGGCACACGGCTGTGGCTCGGCGACCACGACGCGACGGAGTACCGGGGGGCCGTCCTCGACGTCACGCGCGTCGCCAAGGGTGACCGTTTCGGCTACCGCCAGCAGAAGGCCGCCTCCGACGGCTGGCTGGTGGTCGTCGCCGGCGGCACGTCGCACGGCGTGGGCCTGGAGGCCCCGAAGGCGCTGCACGGGGTGATGCCGCGTGCCAAGGGCGTCGCCCGCGCGGGCCTGGCCACCGTCAACCGGAATCTGTCGCCCTTCGTCTGGGCGGGCAAGCAGCGCTGGTTCGCCGAGCCGCCCCACATGCAGGTGTCGATCCTGTTCGTGCCCGCGGACGCACAGGAACCGAAGGTCGGCGACGAACTGGTGGCCCATCTGCGCCACACGACCACCCAGTTCGACCGCCTCGTCGACCGCTGAGACACCGGGCCGGACGGCACGACGACCGGCCCCCACGACCGATGGGGCCAGGGCCTCGCCAAGGGTTTCGCGCCCTTGACGAGGCCCTGTTCAGTCCGCGGCCGGTCCAGGTGGCCCTGTTCGGCCTGTGACCGGGCCGTGCGTCCCGCCCCACTCCACCCGCGGCCCCTCGACCGCGGGTGCCGCGTGCCGCGGCGGATGCGCCGCCGCATGCCCGAGCACGAAGACGTCCTCGGCGCCGTCGAACACCCCTCCCGACGGATCGTCCGAACCGTCCCTGCGTACGACGTCCCGCTCCGGCATCAGAATGTCCCGTACGACGACGGCGCAGAGGTAGAGCGTGCCCAGCAGATGCAGGGCGATCGCCACCTGGTAGCCCTCCGTCGGCAGTCCCTGGTGCTTGTCGCCGCTCGTCGTGTACGCGAGGTACATCCAGATCCCGAGGAAGTACATGACCTCGCACGCCTGCCAGATCAGGAAGTCCCGCCACCGCGGCCTGGCCAGCGCGGCAAGAGGGATCAGCCACAGCACGTACTGCGGCGAGTAGACCTTGTTGGTGAGAATGAACGCCGCGACGACAAGAAGGACCAGCTGGGCGAAGCGGGGCCGGCGCGGGGCCATCAGCGTCAGCATCAGGATGCATGCGCAGAGGAAGAGCGTCAGCAGCGTCGATACGGTGTTCACCGTGCCGACCGGAATGGAAATGCCGGTGCGCTGCGAGATGATCAGCCAGAACGACCCGAAGTCGAGCGGCCGGTCGTGGCTGAACGTGTAGAACTTCTTCCACCCCTCGGGCGCGAACACCATCACCGGCAGGTTCACCACCAGCCATGATGCGGCCGCGCCGAGTGTCGCCACGAAGAACTCCCGCCATTTGCCCGCCCGCCAGCTGAGCACGAAGACTGCCCCCAGCAGGAATATGGGATAGAGCTTCGCGGCCGTGGCGAGGCCGATGAGGATGCCGAACGCCAGCGTCCGCTGCCGGGACCACATGAGCATCGCCGCGGCCGTCAGCGCGACGGCCAGCAGGTCCCAGTTGATCGTCGCGGTGAGCGCAAAGGCGGGCGCGAGGGCGACCAGCAGTCCGTCCCACGGACGGCGCCGGTGGGTACGGGCGACACACACCGCCATGACCGCGGTGCAGATCAACAGCATGCCCGCGTTGACCATCCAGTACATCTGCTCGCGGTACTGGATGGAGCCACCGGGTGTCAGCCAGGCCGCGACCTGCATGAACAACCCGGTCAGGACGGGGTACTCCAGGTACTGCATGTCACCGCTCAGCCGGTCGAAGTACGGCACGAGACCGTCCGCGAAACCACGTCCGACGAAGAGGTGCGGAATATCGGAGTAGCAGGCATGCGTGTACTGCGAGCTGGCGCCCCTGAACCACGCCCAGTTGTAACAGGGCACTTTCTGCACCATGCCGAGCGCGAACATGCCGATCGCCACCAGGGCGACGACACGCACAGGCGTGAGGGGGCCGGATCCGAGCCGCGCCCAGCGTCCCGACCGCCCGCCGATCAGCTCGCTGCCGGCCGCGGCGATCTCGTCCTGGTGCGTGGGCCGAACGACGGGCCGTTCCTGGTGCACGCTCGTGTCTTCTGCGCTTGGCATGCCGCACATCCTGCCGTACGGGGCTGTGGAAACGGCGAGGGCCGCCGCACCGAGTGGTGCGGCGGCCCTCGTGGCTTTCTTCCGGCCGCGCCTATTGGCCGGCCCTTCGGTCGCTATCCGGTCGTACCTCCGAAGAAACCGCCATTGCCGTTCCCGTTGCCGTTCCCGTTGCCCCCGCCACCTGTCGAGGTCCCCGGAGACGTAGTCCCGTCGGTCGGAGTGGGAGTTCCGCCTCCGCCGGCACCGGCCGAGTTGCCTCCGTTGCCGTTCCCGCAATTCCAGTCCCACGCCCCGCAGCTGCCGCTCGGGTCGGGCGTGGGGGAGGAGGGAGTCATCGAAGGAGACTTGGACGGCCTACCGGAGGGCGTCTGCGACGGCACGATGCTCGGCGTCGGCGACGGGCTCTTCGCGCCGCCCCCGTAGAGCGTCTCGCCCCACGGCTCCGGCTTCGGGAAGGTCAGGACGTCCGTCCCCTCCAGCGCGTCGGCCATGTAGTCGTGCCAGATCTGGGCCGGGAACGAGGCACCGTGGATCGTCTGCTCGCCACCCGTGCCGTACATCTTCTCGAACTCACGGTTCTTGTGCTTCTCGTTGTCGTCCAGCCGGTACATGCTGATGGCGGTCGACAGCTGCGGGGTGTACCCCACGAACCAGGCGGACTTGTTGTCGTCCGTCGTACCCGTCTTGCCCGCGACATCACGGCCGGGGAGCTTGGCAGGCGTGCCGGTCCCGTGCTCGACGACGTTCTTCAGGACGTCGGTGACGTTGTCGGCGATGATGTTGCTGAAGGCGCGCTTGTTGACCTTCTTGTGCTGGTAGATGACCTCACCGCGGTGCTTGACCTCGGTGACCGAGTACGGGTCGTGCTGCATCCCGCTGGTGGCGAAGGTGCCGTACGCCCCCGCCATCCGGATCGCACTCGGCTGGGACGTACCGATGGAGAACGACGGAACGGTCGCGTCCGCCATGTACCTGTCGTCACGCAGACCCGCGGCAACGGCGACGTCCTTCACCTTGTCGGTACCGACGTCCATGCCGAGTTGGACGTACGGAGAGTTGGCGGACCATTGCATGGCCTCGCGAAGGGTGATGTTCCCCCTCGACTCATGGCCGTCGTTGCTCTGCAGCCACTCCTTGCCGTTCTCGTCGGTCCAGGTCTCACCGTTGTACTTCTTGATCTTCAGTCGGTCGTCGGCGTTGTAGATGCTCTTCGGGGAGACCAGCATGCGCTGGGACTCGTCCTGGTCCGGCGGGCCCGACGGGTCCCGCTTGCCGTACTGCATGGCGGCCGCCAGCACGAACGGCTTGAAGGTCGAACCCACCTGCGCACCGGTGGTGTCGGCGTTGTTGGTGTAGTGAGTCGTCGCGTCCTGACCGCCGTAGATCGCGGCGATGGCTCCGGTCTCCGGATCCACCGACGCGCCACCGAACTGAACGTGCGTGTCCGTCTTGGGACGCGCCTTCGGATCGATCTTCTTGTCGTAGACCTTCTTGACCGCGGCGTTGAGCTTCTCGACCTTGTTCTTGTCGAACGTGGTGTGGATTTCGTAGCCGCCCTGAGCGAGCTTCTCCGCCGTGACGCCCTGGGTGTTGTTGTTGAGGAAGTTCGCCTTGGCGAGGTCCACGAGATAGCCGATCTGACCACCCAGTTGCGCGTTCAGCCGAGGCTTCTGCGGCATGGGGAACGTCCTGTACTTGTCACGTTCCGCCTGTGTCATCCGACCGTCCTTCACCTCTTCGTCGAGGATCCAGGCCCAGCGCTTCTTCGCCCGGTACAGGTTCTTCGCCGCAGTGGCCTGCTCACGATCGATCTCGGGCGCGCCCGCCGGGTCGTAGTAGGTCGCACCCTTGAGCAGCGTGGCCAGGAAGGCGCACTGGCTCGGGTCGAGATCCTTGGCGTCCTTGTCGTAGTAAGTACGCGCCGCGGCCTGAATCCCCGATGCACCTCGCCCGTAGTACGAGATGTTGAGGTAGCCGGCCATGATCTTGCGCTTGGACTCCGTCTTGCCGACCTTGAGCGTGATGAAGAGTTCCTCGAACTTCCGGCTCAGGGTCTGTTCCTGGTTGAGGCGCGAGTTCTTCACGTACTGCTGGGTGATCGTCGAGCCACCCTGGGTCTCGCCGCCCTTGGCCATGTTGTAGAAGGCCCGGGCGATACCCATGGGGTCGATGCCCTTGTCCGTCTCGAACGACTTGTTCTCCGCTGAGATGACGGCGTTGCGCATCGCTGCGGGAATCTGCTCGTAGTCGATGATCTGACGGTTGGTCTCGCCACCCGTGGCAATCATCTGCTTGCCGTTCTTCCAGTAGTAGACGTTGTTCTCCGCCTTGGCGGCAGCCTTCACGTCGGGCTTCCCGACCATCGCGTATGCCAGCCCGGCAACGCCCATGAGAAGGCCGAGGAAGCCGATACACAGGCTCGAGACCAGCTTCCAGGACGGCACCCAGCGCCGCGCTCCGTACTTGCCGGCGCGCGGGTAGTCGATGAAGCGCTTCTTCACAGGACGCTGACTGCCGCGCCCGCGGCCCCGGCCGGGGCCCTCGTACCCGTCGCCACCACCGCCGCGGCGTCGGCCACCCCCGCCGCCATGACCCGCGCCACCTCCCTCGGCGGCACGCCGGCTTCCGCTTCCACGCTGGGCGGCTCGTCTGGCCGCAGCACGCCCGCCGTACGGACTCTCGTCGCCGTACGAACCGGAAGGTGACTCAGTACTTACTCCGTGTGACGGTGCTGCGCGGCGTCCTGAGGACTGCTGGGCGGCTCGTCTGGCCGCGGCACGCCCGCCACCTTGCGGTTGCTGCGTCTTGCGACGGTGCTCGCTCATCGAACGACTACTCCTCGGGCAGGCGAGAGCGCCTGGAAGCGGCAGTTGAGATCCGGTCCCCCCGAATTACGGACGGACCCTGCGACAGGCTCATCCGCAGTGCGTCCGGTCAGTCCGCGACGACTGACGCTCGGGGGCGTCGCGCGGTTCCCGGTGGTCTGCATGCCGCACAGACTACGCACGGTCAAAACCCACCTAGAGCCCGAGTTCACCCCAAATCACGCAAGTCGCTTCCTACGAATTGGTGATGTGACGCCGTTCACGATGACCCCCCTTGTCGCATCGCGGTGAGCGATCTATCGTCATGATGTATCGAGTCGATACATCAGCCCGGCATAGGGCTCCGCGAGAGCATCCGGAGAAGGAGGAGGCGAAGTTGAGCAGACGCTCCGGCATCCTCGAATTCGCCGTACTCGGCCTGCTCCGCGAATCCCCCATGCACGGGTACGAACTGCGCAAACGCCTCAACACCTCGTTGGGGATCTTCCGCGCCTTCAGCTACGGCACCCTCTACCCCTGCCTCAAGACGCTGGTAGCCAGCGGCTGGTTGATCGAGGAACCGGGAAACGGTCCGGCAGAGGTTCCACCCGCCGGCGGACGGGCGGTCGCCCCTGCCTCTTCATTGGCGGGACGCCGCGCCAAGATCGTCTACCGGCTGACGGCAGAAGGTAAGGAGCACTTCGAGGAGCTGCTCTCGCACACCGGCCCCGACTCCTGGGAGGACGAGCACTTCGCAGCCCGCTTCGCCTTCTTCGGACAGACGGAGCACGAGGTGCGGATGCGCGTCCTGGAAGGCCGCCGCAGCCGGCTGGAGGAGCGCCTGGAAAAGATGCGCGCCTCCCTGGCACGCACCCGCGAACGACTCGACGACTACACGCTTGAGCTGCAGCGACACGGCATGGAATCCGTGGAGCGCGAAGTGCGCTGGCTGAACGAGCTCATCGAAAGCGAGCGGTCGGGACGGGATCAGCGACGATCCTCGCCCGAGGGCTCCGCTCAGCAGAACACAGCAGGGGAGACGGACGGCCTGCCCCGGCACCGGGGTCATACCCCGCCGGATCCGTCCGACGACACCGCCAAGTGAGGTCCCGGCACTTCCGCAGGGCCTTCATAGGAATCACCAAGAACACTCAACACAGGGAGCAACCGGAATGGGTTCGGTTCGCGTAGCCATCGTCGGCGTGGGCAACTGCGCCGCCTCGCTGGTGCAGGGCGTCGAGTACTACAAGGACGCCGATCCGGCCGGCAAGGTGCCCGGTCTGATGCACGTCCAGTTCGGCGACTACCACGTGCGTGACGTCGAGTTCGTCGCCGCCTTCGATGTCGACGCGAAGAAGGTCGGCCTCGACCTCGCGGACGCCATCGGTGCCAGCGAGAACAACACCATCAAGATCGCCGACGTTCCGAACACCGGCGTGACCGTCCAGCGCGGCCACACCCACGACGGCCTGGGCAAGTACTACCGCCAGACCATCGAGGAGTCCACCGAGGCCCCGGTCGACGTCGTCCAGGTCCTCAAGGACAAGCAGGTCGACGTCCTCGTCTGCTACCTGCCCGTCGGTTCCGAGGTCGCTGCGAAGTTCTACGCGCAGTGCGCCATCGACGCCAAGGTCGCGTTCGTCAACGCCCTCCCGGTCTTCATCGCCGGCACCAAGGAGTGGGCGGACAAGTTCACCGAGGCCGGTGTCCCGATCGTCGGCGACGACATCAAGTCCCAGGTCGGCGCCACCATCACGCACCGCGTGATGGCGAAGCTCTTCGAGGACCGGGGCGTCATCCTGGACCGCACGATGCAGCTGAACGTCGGCGGCAACATGGACTTCAAGAACATGCTCGAGCGTGAGCGCCTGGAGTCCAAGAAGATCTCCAAGACGCAGGCCGTCACCTCCCAGATCCGTGACCGCGAGCTCGGTGCGGACAACGTCCACATCGGTCCGTCGGACTACGTGGCCTGGCTGGACGACCGCAAGTGGGCGTACGTGCGCCTCGAGGGCCGCGCCTTCGGTGACGTTCCGCTGAACCTGGAGTACAAGCTCGAGGTCTGGGACTCCCCGAACTCCGCCGGTGTCATCATCGACGCCGTGCGCGCCGCGAAGATTGCCAAGGACCGTGGCATCGGTGGCCCGATCCTCTCCGCGTCCTCCTACTTCATGAAGTCCCCGCCGGTCCAGTACTTCGACGACGAGGCCCGCGAGAACGTCGAGAAGTTCATCAACGGCGACGTCGAGCGCTGACACGACCGGCAACGGCGTGTGACCGTGGCAGGGCGATGAGCGGCAACGCTTCTCCTCTTCCGCTCTTCCGCCTCGTTGAGGGTCCCCGGGCAATCCGCCCGGGGACCCTCAACGTATGTGACCCTTGCCCATATGCCCGTCGTACGTGATCTGCGCGTACTCCTGCGCCTTCGGAACTTCCGTCGCCTGCTGGCCGTACGGCTCCTCTCCCAGTGCGCCGACGGCGTCTATCAGGTCGCCCTCGCCGCGCACGTCGTCTTCTCCCCGGAGAAGCAGACATCAGCGGCGGCCATCGCCTCCGCGATGGCTGTGCTGCTGCTGCCGTACTCGCTCATCGGCCCCTTCGCCGGTGTCCTGCTGGACCGCTGGCCGCGCCGCCAGGTCTTCCTGTACGGCAATCTGCTGCGCGCAGCCCTCGCCTGCTGCACTGCCCTGCTGATCCTCGGCACCGCACCCGACTGGCTCTTCTACGCCTCCGCGCTGTGCGTCACCGCAGTGAACCGCTTCGTGCTGGCGGGACTCTCGGCCGCGCTGCCGCGGGTCGTCGACAGGGACCGGCTGGTCATGGCCAACTCGCTCTCACCGACAGCGGGCACGCTCGCCGCCACGGCGGGCGGCGGCCTCGCCTTCGCCGTACGCCTCGTGGCTGCGGACTCGGATGCCGCAGTGGTGTTGCTGGGCGCGGGGCTCTACCTCGCCTCGGCACTGGCCTCTCTGCGCCTCGCCACCCAACTCCTCGGACCGGACAGGAACGGCAGCCCTCTCCGGCTGAGGGACGCGCTGGCCACCACCGCGCACGGGCTCGTCGACGGGCTGCACCATCTGGCGAAACGGACTGACGCGGCAAAGGCACTGGCCGCCATGACAGTGATCCGGTTCTGCTACGGGGCTCTGACCGTGATGGTGCTGATGCTGTGCCGGTATGCCTGGTCCGACAGCGAATCCGGCGGTCTGGCCCTGCTCGTACTGGCCGTGGGCGCCTCGGGGGCGGGATTCTTCGCGGCGGCCGTGCTGACGCCCTGGGCGGTCGGACGGCTCGGCCGGTTCCGCTGGATAGCGACGTGTGCCGCCGCGGCTGCCGTCCTCGAACCCGCGCTCGGGCTGTGGTTCACCCCCCAACCGATGCTGGTCGCGGCGTTCGTCCTCGGAGCCGTCACTCAGGGAGCGAAGATCGCGACGGACACGGTGGTGCAGACCGCGGTGGACGACTCATTCCGCGGTCGCGTCTTCTCCCTGTACGACGTGCTGTTCAACGTCTCCTTTGTGGGCGCTGCCGCGGTAGCCGCTGTGGCTCTGCCTCCTGACGGGAAGTCGGCCACAGTGGTGATCGGGCTTGCGCTGCTCTACGGGATCGTCGCCGTGACGATGTTCCGGTGGAGCCGTGTCAGTGAAGTGCTATAGCGTGCGCGCGTCAAAAGAAAAGCGAGCGCACGATCCACGGGGGTATCCGCATGACCTATCCGCCTCAGCAAAGCCCTGGACCATACGGGCAACAGCCTCAACAGCCGTTCCCACCCCAACAGCCCACGTACGGCCATCCGCAACAGCAGCCGTATCCGCCGCATCAGGGTCAGCCGCCGTACGGCGGCCACCCCGGTGGACCCCCGGCCCAGGGCATGCCCCCACAAGGCCCGCCGCCTCAGAACATGTCCGGTGGCAAGAAGGCTTTCCTGGCGGTGCGCAACATCGTCATCATCGTGGTGGCGCTCGGCGCCCTCGCGGGTCTGAAGTTCGGCTGGGACAAGATATTCGAGTCGGACGCCAAGGCTGCCTCGGTCGGAGACTGCCTGCAGAACAAGGGCTCCAACATCAGCCCGGACATGACGTCGACCGACTGCAGCTCGTCGGCAGCCGAGTACAAGGTGGCCGAGGTGCACGACGACACCACCGAGACGGACCTGTGCGACGCCAAGAAGTACGTCGCCTACACCGAGACCTCCGGCAGCCGTAAGAGCCGGACCAGTGTGGTTCTCTGCCTGACGCCGATGAAGTCGACGGGCTGACCTTCTTCCGCGACAGATACCGACAGTCGCACCGAGGGGCGTTGTTTCACGTGAAACAACGCCCCTCTACACATCCGGTCGCGGTCATGTTTCACGTGAAACATGACCGCGGTTCACCCTCAGCTCTGCTCGGCCCACCACTTCTTGAGCTCCGAGACGGCCACGTCATGCCCCATCGGACCGTTCTCCAGTCGCATTTCCAGCAGGAACGCGTACGCCTTGCCGATCACCGGTCCAGGGCCGACGCCCAGTGTCTTCATGATCTCGTTGCCGTCCAGGTCGGGCCGGATGGCGTCCAGCTCCTCCTGTTCCTTCAACTGTGCGATGCGCTCCTCAAGCGCGTCATAGGTGCGCGAGAGTGCGCCGGCCTTGCGCTTGTTCCGCGTCGTGCAGTCCGAGCGCGTCAGCTTGTGCAGCCGCTCCAGCAGCGGGCCCGCATCCCGCACATACCGGCGGACGGCGGAGTCGGTCCACTCGCCGTCGCCATAGCCGTGGAAGCGCAGATGCAGCTCCACCAGCTTCGCGACGTCCTTGACCGTGTCATTGGAGTACTTGAGCTCCGTCATGCGCTTCTTGACCATCTTGGCGCCCACCACTTCGTGGTGATGGAACGAGACGCGTCCGTCCTTCTCAAAGCGCCGGGTCCGCGGCTTACCGATGTCATGGAGCAGCGCGGCAAGCCGCAGAGTCAGGTCGGGGCCGTCTTCCTCCAGGTCGATCGCCTGCTCCAGCACGGTCAGCGAGTGCTCGTAGACGTCCTTGTGGCGGTGATGCTCGTCACTCTCCAGCCGCAGCGCGGGCAGCTCCGGCAGCACCTGCTGCGCCAGTCCCGTATCGACCAGGAGTGCCAGTCCCTTGCGGGCGTGCGCGGAGAGCAGCAGCTTGTTGAGTTCCTCACGGACCCGCTCGGCGGAGACAATCTCGATACGGCCAGCCATCTCCGTCATCGCAGTGATGACATCAGAAGCAACCTCGAAGTCCAGCTGCGCTGCGAAGCGCGCGGCACGCAGCATGCGCAGGGGGTCGTCGGAGAAGGACTCCTCGGGTGTCCCGGGGGTGCGCAGCACTCGCTCCGCCAGGTCCTCCAGACCGCCGTGCGGGTCGATGAATTCCTTCTCCGGCAGCGCGACGGCCATGGCGTTGACCGTGAAGTCGCGGCGTACGAGGTCCTCCTCGATGGAGTCGCCGTAGGAGACCTCGGGCTTGCGCGAAGTCCTGTCGTACGCCTCCGACCGGTACGTGGTGACTTCGATCTGGTAGCCGTTCTTCTGGCAGCCCACTGTGCCGAAGGCGATACCGACCTCCCACACCGAGTCGGCCCATGGACGCACGATCTTCAGTACGTCCTCGGGCCGGGCGTCTGTGGTGAAGTCCAGGTCGTTCCCGAGCCTGCCGAGAAGCGCGTCCCGGACCGAGCCACCGACCAGGGCCAGACTGAATCCGGCATCCTGGAATCGGCGGGCAAGGTCGTCGGCGACCGGGGAGACCCGCAGCAGTTCACTGACTGCGCGATGCTGCACCTGGGTCAGGGCACTGGAATTCTCTTCATTGGCGTTCGGCACAACAGAAAAGGGTACGTGCCCGGACCGGCCCGGGCGTCATCGTTTCTCCTCGCCCTGCAAGACTCTCCCGATCATGTAGCGCACACCCGAGCACTTAGCCCCCGCGCACATCGTTACCATGCGGGGACGCAGCAACCGACAACCATCGACAGCAGCTGACGACGACGAGGGACGGGTAGGCGCGTGGCCGAGGCGGCAGACATCCAGGGGATCAGTCCTTCTCCTGCCCGCCGGTGGCTGCGGCGCGCAGCATCCTTGGTGGTCGCAGCGCCGCTCGTGGCAGCGCTACTGGCCGGCACGGCCGCGCCCACGGCGCAGGCCGACGTGGCGAGCAAGGCTCCCACCGGCTCCAGCACCGTCGATGTGTCCCTGGACACCCTGGCTCCCAGCGCACCGGTCAAGGGGGACACGCTCACCGTCTCCGGCACGCTGACCAACAGGAGCAAGGAATCGGTCACCGACGCCCGGGTCGATCTGCGTGTCGGGCCGAGGCTCTTCGGCAGGACATCCATCGACGCTGCCGCGGAGCGCACCGGGTACGTGCCCGGAAGCGATCCGGCAGCGATCGGCGGTAAGTACACGGTGGAATTCGCGAAGCTCCCTTCAGGCATCAGCCAGGACTTCACGCTGTCCGTGCCCGTCGACAAGCTGGAGCTCGACGACGCAGGTGTCTACCAATTCGGTGTCTCCCTGTCCGGGCGGACCGCCCGCGCCCCGTACGAGCAGGTGCTCGGAATCCAGCGCACCTTCCTTCCCTGGCAGGCGGAGGAGAGCGATTCCAAGACCCATCTCACCTATCTCTGGCCGCTGATCGCATCCGCCCATGTCACTGCCGAGACCGGCTCGGACGAGCAGCAGACACCGGTCTTCGCCGATGACGACCTGGCGGCCGAGATCGCTCCGGGCGGTCGCCTCGACCAGATGGTCTCGCTGGGCAGCCAGCTGCCCGTCACCTGGGTGATCGACCCGGATCTGCTGGCCGGCGTCGATGCGATGGCGAGGAATTACCGCGTCAAGGTCGGCGACACCACCGTGCCCGGGAAGAATCAGGCCGTTGCCAAGCGGTGGCTCAGCTCACTGGAAAAGGCAGTGGCGGACGGCAAGGTCGTGGCGCTGCCTTTCGCCGATCCGGATCTTGCGTCCATCGCGCACCGCGGGAAGAACGTCTCGGGGACCCTCAGCCACCTGCAGACCGCCACCGAGGTGGCCGGCACGACGGTGGAGACGATCCTGCACGTGAAACCGTCCACCGACTTCGCATGGCCGGTAGACGGCGCGATCGATCCTTCGATCGTCGATGTCGCCACGTCGGCCGGTGCCCACAACGTGATCGCCCGCAGCGACAGCCTCCAGGAAACAGGGAAACTGCCGTACACACCGACCGCGGCCCGGCCGATCGGTGGCGGTACCACCGCCGTCGTGGCCGACTCCCGGCTCTCCAAGGCCTTCGAGGGAGACATGTCGCATGCGGAGGATTCCACTCTCGCCGTTCAGAAGTTCCTCGCCACAACCCTCGCGCTGACCGAGCAGGACACGGACACCGAGCGCAGCATCGTCGTCGCACCACAACGGATGCCGACCGCCGCTCAGGCGTCGTCGATGGCACACGCCCTGCAAGCCCTCGACGGGGAACGGTGGACGCAGCCTCTCGACCTCGTGAGCGCGGCCGAGGCCGAGCCCGACGCCCGGGCGACGACGAGGGTCCCCGGGACCTCCCAGTACCCGAAGCGGCTTCGTAGCCAGGAGCTGCCCACCCAAGCCTTCCAGGACATCAAGTCCACCCAGGTCTCGCTGGGCAGCTTCCAGGTCATCCTCACTCAGCCGGAGCGGGTGGTGACCCCCTTCGGCAACGCGATCAACCGGGCCGTGTCGACGTCGTGGCGCGGCAGGCCGCTGGCGGCACAGCAGTACCGGGACTCGGTGCGCACCTATCTGCAGGGCCTCATCAACGAAGTGCAGCTCATTTCGAAGTCGGACGTCACGTTGTCCGGCCGCAGCGCCACGATCCCGGTGACCGTGCAGAACAGGCTCTTGCAGGGTGTTGATCATCTGGAGCTCCGGCTGAAGTCGGAGAATCCGACGCGGCTCAGGCTGAACAACGGCGGCGCGGTGGCCGAGCAGCCGATCCGAATCGCCGGTGGCCACAGCCAGTCCGTGAAGTTCGACGCAGCTGCGAATGCCAACGGCCAGGTACAGGTTGTGGCACAGCTGTACACCGAGGACGACATGCCGTACGGCGAAGAGATGACCTTCACGGTAAAGGTCTCCGAGGTCACACCGACCGTGTTGCTGGTGATCGCCGGCGGGCTTCTGCTGCTGGTCCTCGCAGGCATCAGGATGTACACCCATCGCAAGCGTGCCAACGCAAGCGACCCGGCCGGAGACGGTGGCGGTGAACCCGAGCAGCCGAGTGACCCGACGCCGGACACCGGTCCGGAAAACGGGGAGCCGTCAGGCGCGGGTGAGAAAGTAGACCGTTGAGCGATGTCTGTCGTGGCCGGTCGGCCGGGGACGATGAGGTGGGGTTTCGATGAACGCGCCGTACGACGGTGACCGTGGTCAGGGTGCGGGCGGAGATGGTTCTTCCGGTGGCCCCCCGATGCCACCTGGCCCGGGCCAGGTGCCGCTGCCGCCCGACCCGTACCTTCAGGACGCGTACGACCGCGACCCTTACCGCGCTCAGGATCTGTCCGCCCAGGACCCGGTGACCGAGGCACTGTACGACCGCGCCGCCCACCCGCCGCCACCCCCTGGCACGTACCAGCCGCCGCAGCCGCTCTACCAGCAGCCGCCTGCGGCGCAGTACGCCCCCGATCCACGCATCTGGGCGCAGACCCCGCCGCCCGAGCCCGACGGCCCCTCCCGGTACCTGCCGTACGGGGACGACGCGGCGACCACGCAATTCGTCGGTGTGGACGACCTCGTCACCCAGGCGTCCGAGCACCACGAGCAACCGGACGCATTTGCTCACCTGTTCCGGGACCAGGAGGGCCCGGCCGGGTCCCCCGCTCCGTCCGAGCCAGAACCGGCCCCGGCGCCCGCCCCGCCGAAGTCCGGCGGCCGCGCCTCGGGCCTGCTGAAGTCCAGCGCGGTGATGGCGGCCGGCACACTCGTGTCCCGTCTTACCGGCTTCGTCCGCAGCCTGGTGATCACCGCCGCGCTGGGTGCGGCGCTGCTCGGTGACAGCTTCACCATCGCCTACACGCTGCCGACGATGATCTACATCCTCACTGTGGGTGGCGGGCTCAACTCGGTCTTCGTTCCTCAGCTCGTCCGTTCCATGAAGGATGACGAGGACGGCGGCGAGGCGTACGCCAACCGCCTGCTCACGCTCGTCATGGTCGCGCTCGGCGTGATCGTCGCGATCGCGGTCTTCGCTGCTCCCCTGCTGATCCATCTGATGTCGAGCACGATCGCGAACGATCCGGCGGCCGACAATGTGGCCACCACCTTCGCCCGGTACTGCCTGCCGACCATCTTCTTCATGGGCGTGCATGTGGTGATGGGCCAGATCCTCAACGCCCGTGGAAAGTTCGGCGCGATGATGTGGACCCCGGTCCTCAACAACATCGTCATGATCTTCACGTTCGGCATGTTCATCTGGGTCTACGGCACCTCCGCCGAATCCCACATGGGCGTGCAGACGATTCCGCCGGAGGGCGTCCGGCTGCTGGGTATCGGCACACTGCTCGGCCTTGTCGTCCAAGCCCTGGCGATGATTCCGTATCTGCGCGAGGCCGGCTTCCGCTTCCGTCCGCGCTTCGACTGGAAGGGCCACGGACTCGGCAAGACGGTCAAGCTGGCCAAGTGGACCGTTCTGTTCGTCTTCGCCAACCAGGCCGGCGTGCTGGTCGTCACGCAGCTCGCAACCGCCGCCGGTAAGGCTTCCGACAGGAACGGCACGGGATTTCTCGCCTACTCCAATGCACAGCTGATCTGGGGCATGCCTCAAGCGATCATCACCGTCTCGGTCATGGCAGCCCTGCTGCCCCGTATCTCCCGGGCCGCCCACGACGACGACCCCGGCGCGGTCCGCGACGACATCTCTCAGGGGCTGCGCAACTCCGCCGTGGCAATCGTGCCGGTCGCCTTCGCGTTCCTCGCGCTGGGCGTGCCGATGTGCACGCTGCTGTACTCCTCCAGCGGCACCGAGGCTGCCAGGTCCATGGGCTTCATCCTGATGGCGTTCGCCCTCGGTCTCATCCCGTACTCCGTGCAGTACGTGGTGCTCCGTGGCTTCTACGCCTATGAGGACACCCGCACGCCCTTCTACAACACGGTCATCGTCGCCGGGGTCAACGCCGCCGCTTCCGCTCTCTGCTACGTGGTGCTTCCGGCCCAGTGGGCGGTCGTCGGCATGGCGGCTTCGTACGGGCTGGCCTATGCCGTCGGCGTGGGCATCGCCTGGCGCCGACTGCGCAACCGGCTGGGCGGCGACCTGGACGGCGCACACGTCGTCCGTACCTACGCCCGCCTGTGTCTCGCGGCGATCCCTGCGGCGATCCTCGGCGGTGGCGTGGGCTTCGCGCTGCTCCGGGGCCTGGGCGAGGGTGCCTTCGGTTCGCTGATCGCCCTGCTCTGCGGTGGGACCGTGCTGATGGGAGTCTTCTTCATCGCGGCGAAGCGCATGCGGATCGAGGAGATCAACGGCCTGGTCGGGATGGTCCGGGGGCGGCTCGGACGCTGAGGATCAACCGGCCCGCACAACCATCGTCGGCCTCCGTGTGTCGTGCATAGCGCTGGAGTGTGGGCACAATTGGCGTGACTGTGCAGAGCTGGCTGGCATCGCGCAACGGATGGGGAGGCAGGAACGACGGTGGCGGAACGTAGCACGGCTGCCGTCGACGTGGCCGACAACAGCGGTGATGAGCCGCTGGCCGCCAAGGCGGACGAGGCCACGACCGACGGGACGGCAGAAGCCCAGGAATCGGCGGGCACCAGCCCCCAGGACGCAGACGATGAGCGAAGCAGATCGGAGGCCGCCTCGGCGACCCCCGATCTGCACAGCGGCCACAGACTTGCCCAGCGCTACCGACTGGAAGAGTGCGTCACCCGACTGGACGGATTCAGCAGCTGGCGTGCTGTCGACGAGAAACTGCGCCGCGCGGTGGGTGTCCATCTGCTCCCCGCGGACCACCCGCGAGCCCGCTCCGTGCTGGCCGCGGCCCGGTCCTCCGCCCTGCTCGGCGACCCCCGCTTCGTGCAGGTCCTCGACGCGGTCGAGGAGGACGACCTTGTCTACGTCGTCCATGAATGGCTTCCCGACGCCACCGAGCTCACGGCCCTGCTGGCCTCCGGCCCCATGGAGGCTCACGACGCGTACCAGCTGGTCAGCCAGATCTCCCAGGCCATGGCGGCCGCGCACCGCGAGGGCCTCGCGCATCTGAGGCTCACCCCAGGAGCGGTGCTGCGGAGCTCGACCGGTCAGTACCGGATCCGCGGCCTCGCCGTTAACTCCGCCCTGCGGGGCATCACCGCAGAGCGTCCGCAGCGCACGGACACGGAGGCGATCGGCGCCCTGCTCTACGCCGCGCTGACACAACGCTGGCCGTACGAGAACGACGCGTACGGTCTCTCCGGACTGCCCAAGGGCGTGGGGCTGATCGCCCCCGACCAGGTGCGGGCCGGCGTACACCGCGGTCTCTCCGAGCTCGCCATGCGCGCCCTGGCCAACGACGGCGCCACCGCGTCCCGGCAGGAACAGCCGTGCACCACCCCGGACGAGCTCGCCAAGGCCGTCGCAGCGATGCCGCGCGTCCGCCCGCCCGAGCCCACGTTCACGGCTCCGCCCGAGTACCAGCGGACGACCTACCAGCAGGGCACCTACGGACGTACACCCGCCCGTCCCGGCGCACCCGTGACTCAGCCCGTGATGGCCGTACCCCCGGCGCCGCTCCAGAGCCGCACCGGCAAGGTCCTCAAATGGGCCGTGTCCGCATTGCTGATCGCGGCCCTGGGCCTCGGCAGCTGGCAGCTCGCAGAGACGCTCCTCGACCGCGACAACGACCCGGGGAACCCCGGCAGCACCCAGACCAACCCGGAGAACGGTGACAAGCACGCTCCCGCTCCGCCCAAGCCGCTGCGGATCGCCGAAGCGACGGAGTTCATGCCCGGCGGCTCGGGGATAAAGCAGGAAGACGTGCCCTATGCCGTGGACGGCAAGTCGGACACCGCCTGGGTCACCCCTCAGTACAAGGGCTACGCAAATTTCGGCAACCTCGCGAACCGCAAGCAGGGCAGCGGCATAGTCGTTGACCTCGGCAGTGTGCAGGACGTGAGAGGCATCAAGATCGAGATGTACCGCAGCGGTCAGAAGGCGGAAGTGCTGGCCGCTGACAAGAGCGCATCCGCGCCGTCGTCCCTCGCCGACTTCTCGCAGCGCCTCACGAATCTCGCTACGGCCGGGAACAGCCTGGAGAAGAACCTCGATGAACCGGTGCGAACCCGCTACATCCTGATCCACATCACCGAACTTCCGCCGGATGGGTCAGCGAGCCTCTTCCGCGGCGGCATCTCGGAGATCTCCGTTCTCGGCTGACGGCACAGGCCGACGGGAACGCATCCCGCCCGTCGGCCTGCTGCGCGAGCAGAAACGAATGACTGCAGGACTCATCGGACCGAGCTTCCTCATCTCTCTGACCCCGCTCGCCTGAATCGTGATAGACAGACGGACCTGACACACAGAGGGAGGGGAGGGGAGGTGGCCGCCGAGCCTTCAGAGCCACTCAGCGACTCAGACCTCCTCGCTCGTCACGTAGCCGGTGAACCGGACGCCTTCGGTGAGCTCGTACGGCGCCACCGGGACCGGCTTTGGGCCGTGGCACTGCGAACTCTGGGAGACCGCGAGGAAGCGGCCGACGCGGTTCAGGACGCCCTGGTCTCCGCCTTCCGAGCCGCTCATACCTTCCGCGGCCAATCTGCCGTCACCACCTGGCTGCATCGCATCACGGTCAACGCCTGCCTCGACCGGGTTCGCAAGGCAGCGTCACGCAAGACCTCACCCGTCGACGACACCGAGCGGCTCGAACAACTCCTGGAGCCCCACGAGTCCGCCGAGGCGCCGGCCGAGCGTCAGGATCTGCAGCGCGAACTTCTGACGGCGCTCGGCACGCTTCCCGCCGAACAACGGGCCGCACTGGTTCTCGTGGACATGCAGGGCTATCCCGTGGCGGAGGCCGCCCGCATCCTCGAGGTGCCGACCGGCACTGTGAAAAGCCGCTGTGCACGCGGCCGAGCTCGGCTGGCCCCCCTCCTTGCCCACCTCCGTGGTGAAGTCGGAGAGAGCGATGAACTCGGCACGGAAAGGAACCGGACGCAGAGGGCATCCGTCCCACCCGCATCGGGGCCAAGAGACGCAGAGACCAGTGATCCTGCTGGAGTGAAGGGCGGAGGTGGGCGCACATGACATCAACGACCGACACGACCCAGCACCCGGACGTCTCGGAGATCTCCGAGCTCACCGAAGGGCTACTCTCGCCGTCCCGCACGGCGGAAGTGAGCCGCCACGTGGATGACTGCGCACTCTGTGGCGACGTCCGGTCCGCTCTCGAAGAAATCCGCGGACTGCTCGGCACTCTGCGCGCTCCCGCGCGCATGCCCAATGATGTCGCAGACCGTATCGATGCCGCGCTGGCCGCCGAGGCCGATGTTTCACGTGAAACAAAAGCCGCCGCAGAACAGGGTCAGGAAGCGGGAGACCAAGGGGCGCGGGGCCTGGAAGCCGAGAACAGGGAAACTCAATCCAACGTTCCGGACCGTCCCTCAGGGCACCCCAGGGCCGCCAGCGGCCCCGGCCGCCGGTCGGCACGGCGCCGCCGCATCGTCCTCGGCACAGCGCTCGGCGCTGCGGCGGTGGGCATAAGCGTCCTCATGCTCCAGATGGTCCAGACGTCCCAGGACTCCTCAGGGTCCAAGGCGGCAGACATGGGCGCCAGTGCCTCGAAGGCGGAAGCGAGCGCGTTTTCGGGCTCCCCGCTCAGCCAGCGCGTACACACCCTCCTGAGCAATGTCGAGGCGTCCCCTCCCAAGCGTCCCAACGCTGAGAAGCAGGCGCCGTCCGTCGATGTCCAGTCGACCCCGGGGGGCGAGCCTCCTGCCGCCTCAGCCTCCGACACACCGCTGCGTGCTCCCGTCGCGTCCGTCCCCGCCTGCGTACAGCTGAGCACCGGACGAAAGACTGCCGCACTCGCCGTCGAGGAAGGCACTTACGAGGGCACCAAAGCCTTCCTCGTCGTTCTGCCTCACGAGACCGACGCCGCCCTCGTCCAGGCCTATGTCATCGATGCGAGCTGCGTCCGCACAGACCCTGCAGGCAAGGGCGATCTTCTCCTGACCCGCACCTACGCTCGCCCCTGAGAATGGCGCCGAACGGCGCTCCGGCACGTCGGGAATGCATCCCCCGTAGGATCCGTTGGGTGGGGTGAGAGTCGTTGAACCGACCCCAGTAGGCGTGGACAGTAGGCAGTCTGCAGAGACGAGGAAGAAACCCGTGAGCGACGTCCGTAATGTGATCATCATCGGCTCCGGCCCCGCGGGTTACACCGCCGCCCTTTACACCGCGCGCGCGTCCCTGAAGCCCCTGGTCTTCGAGGGCGCCGTCACCGCAGGTGGCGCGCTGATGAACACCACCGACGTGGAGAACTTCCCCGGATTCCAGAACGGGATCATGGGCCCCGAGCTCATGGACAACATGCGCGCCCAGGCGGAGCGCTTCGGCGCCGAGCTCATTCCCGACGATGTGATCGCCGTCGACCTCACTGGTGACATCAAGACCGTCACCGACACAGCCGGCACAGTGCACCGCGCCAAGGCTGTCATCGTCACCACCGGCTCCCAGCACCGCAAGCTCGGTCTGCCCAACGAGGACGCGCTCTCCGGACGCGGCGTCTCCTGGTGCGCCACCTGTGACGGCTTCTTTTTCAAGGACCAGGACATCGCCGTGGTCGGCGGCGGCGACACGGCCATGGAAGAGGCGACGTTCCTGTCCCGCTTCGCCAAGTCGGTCACGATCGTCCACCGCCGCGACTCGCTGCGCGCCTCCAAGGCCATGCAGGAGCGTGCCTTCGCCGACCCGAAGATCAAGTTCGCCTGGGACAGCGAAGTCGCCGGGGTACAGGGCGAGCAGAAGCTCTCCGGTCTGACCCTGCGCAACACCAAGACTGGCGAGACGTCCGAGCTTGCGGTGACCGGTCTGTTCATCGCCGTCGGCCATGACCCGCGTACCGAGCTCTTCAAGGGGCAGCTCGACCTCGATGACGAGGGCTACCTCAAGGTCGACGCTCCCTCGACGCGCACCAACCTGACCGGCGTCTTCGGCGCCGGCGATGTCGTCGACCACACGTACCGGCAGGCCATCACCGCTGCCGGCACTGGCTGCTCCGCCGCCCTCGACGCCGAGCGCTTCCTTGCCGTGCTCGCCGACGAAGAAAAGGCCGCTGCGGCAGCCGTCTGATCCACGCCTCTCACCCCACACCCCCGCGAAGTTAAGGAGGCCGCCGTGGCCGGCGCCCTGAAGAACGTGACTGATGACTCCTTTGACGAGGACGTCCTGAAGAGCGAGAAGCCCGTACTGGTGGACTTCTGGGCAGCCTGGTGCGGCCCGTGCCGCCAGATCGCTCCCTCCCTGGAGGCAATCGCAGCCGAGCACGGCGACAAGATCGAGATCGTCAAGCTCAACATCGACGAGAACCCGGCGACCGCTGCCAAGTACGGCGTGATGTCGATCCCGACGCTGAACGTGTACCAGGGCGGCGAGGTCGCCAAGACCATCGTCGGCGCCAAGCCGAAGGCCGCGATCCTCCGCGACCTCGAAGGCTTCATCGCCGAGTAGAACCACGGTGCACTGTTCCACGTGAAACGGGTCCATCCCTTGAGGGGATGGACCCGTTTCACATTCTCCCGAGCTCTCGGATCACAGCGGGCGCAGTGCCGGTTCCTTCTGCACGACACCCAGCAGCCGGTCCAGTGCCAGTTCGACGTCTTCCTTCCACGAGAGCGTCGTGCGCAGCTCCAGTCTCAGCCGTGGATGCACCGGGTGCGGGCGTACGGTCTTGAAGCCCACCGCCAGCAGATGGTCAGCCGGAAGTACACAGGCCGGCTCCTTCCACCGGGCATCACCGAACGCCTCGATCGCCTTGAATCCTCGTCGCAGCAGGTCCTTGGCGACGGTCTGCACCATGACCCGCCCCAGACCCTGCCCCTGATACCCGGGCATGATCCATGCGGTCATCAACTGCACGGCATCCGGGGACACAGGACTGGTGGGAAAGGCCGTCGAACGCGGCACATACGCCGGTGGCGCATAGAGAACGAAGCCGACCGGTACGTCGTCCACATAGACGACCCGGCCGCACGATCCCCACTCCAGTAGGACAGCCGAGATCCACGCTTCCTTTTCCAGCTCCGGAGTGCCTGCCTTTACCGCAGCTTCCCCACTGACCGGATCAAGCTCCCAGAAGACACACGAGCGGCACCGCTTGGGGAGATCGGGAAGGTTATCCAGTGTGAGCGGTACGAGCCGCCGTCCCATGAAGGCTGTTCCTCGCTTCCTTCGCCCGCCGCATCACGTGCGGCGGTCAGTGCACTCCGTTCGCGGAGCAGGCCGCCGACAAACCCTCCGACGGCTCCCAAGCCCAGCCCCACTGTCACCAGTCGGCTGCGGCTCACTGATCGCATGGCCCTCCCTCCGCCGAGGTGGATCAAGCTGGATGTGCCATATCAGAACGAATCGTATCCACCCGGAGATGAAGCCGACACCGTGAGAAAGCAAAGGGCGGGCTGTGTTCCGGTAAGCACCCGAACACGGCCCGCCTCACGGCTCACTCGGCAGGTGTCCCCTCGCCGTCGTCGCCGTCCTCGGCCGACTCCTCGGAGAGACTCTGCTCCAGCACGCGACCCTCACCCGGCGCCAGACTGCCGAGAATGCGGTCCAGATCTTCCATCGAAGCGAACTCGACGACGATCTTTCCCTTCTTCTGCCCGAGGTCGACCTTCACCCTGGTCTCGAAGCGGTCCGAGAGCCGGGAAGCGAGATCGGAGAGGGCGGGAGACAGCCGACCGCCGGCCCGGGGCCCCTTGGCCTTCGGGGTACTAGTGGTCCGGGAACCCATCAGGGTCACGATCTCCTCGACCGCACGCACCGAGAGGCCTTCGGCCACGATGCGATGGGCCAGTCGATCCTGCTCCTCGGAGTCGTCCACGGACAACAGCGCTCTCGCATGACCGGCCGAGAGCACCCCGGCAGCGACCCTGCGCTGCACAGGCGGAGAGAGACGCAGCAGACGCAGCGTGTTCGACACCTGCGGACGCGACCGCCCGATGCGGTCGGCCAGCTGGTCATGCGTGCACTTGAAGTCCTTGAGCAGCTGGTCGTACGCGGCTGCCTCCTCCAGCGGGTTCAGCTGAGCCCGGTGGAGGTTCTCCAGGAGTGCGTCCAGGAGCAGCTTCTCGTCTTCCGTGGCCCGCACGATGGCCGGGATGCGCTCCAGACCCGCCTCACGGCAGGCCCTCCAGCGCCGCTCGCCCATGATGAGCTCGTAGCGCTCCGGTCCCAGCTTCCGCACGACGACAGGCTGGAGGAGACCGACCTCCTTGATGGAGGTGACCAGCTCGGCAAGCGCGTCCTCGTCGAACACCTCGCGAGGCTGCCGGGGGTTCGGAGTGATGGAGCCGAGAAGAACCTCGGCGAAGTAGGCTCCCGCAGCGTCCGTAGCCCCGGAGGAGGCTTCGGGCTGCGAGACGGGCGCACTCGGCCCCGGTACAGCGGGAGTAGCCGCGAGGGTGGCCACCTTGGCCGCGGCCACCCCTCGCTCGGCGGTCATCACCGGGAGCGCGCCCGGTGAAGCCGCACCCGGCTCGGAGGCCGGTACCTGACGCTCCTGCGGGGCAGCGGGAATCAGTGCGCCGAGCCCACGCCCCAATCCTCTACGACGCTCACTCACTGGATCCCCTCCGAAATGTTCTGCTGGCTGTTCTGGCTGCCCGAGTGGGCGTGCTGGGCCTCGTAGTGCACCCCGACCCCTCGCAGGGCAATCTCACGAGCTGCTTCGAGATACGACAAGGATCCGCTGGAACCCGGGTCGTAGGTCAGCACGGTCTGCCCGTAACTCGGCGCCTCCGAGATTCGCACGGACCGGGGGATGCTCGTGCGCAGCACCTCCTTGCCGAAGTGGCTGCGCACCTCCTCCGCCACCTGGGAAGCGAGCCGGGTCCTGCCGTCGTACATGGTGAGAAGGATCGTCGACACATGCAGATCGGGGTTCAGGTGTCCCCGGACGAGATCGACGTTCCTCAGCAGCTGCCCCAGTCCTTCCAGCGCGTAGTACTCGCACTGGATGGGGATCAGCACCTCGGCGCCCGCGACCAGGGCATTGACCGTCAGCAGACCGAGCGAAGGCGGGCAGTCAATAAGGATGTAGTCCAGCGGCTGCTCATACGCCTGGATCGCTCGCTGCAGTCGACTCTCCCGCGCCACCAGCGACACCAGTTCGATCTCCGCACCGGCGAGATCGATGGTGGCGGGGGCGCAGAAGAGGCCTTCGACGTCCGGTACGGGCTGCACCACGTCGGAGAGCGGCTTGCTCTCCACCAGGACGTCATAGATAGAGGGAACTTCGGCATGGTGGTCGATGCCCAGGGCCGTGGAGGCGTTTCCCTGCGGGTCGAGGTCGACCACCAGAACACGTGCACCGTGGAGTGCGAGCGAGGCGGCAAGGTTCACCGTCGTGGTCGTCTTGCCCACTCCGCCTTTCTGGTTGGCCACCACCATGACGCGTGTCTGGTCAGGGCGGGGCAGCCCCTCGCCGGCGCGGCCGAGGGCCTCGACCGCCAGCTGGGCCGCACGACCGATGGGTGTGTCATCCATCGGCGGCGGCGTTTCACGTGAAACACCGTCCCCCGCCGATTCGGTTCGGGGACCGGGGACCGGATCGGTCATCGGTCCCGCGATGTTGGCGTCGGACCGCAAGGATTCACTCTCCTCGACTTCAGGCTCGCAATGAGCAGAGCCTGCCATGTTTTCGGGGTCGTGAACCAGCGAGGCCCGCTCTTCTGTGGATGAATCCACTTCTGTGGACAACTCCGTAGCCCTTACGGGCCTGCGATGGCGTGGAGCGGCAGCCTTACGGCCGCGGCCGATGATTCCATGCAGCAGAGAGCGACGTTTCACGTGAAACACGATGCCCCTGCAGCCTAGCTACAGGGGCACGACACTCCGCACAGAGTGCGTATGGCTGCTTGTGCGGAGCATTACTGATAGGCGGTACAAACCGTACGTAATAGCCGATTCCGCAGCGTAACTAACCGGACTCAGCGCCGCCGTCGCGTGCGGCTCGCCCTTGCGGCCTTGGCCCTCTTTGCGGCGAACCTCACACCGCCCGGGCTCTCACCGACCACCACGCGTACCACGGTGGACATCGGCTCGACCACGCCCTCCCCGACGTGCAGCACCTCGGTCTCCACCACTCCGAGCTTGCTCAGAGCGGCCCGCGCACCGTTGATCTCCTCCTCGGCGGTATCGCCCTTGAGCGCCAGCATCTCCCCGTAGGGCCGCAGCAACGGCACACCCCAGCCGGCGAGCCGATCGAGCGGTGCCACGGCACGGGCTGTGACGACATGCACCGGCTGGAGCGTCCCGAGGACTTCCTCGGCCCGGCCACGGACCACAGTCACATGGTCCAGCCCGAGCAACTCGACGACTTCCTGGAGAAAGTTCGTCCTTCGAAGCAACGGCTCCAGCAAGGTGATCTTCAAGTCGGGACGCACCAACGCCAGTGGAATCCCCGGGAGACCCGCACCGGAGCCCACGTCGCAGACGGTGACACCTTCGGGCACCACTTCGGAGAGCACCGCGCAGTTCAGCAGATGCCGTTCCCACAGCCGGGGCACTTCGCGGGGACCGATCAGACCGCGCTTGACCCCGGCATCGGCAAGGAGTTCCGCGTACCGGACAGCCTCCGGGAAGAACTCACCGAAAACCGCCCGCGCCTCTTCAGGCGCCTGGGGAAGCTCTACTTCCGCCGTCACGGGAACCGTCCTTCCATACCGCACTACCGCGCTGTGGGTGGCTGACTATCAGGCTGACAAAGATCGGCCCCGCCTGCGAACAGACGGGGCCGTCGGAACAAGGGTCCGGTCAGGCCGGGAGAACGACGACGAAGCGCTGCGGCTCCTCGCCCTCCGACTCGCTGCGCAGACCTGCGGCCGCAACCGCATCATGCACAACCTTGCGCTCGAACGGCGTCATCGGGTCCAGCTTCACCGGCTCACCGGTCTTCTTGACCTCATCCGCGGCCTTGGCACCCAGCTCGGCCAGGACCGCGCGCTTCTTGGCCCGGAAGCCTGCGATGTCCAGCATCAGACGGCTGCGGTCACCGGTCTCCCGGTGCACAGCCAGCCGTGTCAGCTCCTGGAGCGCCTCCAGCACCTCACCGTCGCGGCCCACGAGCTTCTGCAGTTCACGTGCCGAGTCGCTGATGATCGAAACCGCGGCCCGGTCCGCCTCGACGTCCATGTCGATGTCGCCGTCGAGGTCGGCGATGTCGAGCAGGCCCTCGAGGTAATCGGCTGCGATCTCCCCTTCCTGCTCAAGGCGGGTCAAGGTGTCGCTGCCCTCAGCGGCCGTGGAGGTGGTGCCTTCCGTCACGGATGGACTCCTTCTTACTTCTTGGACGGGTGCTTGGGCCGCTGCGGGCCCCTGCGCTGTCCGGACTTGGCTTGGCGTGAGGAGCCGGACGCGGGCTTGCCCGCCGGCTTCGGCTTGTCGTCCTGCTTCTGCAGCGAGGTCTTGGCCTCCGACTTGGTGGAGTCGGTCTCCTTCGCCGCACCGGGCTGAGCAGCACCGGTCTGAGTCGTACCGCTCTGACGCTTCGCCTTGGTCTGACGCTTGGGCTGCTGGCGCTTCTGTGCGGATCCGCCCTCGGCCTCGGCAAGAGCGGTGTCGCTCTTCGTCACCGTGCCGTCCTCCTGGGCGGCAAGGCCGAGTTTGGCCAGCCCGGTGATGAACTTCCGCTCGATGTCGTTGCGGTCAGAGCCCTTGGCCACGATCCGCTTGACCGTGTTGCGCCTGGTCCGGCCGCGCACCTCCCCGTGAGCGGTGACGTTCTTCAGCAGACGTTCCAGGTACTGGTTCTGCGCCTTGCTGCCCGGGGTCGGGTTCTGGTTGATCACGTACATCTGCTGACCCATGGTCCAGACGTTCGTGGTCAGCCAGTAGACGAGGACACCGACGGGGAAGTTGATGCCCATGACGGCGAAGATCAGCGGGAAGATGTACATCAGCATCTTCTGCTGCTGCATGTACGGAGTCTTGACCGTGAGGTCGACGTTCTTCGTCATGAGCTGGCGCTGCGTGAAGAACTGCGACGCCGACATCATGACGATCATGACCGCGGTGACGACGCGGACGTCGGTCAGCGAGGCACCGAGCGCTTCGACCTTGGCCGGGCTGTCCATGAACTTGGCGGCCAGCGGAGCACCGAAGATGTGCGCCTGCCGGGCGCTGTCGAGCAGCGGCTGGTCGATGACACCGATCGTCTTGCCCGAGGCGATGGCCGAGAGCACGTGATAGAGGGCGAAGAAGAACGGCGACTGCGCCAGGATGGGAAGGCACGAGGAGAGCGGGTTGGTACCCGTCTCCTTGTACAGCTTCATCATCTCTTCGGACTGACGCTGCTTGTCGCTCTTGTAGCGCTCCTGGATCGCCTTCATCTTCGGCTGGAGCACCTGCATGTTCCGGGTCGACTTGATCTGCTTAACGAAAAGCGGGATCAGGCAGATCCGGATCAGCACCACAAGGGACACGATGGACAGGCCCCAGGCCCAGCCCGTGTCATCGCCGAAGATCGCTCCGTACAGCGTGTGGAACTGGACGATGACCCACGAAACGGGGTAAGTGATAAAGCTGAACAGACTGGCAATCGTGTCCACTAATCAGGCTCCTTGAGCATTGGGCGAAGTCTCTGCGGCCGGGCTCGGGGGTTCGGAGGCCGTCCCCCCGGGAGGCACATCAGCGGCGGAGTCCCCGCCCTTGCTGCCACGCAGTGCATTACGCAGCAGTTCGTGCCAACGCGGACGTTTGCGTGGCGGAACATGGTCCACGCCGCCGGGTGACCACGGATTGCACCGCAGGATGCGCCATGCGGTCAGCGCGGTTCCCTTGATCGCTCCGTGCCGGTCGATCGCCGTATATCCATAGTGGGAACACGACGGGTAGTAACGGCAGACAGGCCCGAGGAGTGGGCTGATCGTCCACTGGTACAGCTTGATCAGAGCCAGCAGCGGGTACTTCATCGCGCGCCCCCTCCCAGCAGCCGCTGAAGGGCGGCGTCCAGGTCTCGGGCCAGCTGTTCATGGTCGGCGTCGCCCGATCCGGGCAGCGCTCGTACGACAACCAGGCTACCGGGGGGCAGCATGGCCAGACGATCGCGGACCAGATGGCGAAGCCTCCGCTTCACCGCTGTGCGTACGACCGCGCCACCCACGGCTTTGCTGACAACGAAACCCGCACGCGGCGGGGGAGCACTCTCCCCAGTCACGTGCGGGTCCGTTGCACCGCTACGTAGATGGACGACGAGTAGCGGGCGTCCGGCCCGGCGTCCTCGACGTACTGCGGTCGCGAAGTCCTCGCGCCGCCTCAGCCGATTCTCGGTAGGCAGCACGTCATGACCTGTACGCGATCAGGCGGACAGGTTGGCGCGACCCTTGCCACGGCGGGACGCGAGAATCGCGCGGCCGGCACGGGTGCGCATACGCAGCCGGAAGCCGTGGGTCTTCGCGCGACGACGGTTGTTCGGCTGGAAGGTGCGCTTGCTCACTCGGGGGCTCCAGAAATGATTGTGTATTGGCGGGACATCGCCTGGCTGTCACCGTGCGCCCACGAGAGACTCGCGTATACGCCTTAGTGCACCGCTTCACAATCACAGATCGTGATCTTTGCCCATCGGAGGCAGGCGGCAGCAGCCATCGACAACTCGACCTGGTCACGGTACGCGCGGCTACGCCATCCGGTCAAACCCGCCCCGCGACGACCCGCGCTGTACACAGCCTGTGGACAACGACTTGAACCTCGCGGGTCGGCCTGACTACCGTGGCTGGACTGCGGTTCTTTTTCTTCCCGCCTGCCGGGCCTCACCCGTCCCGACCCATCCCGTCCCGAGAACCACACATTCGTGGGACCAGCGAGAGAGCGTGCTTTGTGGCTGACGTACCTGCCGATCTTGCCGCAGTGTGGCCACGAGTGCTGGAGCAGCTCCTCGCGGAGGGCCAGCAGGGCATCGAGTCGAAGGACAAGCAGTGGATCGAGCGCTGCCAGCCGCTCGCGCTGGTCGCCGACACCGCGCTGCTCGCCGTGCCCAACGAATGGGGCAAGCGCGTTCTCGAGGGACGGCTTGCGCCGCTCATCAGTGAGACCCTGAGCCGCGAATGCGGACGCCCGATCCGGATCGCGATCACCGTCGACGATTCGGCGGGCGAGCCGCCGACCCCGCCGGCACCCCCGATGCACCAGTCCCAGCAGCCGCAGCAGCACCGCTACCAGGGACCCCAGCACGACGAGCGGCAGCACAGCGACGCCTACGACGGATACGGCCACCGGCCCTCGGACGACGGCATGCCGACGGCCCGTCCCGCCTACCCCGACTACCAGCAGCAGCGCCCCGAGCCCGGAGCCTGGCCGCGCACCCAGGAGGACCTCTCCTGGCAGCAGCCGCGGCTCGGCGGATTCCAGGAGCGCGACGCGTCCGCGGAGCAGTGGCGTGAGCCGCAGCACGACTACCGCCCCCAGCAGCACGACTACCGGTCCCAGCCGCCCGAGCGCCAGGGTTACGAGCAGCAGCGCCCCGAGCGCCAGGGTTACGAGCAGCAGCGCCCCGAGCGCCATGACATGCCGGACCCCCAGCCCCAGCACCGGCAGGGCGGTCCCGGCACCGGACGCCCCGGCGGCGCCACCGGACCGATGGGTGCCCAGCCCGCACCCGCACCCGGTCCCGGCGAGCCCCATGCCCGGCTGAATCCGAAGTACCTCTTCGACACCTTTGTCATCGGCGCGTCCAACCGGTTCGCGCACGCCGCCGCCGTCGCCGTCGCCGAGGCGCCCGCAAAGGCGTACAACCCCCTCTTCATCTATGGGGAGTCGGGGCTCGGCAAGACCCACCTGCTGCATGCCATCGGGCACTACGCGCGCAGTCTCTACCCGGGCACCCGGGTGCGCTACGTGAGCTCCGAGGAGTTCACCAACGAGTTCATCAACTCGATCCGCGACGGCAAGGGCGACACCTTCCGCAAGCGGTACCGCGACGTGGACATCCTGCTGGTCGACGACATCCAGTTCCTGGCGAGCAAGGAGTCGACGCAGGAGGAGTTCTTCCACACCTTCAACACGCTCCACAACGCCAACAAGCAGATCGTGCTGTCCTCGGACCGGCCGCCCAAGCAACTGGTCACCCTGGAGGACCGGCTGCGGAACCGTTTCGAGTGGGGTCTGACCACCGATGTGCAGCCGCCGGAGCTGGAGACGCGCATCGCGATCCTCCGTAAGAAGGCGGTGCAGGAGCAGCTCAACGCCCCGCCGGAGGTCCTGGAGTTCATCGCCTCCCGCATCTCCCGCAACATCCGGGAGCTTGAGGGAGCGTTGATCCGGGTGACGGCCTTCGCCAGCCTCAACCGCCAGCCGGTGGATCTCGGGCTGACCGAGATCGTGCTGAAGGACCTGATCCCGGGTGGCGAGGACTTGGCTCCGGAGATCACGGCGACGGCCATCATGGCGGCGACCGCCGACTACTTCGGTCTGACCGTGGAGGATCTCTGTGGATCCTCACGCAGCCGGGTGCTGGTGACGGCTCGCCAGATCGCGATGTATCTCTGCCGTGAGCTGACGGATCTCTCACTGCCCAAGATCGGCGCGCAGTTCGGCGGCCGCGACCACACGACGGTGATGCACGCGGACCGCAAGATCCGTGCGCTGATGGCGGAGCGACGCTCCATCTACAACCAGGTCACCGAGCTGACCAACCGCATCAAGAACGGCTGACAGAGCGCCGGTACGGCTTCTGGCACGACTTCATGCACGGCGCCGAGGGGCGCCCCTGCCTGGCTTCCACACAAGTCCGGCAGGGGCGCCCCTCGGCGTTTCCCGCCCGCATCCACGGGTCCGGAGCATGCCTCGGCGTGGTCCTGGAGCGTTCCTGCCGACCGCCGGCAGCACTTCTGCCGGCCTCCGGAACGCCTCCGCGGGGCTGCCAAGGCACTTCGGCGGAGCTTCCAGAGACCTCCCGGAGCCCGTCCCGGCACCATCCGCACGCCTCCGCCCCGGCCCCGGTGTTCGAATACATGCCGCCGACCTGCGGTTCTCCACAGATCTGGGGAAAATTTCCTCTCCACAGCCTGGGGATCGCGAAGTTGTCCATATTGCTTCCACAGGGGCGACTGCCGATACTCCATCAGGCCAGGTCAAGGGCCTGGGGATTTGTGGTCAACAGTGATCCACAGCCTGTGGACAAAATATTCGTCCACAGAGGCCCTCCGATGTTGTCCACCGGCGGCCCACAGGCCGGGCTACGTTGTCCCCAGCTTCTCCACACCCCTGTCCACTGTTCGGCAACACAACACCCGCCTTCACCGCGCGGAGTGAAAGGCGTCACACCAAGGAGCCCGGTTGGGCTGTGGGGAACCTGGGTAAAACTGGGGACAGCCCTGGGGAGAACCACCCCTGTCCTGTGCATCGGGTGTGCAGAACTTTTGCGTGTCCACAGAAACGCCGGGTTGTCCACCGATGC
Source organism: Streptomyces sp. NPDC057565 (assembly GCF_042801455.1). Taxonomy (NCBI): domain Bacteria; kingdom Bacillati; phylum Actinomycetota; class Actinomycetes; order Kitasatosporales; family Streptomycetaceae; genus Streptomyces; species Streptomyces sp. NPDC057565. Next base: position 424,221 of record NZ_JBHVFU010000002.1, on the reverse strand, counting down.
CACCCACAGGACCAGTGGATAAAAAACCGGGTCTGACCTGCGAAAACGACGTTATCCACGGTTTCCACAGGACCTACTACTACTGCCACATAGAGTTAGCTCGGATTCCGCTTCGAAGTGGGTGCTGTGCACAACTCGGCGCCGGAGCTCTCCGAACCTCTTGTCGCGACTTGACCCCGAGCAGCACCGAGTGTCGGTGCCGTACGTCAGACTGGTCCCCGGACGTCCTCCGCCTGCCATCGGCGAAGCGACCCCGACCAGACGACGAAGGCCAGCAGGGCGAGCGAGCAACAGCAGGAGGCGGTTCCGGTGAAGATCCGGGTGGAGCGCGATGTACTCGCGGAGGCGGTGGCCTGGGTGGCCCGCAGCCTTCCGGCCCGTCCGCCGGCGCCCGTTCTTGCGGGCCTTCTTCTGAGGGCCGAGGACGGCGCGCTCAGCTTCTCCAGCTTCGACTACGAGGTCTCGGCCCGGGTCTCGGTGGACGCCGAGGTCGAGGAGGACGGCACGGTGCTGGTCTCCGGCCGGCTGCTCGCCGACATCTGCCGCGCCCTCCCCAACCGACCGGTGGAGATTTCCACCGACGGTGTACGGGCCACCGTGGTCTGCGGCTCCTCGCGATTCACACTCCACACCCTTCCTGTGGAGGAGTACCCGGCGCTGCCGCAGATGCCGACGGCGACGGGCACGGTCCCCGGCGAGGTCTTCGCCTCGGCCGCCGCCCAGGTCGCCATCGCCGCGGGCCGCGACGACACGCTGCCCGTCCTGACCGGTGTGCGGATCGAGATCGAGGGCGACACCGTCACCCTGGCGTCCACCGACCGCTACCGCTTCGCGGTCCGCGAGTTCCTGTGGAAGCCGGAGAACCCGGACGCATCGGCCGTCGCCCTGGTGCCCGCCAAGACGCTGCTGGACACGGCCAAGGCCCTGACCAGCGGTGACACGGTGACGCTGGCACTGTCCGGCTCCGGTGCCGGTGAAGGTCTGATCGGTTTCGAGGGCGCGGGTCGGCGTACGACCACGCGACTGCTCGAAGGCGACCTGCCGAAGTACCGGACGCTGTTCCCCACCGAGTTCAACTCGGTCGCCGTCATCGAGACCGCCCCGTTCGTCGAGGCCGTCAAGCGTGTGGCCCTCGTCGCCGAGCGGAACACCCCGGTGCGGCTCAGCTTCGAGCAGGGTGTGCTGATCCTCGAAGCCGGATCCAGCGACGATGCACAGGCTGTGGAGCGCGTCGACGCCGTGCTGGACGGTGACGACATCTCGATCGCCTTCAACCCGACCTTCCTGCTCGACGGGCTCAGCGCGATCGACTCCCCGGTCGCCCAGCTCTCCTTCACGACGTCCACCAAGCCCGCGCTGCTCAGCGGCCGGCCGGCTGTGGATGCCGAGGCGGATGACGCGTACAAGTACCTGATCATGCCGGTCCGCCTCTCCGGCTGATCCGGCCACCGGTCCTGTCACGGCAGCTTCCGACGGGCACGCTCAGAGCCGAGCATGCCCGTCGGTCTGTCCCCGGCCGGGCGTAGGCTCGGCCTTGGGTACGAATCGGCACAACGCTTAAGGAATCTCTGATGGAGCTCGGTCTCGTCGGCCTCGGCAAGATGGGCGGCAACATGCGCGAGCGCATCCGCCGCGCAGGCCACACCGTCATCGGTTACGACCGCAACCCGGACGTCTCCGATGTCCACAGCCTCGAAGAGCTTGTGGGCAAGCTGAAGGGCTCACGGGTCATCTGGGTGATGGTCCCGGCCGGTGCCGCGACCCAGTCCACGATCGACGAGCTGGCCGCGCTGCTCTCGCCCGGCGACATCGTCGTGGACGGCGGGAACTCCCGCTGGACGGACGACGAGAAGCACGCGGTCGAGCTGGGCATCAAGGGCATCGGCTTCGTCGACTGCGGTGTCTCGGGCGGAGTCTGGGGCCTGGAGAACGGCTACGCGCTGATGTACGGCGGCGACGCCGAGAACGTGGCGAAGGTCCAGCCGGTCTTCGACGCGCTGAAGCCGGAGGGCGACTTCGGGTCCGTCCATGCGGGCAAGGTCGGCGCCGGCCACTTCGCGAAGATGGTCCACAACGGCATCGAGTACGCCATGATGCAGGCCTACGCCGAGGGCTGGGAGCTGCTGGAGAAGGTCGACTCCGTCACCGATGTGCGCGAGGTCTTCCGCTCCTGGCAGGAGGGCACGGTCATCCGTTCCTGGCTGCTCGACCTGGCGGTCAACGCGCTGGACGACGACGAGCACCTCGACAAGCTCCGTGGCTTCGCCGCCGACTCCGGTGAGGGCCGGTGGACGGTGGAGGCCGCGATCGACAACGCGGTGCCGCTGCCCGCGATCACCGCGTCGCTCTTCGCGCGATTCGCCTCGCGCCAGGACGACTCCCCGCAGATGAAGATGATCGCCGCGCTGCGCAACCAGTTCGGTGGCCACGCGGTCGAGAACAAGAAGTAACCGCACCGAGGGCGGGCCGGACCCACATCACCGGCCCGCGCTGCGGAGCACGGAGCAGGAAGCCGGGAAGGTCGGCATACACCCATGCATGTCACGCATCTCTCGCTGGCCGACTTCCGCTCGTACGCCCGGGTCGAGGTACCTCTCGACCCGGGCGTCACCGCGTTCGTGGGGGCGAACGGTCAGGGCAAGACGAATCTGGTCGAGGCCGTCGGTTACCTCGCGACGCTCGGTAGCCATCGTGTCTCCTCCGATGCGCCGCTGGTGCGGATGGGCGCGGACCGGGCCGTCATCCGGGCCGCCGTCACCCAGGGCGAGCGCGCGCAGCTGATCGAGCTGGAGCTCAATCCGGGCAGGGCCAATCGCGCCCGGATCAATCGATCGTCGCAGGTCAGGCCCCGTGACGTGCTGGGGATCGTACGGACTGTGCTGTTCGCGCCGGAGGATCTGGCGCTCGTCAAGGGCGATCCCGGGGAGCGTCGGCGCTTCCTCGACGAGCTGATCACTGCGCGTTCGCCGCGGATGGCCGGGGTCCGTTCGGACTACGAGCGGGTGCTGAAGCAGCGCAACACCCTGCTGAAGTCCGCGGCGATGGCGCGCAGGCACGGCGGCCGGTCGATGGATCTGTCCACCCTCGACGTGTGGGACCAGCATCTGGGCCGGGTGGGCGCGGAGCTGCTGGCGCAGCGGCTGGATCTGATCGCGACCCTGCAGCCGCTGACGGACAAGGCGTACGCGGATGTCGCGCCCGGTGGTGGCCCGGTGACGCTGGAGTACCGCAGTTCGGTCGGTGCGGGCGTGGAGCCCGCCCGTACCCGTGACGAGCTGTACGAGCAGCTGCTCGCTGCACTCGCGGAGGTCCGCAAGCAGGAGATCGAGCGGGGCGTGACGCTGGTCGGTCCGCACCGTGACGATTTGCTGTTGGGACTGCGCGGGATGCCCGCCAAGGGGTACGCGAGCCATGGAGAGTCCTGGTCGTACGCGCTGGCGCTGCGGCTTGCCTCGTACGACCTGCTGCGCACCGAGGGCAATGAGCCGGTGCTCGTGCTGGACGATGTCTTCGCCGAGCTGGATGCGCGGCGCCGGGAGCGGCTGGCGGAGCTGGTCGCTCCGGGTGAGCAGGTGCTGGTGACGGCGGCGGTGGACGATGACGTTCCGGGTGTGCTGGCGGGAACGCGTTATGCGGTGTCGGCGGGCGAGGTGAAGCGGATATGAGCGGCTCCGTCGATCCGGCGAAGGGCTCTGCCGGCGGCCCGCAGGAACCGTTGGGCGAGGCGAAGCAGCCGGAGGCGTCCGGTGTCGATCTGGCGCGGGTCGCCCTGCGTGCCGCGAAGGAGCAGGCTCGGGCGCGCGGGGCCGCGGCGCAACAGAAGAAACAGGCCAGACGGGGCGGTGGGCTGCGTTCCGGCGCGCGGGCGGACGGGCGCGATCCGTTGCCGCTGGGCGCCGCGATCAATCGTCTGATCACCGAGCGCGGCTGGGAGACCCCCGCGGCGGTGGGCGGTGTGATGGGCCGCTGGCCGCAGATCGTCGGTGAGGATCTGGCCAATCATTGTGTGCCGCTGCGGTACGACGAGGCCCCCGAGGAGCGGGTGCTCACGGTGCAGTGCGATTCGACGGCCTGGGCGACGCAGCTGCGGCTGCTGGCGCCGCAACTGGTCGCCCGGCTGAACGCGGATCTGGGGCACGGAACCGTAAAGTTGATCAAGGTTTTGGGGCCGGGTGGTCCGCAGCGCAGATTCGGTCCGCTGCGTGCGCCGGGAAGCACCGGCCCGGGCGACACATACGGCTGACCTGGGCTTTTCTCTCCCTGCGCGGCTCTGTGCCCGATGTCGGCAGCTGCCGTTCAGCAGTCCTGAGAAGTTCGGCTGCGGTGGTGTGCTGCCTTCTCTGCGGTGTTGTCCGCTGCTTCCGTGATGTACGGGTCTGTGCAGGTTGAAACCCTGTGGTGTGGCAGGGGCGTCCCTCACCGTAGCGAGAGGTTGACAGGCCGAAGCGCTCAATGCCCGCTTGAGCCTCTTGGAGCCCCATCCCGAATATGGGGAGTCGTCAGGCGCTCATTCAGGGCGGCACATGCGGACTCAGGTACCGGCAAACCCCCATTCGTGTCGGCGCTACCGGTAGACTGGTGAATAATCCCGCATCCTTGCGGGAGTCGTCGATACAAGCCGAACGACGCAGCCGCTCCCGCTTGCCCGGAGAACGGCCTGTGCTGTGCCAGAAAGGGCGCTTCGTGGCCGATTCCGGCAACCCCAACGAGAACATTCCGTCCACACCCGGTGAGAGCGGCGAGGCGGCTGCCTCGTACGACGCCAGCGCGATCACCGTCCTCGAGGGCCTGGACGCGGTCCGCAAGCGACCTGGCATGTACATCGGTTCGACCGGTGAGCGTGGACTTCACCACCTTGTGCAAGAGGTCGTCGACAACTCGGTCGATGAAGCCCTGGCCGGGCATGCGGACACCATCGACGTCACGATCCTTGCCGACGGCGGGGTCCGAGTGATCGACAACGGTCGAGGTATCCCCGTCGACATCGTGCCGTCGGAGAAGAAGCCCGCGGTCGAGGTCGTGCTGACGGTGCTGCACGCCGGCGGCAAGTTCGGCGGCGGCGGATATGCCGTCTCCGGCGGTCTGCACGGTGTCGGTGTCTCCGTCGTGAACGCCCTGTCGACGCGCGTCTCCGTCGAGGTCAGGAGGGACGGCTACCGCTGGACCCAGGACTACAAGCTCGGTGTGCCCACGGCGCCGCTGGCCCGTAACGAGGCCACCGACACGACCGGTACGACCGTCACCTTCTGGGCCGACGGCGACATCTTCGAGACCATCGAGTACTCCTTCGAGACGCTGTCGCGCCGCTTCCAGGAGATGGCGTTCCTCAACAAGGGCCTGACGATCAGGCTCACGGACGAGCGTGAGTCGGCGAAGGCGACGGCGGGCGCGGATGTCGCGGAGGCGGTCGAGGTCGCCGAGGAGGAAGCGGCCCGGACGGTCACGTACCACTACGAGGGCGGCATCGTCGACTTCGTGAAGTACCTCAACTCCCGCAAGGGCGACGTCATTCACCAGTCGGTGATCGACATCGAGGCCGAGGACAAGGAGCGACTCCTCTCGGCCGAGATCGCGATGCAGTGGAACACGCAGTACAGCGAGGGTGTCTACTCCTTCGCCAACACGATCCACACGCATGAGGGCGGTACGCACGAGGAGGGCTTCCGTGCGGCGCTGACCACGCTGGTCAACAAGTACGCGCGGGACAAGAAGCTGCTGCGCGAGAAGGACGACAACCTCACCGGTGACGACATCCGTGAGGGTCTGACGGCGATCATCTCGGTGAAGCTGGGCGAGCCGCAGTTCGAGGGCCAGACGAAGACCAAGCTGGGCAACACGGAGGCGAAGACCTTCGTCCAGAAGGTGGTCCACGAGCACCTCACGGACTGGTTCGACCGGAACCCGAACGAGGCCGCGGACATCATCCGCAAGGGCATCGCGGCGGCCACGGCCCGCGTCGCCGCCCGGAAGGCGCGCGACCTGACCCGTCGCAAGGGGCTCCTGGAGAGCGCCTCGCTGCCGGGCAAGCTGAGCGACTGCCAGTCGAACGACCCGACGAAGTGCGAGATCTTCATCGTCGAGGGTGACTCCGCCGGTGGTTCGGCGAAGTCCGGCCGTAACCCGATGTACCAGGCCATCCTGCCGATCCGAGGCAAGATCCTGAACGTCGAGAAGGCCCGGGTCGACAAGATCCTGCAGAACACCGAGGTCCAGGCGCTGATCTCGGCCTTCGGTACCGGAGTCCACGAGGACTTCGACATCGAGAAGCTCCGCTATCACAAGATCATTCTGATGGCGGACGCCGACGTCGACGGTCAGCACATCAACACGCTGCTGCTGACGTTCCTCTTCCGCTTCATGCGGCCGCTGGTCGAGGCCGGCCATGTCTACCTCTCCCGCCCGCCGCTCTACAAGATCAAGTGGGGCCGCGACGACTTCGAGTACGCGTACTCGGACCGCGAGCGTGACGCCCTGGTCGAGCTCGGCAAGCAGAACGGCAAGCGGATCAAGGAAGACTCGATCCAGCGCTTCAAGGGTCTCGGCGAGATGAACGCCGAGGAGCTGCGCATCACGACGATGGACGTCGACCACCGCGTGCTCGGCCAGGTCACGCTGGACGACGCGGCGCAGGCCGACGACCTCTTCTCGGTGCTGATGGGTGAGGACGTCGAGGCACGGCGCTCGTTCATCCAGCGCAACGCCAAGGACGTCCGCTTCCTCGACATCTGAGTCGGCCGTACCAAGCAAGCCGCAGCTCGAAAGGACTTTGACCAGCAATGGCCGACGAGAACACCCCTGTCACCCCTGAAGAGGAACCCGTAGTCGCGGGTGTGGGCATGCGTGTCGAGCCCGTGGGGCTCGAGACGGAGATGCAGCGCTCCTACCTCGATTACGCGATGTCCGTCATCGTGTCGCGTGCGCTGCCGGACGTACGGGACGGCCTCAAGCCCGTCCACCGCCGTGTGCTGTACGCCATGTACGACGGCGGGTACCGGCCCGAGAAGGGCTTCTACAAGTGCGCCCGTGTCGTCGGTGACGTCATGGGTACGTACCACCCGCACGGCGACTCCTCGATCTACGACGCGCTCGTGCGACTGGCGCAGCCCTGGTCGATGCGCATGCCGCTGGTCGACTCCAACGGCAACTTCGGTTCTCCGGGCAACGACCCGGCCGCAGCCATGCGGTACACCGAGTGCAAGATGATGCCGCAGTCCATGGAGATGGTCCGGGACATCGACGAGGAGACCGTCGACTTCCAGGACAACTATGACGGCCGCAACCAGGAGCCGACGGTTCTGCCGGCGCGCTTCCCGAACCTGCTGGTCAACGGCTCCGCGGGCATCGCGGTCGGCATGGCGACCAACATCCCGCCTCACAACCTGCGCGAGGTCGCGGCCGGTGCCCAGTGGTACCTGGAGCACCCGGAGGCCTCGCACGAGGAGCTGCTGGACGCCCTGATCGAGCGGATCAAGGGCCCGGACTTCCCGACCGGAGCGCTCGTCGTCGGCCGCAAGGGCATCGAGGAGGCGTACCGCACGGGCCGTGGCTCCATCACGATGCGCGCGGTCGTGGCGGTCGAGGAGATCCAGAACCGGCAGTGCCTGGTCGTCACGGAGCTTCCGTACCAGACCAACCCCGACAACCTCGCGCAGAAGATCGCCGACCTGGTCAAGGACGGCAAGGTCGGTGGCATCGCGGACGTCCGCGACGAGACGTCCTCGCGCACCGGCCAGCGCCTCGTGGTCGTGCTGAAACGGGACGCGGTCGCCAAGGTCGTACTCAACAACCTGTACAAGCACACCGATCTCCAGACGAACTTCGGCGCGAACATGCTGGCGCTGGTCGACGGGGTGCCGCGCACGCTGTCGATCGACGCGTTCATCCGCCACTGGGTGACGCACCAGATCGAGGTCATCGTCCGGCGTACGAGGTTCCGCCTGCGCAAGGCGGAGGAGCGGGCGCATATCCTGCGCGGTCTGCTCAAGGCACTCGACGCGATCGACGAGGTCATCGCCCTCATCCGGCGCAGTCAGACGGTCGAGATCGCGCGTGAGGGCCTGATGGGCCTGCTGGAGATCGACGAGATCCAGGCGAACGCGATTCTGGAGATGCAGCTGCGCCGACTGGCCGCGCTGGAGCACCAGAAGATCACGGCCGAGCACGACGAGCTCCAGGCGAAGATCAACGAGTACAACGAGATTCTGGCGTCGCCGGCACGGCAGCGGCAGATCGTCAGCGAGGAGCTGGCGGCGATCGTCGATAAGTTCGGCGACGACCGGCGCTCCAAGCTGGTGCCCTTCGACGGTGACATGTCCATCGAGGACCTGATCGCCGAGGAGGACATCGTCGTCACCATCTCGCGCGGCGGCTATGTGAAGCGTACGAAGACGGACGACTACCGCTCGCAGAAGCGCGGCGGCAAGGGCGTCCGCGGCACGAAGCTCAAGGAAGACGACATCGTCGACCACTTCTTCGTGTCGACGACCCACCACTGGCTGCTGTTCTTCACCAACAAGGGTCGCGTCTACCGGGCCAAGGCGTACGAGCTTCCGGACGCCGGCCGGGACGCACGCGGCCAGCACGTCGCCAACCTGCTGGCCTTCCAGCCGGACGAGCGGATCGCCGAGATCCTGGCGATCCGGGACTACGAGGCCGCGCCCTATCTGATCCTCGCCACCAAGGGTGGCCTGGTGAAGAAGACCGCGCTGAAGGACTACGACTCCCCGCGTTCCGGCGGTGTCATCGCGATCAACCTCCGCGAGACGGAGGACGGCAGCGACGACGAGCTCATCGGTGCGGAGCTGGTCTCGGCCGAGGATGATCTGCTGCTCATCAGCAAGAAGGCCCAGTCCATCAGGTTCACTGCGACGGACGATGCACTGCGCCCGATGGGCCGTGCGACCTCGGGCGTCAAGGGCATGAGTTTCCGCGAAGGCGACGAACTGCTCTCGATGAATGTCGTCAGGCCGGGTACGTTCGTGTTCACAGCCACCGATGGTGGGTACGCGAAGCGGACCCCCGTCGACGAGTACCGCGTTCAGGGTCGTGGCGGCCTGGGTATCAAGGCCGCCAAGATCGTGGAGGACCGGGGCTCGCTGGTCGGCGCGCTGGTGGTCGAGGAGACGGACGAAATCCTCGCCATCACGCTCGGCGGCGGTGTGATTCGTACGCGAGTCAATGAAGTCAGGGAGACGGGCCGTGACACCATGGGCGTCCAACTGATCAATCTGGGCAAGCGTGACGCGGTCGTCGGCATCGCACGTAACGCCGAGGCCGGCCGCGAGGCCGAAGAGGTCGACGGAGATGCGGATGCCGAGGCGACTGCCGAGGCGACCGCAGAGAACACTGTCGAGGGCACTGTCGAAGGCACGTCGCCTTCGGCCGGGGAGCACGAGGAGTAGAGCGTGAGTGGAGCCACGGGCGCCGGTTCGGCCGCTTCCGGAGCTGGAGCGAACGGTGCCCGTGGCCCTGCCACGGACTCCCAAGGGGGCACTGTGACGGACACCCGGGGGCCTCAGCCCCAGTACGAGGGATACGCGACCGGGCCACTGCCCGGTGAGCGTGAGCCCGCGCCGGGGCAGGCAGGTGGGCCTTACCACCCGCCGCAGGCGTACCCCTCGCCCGCGGGCGGGACGCAGGGCGGCCCGCCCCAGGGCGCGCAGCACGGCGTCGGTGCCGCGCAGGCGGCCCGTCGCCCTCGGACGGGGGCGCGGACCACTCCGCGCACCCGCAAGGCGCGACTGCGGGTGGCGAAGGCCGACCCGTGGTCGGTGATGAAGGTCAGCTTCCTGCTCTCCATCGCGCTCGGCATCTGCACGGTCGTGGCGGCCGCGGTCCTGTGGCTGGTGATGGACGCCATGGGCGTCTTCTCCACCGTGGGCGGCACCATCAGCGAGGCGACCGGTTCCAACGACAGCAACGGCTTCGATGTGCAGTCGTTCCTGTCGCTTCCGCGCGTTCTCATCTTCACGTCGGTCATCGCGGTGATCGACGTCGTGCTGGCGACCGCACTGGCGACGCTGGGCGCCTTCATCTACAACTTGTCGGCCGGTTTCGTGGGCGGTGTCGAGCTCACGCTGGCCGAGGACGAGTAGGGCTGCGGGTATCGATTTTGGGACTGGCCCCGACGTGCGCTAATCTTCAGAAGTCAGCGCGCAGCGCGGCGGGGCTATAGCTCAGTTGGTTAGAGCGCATCCCTGATAAGGATGAGGCCACAGGTTCAAATCCTGTTAGCCCCACCAGTACAAAGACCCCCGACCAATCATGGTTGGGGGTCTTTGGCATCTAAGGCTGACATCGGCCGATGAGTAGTGGGTCCTGCGGCAGCTCGGCGAGCATCGCGACGGCTTCCCGATCGTCGGAGCCGACCACGTGCGTAGGCGTCCTGGTCATGCCGATCTGGTCACGTGCCGCTCGAATCTCCGGGAGAAGCCCACAGGGTCGATCATGCCGCCCTGCACCGAGGTTGTGCGTGGTTGTACGGGGATGCGCGCGCCGCAGGGGTGTGCAGGGATCCGCGGCGAGGGCTGCACGGTCTCGGGCATCGGAGCGCGGGGCGCGGGAACGCCTCTGCCGGCGCAGGCGATCGCGTGATCGGGAAGCGTGGAGCAGGGCTTCGCGAACTGCGAGTCCGTCCGCCACTGCCATGGTGGGCACGAAGCCGGCCCCTGGTTGCCCGGCGCACGAAAAGGCCCCCGTCCGGTGTGAACCGGACCAGGGGCCCCGTGCGTCAGTGGCACCGCTCTCACGGTGGCAGGAGGGATGCGTCCCCCGCCGGGGCCCCGTGGGCGGTGCGGGCGGCGCCGGTGGTGTCTGTGGCGTCCATGGTGTCCCTCATGTCCGTCGGCAGGTGCCTGGTGGCCGGTGAGGAGCCGTGTGCCTCGGCGCGGATGCGCTGCTTCATCGTGGGTGGCAGCGACCTGTCACGCGGAAGGGTCCATCGCACCGACGGGGTGGTCGCGGTTGCCGCGGTCGCACCCGTGTGCTCCTGATTCGTGGCCTTCGGCTGCGTGGCCGTGGCGGGGGTGCTGATGAGCCCCATCGACGCGAGAAGCGCGAAGAAGGCGGTGATGAAGGCGGTCCAGATGCTCTTGGCCTTGAAGGTGCTCATGGCCCCTCGCTTTCGGGTAGTCCGGTTTGCTTACCTTTCTGATGATGTGGATGTGGCTCGCGATTTCGGTGACCGACGCCGTGGATCCGCCGATCTTCAGATGAACACCACTCGTCTGGTGCAACCGGGCTGGACGGATCGGTGTGGAGCGGGGATGGATGGCCGCTTTTGTCCGGGAACCAGCCAGGTCGCAGGTAGGTCACCGATCGGTATCGGTCGGTGTGTATAGTCGGGCGGCAGAAGTCCCCTACGTCAAGGAAAGACGAGGTCGCGCGGTGAAGAAGCTTCTCCTGGTCGCACTGGCCGCCATCGGCGGGCTCCTCGTGTACCGCCAGATCCAGGCGGATCGCGCCGAGCAGGATCTGTGGACGGAGGCGACTGACTCCGTGCCCGCAGGTTCGGGTGTCTGAGACAGAACAGCTTTGTGCGGGCCCCGGTCGCTGAGCGACCGGGGCTTCGTGCTGTTGCGGGACCGTGACACCTGTGCTCTTGAATTCACCTACGCAAATCAATAGATTGCGAGAGCAAAGGAGCTGGTAGGTCGGTCGAGGGGGGCACGTGTGAGAGCACGGAACCATCGCCGCACTTCAGCAGCAGGGACGTGGATCGACGGAGCGCTGCTCGCCCTGCCGCGGGTGCGATGCCCGCCACGGCTGCCGACGGCGCATCTGCAGCCCCGCCACGACCTCTCAGGTATCGCTGTGGGCGCCGTCGTGGACGGTCTTCCCGGAGGCTGTCCGACCGCTCTGCGGGTGTACGTCGCCGACCGGCCCCGGGGCTGCACGGACCCGGCCCGCTTCCCGGTCGGCGGCGGTGGCGAGTTCACCTCGTCGGCCCTGTACAGCGGCCGTCAGGCCGCGATCATGATGGGTTCGATGCCGGTCGCCTGGACCAACCGCTACGAGTACCGCTCAACGGTCCAGTCGGTGCATGCCGGGGGCGAGTTCTCCATCTCGGTGACGCTGGGTGCGCAGGCTGTCGAGATTGCAAAGAACGCGCAGATCGGTGTGGTCCTGCGGGTGTTCGGTGCTCGAGGACGAGCGGGCCGGCCCCGAGCACCATGCCGCCGTCTTCGCCGGGAAACCGGACAGGGGAGAGGGCAAGGGGACCGACAAGAAGGGCAATTCGGCTGCGGCCGGAGACAGCGAAGGTACGGGCGGGGCAGGATGGACCGGCGTTGCGGCCGCTGCCGGGGCGGGCGCCGTGGTGGTGATCGTCGGGCTCGTGTTCGCACGCAGCCGCCGCAGGTCGGCCACACAGACGACGAGGGGAAGCGCGTGATGAGGCAGCGCAACAGGGGCCGGGCGACGCTGGCCGCGACCGCGGCGATGTGCGCGGTGGCGGCGCTGCCGGGGCAGGCGTACGCGGCCGGTGAGCCTGCTGCGTACACCTTCGACCCCGCGGCGAAGACGGTCCGGGGCGCGGAGGTCAGCACCGACGCGTCGGCCCTGAAGCCCGGGTCCGTCTACAGGAGCTCGATCAAGCCGGGCGAGAAGCTCTACTACCGTCTCGAACTCGACGCCGCCACGAACGCGTACGTCTCGGCGGTGGTCGTACCCAAGGCCGGTGGCAAGGTCGCGTACGGGGACGGCATCAAGGTCAGCGTCAGGGACAGCACGGACCTGCAGTGCAGTTCCGAGGACGCCCGCTTCCAGGCGGCGGAGTTCCCGCATCCGATCGCCGCATACGCCTACCGGGTCACGGACAAGGACAGCAACACCTGCCAGGACGCCGGCACGTACAACGTCCTGATCGAGCGGGAGAGCAAAGCCACCTCGACGCCCGACGCCTGGGACCTGGAGCTCCGTTACGAGTCGGAGCCGAAGCTGAAGAAGGGCGGTACGGCACCGACCGAGGCGCCGGAGGACTGGTCTTCGGCGTCGCCGACACCCCCCACGCAGGCCAAGAAGGAGGAACGGCCCGGCGGCACCAGCTATTACGACGCCACCAGCCTGGAGACCGGCACATGGAGGGACGGCATCGAGCCGGGGCAGACCCTCTTCTACCGGGTACCGGTGGACTGGGGACAGCAGATCTTCGCCACCGTCGACCTCGGCAACAGTGTCGGCGGCTCGGACGAGTACGTCGGCAACGCGCTCGCACTCTCCCTGGACAATCCGGCGCACGGCCATGTCGACGACGCCTCGCCGCTGTCGTACTCCGGCAAGCCTGCCTCGGTGTCGCTCGATCCGCTGCCCCCGGTGGCGTACGAGAACCGGTTCACGTTCAGTGCTGGCGAGAGCGCCATGCGGTTCGCGGGCTGGTACTACCTGTCGGTGTCGCTCAGCCCGGAGGTCGCGAAGGCCTACGGGAACAAGGCGATCCCGATGACTCTCAAGGTGCAGGTCGAGAACGCGGCGCGAACGTCGCCGTACGGGGGTTCCCCCGGAATCTTCGGTGTGACGCAGGACGACAAGGACATGGCCAGGAGCGGCCAGAGCGCACCCCAGGCAGACAAGAGCACCACGATGAAGATGGTGGGCGCGGCCGGGATCGGCGCAGGCGCCGTGCTGGTGCTCGGCCTCGGGGCGTGGACGCTGCTTGCGCGTCGCCGCACGGCCGCCGCCGCGGGCGGTCCTGCCGGTGGTGTGGGCGGGCAGCAGCCGTACGAAGGGCCGCCTCAGGCCTGGTGACAGCGGCTGCAGCCACCGGACCTCAGGCCTGGGTGAGTGCCCAGATTCCGACAGCGAAACAGATCAGCGCCACCAGCAGGACCGGGATCGCCACCTTCGGGGGCGGTCCCGGACGCTTCTGCGCTGCCTGTGCGGGAGCGGCGGCCATGGGGTGGGCCGGAGGTGCTGCCGGAGCGAAGTTCGGGGACATTCCCGCCCCGGGATGCGGAACCTGCTGCCGCTCGGCGGTGTATGCACGAGTAGGAGACGGTTCGTGCCGAACCGCGGATGTCGGAGCCTGGGAGAGATCCGGTGGGGCGGCAGGGAAGGGGGAACCCGTATGTGCCGGGAGCGGAATGGAGGCAGGGGCAGGCTGGGCCGACTGGGGCAGCTGCGTGGGCGGCTGCTGCGGAGGCGGGGCGAGATGGAAGCTGCCCGTCTCCGACATCGGGGAGGGCAGCGGGGTGTGTGGCTGCTGTGCGGCCTGGCCCGCGTGTGCGGCGTGATCGGTCGGGGAGGGCGGCCTGGGGGTGGCGATCGGGCCTTCGTGGCCGAAACCGGCGGGCAGCGGGCCCAGTTGGTCGAAGACCTCCACCGGTTCGTCGTCGATATCTGGCTCCGGCAGCATCTCGACCGCGGCCGTCAGCGCCTTGCGCGCGCCGGTGGCCGTGCGGAACCGGGCCTGCGGATCCGGCTGCAGAAGACCGGCGAGGACCTGCCACAGCGGCTCCGGGATGCCTTGCGGGGCGCTGGGGGTGCCGTGCGAGGCGAAGTGTTCGACGAGGGCCCGGGCGTCCGGCTTTTTCCCCTGCAGCAGATAGAGCGCGACGAGCCCCACGGCGAAGAGGTCCGCGGGGAAGTCGGGCTCCGCCCCCATCATCTGCTCGGGCGCGAAGTAACCCGGCGTTCCCACCACATAGTTGGTCTCGGTCAGGCGGGGCTCGCCCTTGCGCATGGAGATGCCGAAGTCGGAGAGCCGCAGGTGCGGCCGACCGGTCCCGGTGGCCTCCATCAGGATGTTGGCGGGCTTGATGTCGCGGTGCACGACACCTTCCGCATGCACCGTCGACAGTCCGGACAGCAACTGGTCGAGCAGTGTGCAGACAAAGCGCGGGGGCAGCGGCCCGTAGTCGCCGATGACATGCGCAAGCGAGCCGCCGCTCACCAGATCCATGGTGAACAGGACCTTGTCGTCGTCCGCGGCCCAACTGGCCGGGGCGAGCACATGAGGATGCTCGATCCGCAGGGCCTGCTCGCGGACGAAGCGCAGCAGCGTGTGTGCGTCGCTCTGCTGAAGCACCTTGGCCGCCACGTACCGGCGGCGACGGTGGTCCCAGGCTCGCCAGACGGCGCCGACGCCACCACGTCCGATCGGATCGATCAGCTCGTACCGACCAGCGAAGACCTCACCCATTGCGCTGTGCCCGCTCCCAGTTCCTGTTTCGGCTCGTGCCCGGCTCTCGGGGGTAGTGCACCAGGATCTTTCATTCGGCTGAGCCCGTGGGGTCCGGTACGCGCACCCACCGCGTCGGCGGCGGTCCACAACGCCCGGCGCTGTTTCCCTCCTCCGCCTGGCAGCCGCACGTACCAGCTCCCGCCCCCTGAATCCGGCCCGAACCGAAAGAAAGGTCTTAGCTCTGGTGTCCTTCGTAGTGCGCGACCGCGTCCGCGGTGCGGCCGGCGCCGTACACCCTGAGGAACTCTGCCAGTTCCGGGTGGGTCGGGGCGAGGGAGTCGGCGGCATCGATGATGTCACCGGCGGCCGCGACCGACCGCAGCAGCGACTGGATCTCACGGACCACGCGACGGACGGTGGGTGCCCCACCGCTGGTCGTGGTCTGACCGGTGCCGGTGAGGACGGAACCTCCCTGGGACTTCTTGATCTCCTCCATGCGGTCGGTGGCCTCGCCCGCGCTGACACTGCCGTCGGCGACCTGGCTGGCCAGCTCCTGCAGAGCCTGGACGCGCTGGACGACCGCGGGGTTGCCGATCTTCGCCCGCTGACCGCTCATCAGCTGGGACAGCATGGGTGCGGACAGCCCGAGTACGGCGGCGAGCCGGGCCTGGTTCAGACCGAGATCGTCGATGAGCCGGCGGAACAGCGCGCCCAGCGGTTCCCCGTACCAGCTGCGCTGAAGTTCCCTGGCTCTTGCCGTTGCTTCCTGCTGAACTGCATCCATGGCGTCTCCCCTTCGCTGAGGCTTCGCTGCTGCGAACCTCGTCCAGCATCTTACGGAGAGTGGTTGCCGACCGGGAGTCCCAATCTTTTTGGAAGATTCAGGGGGTCACCCGGTAGTCTGGTCTGCGGCGGTGACCAAGACGCTGATGTGTCTGGTGCTGTCCTCTTTTCCGGGGCCTTAGCTCAGTTGGTAGAGCGCTGCCTTTGCAAGGCAGATGTCAGGAGTTCGAATCTCCTAGGCTCCACGTCAAGAGCCCCTCTGACCTGTGGAAACGCAGGTCAGAGGGGCTCTCTTGTGTGTCTGCCGTGGGCCGGGCGGCTGTGGCGGCTCAGCGGCCGTCGTCGAGGTCGGTGCCGTCCACCTCGTCCGTCCTGTCCGCCTCGGCCTGCTTGGCGCGGACCTCGGGGTCCACAGCTGTCGGTCCGCTGCCGTCGACCGAGGTCAACGGCGTACGGTCGGCGACCTCCGTGGGGGCGGGGGGCTCGACCAGCCAGTCCGGATTGGCCTGCTTGTCCCACCACCGCCACGCGGCGTAGGCGCCGCCCGCCAGGACGGAGACCACGGCCACCACCTTGAGTACGCGTCCGGCCTTGGCCCGCCGCTCGTGTTTTCTGGCCAGCTTCCTGATCTCCTTCGCCGTGACCTGTCCGCGCAGTGCGGCCAGTGCCGCGGCGCTGCGGGCCGTGGCTTCCTCGGCGACGGGCTGGGCGGCGGCCATCGCCTGCTCGACGCGGGGCACGGTGTACTCCGCGGCGCTCCTGGCCGCCTGACGGGTACGGAGCGCGGCGCGCTGGGCGGCCTCGTCGACCTTCGGGGGCACATGCGCACGAGCCAGTTCGATACGTGGTGCGAGATGCGCGTCGTACTGGACGCGGGCCTGCTGGGCTGCCTTCGACACCCTCGGCGCGAGCCGCGTACGGGCCTCGTGCGCATAGTGTGCCGCCTGGTCCTTGGCCGAGTCGGCGTAGGGCGCCACCACTTCCGCGGCGTGCTGCACGCTGTCCTTCGCCGAGTCGGTTGCGGCGCGCACGCTGTCGATGCGGGTCACGGGATCCTCCTCCTTGGTGGCGGGTAGGTACTCCGCCTTTCCACCCATTTCGAAATCATGCCCCGCGATGGCGTGTGCGGCATGTGGGGCGGGCATCCGGGGCAAGAGAGACGGCTGTACAAAACAGCCATAAGCGATGTTGTGGGCAATGGGGTGCAAGGGGAGCTTGCCGATGACAATGCCACGGTTCGGTTCAGCACGCGCCGGTTCGTCACGCACTTGGCCTCTTTTGTTCCTGCGGGGAGCCGCAGGAAGGCCGTACGACGGATGGTCCGTGCGAGGATCGGTGGACGTCAGCGAAGACTTACGGAAGGCAGATCGTGGCCGAGCAGCTTTACGCCACCTTGAAGACCAACCAAGGCGACATCGAGATCCGGCTTCTGCCGAACCACGCGCCCAAGACGGTCAAGAACTTCGTCGAGCTCGCCACGGGCGAGCGGGAGTGGACCCACCCCGCGACCGGCAAGAAGTCCACGGACAGGCTGTACGACGGGACCGTCTTCCACCGGGTCATCAGCGGCTTCATGATCCAGGGCGGGGACCCGCTGGGCAACGGCACCGGCGGCCCGGGCTACGAGTTCGGTGACGAGTTCCACCCGGACCTCAGCTTCAACAAGCCGTATCTCCTGGCCATGGCCAACGCCGGCCCGGGCACCAACGGCTCGCAGTTCTTCGTGACCGTCTCGCCCACCGCGTGGCTGACCGGCAAGCACACCATCTTCGGTGAGGTGACGGACGAGGCCAGCAAGAAGGTCGTGGACGCCATCGCGAGCACCCAGACCAACGCACGCACCGACCGTCCGGTGCAGGACGTGGTGATCGAGTCGGTCGTCGTCGAGACCCGATGATCGCCTGCGGTCATGGTGTGATCACTCTCTGATCGGCCGTCTCGGGAACCAACCGCCCTGCTTGTCCGTACTTGGTTACATAGCGGACGAGCAGGGCGGCATCATGCGCGCTGACGCCCACGACATGACCCGAGGGGGCCAGCAAGTGATGGGACCGATGGACGAGCAGCCGCCAGGCGCCCGGGACCAGTCCGCCGATGCCCGCAGCCCATTCAGCTGCTACCGCCACCCGGGCCGCGAGACGGGGATCCGCTGCACGCGCTGCGAGCGTCCGATCTGCACCGAGTGCATGGTCAGCGCCTCGGTCGGCTTCCAGTGCCCGGACTGCGTCCGCCAGGGTTCAGGTACGGGGCACGGCCCGGCTGCCAATCAGCCGCGCACCCTGGCCGGCGGCACCGTCGCCGCCGACCCGCGGCTGGTCACCAAGATCCTGCTCGCCATCAATGTCGTCCTGTTCATCGCGGTACATGTGAAGGTGTCACTGCTCGACGACCTGACACTGCTGGGACGGGCCACCTACTACCAGGGCGGTCCTGTGGAAGGGGTCGCGGAGGGCCAGTGGTACCGGCTGGTGACGTCGATGTTCCTGCACCAGGAGGTGTGGCACATCGCCTTCAACATGCTGGGACTGTGGTGGCTCGGCGGTCCCCTGGAGGCGGCGCTCGGCCGCGCCCGCTACCTCGCGCTCTACCTGCTCTCCGGCCTGGCGGGCAGCGCGCTCACCTATTGGCTCGCCGCGCCGAACCAGGGCTCGCTCGGTGCCTCAGGCGCCATCTTCGGTCTGCTGGGCGCCACCGCCGTGCTCATGCGTCGGCTGAACTACGACATGCGGCCGGTTCTCGTGCTTCTCGCGCTGAACCTGCTCTTCACGTTCAACCCCTGGGGCGGAATCGCCTGGCAGGCGCATGTCGGCGGTCTGGTCGCGGGCACGCTGATCGCCATCGCGATGGTGCACGCCCCGCGCGAACGGCGGACGCTGGTGCAGTACGGCACCTGTGCGCTGGTCCTGGCGGCGGTGGTCCTCATCGTGGTTGCCAGAACAGCCGCACTGACCTGATCACAGGCGCCAGAGGGCTTCTCCCGGCAGTTGTCCACAGCGGGTGCACGATCTTGTGCATTCTGTGGGTACAACTGTGCCCCTTGTCGCTGAGCTGGGTTTTTCCAGCGGAGACAAGGGGCGTGCCACCCCTCGACGGGGGAGACTGCAGTCACACCGGCGTCAACAGCCGGGGAGTTATCCACAGATCGTCCGACCTTTTCCCCTGCCTGTGGATAACGCTGTGGGTAACTCAGGGCAAGGGTTGCGGTACCGGGACCGGCTGTGGTCCTACGGGTGCTGTCCGGCTACTTCCACTGCGTGGAGACGCCGAAGCCACCGGCGATGAAGCCGAAGCCCACGACGATGTTCCAGTTTCCCAGCGTCTTGATGGGCAGATCGCCGTCGGTCACGTAGAACACGACGATCCAGGCCAGACCGATCAGGAAGAACGCCAGCATCACCGGCGCCACCCAACTGCGGTTGGTCAGCTTTATGTTGGTCGTCTGCTTCGCCGGAGGCGGCGTGAAGTCGGCCTTCTTGCGGATACGTGACTTCGGCACGAGGAACTCTCCTGTCGATGCGCTGCGTGACCGCGCAGGGAACTGTGGCTGGCGCTGGGGCGGGGCGCGAGGGGGAATACTGACTCCCCCGGGCGTCCGTTAGCGTAGTGCTTCCGTGGCTCCGAAGGAGATAAGGGTACGTTGAGCAATTCTGCCGACTCTCCCCAAGGGCCGGTCCGGCGCACCTTCCGGCACCCGGTCCGCGTGCTCACCGCTGCCGTTTTCGCCCTTGCCGGGCTGATCTTCGTCACCAGCGCCAACACGGCGAAGGGCACCAACATCCGCACCGACTCGTCGCTGCTGAAGCTCTCCGACCTCATTCAGCAGCGCAGCGAGAAGAACGCGGGGCTCGACGACTCCAACGCGTCCGTACGCGAGGACATCGACGCCCTGGCCCAGCGCGACGACGGCAGCACCAAGGCGGAGGACGTCAAGCTCAAGGCGCTGGAGCGGGCCGCGGGCACCAAGAAGCTCTCCGGCCGGTCCGTCGCCGTCACGCTCGACGACGCCCCGCCGAACGCCACCGCGAACCCCGGCTACCCCGACCCGCAACCCAACGACCTGGTCATCCACCAGCAGGACCTGCAGGCGGTCGTCAACGCTCTCTGGCAGGGCGGTGCCCGCGGCATCCAGGTCATGGACCAGCGGCTGATCTCCACCAGTGCGGTGCGCTGCGTCGGCAACACGCTGATTCTCCAGGGCCGGGTCTACTCGCCGCCGTACAAGATCACCGCGGTCGGCGACCCCGACCGGCTCAAGAAGGCCCTCGACAACTCCTCCTCGATCCGGAACTACCTGCTGTACGTGAAGGCGTACGGGCTCGGCTGGAAAGTCGACGAGCACGAGGCGGTGACTCTTCCCGGCTACTCGGGCACAGTGGATCTCCACTATGCGAAGCCGGTGAAGTAGCGAGCGGTTCCGGGGAGGCCGACCGGTGTCGGTGCGACTGATCGTCAGGACCTTCAGCGAACTGTGCATCACCGCGGGCGCCTTGATCATCCTCTTTGTGGTGTACGTGCTGTTCTGGACCGGGGTGAAGGCCGCCGGTGCCACCGAGGGGCAGATCGACACCCTGCAGAACCAGTGGGCGCGGGGGGCAGTGTCCGTACCCGGGCCGAACGCGGCAGGCACGCCGGCGCCCTCGACTTCGCCGTCGTCCGCACCCACGCCGACGTCCGCACCCACGTCATCGCACGCCCGTGCCGCGTACCGCGAGGGGAAGCCGTTCGCGATGCTGTACATCCCCCGCTTCGGCAAGAGCTGGGAGTGGCCTGTCCTGGAGAACACCGAGGTCGGAACCTTGAAGAAAGGGCTCGGCCACTACCGCGGAACCGCCCCCCTCGGCGGCGTCGGCAATTTCGCGGTGGCCGGACACCGTCGCACCTACGGGGATCCCTTCAAGGACTTCCCGACGCTGCGCCGCGGCGACGCGGTGGTGCTGACGGACGGGACGACGTGGTTCACATACCGCATCGAGAAGAAGCCGTACCGCACCGTGCCGAGCGACACCGGTGTCATCGACGCCGTCCCCCGCGAGTCCGGCTTCGACGGACCCGGCCGCTACCTGACGCTGACCACCTGCGATCCCGAATGGGGCAGCAGCCACCGGCTCATCGCCTGGGCGCATCTCGACGCGACGCAGCCTGTGACCGACGGCAAGCCGGCAGCTTTCCACAGCTGACCCACGCCCCTGCCGCGGCCCTTTAGTCTGGTCCCGTACCGAATGAAGGGGACAGCATGTACGGCTGGATCTGGCGGCATCTGCCGGGCAATGCGTGGGTGCGCGGGCTCATCTCGCTCGTGCTGGCACTCGCCGTCGTCTATGTGCTTTTCCAGTACGTCTTCCCGTGGGCCGAGCCGCTGCTTCCGTTCGGCGACGTGACGGTCGACGGCACGAGCGGAACGGGGGCCGGCCAGTGAGCGCCCGCATCCTTGTCGTCGACAACTACGACAGCTTCGTCTTCAACCTCGTCCAGTACCTCTACCAGCTCGGCGCCGAGTGCGAGGTCCTGCGCAACGACGAGGTGACCACGGCACACGCCCAGGACGGCTTCGACGGCGTTCTGCTCTCGCCCGGCCCCGGCACTCCTGAGCAGGCGGGCGTCTGTGTCGACATGGTGCGCCACTGCGCGGCGACCGGCGTCCCGGTCTTCGGCGTCTGCCTCGGCATGCAGTCGATGGCTGTGGCGTACGGCGGGGTGGTGGACCGCGCCCCCGAGCTGCTGCACGGCAAGACGTCGCCGGTGACGCACGAGGGCAAGGGAGTTTTCGCCGGGCTGCCGTCCCCCTTCACCGCGACCCGCTACCACTCGCTCGCCGCCGAACCGGAGACGATCCCGCAGGAGTTGGAGGTCACGGCGCGCACGGCCGACGGCATCATCATGGGGCTGCGCCACCGCGAACTGCCGGTGGAGGGTGTGCAGTTCCATCCGGAGTCGGTCCTGACCGAGTACGGCCATCTGATGCTGGCCAACTGGCTGGTGCGGTGCGGTGACACGGGAGCCGTCGCGAGGTCGGAGGGGCTCGCGCCGGTGGTGGGCAAGGCTGTCGCGTGACCGCACTCCGCCCCGAGCACGACACCGGTGAGGAAGGCCCGTACGAGCAACGAGCGTACGTGGCCACGGGCGCGTTCGAGGCGGCAGTCGACCAGCTGGCGGACCCGCTGAACGATCCGCTGCCGGGGCAGCATGCCTCGCCGTGGTTCCGGGCGGAGAGCATTCCGGCGGAGACGGCGGAGACGGCGGAGACCGGGGCGGCGCAGGGCCGGCGGTCGGAAGGCCAGTTGCAGGCGCCACACGGGGCACAGGGGCCCCAGGGGGCGCCGCGCGAGTGGTACGACCCGGAAGGGTACGAGCGGGACTGGTACGGGCACCAGGAGCCTGTCGTGGCGCCTTCGCCCCCGCCGCTCCCTCGCAGCGACGAGACGATCGGTCTGCGGACGGAGGACACCCGACGCCCGGCCGACCGGGCGGTGACAGCTCCGATACCGCAAGCAGAGCCGGAGTACGACGAGGAGCCTGCCCCGGCTCCGGATCCCGGACCGGAGACCACAGCACTCGAACCGCGTACGGGACCGCCCACCGGGGGCCGGGCCGAGCGCCGGCGCGCCGCCAAGGGGCGCGGCCGCCGTCGCGCCGAGCCGCAGAGCCGGTCGGCGGCGACGCCGGAGGGGCGTCCGCTCTCCCGTGTCGAGGCGCGGCGGGCCGCCCGCGCGGCCAAGGACAGCCCGGCCGTCGTCGCCAGCCGGGTCGTCGGTGAACTGTTCATCTCGCTCGGCGTGCTGATGCTGCTGTTCGTCACGTACCAGCTGTGGTGGACGAATGTGCGTGCCGACCAGATCGCCGGGAGCGAGACGCACAAGATTCAGGACGATTGGGCGAAGGGCCGCAAGCCCGGGGCGTTCGAGCCGGGGCAGGGTTTCGCCATCATCCACATCCCGAAGCTGGATGTGGTCGCCCCGATCGCCGAGGGCATCAGCAAGGAGAAGGTCCTGGACCGCGGCATGGTCGGTCACTACGGGCAGGGCGCGCTCAAGACGGCGATGCCGTCGGCCGTGCAGGGCAACTTCGCGTTGGCCGGCCACCGGAACACCCACGGCGAACCGTTCCGCTACATCAACCGGCTGCGCAAGGGTGACCCGATCGTGGTCGAGACGCAGGACGCGTACTACACGTACGAGATGACCAGCGTCCTTCCTCAGACGTCGCCGTCCAATGTCTCGGTGATCACCCCGGTGCCGCCCGGTTCGGGCTTCACGAAGCCCGGCCGCTACATCACTCTGACGACCTGTACGCCTGAATTCACAAGTACGTACCGGCTGATCGTCTGGGGCAAGATGGTCGACGAACGGCCGCGCAGCAAGGGGAAGCCCGACGCGCTCGTCGGCTGAACTTCATCACGACAGGGACGGGTGCGGTGGCAGCGAGGACCCAGCAGGAAGAACAGACCGACGAGTCCGCGCCCCCGGTGCGGAGCAGGGACCGCCATCCCGTCGCGACCGCGGTCAGTCTCTTCGGCGAGCTGCTGATCACCGCGGGCCTGGTGCTGGGCCTCTTCGTCGTCTACTCCCTGTGGTGGACGAATGTGCTCGCCGACCGCGAGGCCGAGAAGCAGGGGCACACCGTCCGCGACCGCTGGGCCGAGGGACCCGGGGCCCTCGACACCAAGGACGGCATCGGCTTCCTGCACGTACCCGCGATGAAGAACGGCGAGGTGCTCGTCAAGAAAGGCACCGACACCAAGAACCTCAACGACGGCATCGCCGGCTACTACACGGACCCGGTGAAGTCGGCTCTCCCCTGGGACAAGCAGGGCAACTTCACGCTGGCGGCGCATCGCGACGGGCACGGGGCGAAGTTCCACAACATCGACAAGGTGAAGACGGGCGACGCCGTCGTCTTCGAGACCAAGGACACCTGGTACGTCTACAAGGTCTTCAAGGAGCTTCCCGAGACGTCGAAGTACAACGTCAAGGTGCTCCAGCCGGTCCCCAAGGAGTCGGGCGTGAAGAAGCCCGGCCGCTACATCACGCTGACGACCTGCACGCCGGTCTACACATCGAAGTACCGCTACATCGTGTGGGGTGAGCTGGTGCGTACGGAGAAGGTCGACAAGGACCGCACGAAGCCGGCGGAGCTGAGCTGACCCTAGGATGGCGAAGGCCCGAAGCCGCAACTTGCTTTTGCGGCTTCGGGCCTTTCTGCGTCCGGTGGACTCTCAGTCGGCTTGCAGGATCGGGAGCGGTACCCCGGCGCTCCACTTCTCGAGGTGGCCTCGGTCCACGACCGTGACGCCGTGGGTCTCGGCTATGGCGCGTGCATCGGGTGTGAAGGAGGTTGTCGCTACGAAGAGAGCCACGTCCGCCTGGTGCTGGACCTTGGCGGCTCCGAGGAACTTCTGCAATTCGCCACTCCACACCGGACGGTAAGGAGCGAAGCTCTTGCACTGCACGACGACACTGCGACCGTCCGCGGTCAGCGCGGTGACGTCTACTCCGCGGTCGCCCGGACCGCCGTGGACGACGATGCCGGTGCAGCCGTCGCGGCGCAGCAGGACGGCGACGTGGTGCTCGAACTCTCTCCAGTTCATGGCGTCGATCGACGCCATGATTCCGGTGTAGGGGCGTGGGCCCCAGGCCTGTTCGAGGCGCCTGAGCCGGTGGTGGTGGTCGCGGAGCTTCCGCTCGATCCTTTTGACGTCGTCCCGGAGGGAGATCAGCTCCTTGTGCTGCTCACCGGAGGTCTCGATGAGGGCGTTGAACATGGGGACGACGGTCTTGCCGAGAATGTGGGTGATGCGTCGGTCGATACGCTCGTCGAGGGACTCGGGCTCACTGTGGACACAGTTATCCACAGGCTGAGTCCGCGCCTCGTACTCCCTGTCGAGCAAGTACGTACGCACCTGACGTGCGACTTCGCTGTCCCGGAGGAGCATGGCGACGTTGAGGACGGTGCGGCGGCTGAAAAGCGCGAGGGTGCGGGTGCGCGACTGGATCCCACTGAGCTCCTTGAAGGAGCTCAGTTCTGTACCTGTCAGAACGCGGTAGCCGCTGGCCTCCAGCTCGTCCCTATGGTCCAGTACCAGCGACCGGATGGCTTTGATCCCGACTTGGAAGTACGCCGCCACCATCGCCGTTGTCACATGCATGCCGTCCGGCAGAAGCGACAGCACCTTGACCCTGTCCAACGCGTCCGTTTGCTCCACGACACTTGCTCGTAGAGACCTCGACTCCAGCAGTACTGCATCGTTGATCACGCTCATGTCCTTTCGGCTCGTCCACAATCGTCGCGAGTGAGGTGGTTTGATCCCCCCACGTCACCTCATTCGATCAACGAGTCGGCACATATGAAGACACGATCGTTTTATGGCCGCATGTGCGGTATGCGGGATACGCGGTGTGGCAGGCACAGCGAAGGGCCCCGATCACCGAGGCGGTGATCGGGGCCCTTCGCGTGTGTGCGGGCGGCTCAGTCCTGTGAGCCCGATGGGCCGCCGAAGATATTGCCGTCCCCGTTGCCCTTGCCGCCCACCGTGGTGAGGGTGATGACGGTGGTCGCGGGGTCGGCTTGGGTGCCCGGCTGCGGATCGATGTTGGCGACCCTGGCGTTGTCGTCGTCGGAGCTACCCTGCGCGAACTGGATTTGAGTGAAGCCCTGCGCGGCCAGGGCCTGCTTGGCCTGGGCGACCGTGCTGCCCCTGACTTCGGGGACCGGGACCGTCGCCGGCTGCGTCGGGCCCTTGGAGACCTTCAGGACGATCTGGGTGTCCTGCGGCTCCTTGCCGCCTGGTGCCGGGGTCTGATCAATGACCTCACCCGCCGGCTTGTCCGAGTCGACGTCGGTTCGCGAGACGTTCTGGAAGCCGACGCCGTTGAGCTGGGCCACCGCAGCGTCGTACTGCTTGCCCCTGACGTCGGGGACGTTCTGGGTGGACTGCCTGGCGACCGTGATCTTGACCTCGGACTCCCGCTCGGCCTTCGTGTTGCCCTTGGGGTTCTGGTCGAGCACGGTGCCGGGATCCGCGGTGGAGGACTCGGTCGTGACGACCTTCACCGAGAAGCCCTTTTCTTCCAGGAGCTTGCGGGCGTTCTCCTCGGACTTCTCCGTGACGTCCGGGACCTCGACCTTCGGCGCACCGGTGGAGACGACGACCGTGACGGTCTCGTTCTCCGCCATCTGGCCGTCCTTGGGCGTCTGGCTGCAGATCTTGCCCTTGTCCTGGTCCTCGCAGGGTTCGCGTGAGCCCACCTTGACGTGGACAACGGCGTTTCTCGCGAGCTCCTCCGCCTCTGCCACGGTCGAACCGACCATGTTCGGCACGTCGACCTTGCCGTTGTCGCTGTTGTCGCCGCCGAAGACGGACTTGCCGATCAGGATCGCGCCGATCAGCACCAGGATGCCCGCGACGACCAGCAGGATCGTCGAGGTGTTGTTCTTCTTCTGGCGGCGGCGGTCCGGGCGCTCGTCGTATCCGTAGCCGCCGTCGTCCGGATTGACCGGGGGCAGCATGGAGGTCTGGGCGCCGTTCGGGTCGGCTGCGCGCAGTGCGGTGGTGGGCTGGTCGTTGCCGTACCCGTCGTATCCCCCGTAACCGGCCGCGCCCATCGCCGCGGTGGCGGCTACCGGCTGGCCGTCGAGGCAGGCCTCGATGTCGGCACGCATCTCGTCGGCCGACTGGTAGCGGTAGTCCGGGTCCTTGACCAGGGCCTTCAACACGATCGCGTCCATTTCGGGCGTGATCTCGGGGTCGAAGCTGCTGGGGGGCTGCGGCTCTTCCCGCACGTGCTGGTAGGCGACCGCCACGGGTGAGTCGCCGACGAACGGCGGCCGGACGGTCAGCAGCTCATAGAGCAGACAGCCGGTCGAGTACAGGTCGGAGCGCGCATCGACCTGCTCGCCCTTGGCCTGCTCCGGGGAGAGGTACTGGGCGGTGCCGATGACGGCCGAGGTCTGGGTCATCGTCATGCCGGAGTCGCCCATGGCGCGGGCGATACCGAAGTCCATGACCTTGACCTGGCCGGTGCGCGTCAGCATGACGTTCGCGGGCTTGATGTCGCGGTGGACGATGCCTGCGCGGTGCGAGTACTCCAGCGCCTGGAGGATGCCGACCGTCATTTCGAGGGTGCGCTCGGGCAGCAGTTTACGGCCGGAGTGCAGAAGTTCTCTGAGCGTCGACCCGTCGACGTACTCCATCACGATGTACGGGATGGAGACACCGTCGACGTAGTCCTCGCCGGTGTCGTAGACAGCGACGATCGCCGGGTGGTTGAGCGAGGCGGCGGACTGGGCCTCACGGCGGAACCGGGCCTGGAAGGACGGGTCGCGGGCGAGATCGGTCCGCAGCGTCTTCACAGCGACGGTGCGGCCGAGCCGGGTGTCGTGCGCGAGGTAGACCTCGGCCATGCCACCACGGCCGAGCACCGAGCCCAGCTCGTACCGGCCGCCGAGGCGACGCGGCTCTTCCATAACTGTTCCAGCCCTCTCCGTCAGTCCCGACCGCACCGGTGTGTGGTCCGGCGGTGTGCTGCTCGCGCATACGGTACCGGCCACGCACTACCTGATCGGCCCACAGCCGTGAGCTGATATCTGACCGGTATCCCAATGTGCAGGTATGGCCCCCGATGTGATGGGCGTCACCTCTTGTTGATAACCGCCTCCATCACGGCCTTGGCGATCGGAGCGGCCAGACCACCGCCGGAGACATCGTCCCGGTTGGCGCTGCTGTCCTCGACCACGACCGCCACGGCGACGGGCGAGCCGCTGCTGGTCTTCGCGTACGAGATGAACCAGGCATACGGCTTCTCGCTGTTGTTCAGACCGTGCTGGGCGGTACCGGTTTTGCCGCCGACAGTGACGCCGTCGATGAGGGCCCGGGTTCCCGTGCCGCTCTTGACGACGGTCTCCATCATCTGCTGGAGCTTCTGCGCATTCTCACCCGAGAGAGGCTGGCTGAGCTCCTCCTTCTCATGGGTGTAGATCACGTCGAGGTTGGGCGCCTGCCGCTGGGCGACCATGTACGGCTGCATGAGCTTGCCGTCGTTGGCGACCGCGGCGGCGACCATGGCCATCTGGAGCGGGGTGGCGCGGTTGGAGGCCTGGCCGATGCCCGCCATGGCGTTCTGCGGCCGGTTGTCCTTCGGGTAGACGCTCGCGTCGGCGCGGACCGGGGTGAAGATCTCCTTGTTGAAGCCGAACTTGGCGGCCTCGTCCATCATCTTCTGGTTGCCCAGGTCGTCGCTGATCTTGCCGAACACGGTGTTGCAGGACATCCGCAGCGCTTCCCGGAGCGAGGCGTTCTCGCACGGGATGTTGCCCTCGTTCTGCAGGACGGTGGTCGTCTGCGGGAGCTTGTACGGCAGCGGGGAGTCCGTCTTGCCGTCGATGTCGGTGTAGAGGCCGTTCTCCAGCGCCGCGGCGGCGGTGACGACCTTGAACGTCGAGCCGGGCGGGTAGGTCTCGCGCAATGCCCGGTTGAGCATCGGCTTGTCCTTGTCCTTCAGGAGCTTCTGCCAGGCCTTGGTGTCCGCGTCGGAGTTGCCCGCGAAGGTCGAGGGGTCGTACGAAGGGGTGCTGGCGAGGGCCAGGATGGCGCCGGTCTGCGGGTCGAGCGCGGCGACGGCACCCTTCTTGTCGCCCAGCCCCTGGAAGGCTGCCTTCTGAGCGGCGGCGTTGAGGGTGGTGACGACGTTGCCGCCCTGCTTCTTCTCGCCCGTGAACATCGACAGGGTGCGGTCGAAGAAGAGCTGGTCGTCGTTGCCGGTGAGGATGCCGTCCTCAAGGCTTTCGAGCTGCGAGGCGTCGAAGGCCTGCGACGAATAGCCGGTGACGGGCGCCCACATGGGGCCGTTCTTCCAGGCCCGCTTGTACTTGAAGTCGCTGCCCTTGGTCTCGACCGAGGTGGTCACGGGGTTGCCGTCGACGATGATGTTGCCGCGTTCATGGGCGTACCGCTCGATGCGGACGCGGCGGTTCTCGTCGCGGGTGTTCAGCTCGTCGGCGCGGACGTACTGGAGGTAGTTGGTCCGCACGAGCAGGGCGAGGATGAGGACGCCGCAGAAGATCGCGATCCGGCGCAGGGGCTTGTTCACGGTCGGACCACCTGGGTCATCTCGGCGTCGGAGGACGGGGCGGGGGCCGGTGCGGGGCGGCGTGCGGTGTCGCTGATCCGGATCAGGATGCCGATCAGGGCCCAGTTGGCGATCACGGACGAACCACCGGCCGCGAGGAACGGCATGGTCATACCGGTCAGCGGGATGAGACCCATGACACCGCCGGCGACGACGAAGACCTGGATCGCGAAGGCGCCGGAGAGACCGATCGCGAGGAGCTTGCCGAACGGGTCGCGGGCGGCGAGCGCGGTGCGGACACCGCGCTCGACGATCAGACCGTAGATCAGCAGGACGGCCATCATTCCGGCGAGACCGAGCTCCTCACCGACGGTGGAGAGGATGAAGTCGGCGTTGGCGGCGAAGCCGATCAGGTCGGAGTGGCCCTGACCGAGTCCGGTGCCGAGGGTGCCGCCGGAGCCGAAGGACATCAGGGCCTGGGCGATCTGGTCGGAATGGGCCATGGTCTTTTCCCCGAAGGGGTCCAGCCAGGCGTCGACCCGCTGCTGGACATGCGGCTCGAACGTGGCGACGCCGACTGCGCCGACCGCCGACATCAGCAGACCGAAGACGATCCAGCTGGTCCGCTCCGTCGCGACGTACAGCATGATCACGAAGAGGCCGAAGAACAGCAGCGATGTACCGAGGTCGGTCTCGAAGACCAGGATCAGGATCGACATCGCCCAGATGACGAGGATCGGTCCGAGGTCACGGCCACGGGGCAGATAGAGGCCCATGAAGCGGCGGCTGGCGAGGGCCAGCGCATCGCGTTTGACCATCAGATAGCCGGCGAAGAAGATCGCGATGATGATCTTTGCGAACTCGCCGGGCTGGATGGAGAAGCCGGCGATCGTGATCCAGATCTTGGCGCCGAACTTGCTGGGGAAGAACATCGGCAGGATCAGCAGGACCAGCGCCCCCACCATGGAGATGTAGGTGTAGCGCTGCAGGATGCGGTGGTCCTTGAGCAGGAACAGAACGGCGACGAACAGAGCGATGCCGACCGCCGAGTACAGCAACTGTCTGGGGGCGGAGGGGGTGAAGACGCCGTACGCCGACTTGGCTGTCAGAATCAACCTCGGCGACTGGTCCAAGCGCCAGATCAGTACCAGCCCCAGCCCGTTGAGCAGAGTCGCCAGTGGCAGCAGCAGCGGATCGGCGTACGGAGCGAACTTGCGCACCACGAAGTGGGCGACGCCGCCGAGCAGGATCAGGCCGAACCCGTATCCGAGCATGCCGGAAGGCAGTGTGCCGTCCATGGCAAGGCCCACATTGGCGTACGCGAACACCGAGATGGCGATGGCGAAGACCATCAGGGCGAGCTCGGTGTTGCGACGGCTCGGTGCGTCGATCGCGCCGATCGTGGTCGTATTGGTGACAACGCTCATGGTGCTGAAGGCCCCCTACGGCTTTACTGCTTACCGCACTGCGGGACCAGCTTCGTCTCTTCCTCCGAGAGGCTGGGGCCGGGAGTGGGAGTCGCTGTGGTCGGCTTGGTCTTGGTGGCGGTGGACGTGGAGCCGGACTCGGTGGACGTCTTCGAGAGATCCGAGCCCGTGCCTCCGGCTTCACCCTCGTCGGTGCGGGGCTTGCTTGCTGCCTCGGCCGCGCGGCGCTGCGCGTCCTTCTTGCAGGCGGACGCCTGGGTCGAGAGCTCGCTGATCTTCTCGCGGGCGTCGGCCAGGTTGCCCTCGGCGATGGTCGCCTCGACCTGCTTGCGCTGGTAGGACGGGAGGTACTTGAGTTCGATCTCGGGGTGGTCCTTCTCGACCTTTGAGAGCGAGACCCATGCGAGGTCCTGGCTGATGCCGCGGTACAGCGCAACGTGGTCGTTCTTCGCGCCTACGAAGAACTGGTTCTGGGTCCAGCGGTAACCGCCGTACACACCACCGCCGATGACGGCCAGCGCGAGCACGATGTAGAACGACCGCTTCAGCCACTTGCGGCCGCCGCCGGGCTTGACGAAGTCGTCGTCGGCGTACGCGTCGAAGGAGCCGTCCGGCATTCCGCCGTAGCCGACGCCGTCGCCGCTGCCGGGCGGGCCGAAGCCGCCCGCGGGTGGCGGGACGGGGCGGCCGAGACCGGCCGCGCGGCCGGCCGGGGTGGTCATGGCAGCGCCGTCGTTCAGCTGGGCGGACTGGTTCTCGGCGACCGCGCCGACGACGACCGGGGTGTCGTTGAGCTGCCCGGCCAGGGTGTCGTTGCTGTCCACGTCGAGGACGTCGGCGACGATGCAGGTGATGTTGTCCGGGCCGCCGCCGCGCAGGGCGAGCTGGATGAGCTCCTGGATCGTCTCCTGCGGGCCCTGGTAGCTGGCGAGGGTCTCCTCCATCGTCTGGTGCGAGACGACGCCGGAGAGCCCGTCGGAGCAGATCAGATAGCGGTCGCCGGCCCGGACCTCACGGATGGAGAGGTCGGGTTCGACGTGGTCGCCGCTCCCCAGCGCGCGCATCAGCAGGGAGCGCTGCGGGTGGGTAGTGGCTTCTTCCTCGGTGATGCGGCCCTCGTCGACCAGACGCTGGACCCAGGTGTGGTCCTGCGTGATCTGAGTCAGCACGCCGTCGCGCAGCAAGTACGCGCGTGAGTCGCCGACGTGGACCAGGCCGAGGCGCTGGCCGGTCCAGAGCAGAGCGGTGAGCGTGGTGCCCATGCCCTCCAGCTGGGGGTCCTCCTCGACCATCATGCGCAGTTGGTCGTTGGCCCGCTGGACCGCCGTGCCGAGCGAGGTGAGGATGTCCGAGCCGGGCACGTCGTCGTCGAGCTGAACGAGCGTCGAGATCACCTCGGAGCTGGCGACCTCACCGGCCGCCTGGCCGCCCATGCCGTCGGCGATGGCGAGAAGGCGCGGACCGGCGTAGCCGGAGTCCTCGTTTCCCTCCCGGATCATGCCCTTGTGCGATCCGGCGGCGAAGCGCAGGGACAGACTCATGCGCACCTCGCCCGTCGGCTCGGGGTACAGCCGGTCTCGCGCCACACTGCCCACCCTCCGGTCGGGAGCAGGACCGGGTCCGTTGCCCGGACCGCTACGGCCCCCTCGCTCCGCTCGCTCATTGTCGTACTACTTCCGCAGCTCGATGACGGTCTTGCCGATCCGGATCGGCGCGCCCAGCGGAACAGGCGTCGGGGTGGTGAGGCGGGTCCGGTCGAGATACGTGCCATTGGTGGACCCGAGATCCTCGACGATCCACTGGCCGTCACGGTCGGGGTAGATCCTGGCATGCCTGCTGGACGCGTAGTCGTCGTCCAGCACGATCGTTGAATCGTGGGCACGGCCCAGCGTGATGGTCTGTCCCTGGAGCGCCACCGTGGTGCCGGTGAGGGTGCCCTCGGAGACGACCAGCTTTGTGGGTGCCCCACGGCGCTGGCGGCCGGGCTGCTGGCGTTGCTGCGGCGGTGCCGCTGCGGTCTGGCGTGCCTGTTGCGGTCGCGTGTCGCCCGCGTTGCGGCGTGAGCCGCGCTGCGTGACGCGCGTTCCGAACAGGTCGCTGCGGATGACCTGAACGGCCACGATGACGAACAGCCACAGAACAGCCAGGAAACCTAGCCGCATGACCGTCAGGGTCAGCTCTGACATTGCCCCCGCTTCACCCTTCGGCTTGCCGGTAAACGATGGTGGTGCTGCCCACGACGATCCGCGAGCCGTCGCGGAGCGTAGCGCGGGTGGTGTGCTGCCCGTCTACCACGATGCCGTTGGTAGACCCGAGATCCTGGATCGTCGAGGGCGTTCCGGTCCGGATCTCACAGTGCCGGCGCGATACGCCGGGGTCGTCGATCCGCACGTCGGCGTCGGTGCTGCGTCCCAGCACCAGCGTCGGGCGGGAGATCTGATGGCGGGTGCCGTTGATCTCGATCCACCGCCGTACCTGCGCGCTCGGCATGGGGCCGGGCGCGGCCGGCGGGCGCCGGTCGGCAGTGGGTGCTCCGGGACGGCCGCTGCCCGGCGGCGGGGCCGCGGGCATGGGCGGGACGGAGCTGGGCGGATAGCCGTAGCCGCCGGTGGGCTGCGGGGCGGCGGAGCGCCCGTGGCCGGGCTGTCCGGGGTGGCCCTGAGGAGCCTGCTGGCCCTGCTGCGAGGAGCTCGAAGCAAGGGTGCGGCTGCGCACGCGGTAGAGCCCGGTGTCGAGGTCCTCCGCCTTCTCCAGATGAACCTTGATCGGTCCCATGAAGGTGTAGCGCTGCTGCTTGGCGTAGTCCCGGACCAGACCGGAGAGCTCGTCGCCGAGCTGGCCGGAGTACGGGCTCAGGCGCTCGTAGTCCGGGGCGCTGAGCTCGACGATGAAGTCGTTGGGGACGACGGTCCGCTCGCGGTTCCAGATTGTTGCGTTGTTGTCGCACTCACGCTGGAGGGCACCCGCGATCTCGACCGGCTGGACCTCGGACTTGAACACTTTGGCGAAGGTGCCGTTGACCAGACCTTCGAGACGCTGCTCGAAACGCTTCATGACTCCCATGGGGCACCTCCTCCGGTGTTCTCGTCCCTGTACTGCTTACTGATCGTATCCACGCGTCGGGAAATCGGCTGGTTCCCCTTGTCTGCCCAGTGGATGAGTGTCACCCCTCACACGGATCGTAGAGGTGACCACTCCCCACAGTGTCCCGCACCTGCGGTGTGCTGAGGAGGAGTGGGGGTGACCGCATCGCGTTGCCGCTTCCCGTCATCCGCCCGCCAAAACAACGGATGTGAATCCACCCTGTCCAGCGTGCTAATCTTCCGGATGTCGCCAGGCGCTCGCACCAACAGGTGAGAGAGTCTGAAAGCACCACTCATGCGCGAGTGGCGGAACGGCAGACGCGCTGGCTTCAGGTGCCAGTGTCCTTAGGGACGTGGGGGTTCAAATCCCCCCTCGCGCACAAGAGAGAAGCCCCACAGGCCAACGGTCTGTGGGGCTTCTTCGTTCCCTGACGAGGGGATCGGCGGCGGGGCGACTTTCGTCGTGCGCGGTCGCAACGAAAGAAACGCGTCGCGTGTGCGAAGGGCTGCCCAGGGTGCGGGGCGTGTACGCGATATCGAAACTCCGGGCCGGGTGGCAGTGGTGTGCGGCGCCGGAGCTGTGGTCCCGCCGCAGGGCGGCCGGGGAGGCAGTGCCGGCCGTGGTGCTCGGGCTGCTGGCTTGCGGGGACGGAAGAGCTGCTGCGTGGCGGGGAACTGCGGCTGTGGGTGGTGCCGTCCATGGTCGTGGTGCTGTCGCTGCTCAGGCGCCGGCTGCCCGTGAGCGTGCTGGTGGTGACGTCCGCCCTGGCCGGGCTCTCCGGCGGATTCGCGTTGCTGCTGATGGTGGTGGCGCGGAGTTCCGGGCGTCGGATCGTCGGAGCAGGACGGGTGCTGGGGGCGTTCACCGCCTCGTACGTCCTCTACGTGGGTGTGACCGTTGCGATGACCTGGTCCGGGCTTCGGCCGCTGACCCAGGTGTTGTTCACCACCCTCTACTTTTTGGCGACGACGCTCGTGCCCGGTCTCGCCAGCCGGTACTGGACGCAGCGCCGGACCCTGCTGCACGCCCTCCAGGAGCGCAAGCACAGCTGATCCGGGAGCGGGCCATGATCGTGGGGCAGGCGCGGCTCATGGAGCGCCAGCGGATCGCTCAGGACATGCACGACAGCCTCGGTCACCAACTGGCGCTGATCTCCCTCCATACAGGGGCACTGGAGGTTGACCCGGAGTTGACGGTGCGGCAGCGCGAGGCGGTCGGTGTGCTGCGCGGTGCCTCGGTCCATGCCATGCATGAGTTGCGGGAAGTTGTCGGGATTCTCCGGGACGACATCGCGGGGCCCGGGCGCGGCGGCGAGGACGGGCAGCGGGCGGCGCGGGGGACCGCGGGCATCGAGGAGCTGACGGAGGCGGCGCGGGCTGCTGGAAGCGTTGTGGAGCTCCGTCGCGCGGGAGAGCGCCGGGCGCTAGCGGCTGCCTCGGACCATGCGACGTACCGCATCGTCCAGGAGGCACTGACCAATGCGTACAAGCACGCACCGGGCGCGGCCATCACGGTCGAGCTGCGCTATGAGCCGGATTCCTTCGTCGTCGAGATCGTCGGTGGTCCGCAGCGGCACGCACAGACCGTGGGTGGGGCGGTCAGCGGCGGGCAGGGGCTGCCCGGGCTGCACGAGCGGGCCCGGCTGGTCGGCGGCATGGTGTGGCGAAGCTGGGGTGCGAGAACCGGGTGCAGGCTGCGCTGTTGGCGAGGGATGCGGGGCTGTAGGCGTGCTGCGGGCGCGTTTCGGAGGCTCTGGAACGCCAGGATGTGTTTCACGTGAAACGTCCGATTCGGGGCGTTCGGTGTAGCGGGGCGTTTCTGTGAGGCGGGGTGCTTGTGTGTCCCCATGCGACGACGGGCCGGGGCTCGCGGGAGTGTCCGACTCCCGCGAGCCCCGGCCGGTTTTCCGTCGTGCCGCGACTCAGGCGGCGAGGCGCGTGGCGAGAGCCTTGGCCTTCTCCGTGGCCTCGGTGAACGCCCTGGCGCGGGAGGCCTCGGCGAGCGGGATGAGCTCGGCCATCGCGGGCTGGGAGTGGGCCAGCGTCAGCTCCGGGACGATGAAGTCGACCTCGGCGCCGAACATGCTCGTCAGCAGCTTCTCCAGGTAGTTCTGGACGAACTCGGAGTCCTCGCGCGGGGTGCCGGGGGCGTACGAGCCGCCGCGGCTGGCGACGACGGTGATCGGGGTGCCCGCCACCGGGCTGTCGGGACCCACGTTGCGGCCGACGATGATCACCTGGTCGAGCCAGGCCTTCAGGGTCGACGGGATGCTGAAGTTGTACATCGGGGCGCCGATCAGGACGGCATCCGCGGCTTCCAGCTCGGCGGCGAGCTCGCTGCGCAGCGGGTCCTCGGCGCCGGCGGCTGCCGCTGTGGCGTCCAGGTGGGGCAGCGGGTTCGCGGCAAGGTCGCGGTAGACGACCTGTCCGTCCGGGTGCTGCTCGAGCCAGGTCTTGACGAAGGTGGCGGTGACCTCGCGCGATGCGGAGCCCTGCGGGAAGACGGCGGAGTCGAGGTGCAGAAGCGTGGCCATGGGGGATCTCCACGGATATCTAGGGGGCTGTGCCCGGCCGGGGATGCAGGGCATCTTTTTCGTACGCACCTAGTAATAACATAGGGGCTTACTAATCATAAGCCCCTCACTGCGACGCAGTACCCTGGGTGCATGGCGGACCACGGTGAGCAGGTGTGTCGACGGGTCGACGTGAGCATCACGCGCGTCTTCGAGCTGTTCGGGAAGCGCTGGACGGGCCCGATCGTCTCCGTGCTTCTGCAGCAGCCAGTGCACTTCGCGGATCTGCGGCGGGCGATTCCGGGTATCAGTGAGCGCATGCTCTCGGACCGGCTGACCGAACTCGGTGCGGCCGGGCTGGTGGTGCGTGAGGTCGACGAGGGTCCGCCGCTGCGGGTCTCGTACCGGCTGACGCGGGCCGGCGCCGCGATGGAGCCCGCTCTGAAGGAGCTGGCGCTCTGGGCGCAGACGTACCTCGTGGTCGACGAGGGTGGCTGCTGACGGCTCTCGGCGGTTACAGGGGCGTGCCCGTGCCCGGGGTGCTCGTCCCGCCCGACGCGTTGTAGCGCAGCAGGTACTCGGCGAACCGCGCGAGATCGTCCGCGGTCCACTCCGCGAGACGCTGCTGGTAGGCGGCGTGACGGCTGGCCTGCGTCGAGGCAAGGGCCTGGGTTCCGGCCTTGGTGGGGTGCAGCACCT
Organism: Streptomyces sp. NPDC057565; assembly: GCF_042801455.1. NCBI lineage: Bacteria > Bacillati > Actinomycetota > Actinomycetes > Kitasatosporales > Streptomycetaceae > Streptomyces > Streptomyces sp. NPDC057565. The sequence continues at coordinate 387,537 of NZ_JBHVFU010000002.1, read as the reverse complement.
GGATCCGGTGGTCCGTGGGGTCCGGGTGGCGCTCGACCAGGCCGAGCTTCTCCAGGGTGGCGATCTGTCGGCTGACCGTCGACTTGTCGAGCATGTAGTGCGCAGCCAGATCCGTTGCGCGGCAGCCCTGCCGGTCGTCGATGTGCGACAGCAGTGTGTACGAGACCAGCGGTAGCTCCGGATGGAGGCGGGCCGCGGCGGCGCGCGCCCGGCGCGCGAACGCCGTCAGCTCGCGCTCGATGACGTCCAGCGACTCTTCGCGTTCCCCGGCGGTGTCTGGCACGGTCTCACCTTCCCGAATATTCAGTTGTATAGTACAACGGATAGAAGAGTTGTAAAAGCCAACCATTGGAGTCCGATGTCCACGGGTCCGAGTGCCGTCGGCGGCACGACCGCCGCTGCCCTGCGCCATGTGCTGAGCCATCTCGTCACACCCCTGCTGATGTGTATCGGGATGGGGCTCGCCTACCTGGGGGCGTTCCATGCTCCGGAACCGCACGACCTGCGGGTGGACGTGGTCGGATCGGGGCCGAGCGCACAGGTGCTCGCGCAGACGCTGCAGGACAAGGGTGACGGTGCGCTCAGCGTGCGTACCGTCCCCGACCGGGACACCGCGGTGAACCACTTGAAGACACAAGCGAGTTACGGCGCCTACCTGCCGGGGAAGCACCCTGAGCTTCTTGTGGCCAGCGCCTCGTCCGACACCAGCGCCACAGTGGTGGAGAAGGTCTTCACGAAGGTGGCGGCCGCGCAGGGCGACCCTCTGAAGGTGACGGACACCGCACCGACCGCGGACGGCGATCCGACCGGCCAGGGGATCTTCTTCCTGCTGGTCGCGGTGAGTATCGGGTCGTACGCGTCGGTCGCGGTGATCGGTGGCGCGGGTGCGGTGCTGGCGTTGCGGATCAGGGCGGCGCTGGCCCTCGGTGCCTCACTCGTGGTGAGCGTGATCGGGGCCGTGTTCGCGGGGCCCATGTTCGGGCTGGTGGACCACGGGCTGGGCGGACTCTGGGCGATGGCCTGGCTCTACTCGGCGGGCATTCTCCTGATCGGTGTGGGGCTGCACACATTCCTCAAGCGGTGGACGACGCTCGGCGTGATGGTGCTGTTCGTGATGCTGAACTTCACCAGCTCCGGCGGCATCTTCCGGCCCGAACTGCAGCCCGGCTTCTTCGGTTCGCTGCACGCGTTCTGGAACGGCGCGGGCTTCGTCGAGGGTGCGAGGAGCCATGTGTACTTCGATGGGCACGGACTCGGCGGACACGTGCTGGTGCTCGCGCTCTGGTTCGTGGTGGGGCTGGCCGCGATGGGAGCGGCCGGGTTGGCCGAGGGGAGGCGGCGGAAGCCTGCTGTGCAGGCTCAGGGTATGGGTTCGTCCCGGCACCCGGCCGGGACGGAGAACCGGACGGGCACGGAGAACAGAGGGACGGCGGAGCGTCGGGCCGAGGCCGAGGCGAGGGAAGAGCTGGAGGAGGAGCTGGAGGAGTCTGTCGGCGTCTGACCAGGGCAAGGCGCTGGCCACAGGCGTTCGTTCAGGTTTTCCACAGGGGCAGACGGCTGTTGGCGGACGGCGGTACCGTCGTCGGCAGTTGATGTTGAACAGGACGTCGGTCGAGGGTGGGGGAGGCTGCGCGCCATGGGTGGGTTCGAAGTGGCAGTGCCGGGGCAGCGGGTTGTGACGGATGAGCCGCGCATACCGGTCGTGCCCGGGTTCGCCCGGCGCGCGGCTGTTGCGGCGGGAAGCGCGCCGCAGTCGCCGAGGGGGACGGGCAAGGCGCTGCGCGACCGGGTGCCCAGGACCTCGCACGATGCCCTGGTCCTTCCCTCGGGCCGGCCCGACGCCGTGCAGGCGGTCGAGGAGTCGAACCGGGGCCGAGTGTCCGACCTCGCGCCGATCCGGGTGGGGCGGATGGCTGCCACACCGTTCGCGTTTCTGCGCGGTTCGGCCGGGCTGATGGCCCATGACCTGATGGGCACACCGGTGACCGGGGTGGGCGCCCAGCTCTGCGGCGATGCGCATGCGGCCAATTTCGGGCTGTACGGCGATGCGCGAGGCAGTCTGGTCATCGATCTGAACGACTTCGACGAGACCGTGTTCGGCCCGTGGGAGTGGGACCTCAAGCGGCTCGCCGCCTCGCTGGTGCTCGCGGGGCGTGAGGCCGGGGCGGACGAGGACACCTGCCGGCGGGGTGCGTACGACACGGTGGGCGCGTACCGGCGGACGATGCGATTGCTGGCCAGACTGCCCGCGCTCGACGCCTGGAATGCCATCGCCGACGAGGAACTCGTCTCGCACACGGACGCGCGGGATCTGGTCGGCATGCTGGAACGGGTCTCGCAGAAGGCCCGAAAGAACACCAGCGCCCGCTTCGCCGCCAAGTCCACGGAGGAGGCCGAGGGTGGCGGACGCCGCTTCGTCGACGCACCGCCGGTGCTGCGGCGGGTGCCGGATGCGGAGGCTGCGGCGGTCGCGGCGGCGCTCGGCGACTATGTGGGCACGATCTCGGAGGACCGGGTGCCGCTGCTCGCCCGTTACGCGATCCATGACGTGGCGTTCCGGGTGGTCGGCACGGGGAGTGTCGGAACCCGGTCGTATGTGGTGCTGCTGCTCGATCACCGCGGCGAGCCGTTGGTCCTGCAGGTGAAGGAGGCGCGGCCCTCCGCGCTGGCGCCGTATCTGCCCGCCGTTGGTTTCGAGGTGCCCGAGGCGGCGCACGAGGGTCACCGAGTGGTGCTCGGGCAGAAGCGGATGCAGGTGGTCAGCGACATTCTGCTGGGCTGGGCGACCGTGCAGGGGCGGCCGTTCCAGGTGCGGCAATTCAGGAACCGCAAGGGCAGTGTGGACCCGGCTGCCCTGGCGGCCGACCAGGTCGACGACTACGGGCGGATGACGGGCGCACTGCTGGCGAGGGCCCATGCCCACAGCGCCGACCCGCGGCTGATCGCGGGCTACTGCGGCAAGAACGACGAGCTGGACGAAGCGGTGGCGAGCTTCGCCGTGACGTATGCGGACCGTACGGAGGCGGATCACGCGGAGCTGGTGCGGGCCGTTGGTTCGGGGCGAATAGCGGCTGAGCTCGGGGTGTGAGGGGCGCACCGCCGACCGTGCGTCCTCGGGGCGCGGGCCGGGGCCATACGCTGGACGGGTGACCCACGAAGCCGCCGGGGTGCCGACCACCCGGAACGACGATGACCGGCAGGACAACGACCGGCAGCAGGAACAGCACGAGCAGCAAGCCCCTCGGGGCGACGCCGACGCGGGCGGTGCCGCTGATGCCGCGCGCCCCGAGGCGCGGCTGGCGAAGGCCGTGCGGGCGGCGGAGCAGGCGCTGATCGAGTTCGAGATCGCGGTGGAGACCTTCCGGGTCGAGGTGGAGAACTTCTCCCGGCTGCACCACCAGAAGCTCGGCCCGATGTACGCCCGCCTCGACGAGCTCGACGCGCAGATCGCGGAGGCCCGGGCCGCCCGGACCGGTGACCCCGAGGATCTGCGCAGGGCTCGGGAGGCTCGGGCGCTCGTGATGCCGATGCCGGGCATCGACGAGCTTTTCCACGACTGGCTCGACTCCGACGGGCTGTCCCCCGAGGCGGCGGCGATGCTGACCGAGCAGCCGGTGCGGCCGCCCAAGCGGGTCCGGCCGACCGAGGAGGCGCGCAAGCTCTACCGCGAGCTGGCACGCAGTGCCCACCCGGATCTCGCCCAGGACGAGACGGAGCGGGCGCGCCGGGACGAGTTCATCACCCGCGTCAACGCCGCTTACGGGCGTGGGGACGAGGACCTGCTGAAGGAGCTGGCGCAGGAGTGGGCGGCGGGGCCCGTTCCACAGCAGGCGGAGCTCAGCGAGAGCGAGGAGCTCTACGCCCGGCTGAACTGGCTGACTCAGCGCAAGGAACTGCTGACGGTGCTCGCCCAGGAGCTGGAGGAGGGCGCGATCGGGGCCATGCTGCGGATGGCACCCGACGACCCGGACCGGCTGCTCGACGAGATCGCCGAACAGCTGCTGGGTGAGGTCGCGCAGCGAGAGGCGGAGCTGGCAGGCCTGGTGCAGTAGCGTTTCTGGTAAGTCCTGAGCGTACGTACGAGAGAAGGCATGACCCATGAATTTCGCCCCGCTGCCCTCGGTGGATGTCGCGGCGGTGCCGTCGGACGGCCTTGTGCTGGACGTCCGGGAGAACGACGAATGGGCGGCAGGGCACGTCGATGGTGCCCTGCACATTCCGATGAGTGACTTCGTCGGCCGCTTCGGTGAGCTGACCGAGGCGGCGGAGGACGGCCGACGCGTGCATGTGATGTGCCGGGTCGGTGGCCGGTCCGCCCAGGTCACCCAGTACCTGGTGCAGCAGGGCATCGACGCCGTGAACGTCGACGGCGGGATGCTCGCCTGGGACGGCGCCGGGCGCCCGATGGTCACGGACAACGGCAACCCGGCCTTCGTTCTCTGATCCGGCCGGATTCCTCCCGCGCTCCGGTGGGCGCCGGAGAGCGCCGGGGGTCTCAGCCGAGGGGATGGGCGGCCAGCAGGTCGCCCAGGGCCTCCTCGTGCATCGCTGCGGGGCCGAGCGACAGCTCGATCTGCTTCGCCCAGGCGTGGAAGCGGTGCAGCGGGTAGTCGGTGTCCGCGCCGAAGCCGCCGTGCAGGTGCTGGGCGGTCTGCGTAATCCGACGGACCCCGTCCGACGCCCAGATCTTCGCCACCGCGACATCGCCCGCGACGGGCAGCGTTCCGGGCGCACCGGTGGAGATCCGCCAGGCCGCCTGCCAGAGGGTCACTTCCATGGCCCGCAGATCGATGTACCGGTCCGCGGCCTGGACGGCGACGGACTGAAACGTCGCGACGGGATGTCCGAACTGCTCGCGCTTCCCGGTGTATTCACTTGTCATGGCGAGCACGGCCTCGCCGAGACCCAGTGCGAGTGCGCAGGTTCCGGTGGTGAGCAGGGTGCGCAGCCACTCCCAGGCACCCGGCGTACTGATCAGCGCGCTGTCCTCGACCCGTACCGTGTCCAGCCGGACCTCGGCGAACAACTCGCCGCTCGTGGAGACCTGTTCGGCGAGTGCGACGCCCTCGTCCGTGCGGCGGACCAGCGCCAGCACGGCCAGGCCCTCGTCCGTGTGGGCGGGCACCGCAATCCAGTCCGCGGACCGGGCCCACGGCACCCCCGACTGCACTCCGTCGAGCACCCAGCCCGCGCCGCCGTCCTCGCTGCCGGGCCGGTCATGGTCCTGGCCGGCCTTTCCCGCAAGGTCCCGGCGGGCGGTGACGGCGAGCTCGGCCGGATCGTGGCCGGTGCGGCCGTTGGCCCCGACGGTGAGGACCAGCTCGCCCCGGCCGACGCGGGGCAGCAGCTCGGCTGCCAGGCCGGGGTCACCGTGCTGCTGGATCGTCATCGCGACCGCGCAGGTCTCCAGCAGCGGCACCCGGGCAAGCACCTTTGCCGATTCGCGCAGGACCAGGCAGAGTGCGACCGCGTCGAGCCCGGCCCCGCCGTGTTCCGGTGCCAGCGTCAGGCTCAGCAGGTCGCCTGCGGCCAGCCCCGTCCACACGGACCGGTCGATGTCCTCGGCCACCGCTCCCGGAGTGAGCGCGGGGCTGGGCACACCGTCGGGCTCGACGCCCGAGAAGAGCGCCCTTGCGGCATCGACGGCTGCCTGCTGCTCCTCGGTGAAGGTGAAGTCCACTGCACTGACCTCCCGCGAACCGCTGTGCTCGTACCCGCACCTGACGGGTCGTCAAGATAGAACAGGTTCTATGAGAAGGGAACAGGGAAGGGGCGCGGCGGTCCGCGGGATCCCGGAGATCCGAGGAGGGCCGGGGAAGTTTCGAGGAGATCCGGCCGAAGCCGGTCGAATCCATGGGATCCGAGTGATCCGAGGGGTCAGCGGTCGAAGTCGAGTTCCACCTCCGGTGTGAGCGGATGCGACTGGCAGGCGAGCACATAGCCAGCCCCCGTCTCTTCCGGCTCCAGCGCGAAGTTGCGGTTCATCCGGACCTCGCCCGAGACCAGGAACGCCCTGCACGTCCCACACACCCCGCCCTTACATGCGTACGGAGCGTCGGAGCGGCTGCGCAAGACCGTTTCCAGCAGCGATTCGCCGTCCTGGACCGGCCAGTTGCCCGAGCGTCCGTCCAGTGTCGCGGTGAGCGTGCTGTGTGCGGGCGCCTCGATCCGCGTGCGGGCGGGAGCGGCCGGGCTGTCGTCGACGTGGAAGATCTCCTGGTGGATGCGGGCCCGGTCGACGCCGAGGCCGTGCAGCGCATCCTCTGCCGCCCGGACCAGGCCGAACGGCCCACAGAGATACCAGCCGTCCACCTCTTCCACCGACAGGAGCGCGGGCAGCAGTCCGGTCAGCCGCTCCCGGTCGAGCCGGCCGGACGGGAGACCTGCCTGCTGCTCCTCGCGGGAGAGTACTGTCACCAGCTGGAAGCGGTCCGGGTAGCGGTCCTTCAGGTCGGCGACCTCGTCCAGGAACATCGTCGAGGCAGCCGTCCGGTCGCTCCGGATCAGACAGAGCCGGGCCTCGGGTTCACGGGCCAGCAGAGTCGACGCGATCGACAGCACCGGGGTGATGCCGCTGCCGCCGACGATCGCCGCGTAGTGACCGGCGCGGGGGGTGAGCACGAAGCGTCCCATCGGGGGCATCGCCTCGACCTGGTCGCCGACAGCGAGCTCCTTGAGGGCGTATGTGGAGAACGCACCGCCGTCGACCAGGCGGATGCCCACCTGCAGCTCCGGATCGGCTGGGGCATCGGCGGCCGGAGTGCAGATCGAGTACGAACGCCGTATCTCTTCGCCCTGAACCGTGTAGCGCACATTGAGGTGCTGGCCGGGCTTGTGGCGGAAGGTCTCGCGCAGCTCGGGGGGAACCGCGAAGGTCACGGCCACCGAGTCGTCGGTCAGCCGCTCGATCGCGCGGACCCGGAGCGGATGGAACATCTACAACTCCTTGAAGTGGTCGAACGGTTCACGGCAGCTCGCGCAGCGGCGCAGCGCCTTGCAGGCGGTGGAGGAGAACCGGCTCAGCAGCTCCGTGTCCGTGGAGCCGCAGTGCGGGCAGTGCACCGAGAGGGTGAGCGGCACAGGTCCGCCGGACCTGGTGGCGGCATCATGCGGGCGCGGGGGTGCTATGCCGAACTCGGCGAGCTTGCGCCGCCCCTCCGCGCTGATGTCGTCGGTCGACCAGGCCGGTGCGAGCACAGTGACCACGGAGACGTCCGGTATGCCGTGGTCGTGGAGCACCTGCTCGATATCGGCCGACATGGTCTCGATCGCCGGGCAGCCGGTGTACGTCGGGGTGAGGCGGACGGTGACCTTGCCCGGGGCGAGCACCTCCACTCCGCGGAGCACGCCCAGCTCCTCCAGGGTGAGCACAGGCAGCTCGGGATCGGGCACGGACCCGGCGAGCCTGCGCACCTCCTCTTCCAGCAGCGTGCCGGTCACCATGACGCCCCCGGGTGGCTGCGGTGCAGATGCTGCATCTCGGCGAGCATCCGCCCGAAAGGTTCCGTGTGGATGCCCTGCCGTCCTGCCCCGGCCGTCCAGGCACCGGACCCCGGGCCGGTCGGCACCGTCAGCGTCGCCTGCTGCAGGACGCCGGTGACAGTGGCCAGCCAGTCGGTGTGCAGCGACGGCCAGTCGATCTCCACTCCCTCGACCGGCTGGAACAGTTCACCGGTGAACCGCCACAGCGCATCCACCCCGCGCTGCATCCGCTGGTGGCTCTCCTCCGTGCCGTCGCCCAACCGCAGCGTCCAGTGCGTGGCGTGGTCCTGGTGGTACGCGACCTCCTTGACGGCCTTCGCGGCCAGCCCGGCGAACTCGCCCCCACCGGCCGCCAGCTGCTCGTACAGCCCCCGCTGGTAGACGGAGAAGTACAGCTGGCGGGCGATGGTGTGGGCGAAGTCGCCGTTGGGCTGTTCGACCAGCTGGACGTTGCGGAAGGCGCGCTCCTCGCGCAGGAATGCCAGCTCGTCCTCGTCCCCGGCGAGCGAGAGCAGCACCCGGGCCTGTCCCAGGAGGTCCAGGGCGATGTTGGCGAGGGCCACCTCCTCCTCCAGCACGGGCGCGTGGCCCGCCCACTCCCCCAGCCGGTGCGACAGCACCAGCGCGTCGTCGCCGAGGGCGAGGGCCGCGGTCACAGGTGCTTCACCCCTTCCGGGATCTCGTAGAACGTGGGGTGCCGGTAGGGCTTGTCGCCCGCCGGCTCGAAGAACGAGTCCTTCTCGTCCGGCGAGGAGGCCGTGATCTCCGTGGATGGCACCACCCAGATGGAGACGCCCTCGGAACGGCGTGTGTACAGGTCACGGGCGTTGCGCAGGGCCATCTCGGCGTCCGGGGCGTGCAGGCTGCCCGCGTGGGTGTGGGAGAGACCGCGCCGCGAGCGCACGAACACCTCCCAGAGCGGCCAGTCGGTCGAGCTGCTCATGCCGTCGCCTCCGCGTTCGGTGGGGTGTGCATTTCTGCCTGGGGCATTTCCGTGTGGGGTGCTTCTGTGATGTGGGTCGGTGCGGAGGCGTGGCGCGTCGGTGCGGGGTGCTTGAGCGCGTACGAAGCCGCCGCGTCCCGTACCCAGGCGCCCTCTTCGTGTGCCCGGCGCCGCTGTGTGAGGCGCTGTTCGTTGCACGGGCCGTTACCCTTCAGGACCTCCTGGAACTCCGTCCAGTCGATCGCCCCGAAGTCGTGGTGTCCGCGCTCCTCATTCCACCGGAGGTCCGGGTCCGGGAGGGTGAGCCCCAGTGCCTCGGCCTGCGGGACACAGATGTCGACGAACCGCTGCCGCAGCTCGTCGTTGGAGTGCCGCTTGATCTTCCAGGTCATCGACTGCGCCGAGTGCGCCGATGCGTCGTCCGGCGGGCCGAACATCATCAGGGACGGCCACCACCAGCGGTTCACCGCATCCTGTGCCATCGCGCGCTGCTCCGGCGTCCCGCGGCCGAGGGTGAGCAGCAGCTCGTACCCCTGGCGCTGGTGGAAGGACTCCTCCTTGCAGATGCGGACCATGGCCCGTGCGTACGGACCGTACGAGCAGCGGCAGAGGGGCACCTGGTTGGTGATCGCGGCGCCGTCCACCAGCCAGCCGATCGCGCCGACATCCGCCCAGGTCAGCGTGGGGTAATTGAAGATTGACGAATACCTCTGGCGGCCTGCGTGGAGCTTGTCGAGCATTTCCTCGCGGCTCGTCCCCAGCGTCTCCGCCGCGCTGTAGAGGTACAGCCCGTGCCCCGCCTCGTCCTGCACCTTGGCCATCAGGATCGCCTTGCGGCGCAGCGAGGGTGCGCGGCTGATCCAGTTGGCCTCGGGCTGCATCCCGATGATTTCGGAATGGGCGTGCTGGGCCATTTGCCTGACCAGCGAGGCCCGGTACGCGTCCGGCATCCAGTCGCGCGGCTCGATGCGCTCGTCGGCCGCCACCGCGGCGTCGAAGGCCGCCTGCTGAGCCACGTCCGCCCCCGCCGGCCCGTCGGGCCCGCCTGCTGTCGCCTGCGCGGTCCCTCGCGCCTGGCCCTGCGCTGTCTGGTCCGCAGCCACTGCCGCCATCCCGGGCTCCCTACCGACCGATCGTTCGGTTCAATGACTTCAATGGTGAGTCGGTGGCCCGTAGGGTGTCAACCCTGTGGATAACTGACCGGGGATCGACGGGGATCGGGGCGGGATGGATTCGTACGACGACAGGGGCGTCGGAGACGGGAACGGGAGCGGTGGTCCGGGGGTGGACCCGGGTTCGGACCAGCCCCTCCGTACGACACCGCCCGCTGAATTCGCCGGAGCTCCCGCACCGGTGCGTTCCGGTATCGCCGGCCTGTCCCTTCCCTACCAGATCGCCACCGCGATCGCGCTGTCGGTCATCGGGATGATCACCTGCACCCATCTGGCCATGGTGTTTCTGCACGTCGCCCCGTCCAACACTCTGACCAAGCAGCACGGCAAAGCGGTCGACGACTGGGTCTATCCCGAGTTCGAGCAGAACTGGAAGCTCTTCGCTCCCAATCCGCTCCAGCAGAACGTCGCCGTGCACGTACGGGCCGAGATAGCCGGTCCCGACGGTCGTCGCACCACTGGGTGGATGAGTCTCTCGGTCGAGGACAGCAGAGGGATACGAGGCAATCTCCTCCCCAGCCACATCCACCAGAACCAGCTCCGCCGCGCCTGGGACTTCTATCTCAACTCCCACGACGTCCAGAACCGCCCGAACGGCCTGCGCGGCAATCTCTCCGAGCGCTACATCCGCCGCATCGTGATGTTGCGCCTCGGCGAGCACGACTACGGCGGCACCGTCGAGCGCATCCAGGTCCGCTCCGAGGTGCGTTCCGTCTCCGCGCCGCCGTGGAGCACGGAGAAGATCAGCACCAAGCCGAATTACCGGGTGCTGCCGTGGTGGACCGTCACCCCCGCCGACCTCCCCGAGAACACCAAGGAGGCGGCGAAGTGAGTACGGCTTCCCCCGGCCGCAAGCTCGCCCGCGGCGTCCAGCGCATCACCTCCTCGGCCCTCGGCCCGTATCAGAGCGCCGTGATACGGATCGGTTTCTCCGCCACGTACCTGCTGTTCCTGCTGCGCGAGCTGCCGCACCGCCATGAGATGTACGGCCCCGACGCCCCATGGCGCTGGGACATGGCGAAGCAGCTCATATCGGGCAATGAGTCCCTCTCGGTGCTCATGTGGTCGGACAGCACGGTCTGGTTCGAGACCGTCTATGCGGTCGTCCTGCTTTCCGCCGCACTGCTGATGGTCGGCTGGCACACCCGCGCGATGTCCGTCCTGTTCATGGTCGGTGTGCTTTCGCTGCAGAACCGCAGCATTTTCCTGGGCGACGGCGGGGACAACGTCGTCCATCTGATGGCGACCTACCTTGTGCTGACGCGCTGCGGGCAGGTCTGGTCGCTGGATGCGCGACGTGCGGCGCGGGCACGCCGCGCGGAGTCAGGGGCGGAGGCCGAGCCGAAGTCGGAGCAGGGGCCGGGGACGCGGTCGCAGGATGCGGGAGTCGCCCGGCCGGCCTCGAATGTCGCCGGGACGATTCTGTGGCTTGTGCTCGGCCTGGTCCTTGTTGTGGCAACGGTGACAAACGGCCTCGGTGGCACCTGGTGGCTGCCGACTCTCTTCTGGGTGCTGTGGATCGGGCACGGTGTCTGGTGGGCCGTGAACCGTTACGCGCCGCAGAGCGAACCGCGCATGCTGCTCGATGTCCTCGCCAACCTCGCGCACAACGCCACTCTTGTCGTGATCATGGCCGAGGTCTGTCTGATCTACGCGACCGCGGGCTGGTACAAGATCCAGGGATCGCGTTGGCAGGATGGCACGGCGCTGTACTACCCGCTCAATCTCGACTACTTCACCCCGTGGCCCGCGCTGTCGGACCTCCTCGCGTCCAATGGCGTGATGGTCATGGTGCTGACGTACGGCACGGTCATCGTGCAGGTCGCCTTCCCCTTCACTCTCTTCAACCGGCGCGTCAAGAACGTCCTGCTCGTCGCCATGATGTGCGAGCACGCGGGCATCGCCCTGCTGCTGGGACTGCCCTTCTTCTCGATGGCGATGATCGCCGCCGACTCCGTCTTCCTGCCGACGGTCTTCCTGGTCTGGCTGGGCGGCCGGGTGACGCTCGGGCGGCAGCTGCTGTTCTCGCGCACGGGCCAGGTGCCCGAGCAGCAGCAGGGCGGCGAGCAGGAGGTCCCGCAGCACAGCGGAAGCGGTGGCCATACGCTCGTCGGGTGAGCAGTGATACCGGCAGTAGCAGGAGCAGCAGCGGTGAGAGCCCGTCGGCCGATGGCCTCGGGGTCGGCGAGCAGTCCGCGGAGGCGTTGCAGTACGACGACGGATTCGGGGCGGAGATCGGAGTCGGGCCGCATCCGCTGCCCTGGCCCGAGGACGAGCGGTACGACCCCGAGCTGCTCGCCCAGGGCGACCGGCGCAATGTCGGTGACGAGTACCGCTACTGGACGCGGGAGGCAATCGTCGCCGATCTGGATCTTCGGCGGCACGACTTCCATGTAGCGGTGGAGAACTGGGGCCACGACTTCAATATCGGGTCGGTGGTGCGGACTGCGAACGCCTTCCTCGCCAAGGAGATCCACATTGTGGGCCGGCGGCGGTGGAATCGGCGCGGTGCGATGGTCACCGACCGGTACCAGCATGTGCGGCATCACCCGGACACGGCGGATCTGACCGCCTGGGCGGCGGCTGAGGGGCTGCCGATCATCGGGATCGACAATCTGCCGGGGGCGGTGCCGCTGGAGCGGACAGAGCTGCCGCGGCGGTGTGTGCTGCTCTTCGGGCAGGAGGGGCCGGGGCTGACCGAGGAGGCGCGTAAGCACGCGACGATGGTGTGCTCGATTGCGCAGTTCGGATCCACGCGGTCGATCAATGCGGGGGCTGCGGCGGCCATTGCCATGCACGCGTGGGTGCAGCGGTATGCGGACATTTCGGGGGGCGTGGGAGCGGGCTGAGGCCGAGGGGCACCGACTGTGCGGGGGCAGGGCGGCGCAGGGCGCCTGCGGCGGGTTTCTCGCGTCCCTCCCCATGACCGGGGCTCCGCCCCCCGGGTCCTGCCCCTCGAGCGCCGGAGGAGCTGAAGAGGCACCGAGGGGCTGGAGCCGGGTCGGGGCGTGCTGTGTCAGGCCTGGCGGCGGACTTCCAGCATGCGGAAGCGATTTGATACGAACGCTCCGTCGCACAGGGCCGCGTTGGCCGCAGGGTTGCCGCCCGAGCCGTGGAAGTCGGAGAACGCCGCAGTCTGGTTGACGTACACCCCGCCCGTCAGATTCAGCGAGAGCTGAGCCGACTCGTCCAGGCAGACGTCTTCCACCGCGCGCTCCACCTCCGGCGATGTCGTGTACGCCCCGACCGTCATCGCGCCCTTGTCGCGGATCGTGCGGCGCAGCAGCTCCACCGCGTCCGCCGTCGAGTCGACCGCGACCGCGAACGCCACCGGTCCGAAGCACTCCGACAGATACGCCGCTTCGTCGTCCGGCTTCGTGCCGTCGAGCTTCACGACGACCGGGGTGCGGACCACCGCGTCGGGGAACTCCGGGTTGGCCACCTCCCTTGAGGCCAAGGCGACTTCGCCCAGCCCTGCCGCGGCCTCCAGGCGGGCCTTCACGTCGGGGTTGACCAGCGCGCCGAGCAGCGCGTTCGCCCGGGCGTCGTCGCCGAGCAGGCCGGTGACCGCGGCGGCGATGTCGCTCACCACGTCGTCGTACGTCTTGTCGCCCGTGTCCGTCGCGATGCCGTCCCGGGGGATCAGCAGGTTCTGCGGGGTGGTGCACATCTGGCCGCTGTACAGGGAGAGGGAGAACGCCAGGTTGGACAGCATGCCGCGGTAGTCGTCGGTGGAGTCGACGACGATCGTGTTGACCCCCGCCTTCTCCGTGTAGACCTGTGCCTGGCGGGCGTTGGCCTCCAGCCAGTCGCCGAAGGCGGTGGATCCGGTGTAGTCGATGATCTTGATCTCGGGGCGGACCGCCAGGGCCTTGGCGATGCCCTCGCCCGGTCGCTCGACGGTCAGACAGACGAGATTGGGGTCGAAGCCGGCCTCGCCCAGTACCTCGCGGGCCACCTGCACCGTGAGCGCCAGGGGGAGCACGGCGCGCGGGTGCGGCTTCACCAGGACGGGATTGCCGGTGGCCAGAGAAGCGAACAGTCCCGGATAGCCGTTCCACGTGGGGAAGGTGTTGCAGCCGATCAGCAGCGCGATGCCGCGGCCCGCCGCGATGTACGTCTTGTGCAGCTGCAGCGGATCGCGCTTTCCCTGCGGCTTGGACCAGTCCGCCGTCCGCGGGGTGCGGATCTGCTCCTCGTAGGCGTACGCCACTGCCTCCAGGCCGCGGTCCTGGGCATGCGGGCCGCCCGCCTGGAACGCCATCATGAAGGCCTGACCGCTGGTGTGCATCACGGCGTGCCCGAACTCATGGGTGCGGGCGCTGATCCGCGCCAGGATCTCCAGACAGACCAGCGCCCTGGTCTCGGGCCCCGCCTCGCGCCACGCCGCCATTCCCGCGCGCATCGCCGGAAGCAGTACATCCAGGTCGGCGTGCGGGTACTCGACGCCGAGCTCCGGTCCGTAGGGCGAGATCTCGCCGCCTGTCCAGCCGTCGGTGCCCGGCTGGCCGAGGTCGAGCCGCGTGTGCAGCACGGCGTCGAAGGCGGCCTTGCCCTCGGCGGCGCTCAGACTGCCCGGTGCGCCGCCCTCGCCGTATGCCTTCGGGTGCTCGGGGTGCGGGGACCAGTACGCGCGTGTGTGGATCGCGTCGAGGGTCTGGTCGAGCGTGGGGCGGTGCTTCTCGGACAGCAGATGCGGGGAGAGCTCGGCGGCCATGACAGACCAACTCCTCATCGAGCTGGGCAGGGACGGGCGGACAGAGTTAGAGTAACCGAACGATCGGTCGGGACAAGGGGCCCCACGAAACCTGTGGACAACTCGTAGGGGAGGATCGCGGACATGACCACGGCCAAGCGGGACACGTACACCCCGGAGACTCTCCTCACCGTCGCCGTCCGTGTCTTCAACGAGCGCGGTTACGACGGCACGTCCATGGAGCACCTGTCCAAGGCGGCGGGCATCTCCAAATCGTCCATCTATCACCACGTCGCGGGCAAGGAAGAGCTGCTGCGGCGCGCGGTCAGCCGGGCACTGGACGGGCTCTTCGGGATTCTCGACGAGCCGGGTGCGACGCGGGGGCGCGCGATCGAGCGGGTCGAGTACGTCACGCGACGTACCGTCGAGGTGCTGATAGCCGAGCTGCCCTACGTCACGCTGTTGCTGCGCGTACGGGGCAATACGAAGGCCGAGCGCTGGGCCATGGAGCGTCGGCGTGAGTTCGACCAGCGGGTGGCCGAACTGCTGAAGGCGGCTGTCGCGGACGGCGATCTCCGCTCCGACGTGGACATACGGCTGGCGACAAGGCTGCTCTTCGGAATGGTCAACTCTCTGGTGGAGTGGTACCGGCCGCAGCCGGGCGGCGTCGCCGAGGGGGAGCAGCTGGCGGACACGGTCGTCCAGCTGGCCTTCGAGGGGATGCGGTCCGACCGTTGAACCGTTGACGGCAGGACAGGTCGAGACCACCATCCTTCGGCATGGCCGCCGTCCTTCGTGTTCCCGGGTTGCTGTGCGCAGTCACGTTGCTTGCCGCCGTGTCGCTGACCGGCTGCGGAGGGGGCGGCAGCGGCGGCAAGGGTGTCAGCGGTGCCGAGAAGGGGACGGACGCGAGTGAGGAGGCCCGGCGGCCTGACGACTTCGGCTGTCTGACATCGGCCGAGGCCGAGGCGGCGTCCATCACCTTCAAGTCCGCCGACTCCACCGGGACCGGCGGCTATATGCCCGGCGGTGCGAGCGGCGCCGGGACAGGCGCGGGGATCGTACTGGCCCACCAGTCCGACGGCACCGCCTGCCAGTGGAAGGACAAGGCCGATGAGCTGCACCGGCTCGGCTATCGGGTGCTCGCGGTCAATTCGGCGGGCCAGGAGGTCTCCGAGATCGTCGGAGCGGCCGGGTATCTGCGCGGCAAGGGCGCGAAGAAGCTGCTGCTGATGGGGGCGTCCAAGGGGGGTACCGCCGTGCTCACCGCGGCGCCGGAGCTGGAGCCCCAGCCGGACGCGGTGGTCTCGCTCTCCGCGCCGACGCTGTACTCCGGAATGAACGCGCTGGGCGCCGTGCCCAAGCTGACCGCGCCGGTGCTCTACATGGCCGCCGAGTACGACGACTACTTCGGGGACGACGCGAAGACGCTGAACCGGGCGAGCACCAAGGCGGCGGAGCGCAAGCTGATCTACGTCAAGGGCGGCGGCGAGCACGGAGTGGCATTGCTCAACAGCCAGGAGAACTGGGCCGCGGTGCAGGCGTTCCTCAAGAAGTACGGTTCGTGAGAGGTCTTAGGTCAGCTCGGTGGGGCGCTCGGGGCCCGGAGCCAGGTCCGTCTCCTCGAACACCAGCAGCGTGCGGGTGGAGAGCACCTCGGGGATGGCCTGGATCCTGGTCAGGACGAGTTCGCGCAGCGACCGGTTGTCCGGCGTGTGCACGAGGAGCAGTACGTCGAAATCGCCGCTGACCAGTGCGATGTGGGTAGCCCCCGGCAGGGCCTGGAGCTGCTCGCGCACTGTTCGCCAGGTGTTCTGGACGATCTTGAGCGTGATGTACGCGGAGGCGCCCTGCCCCGCCCGCTCATGGTCCACCCGCGCGCTGAAGCCGCGGATCACTCCGTCGTCGATGAGCCGGTTGATCCGGGCGTAGGCGTTGGCGCGCGAGACATGGACGCGGTCGGCCACCGACCGTATCGAGGCGCGGCCGTCCGTCTGGAGCAGTCGGAGGATGTCGCGGTCGATGGCGTCGAGGGGCCGCGCGGGCGGAACCCGGCCGGGGTCCTCGGCTCCGTCGGCCATTTGTTCAGCTGCCATGTCCCCGTGCCTCCCTGCCCTGGACGACCTGCCCCTATCCCAGGCTGTGGAGAACCGTTTGTCCACAGGCTGACGGTGCCTGTAGCCAAAATGCGTTCGCGACCGAACAATCGGTAGGTGAGGCACACCACACCGCGCCTCGGTACGTGCTCGATATTTCGGCATATTCAGCCACCCCTCGATATCGGGTGATCCCTCGATATCGCCAGATGCCGCTCGATACCCCTCGATGCCAGGAGGTGCTTGTCATGACGGTCCAAGAGCTGCCCGGCGCGGCCGCTTACCGGCCCACGCCGCCCCCGGCCTGGAAGCCGCTCACCGACCCCGCGCCGCTGCTCCCGGACCCCGAGCCGTACCGGGTGCTCGGTACGGACGCCGCGGCCGACGCAGACCCCGAGCTGCTCCTGCGGCTCTACGCCGAGCTGGTGCGCGGCCGGCGGTACAACGCACAGGCGACTGCCCTCACCAAGCAGGGCCGACTTGCCGTCTACCCCTCCAGCACCGGGCAGGAGGCCTGCGAGATAGCCGCGGCGCTGGTGCTGGAAGAGCGTGACTGGCTCTTTCCCAGCTACCGCGACACCCTCGCGGCGGTCGCGCGCGGTCTCGATCCGGTCGAGGCACTGACCCTGCTGCGCGGCGACCGGCACACCGGTTACGACCCGCGCGAGCACCGCATCGCCCCGCTCTGCACGCCCCTGGCCACCCAGCTCCCGCACGCCGTGGGCCTGGCGCACGCGGCGCGGCTGGCGGGCGACGACGTGGTCGCGCTCGCCATGGTCGGCGACGGCGGCACCAGCGAGGGTGACTTCCACGAGGCGCTGAATTTCGCGGCCGTCTGGCGGGCCCCCGTGGTCTTCCTGGTCCAGAACAACGGCTTTGCCATCTCCGTGCCCCTGGCCAAGCAGACGGCGGCGCCGTCGCTGGCCCACAAGGCGGTGGGCTACGGGATGCCGGGCCGGCTGGTCGACGGCAATGACGCGGCCGCGGTGCACCAAGTGCTCGGCGAGGCAGTGGCCCGGGCGAGGGCCGGGGGCGGTCCGACGCTCGTCGAGGCTGTGACGTACCGGATGGACGCCCATACGAACGCCGACGACGCCACGCGCTACCGCGTCGACAGCGAGGTGGAGGCGTGGCGGGCGCACGACCCGATTCAGCTTCTGGAGCGGGAGCTGACCGGACGCGGGCTGCTCGCCGAAGACGGCATCGAGGAGGCGCGCGCGGCCGCGGAGCGGATGGCCGCCGGGCTCCGCGAGCGGATGAATGCCGATCCGGTGCTCGATCCGATGGACCTCTTCACCCACGTGTATGCGGAACAGACCACGCAACTGCGTGAGCAGGCGGCCCGGTTGCGGGTCGAGCTCGACGCCGAGCAGGACCACCACGGCCAGAGCGGCCCACGTGGTGCGGAGGGAGGGCGATGACCACGGCGGCGGCCATGGCCGGCGAACAGACGGAGAGGGCCAAGCCGGCCACCATGGCGCAGGCCCTGGGGCGTGCGCTGCGCGACTCGATGGCCGAGGACCCGACGGTGCATGTCCTCGGTGAGGATGTCGGCACGCTCGGCGGGGTCTTCCGGATCACCGATGGACTGGCGAAGGAATTCGGCGAGGACCGCTGTACGGACACGCCGCTGGCCGAGGCGGGCATCCTCGGGACGGCTGTCGGCATGGCGATGTACGGGCTGCGGCCCGTGGTGGAGATGCAGTTCGACGCGTTCGCCTACCCGGCGTTCGAGCAACTCATCAGCCACGTCGCCAGGATGCGGAACCGGACCCGTGGTGCCATGCCGCTTCCGATCACGGTGCGGGTGCCGTACGGCGGCGGGATCGGCGGGGTCGAGCACCACAGCGACTCGTCCGAGGCTTACTACATGGCCACGCCCGGCCTGCATGTCGTCACACCCGCCACGGTCGACGACGCGTACGGGCTGCTGCGGGCCTCGATCGCCTCCGACGACCCGGTGGTCTTCCTGGAGCCGAAGCGGCTGTACTGGTCGAAGGCGGCCTGGTCGCCGGAGGCACCGGTGGCCGTCGAGCCGATCGGGCGGGCCGTCGTCCGCCGCCCCGGGCGCAGCGCGACGCTGATCACGTACGGACCGTCCCTGCCCGTCTGCCTGGAGGCCGCGGAAGCGGCCGTCGAGGAGGGCTGGGACCTCGAAGTGGTCGATCTGCGCTCGCTGGTCCCGTTCGACGACGAGACGGTCGCCGCTTCGGTGCGGCGCACCGGTCGTGCGGTCGTCGTCCATGAGTCGTCCGGGTTTGGTGGCCCCGGCGGGGAGATCGCCGCCCGGATCACCGAGCGCTGCTTCCACCACCTGGAGGCGCCGGTGCTGCGGGTGGCCGGATTCGACATCCCCTATCCGCCGCCGATGCTGGAGCGCCACCATCTGCCGGGCGTGGACCGGGTGCTCGACGCGGTCGCGCGACTCCAGTGGGAGGCAGAGAGCTGATGCCCCAGGTGCTCGAATTCAAGCTGCCCGACCTCGGCGAAGGACTGACCGAGGCGGAGATCGTGCGCTGGCTGGTGGAGGTCGGCGATGTGGTCGCCATCGACCAGCCGGTCGTCGAGGTCGAGACGGCCAAGGCGATGGTGGAGGTGCCGTGCCCCTACGGAGGCGTGGTGACCGCAAGGTTCGGCGCGGAGGGCGCGGAACTTCCGGTCGGGGCGCCGTTGTTGACGGTGGCGGTCGGGTCCACTGCGGCAGAACTCTCCGCTGATGGGGCTGTGGAGGCCGAGTCGTCCGGCAACGTGCTGGTGGGGTACGGGACGGGAGCACCGGCGGCGCGTCGTCGGCGGGTTCGGCCCGAGGCGGTCGCCGGTGCGGGGTCTGTGACCGTGCCTGCGGCGGAGCCGGCCCCGGGGGCTGTCGCAGGGGCGGTCCCAGCGGCGGCTCCCGGTGAGGAACCGGGGCCGGTGGCGGTCATTTCGCCCTTGGTGCGGAAACTGGCGCGGCAGCATGATCTCGATCTGCGGCAGCTGACGGGGTCGGGGCCGGACGGTCTGATCCTTCGGTCCGATGTCGAATCCGCCATCAGGGCGGCGGCGAGCGCAACAGCCGAGTCGGCTCCCGTGTCCGCAGTCCCGGCGCCGGCTTCGGCGTCGTCCCCTGCATCGATGGCCCCGTCGGCCGGCCGTGAGGTCGCCGGGGAGCGGATTCCGTTGCGCGGTGTACGGGGCGCGGTCGCCGACAAGTTGGCGCGCAGCCGGCGGGAGATACCCGACGCCACGTGCTGGGTCGACGCGGACGCCACCGAGCTGATGGCCGCGAGAGCCGCGATGAACGGCGCCAGCGGTCCGGCTGCGGGGCCGAAGGTGTCGGTGCTTGCCCTGCTGGCCCGTATCTGCACGGCGGCGCTCGCCCGGTTCCCCGAGCTCAATTCCACGGTGGACCTGGACGCGCGGGAGATCGTGCGGCTGCGCGACGTCCATCTGGGGTTCGCGGCCCAGACCGACCGGGGGCTGGTCGTCCCTGTCGTGCGGAATGCGCAGGACCGTAACGCGGAGTCGATCGGTGCCGAGATCGGCCGACTGACCGAGGCTGCCCGGACGGGGAAGCTGACCCCGGCGGATTTGAGCGGCGGCACGTTCACGCTGAACAACTACGGGGTGTTCGGGGTCGACGGGTCGACGCCGATCATCAACCATCCGGAGGCGGCCATGCTGGGGGTCGGTCGCATCGTGGCCAAACCGTGGGTGCACCAGGGTGAGTTGGCCGTGCGCCAGGTCGTTCAGCTCTCGCTGACCTTCGACCACCGGGTCTGTGACGGCGGCACGGCAGGCGGCTTCCTGCGATACGTGGCCGACTGCGTGGAACAGCCTGCGCTGCTGTTGCGCACGTTGTAGAAGAAGAGGAGAGGAAGCGGAGGAGGGCGAGGAGGAAGGGAACGGGGAGGTTCAACGGGAGCGTGTGGCACGCATACTCGGGGCATGACCGTGTATGACGCCATCGTCCTTGCCGGAGGGGCCGCCAAGCGCCTCGGGGGTGCCGACAAACCAGCCCTGCGGGTGGGGGGCCGGGCGCTGCTCGACCGGGTGCTCGCCGCCTGCGCCGACGCCGCAGCCACCGTCGTGGTGGGCGGTCGGCGGCCCACCGTACGCCCAGTGACCTGGGCGTACGAAGAGCCGCAGGGCGGCGGGCCGTTGGCGGCGCTCGGCGCCGGGGTGCGGCTCACGACGGCCGGGCATCTGCTCGTGCTCTCCGCCGATCTGCCGTTCCTGGGGGAGAGCACGGTCAAGGAACTGCTGGCCGCAGCTGCTCACGGGGAGCGTGACGGGGCGCTGTGTGTCGATCAGGACGGGCGGGACCAGCCGCTGGTCGCCGTCTACCGTTCCGAGCCGCTCCGTCGCGAGCTGGCACTGCTGGCCGCCGAGCACGGCAGTCTGGCCGGGCTCCCGCTGCGCCTGCTGACGCACGAACTGGACCTCGCCCGCGTCGAGGCCGGTTCGCTCGCCTCCTTCGACTGCGACACCTGGGAAGACATTGCCGCAGCCCGAGCCCGGATCAGAGAGCATGGGACCGTGCTGGACGAATGGATCACCGCAGTCAAGAACGAACTGGGCATCGAACTCGACGTCGACACCGATGTCCTGCTCGACCTCGCCCGTGATGCCGCCCACGGTGTGGCCCGGCCCGCCGCACCCCTGACGACCTTCCTGGTCGGGTACGCGGCGGCGAAGGCGAGCGGCGACGGCGGCGGAGCCGAGGCCGTGGCCGAAGCCGCCCGGAAGGCGGCAGCGCTCGCCCTTCGCTGGGCGGACGAGGCCGAGACGCCATGACGACGCCCCGACGCAAGGTCGACAGGGGCGCGGCCGACGACTGGACGCCTGGGCCCCATCCGGATCCGGGGAGCAGAGGTCAGGGGGCGGACCGGCCCGCCGTCCTGACCTCGGGGGAGGTCGGTGCCGTCACGGAGGCTCCGGCGGCCGGCCGTGCCACCGCAGTGGATCAGGACCGGGCCGCCACGGGTACCGGTGTTGCAGGAGAAGCTCAGGCCGCCGGCCAGGCTCGAGCGGAGGATGAGGTCCCGAACGCCGAGGGCGCCCGTGTCACCGCAGAGGCTCGTGTTGCCGAGGAGACCCATGCAGGCGCAGAGGCCCGCGCGGCCGAGCAGGCTCGCGCCGCCGAGGAGGACCGGGCTGTCGACCAGGCGCTCGCGCTGGTCGGGCGCCAACCCTCGCGGGAGCCCCGATCAGTGGCTCAGTCGCAGCCCGGGGCCGGGTTCTCGGAGCAGAGTCCCCGGCAGGACTCCGGCTCGGCCCCGCACCGGAGTCCTGACCACAGCCCTGACCACGTCCCTGGCCAAGGCCCCGGGCAGGGGTCCGGCCCGGACCCCGTTCAGAGCCCTGGTCCCGGTCCCGGCTCAAGCGTTCACCAGGGCACTGACCACGGTGTCGGCCACAGCCCCGGCCGCGCCCCTGGCCGGCAGCCCTCCGGCCACTCCTCCGACCCCGAGTCCGACCCCGATTCCGCCCGCGACCCGCGCACCCGCGACCGACGCGCCGACACTCAGCGGGGCCATGCCACCGCCTGGGGCGATGCCCGCGCTCTCGCCGCGCGGGCCGGGCGGTCCGCCTCACCCCGCACTCTGCGGCTCACTCTCGACCGGGCCATCGGACGCGTGCTGGCCGAACCGCTTACCGCGCTCACCGATCTGCCGTCCTTCGACACTTCCGCCATGGACGGCTGGGTCGTTGCCGGACCCGGGCCCTGGACTCTCCGAAGAGGCGAGGACGGAGACCAAGGGCTGGGCATTCTGGCCGGGCACAGTGCGCCTGCTCCGCTTCCCGACGGTGATGCCGTACGAATCGCCACCGGCGCCCGCATCCCGGCCAATGGCACCGCTGTGATTCGGAGCGAACACGCTCACGTCGACGAGGCCAAGGGGCTGTTGTACGCGCAGCGCCAGGTGGTTCCCGGGCAGGACATCCGGCCGCGTGGCCAGGAGTGCCGTTCCGGCGATCAACTTCTGCCCGCCGGAACGGTGGTGACGCCCGCCGTCCTCGGGCTGTCCGCCGCCGCCGGTTACGACGAGCTGCTGACGTTTTCCCGCCCGCGCGTCGACGTGCTCGTCCTCGGGGACGAACTGCTCACCACCGGTCTGCCGCACGACGGGCTGATCCGAGACGCCCTGGGCCCCATGATCGGCCCCTGGCTCCGGGCGATGGGTGTCGAGGTCTCCGCCCCGCGACGCCTCGGCGACGACCGTGAGGCCCTCCGGCATGCCCTCACCACCTCCGACGCCGATCTCGTCATCACCACCGGCGGTACCGCGGCAGGCCCTGTCGACCACGTCCATCCCGTCCTCGCCGAGATCGGCGCGGAGCTGTTGGTCGACGGCGTCGCCGTGCGCCCGGGTCACCCGATGCTGCTGACACGGCTGACCTCCGGGGGCCCGTATCTCGTCGGGCTGCCCGGCAACCCCCTCGCCGCCGTCTCCGGTCTCCTCACGCTCGCGGAGCCCTTGCTGCGGGGGCTGGCCGGCCAGGCGGTGGAGGATTCGTATCGGGTCGTCGTGCGCGACGAGGTGCAAGGGCACCCGCACGACACCCGCCTGGTCCCTGTCGTACACCGGGTCGGTACAGGCTCGGGCCCCGAGCACGTCGTACCGCTGCACTACAACGGTCCGGCCATGCTCCGTGGGATCGCCGCCGCCGACGGGCTGGCCGTCGTGCCGCCGGGCGGGGTACGGTCCGGCACCGAGGTGGAGATCCTCGATCTACCGTGGGCCTCGGCGACGCCGTGGACGGAAGGGTGTTTCACGTGAAACTTCCCGGCCACGATGCGATGGCCAGGCGGGTCGACGAGAATCTCGTCCCCACCCGGATCATGCTTCCGCGCCGTGTCGTCGGCAGGCCGCTCCGACAGGTCGCCAAACGGCTGTTGATGGCGTTGATAGTCCTCGCCGCCACGGTGCTGATCGTCTGGGTCGACCGTTCCGGCTACCACGACAACGCAGATGAGTCGGTGGACCTGCTCGACGCCGTCTACTACTCGACGGTCACCCTCTCCACCACCGGGTACGGCGACATCACTCCGTACAGCGACACCGCACGGCTGATCAACGTGGTGCTCGTGACACCGCTGCGCGTGCTCTTCCTGATCATCCTGGTCGGCACCACCCTGGAGGTCCTGACGGAGCGGACCCGGGAGGACTTCCGGCTGAACCGTTGGAGAACCAACTTGCGTGACCACACCGTTGTCGTCGGCTTCGGCACGAAGGGCCGCTCGGCGATCCAGACGCTCTGCGCCACAGGTCTGAAGAAGGAACAGATCGTGATCGTCGATCCGGCGAGCAAGGTGATCGAGGCAGCGAACGCCGAAGGTTACGTGGGCGTCGTCGGGGATGCGACCCGCAGCGAGGTGCTGCTGCGAGCCGAGCTCCAGAAGGCGCGTCAGATCATCATCGCCACCCAGCGCGACGACACGGCGGTGCTGGTCGCGCTGACGGCGCGGCAGCTCAACCGTGGCGCGAAGATCGTCGCGGCGGTGCGCGAGGAGGAGAACGCACCGCTGTTGCGTCAGTCCGGCGCCGACGCCGTGATCACCAGCGCCAGTGCCGCGGGCCGGCTGTTGGGTCTTTCCGTCCTCAGCCCGAGTGCGGGCACGGTGATGGAGGACCTGATCCAGCAGGGCAGCGGTCTCGACCTCGTCGAACGGCCGGTGATAAAGGCCGAGGTCGGCAAGAGCGTCCGGGAGACCGAGGACCTGGTCGTCAGCGTGCTGCGTGGCCACCGGCTGCTCGGTTACGACGATCCGGCGGCCAGCCCGTTGCAGCTGACGGACCGGCTGATCACCATCGTGCGTGTCTCGGAAACCCCGCCGCTGAACACGCCGCGCCAGCAAGGGGTGTGAAGGTCCGGGGTGTCTCTTCGCTCGGCGCGACGGCGTCACGGAGTAGCCTCGCCGCCATGCATGCGATCACGATCCCCGAACCCGGTGGCCCCGACGCGCTCGTATGGGCCGAGGTCCCCGATCCCGTACCCGGCGAGGGCGAGGTCCTCGTCGAGGTCGTGGCCGGCGCGGTCAACCGCGCCGATGTGCTCCAGCGGCAGGGCTTCTACAACCCGCCGCCCGGCGCATCCCCCTACCCCGGTCTGGAGTGCTCCGGCCGGATCACGGAGATCGGCCCCGGTGTCACCGGCTGGTCCGTCGGCGACGAGGTGTGTGCGCTGCTGGCGGGCGGCGGATACGCGGAGAAGGTCGCCGTACCCGTCGGACAGCTGCTCCCCGTACCGGACGGAATCGACCTGACGGTGGCTGCGGCGCTGCCCGAGGTGACGTCGACCGTCTGGTCGAACGTCTTCATGGTGGCCCATCTGCGTCCCGGCGAGACGCTGTTGGTGCACGGCGGCTCCAGTGGCATCGGCACGATGGCGATCCAGCTCGCCAAGGCCGTGGGCGCGCGGGTCGCGGTGACGGCGGGCGGGCCCGAGAAGCTGGCGCGCTGCGCGGAGCTCGGTGCCGACATCCTGATCGACTACCGGGAGCAGGACTTCGTCGAGGAGTTGCTCAAAGCGACGGACGGGGCCGGTGCGGACGTCATCCTCGACATCGTCGGCGCGAAGTACCTGGACCGGAATGTGAAGGCGCTCGCCGTCAGCGGCCGACTCGCCATCATCGGTCTTCAGGGCGGCGTCAAGGGCGAGCTCAATCTCGGCGTCCTGCTGAACAAGCGGGCCGCCGTCACCGCGACGTCGCTGCGCGGACGCCCCCTTGCGGAGAAGGCCGCCATCGTCGCCGCCGTGCGCGAGCACGTGTGGCCGCTGATCGGCAGCGGTGTGGTCCGGCCGGTCGTGGACCGTACCCTGCCGATGTCCGACGCGGCGGAGGCCCACCGGGTGCTGGAGTCCAGCGCGCACATCGGAAAGGTGCTTCTGCGGACGCCGGCAGCCTGAGCCGTACGGACAGCGGGGCCCGGCACACAAATCTGTGTGCCGGGCCCCGCTGTCCGTACGTGCGTAGATAGGTGGAGGGAACGCGTACGCGTTACAGGTACGGCCCCGAGCGGATCGCCCCGTGCGCGTCCGACGCGCCGTCATCGTCCTCGTGGCCGCTGCCCGGCGGGAGGGCGCGACGCATCTGCTCCAGTTGCGCCCGGGCCGCCATCTGCTGGGCGAACAGTGCCGTCTGGATGCCGTGGAAGAGGCCTTCCAGCCAGCCGACCAACTGAGCCTGCGCAATTCGGAGTTCCGCCTCGGAGGGCACCGACTCCTCGGTGAACGGCAGGGAGAGCCGCTCAAGCTCCTCCACCAGCTCCGGGGCGAGGCCGTCCTCCAGCTCCTTCACGGAACTTGCATGGATCTCCTTGAGCCGGACCCGGCTCGCCTCGTCGAGAGGAGCTGCCCTGACCTCTTCCAGGAGCTGCTTGATCATGCTGCCGATGCGCATGACCTTCGCGGGCTGTTCGACCATTTCTGTCACTGGGACCTCACGCGATTCGTCGTCAGTACCACCGCCGCCGATCGCCATGCCGTCCTGTCCCACTACGAGGACTTGGGGGTGCTCCTGCGACCGTTCATTCCTCGGCATCTCCATGCCGCCCATTGTCTCGCACACGTCCTGCTCAACAGGGTGGTGCCCCCGAATACGGTTGATCCACCGTTTTCGGGGGCACCTTATCCGCCCGGTCGGCGCATCAACCGGCCATCACGGTCAATCGTTCGGCCGTCATCCGGCGCGCCTGGCCAGTGCCAGCCGCGAGCGGGTGAACGCCGCGGCGAGCAGCCCGGCCAGCAGCGGGACGACCACGGCAAGCAGACCGATGGTCGCCCAGGGCAGCACGATCGGCGTGTAGGCGGAGTTCATCGGTTCCACCCGCATCTCCTGCACTGCCTGGCGCAGGTCGACGAGCCGGAGCGCCACCGCAGGTACGAGACCCGCCGCCGTGCCGAGCAGGACGCCGGTGAGCGCGACCACCAGGCACTGGAAACCGGAGAGGGTGCGTCGCACGCCCGGGGGTGCCCCGACCGCGCTGAGGGTGGTGAGGTCTGCCTCCGCGTCGGCCTTGGCGAGACCGGTCGTGATCGCGGCCGCGCCCAGGGTGACCACCCCCGCGAACAAGGAGAGGATCAGCAGGATCGTGTCTTCCTGCAGGTTCCTGTCGTCCCGCCCGCCCTCCGACTGGAGGTGCATCCCGCCGCCGGCCAGTTCGATCGCGGCCGATACCCGCTGGTCCTCGGCGTCGGTCGGCGCGTGCGCGACCGTGTATACACTGCCGTACACCTCGGTGTGCAGACCGAGCCGCTCGGTCGTCCGCAGCGGCATGATCATGCGGACCCCGGGGGTGGTGGCGTACTGCTCGGGCGCCTGATAGACCTTCAGCCGGTCGGTACGGATCTCAGCCTTGCCCGGGTGCAGCTTCCGGTTCTTCTTGTCGCGGTCGTTGTACGTGTGGACGGCCTTGAGGGTGACCTCGCCGTTCGTCGCGTAGGCCGGATTGAGCAGCACGGGTGTGCCGGCCGCCAGGGCCCTGGCGGCCGCGGGGTCACGGAGCTTCACATAGGTCTTGAGGAACTTCGCGTCGCCCAGGACGATGCCGCCCGGCCCACCCTGGAACGAGGTCGTGTACATGAACTCGTCCAGACAGGCGGGGGACCGCATCAGCTTCTTGTGCTCCTCGGCGGAGAGACTCGCAGCGAGCGCCCTGGCGCCCTTGCCCTTGAGGGGGCAGGAGTGGCCCTTGCCGGTGGGCTTGATCAGCTCGACCGAGCCGCAGCCGTTCTCCTCCTCGTAGTAGACGGCGCAGTCGCTGCCCGCCCAGACCCGGCCGAGGTCGGCGTGTCCTCCGCTGACGGCCAGGTTCCGTTCGACGGCGGCGCGGGCCAGGGGGAGCTGCGGGGTGGCCCCGCCGTCGGAAGCGATGAGAGCGACGGTGCCGGGGGTGAGCGACGGCGTGTACTCGAAGTCCGACTCGGCCAGCGTGCTGGACATATAGGTGGCGATGGCCACCGACCCCGCCACGGCCGCCATCACGGCCGCGACCGCCGGTGCCGTCCGTCCCCGGTTGCGGGCCGCGTCGCGCAGCGCCATCCGTGGGGCGAGCGGGAGCCTGCGGCCGAGCCTCCCCAGGAGGCCGACGATCATCGGGATGCAGCAGAGGAGCCCGAGTTCGGCGAGGACCGAGCCGCCCGCGACCGGCGTCGAGTCGCCACTGGTGCCGCCGTGGACGGCGATGGCGATGCCGCCCAGCAGGGCGGCTGCACCGATCAGCGGAAGCGCCCGGGAGCTGCGGCGTATGCCGCGACGGCCGCTGAGCGACTCCAGTACGGACTGGCGGCTCGCCACGATCGCGGGGGCGAGCGCCGCAAGCAGACCGGTGACGAGGCCGATCACGGCAATGGTCAGCAGCTCGGACGGGTGCACGGCGAGCGAGCCGAAGCGGTGTCCGGCCCAGCCCTCGATCATCGGGCGGAACACCACGGTGAGCAGGAACCCGACCACGACACCGACGACGGCACCGGCGCCGCCCAGCACCAGCCCGCCGGAGAGGACCACGGCCCGCACATGGCGCCGGTCGCCGCCGCAGGTACCGACAAGGCCCAGCTGGCGGCGGGAGCGGCGGGCACCGACCGCGAAGGCCGGTCCGGCGAGCAGGACGATCTCCAGGACGGCCATGGCGACCACGGTGATCAGTGCCGCGCTCAGTTCTTCGGAACCGCCGTACGAGCTGCCGCTCATGGACCGGGCCAGCGGGACCTCGGAGTCCGGCGGCGGGTCGAGAACGACCTGACGGGACACGACAAGCGCGCCCTTCTCATTGGCCGCGAGCACGTCGGCCCAGCTCACGCCCGCCCCATGGGCGCCCTCGACCAGCCACTCCTTCGAGCCTGTGTTCGGCGGGAGTATCTTCTTGTCGTGCTCGGCCAGGGTCCGCCACGGGGCGATGACCGCCCCGGGTTCGGCGTACAGCGCCGCGGACTTGAGGTTGTCCGGCCGCTCGACGACACCGGTGATGGTGTAAGTGCGCTCGGGACCGCGCAGGGTGATGCGTGAGCCGACGTGCAGACCCGACTTCTTCAGGAACGGCTCGGTGGCGGCCATTTCGGAGTCGCGCCGCGGAAGGGAGCCCCGCACGAGGTCGACCTTGCCGCGGACCATGGGGTCTGAGGTCCGGAGCTCGACGATGTCGGTGGTGGCCGTCCCGTAGGCGGTGGTGGCCGCCGCCGGGACGGTCTCGATGCTGATCGCGTGCGCGCCCTCGGGCAGCGCGGTCGTCATGTCGATGCCCGGACCGGACGTGCCGCCCGGCTGTGAGGTGTCGTCCGGCACCACGCCGTACGACTTCCCGTCCGGCATCTGCTCGATCGCACCCGCCCCCATGCCCGGGTCGCTGAACAGCGCGTCCGCGGAGCCCATCGCGGCGGTCAGCTCCTCCGCCCGGGTCGGCGTCACACTGCGGTACGTCACATCTGCGGCTGTCACACCGAGTACCGGCAGCGCGATCATCGCGACGACCAGGGCACTGCGGCCCTTGGCCCGCATCGCGTCGCGCCGGGCGATCCTGAGGGCGGCACGCCAGCCCGTGAACATGTTCACTCGGCGCCCTCGACGGCGAGCAGCGAGTCGGCGCCGGTGGACAGCGTCTGGTCGACGATCGAGCCGTCCCGGAGGAACACCACCCGGTCCGCCCAGGCGGCGTACCGCGGTTCGTGCGTCACCATCACCCCGGCCGCACCCTGGTCGCACCGGTTCCGCAGCAGAGCGAGGACGGCCTCACCGGTCTCCGAGTCGAGCGCCCCGGTCGGCTCGTCGGCGAGCACCAGGCGCCGGTCCCCGACCAGCGCACGCGCGATCGCGACCCGCTGCTGCTGACCCCCGGACATCTCGTCCGGGAACCGGTCGGCGATCTGCAGCAGGTCCATCTCCTCCAGCGCTGCCCGCGCCTCCTTGCGCGCCTTGCGCACGGAGACGCCGTCGAGTTCGCGCGGCAGGGCGATGTTCTCGGCGGCGGTCAGCGCCGGGATCAGGTTGTAGTCCTGGAAGACATAGCCGACGCTGCGTCGGCGCAGGGCGGCGACGCCCTTGCGGCCGAGCGTGGAGATGTCCTGCCCCTCGATGACGACCTGGCCGCTGCTCGCGGTGTCGAGACCGCCGGCCAGCGTCAGCAGAGTGGACTTGCCGGAGCCGGACGGGCCCATCACGGCGACGAGTTCACCGGTGTGCACGGAGAGGTTGATGCCGCGCAGGGCATGCACTTCGGCGATACCGGTGCCGTGGGTGCGTGTGAGATCGCGGAGTTCGAGCACGGGCGCGTCGACGGGCATGGGCGCGGCGGAGAGCCGGGGTGTCGGTGACGGCGATGCGGACGGGACGTGCGAGGACATGGTGGTTGGTTCCCCCCTCGGGATCGGTTCTGCGGTCGGCGTCGCGAACCGTGAACCGGTTCTGTGGTCGGCGCCGCGAACCGTGGACCGGTTCTGTGGTCGGCGCCGCGAACCGCGGGTTCGCTCTTCGGTCAGCGCCGTGGGCGCGGGCGCGCAGGGGTGCGTGCCGGGGCACGGCTGGTCGTACGCGTCTCGGGCTCCGGATCCGTGGCGGCGGCCTCGGCGAGGCGGACCAGGCGCGACTCACAGTGGTCCAGCCAGCGGGCCTCGGCCTCCGCCTGGAAGATCAGCTGTTCCAGTACGAGCAGCCAGGCCACCTCGTCACGGTTGGCCGGGACGTCGGCGAGCGCCTGCGCCTTCAGCCGGGTGTAGTCCTGCATCGCCTTGACGGTGTGGTGGCGCTGCGACTGGATGACGGCCCGGATGTCGACGCCGGGTGCGCCGACCGCCATGGCGAGCTTGATCGCGAGCTCGTCGCGGGGCGGGTTGCTGCGGTCGACAGGTGTCTCGAACCAGCTGCGCAGTTCGGCACGTCCGCCGTCGGTGATCGAGTAGAGGGCGTGCCCCTGATCGTCCTCACCGTCCTGGACGACCATGCCGTCGCGCTCCAGCCGGCTCAGCGTGGTGTACACCTGGCCGACGTTCAGGGGCCAGGTGGAGCCGGTGCGGGACTCGAATTCGGTGCGGAGCTGGGAGCC
Organism: Streptomyces sp. NPDC057565; assembly: GCF_042801455.1. NCBI lineage: Bacteria > Bacillati > Actinomycetota > Actinomycetes > Kitasatosporales > Streptomycetaceae > Streptomyces > Streptomyces sp. NPDC057565. The sequence continues at coordinate 357,127 of NZ_JBHVFU010000002.1, read as the reverse complement.
GTAACGGGGACCGCGCTCCAGAAGGGCCAGGAGCCCATGACGGATCGACATACTCAGTATGTATACCGAGTATGTCGATCGGTGCAAGCCTCTGCCGGGCGCTCACGTCCCTCAGCCGGTGCGGCGCATCCGGAGCCCCAGGAAGCCGAGACCCAGCCCGACCAGGGCTATTCCGGCGCCCAGCGACACCGTCTGCACTCGTCGTGCGGCGGGAGTGTCGAGGGCCTCTGGTGCGAGCCGGCCCTCGGGCGGGGGGCCGCTCACCGCTGGCGTGACCGCGGGCACCGTGACGGGGGGCGTCATGACGGGCTGTACCTCGGGCTGCACCTCGGGCAGGCCGTGGGGGGTGTCGCGATGGGCGAGCTCCGACGATGAGAGCGGCCGGCCCGGCCGCAGGCGCCCCTCCCCGGCCTGTCGCCCGGCGAGTGGTGGCTGCGCCTCGGGGCGGGCCGACGGTCTGGCGGGCGGGCTCATGGACGACGACGGGGAACGGGAGGGTGAGGGCGAGCGGGAGGGCGAGGCGGAGCGTGAAGCCGAGGCGGAGGGTGAGGCCGAGCGTGAAGCCGAGGCGGAGGGGGTGGCCGAGCGTGAAGCCGAGGCGGAGGGGGTGGCCGGCCTGCTCGACGCGGCCGGGGAGGGCGAGGGCGGAAGCGTCGCGTGATCGGCCGAAGGGGTGACGGAGGGGCCGTCCGGCGGGCCGGCGGATGCATCGGAGGAGGCGGTGCCGGTCGGGGCGGCGGAGCTCGGGGGCGGGGAGTGCTCGGGGGGCGGCGGAGCGGCCACCGATTGGCCGGCCCGAGCCCGGGTCAGCCCCGGCGTACCACCGGAAGTGCGCTGGTCGGCGTGTGCCTGTCCCTGTGCCTGCCCCAAGGCCGCCCCCGCGGCTATCACCAGACAGGCCACACACCTCGACGACCATATGGAGAGGAGTGCTGAAGCCATGGGGTCAGCGTCACATGTGCCGATATGTCCGGCATCTCAAATGCCTGGCCGGCATCCCGGCGCCCGTAAGGCAGAACGGTCCGGCACACCTCACGCGTGCCGGACCGTCACTTCTCCCTGTGCGTGCGTCTCAGGCCGGGTCGCCCGTCGAGACGCGCAGCTCGAAGTGCGCGCCCTTCTCGTCCATGGCGGTACCGGCGGACGGAAACTGTTCCAGGACCTGGTCCTCGGCATAGGTGTTGCCGGGGACCTTGATCTTCTTGATCGTCCAGCCCGCGGCCGTGGCACACGCCTTGGCGGAGAGGTAGTCCTTGTACGTGAAGTCCGGCGCCTCGATCTTGCTCGGGTTGTCGCCGTCCTCGGAGGGGTCGGTGCAGTCTTCCGTCTTCATCGTCCGGTTCCGCTCCGGATCCTTGTGCTCGCCCGCCACCGCCGAGCTGCTCGGGTCACCGTCCTTGCCGGTGTCCGAGCCCGGGTCGCCCTTCAGCGACAGCACCGTGATCAGGCCGCCTATCGCGATCAGCGCGACCACGATCGAACCGACGATCACCGGCATGTTCCGCTTGTCGCCGCCACCGGTGCCACCGCCGCCACCCACCGGCTGCGGCGAGATCGTGTACGGCGTCGGGGCCGGGGTCCGGTACGCCGGGCTCGACTGCGGGTAGCCGTAGCTCGGCGACGGCGACGGCGTGGGCGCCGGGGTCGGCGGGCCGTACGGGCCGGGCTGCTGCTGGTACTGCTGCGGCTGGTACGGCATCTGCACGCCCTGCGGCGCCTGCGTGGACTGGTCGACCGGCGGGAAGACCGCGGAGCCGACGCCCGAGCCGCTGTTCGCCGGTCCGGCCGCGCCGCCGATGATCACCGGGGCGCCCGTCTGGCCGCCGGCGTTCAGCACGCGCGTGATCTCGTCCTGCATCGCCGCCGCGCTGGGGAAGCGCTCGTTCGGGTTCTTCTTCAGTGCCCGGGCAACCAGTGCGTCCATCGCCGGGGTGATCGACCGGTTGATGGAGGACGGCGCGACCGGCTCCTCCTGGACGTGCGCGTACGCGATGGCGAGCGGCGAGTCCGCGTCGAACGGGATCCGTCCGGTCAGCAGCTGGAACAGCATGATGCCGACCGAGTACAGGTCGGAGCGCGCGTCCACCCCACGGCCCAGGGCCTGTTCGGGGGAGAGGTACTGCGGGGTGCCGACGACCATGCCGGTCTGCGTCATCGACGTGACGCCCGACTGCATGGCGCGGGCGATGCCGAAGTCCATGACCTTCACGACGCCGCGCTTGGTCACCATCACATTGCCGGGCTTGATGTCGCGGTGGACCAGGCCCATTTCATGGCTGGTGTCCAGCGCGGCCAGCACGTCGCCGGTGACCTTGAGTGCCTTGTCGGCCGGCATCGCGCCGTAACTGCGGATGTCCGCCTGGAGTACGGAGCCGAGGGGCTCCCCCTCGACGTACTCCATGACGATGTACGGCATCAGCGCGCCGCCGAGCTCGTCCTCGCCGGTGTCGAAGACCGAGACGATGTTGGTGTGCTGCAGCTTGGCCACGGCCTGAGCCTCGCGACGGAACCGCTCACGGAAGGACTGCTCGCGCCCCAGCTCCGTGTGCAAGGTCTTGATCGCCACCTGGCGGTCGAGCGCGGAGTCGTACGCCAGATATACGGACGCCATCCCGCCTTCGCCGAGCAGGTCGCGAAGCTGGTAGCGGCCGCCGGCGACCGAACCACCCGCGTAGCGACCCTGGGCGCCGTGTGCGCCGTCCTGGCTCATGACTTGCTTCCCCCTCGGCGCGCGTCTCACGCGAAGATCCGTATGACGGGCCAAGTCTGCCCGAGGGGTACGACACGTCAAGCCGGGTGCCCGTTCCGTGACCCTACGCACAAGAAGCGTCTCGGAAGCGTTACAGGAAAAGCATGGAATTTGCGTGAGCGGGGCGGCAGCCGGTTTGATGGCCCGTCCCTCTCAAGACCGGGTGTCCGACAGAGCCTGTAGCGTGACGTGGCGATGCAGCAAGGCATGCAAGACACCGTGAGAAACCGCGGACGTGCGGACAGATACGACGGCGAGGACTGATGGCACCCGAACCCGAAGCAAACGGCGGCGGAGTTTCGGATGCGGCCGACTCCTGGGGCATAGGAGGTGTGGTCGGTGACGGACGTTACCGGATGACGCACCGGCTGGGCCGGGGTGGCATGGCCGAGGTCTTTGCCGCGGAGGACGTCCGGCTGGGACGTACGGTGGCGGTGAAGCTGCTCCGTTCCGATCTTGCCGAGGACCCCGTCTCCAAGGCCCGGTTCACGCGTGAGGCACAGTCCGTCGCGGGCCTCAACCACCATGCGATCGTCGCCGTGTACGACTCCGGTGAGGACGTCGTGGGCGGCCAGACCGTCCCGTACATCGTGATGGAGCTCGTCGAGGGCCGCACCATCCGCGATCTGCTGCTCAATGCCGAGGCGCCGCCGCCCGAGCAGGCGTTGATCATCGTTTCGGGGGTGCTGGAGGCCCTCGCGTACTCGCACCAGCACGGAATCGTGCACCGTGACATCAAGCCGGCCAACGTGATCATCACGAACTCCGGCGCGGTCAAGGTGATGGACTTCGGCATCGCCCGTGCGCTGCACGGCGCGCAGTCGACGATGACCCAGACCGGCATGGTCATGGGCACGCCGCAGTACCTCTCCCCCGAGCAGGCGCTGGGCAAGGCCGTCGACCACCGCTCCGACCTGTACGCCACCGGCTGTCTGCTCTACGAACTCCTCGCGCTGAGGCCCCCGTTCACGGGTGAGACACCGCTCTCCGTGGTGTACCAGCATGTTCAGGACATTCCGGTCCCGCCGTCCGAGATCATGGACGCGGTGCCGCCCGAGCTGGACGGGCTCGTCATGCGGTCGCTCGCGAAGGACCCGGACGACCGGTTCCAGAGCGCCGAGGAGATGCGCGGGCTGATCCAGTACGGCCTGCAGATGCTCCAGGTGCAGGGCGGACACACGGGCACGTGGAACACCGGACCGGTCACCTCGCACGAGCGCGGCAACACCCCCGCCATGGGCATGCCCGGCGGGACGATGGCGATGGGGCATCCGCAGCACGGGGACACCTCGCAGAGTCCGATCCTGCCGCCGATGAATCCGGACGACGGCGGGTACGACGGCGGACACCGCAGCGGTGGCGGCCGCGGCAAGCTCTGGCTGTTCGTCGTCCTCGCGCTGATCGCGATCGGGGCGGGCGTCGCCATCGCGGTGAACGCCGCGAACAACAGCGACAACAACCACCGGCAACCGGCCCCCAAGACCTCCAGCTCCCCTGCCACGAAGGAGAGTTCGGCGGAGCCGACCGACGAGCAGACGGACATCGTCCCGCCGCCGGCCGACACCACCGGTGGCGAGCAGCAGTCGAGCAAACCGCCGTCCTTCTCCAGATCCCCCTCGCCGAGCAGGCCGTCCGAGACCCCGTCCGACACGGCCACACCGCCGGACACCGGCACGTCCGACGGCACGACGAACGAGGGCGCGACCGGAGGCGAGACCCCCCCGCCGAGTGACACGGCCACCGCTCCGGGCACCCCGGGCGGCGGCGACGTCGCCGGTACGGAAGGCGGCGGCACCGGTGACAGCGTGGTCGGCGGTACGCCTCAGTAGCGCCCCTGTGGCGCCGGCCGCCCTCACCCCGTGAAGGCGTCGCGCACCGCCTCGTACTCCCGCGTCCACCAGACCGCCAGGGCCGACACCGCAGGAAACTGCGGGTCGGCCCTTCGGTCGTCCAGGCGGTAGCGCCAGCGCAGTATCCAGAAGTCGTTGAGCCGCTCCCACCACACCCGGTGCACCGCGGCGGCCAGTTCGCAGGCGCCCGCCCCGACCGCACACCGGTAGGCCCGCGCGTAGCCCCGTACCCTCTCCAGGTCCAGCTTCCCGGCGGGCTGCACGAAGAAGATCGCCGCGGCCCGTACCGCCTCCTCGGCGCGCGGCTGCACCCCCAGCCGGTCCCAGTCGATGATCGCCACCGGGTCGGCGTCCCGGTACAGCACGTTCAGCGGGTGGAAGTCGCCGTGCACCCAGCCGGTCGCCGGGAGGTCGGGGGTGGGCGGCCGACGGTCGGCGTGCCGCTCCAGCAGGGCACGCCGCTCGACGAGGCGGTGCTCGGCCAGCTCGTCGAAGGAATCCCGGGGGCGGCGGTCCCGCGCCGCGGCCAGCAGGTCGTCGATCAGCGCGAATGTGTCGACGGCGTCCGGGCTGGCATGCCCGCGCCCCCCGGTCGCCCCCGTCTCCATCACCTGCGCGAGCCCCGTGTGTACGGCTCCGAGGAGCGCCCCGAGCCGTTCCGACTGTGCGAGGGTCAGCTGGGCGCCGACGCGGTGCAGTCCGTCCACCCAGGGGTGCAGCGCGTAGCACCAGCCGTCGATCTCCGTGACCGTGTCACCCTCCGTGTCCTCGACGGGCGGGGCGACCGGAACCCCCAGCGACTGCAGCCGCTGGGTGGCGCGGTGCTGGCGGACGATCGTCGCGCGGTCGCCGGTGGAGTCGTCGAGGTGGTGCTTGAGGAAGTACGAGCCGCGGGTGGTGGAGACGCGGTAGCCGTGGTTGAGGAGGCCCTTGGTGAGGGGCTTGCAGCTGAGCGGCTCACCGGTGTCCGGGTAGCGGCGCAGCACCTCGCCGACCGGAGGAACAGGCGGGAGGGTGACAGATGAGCGCGGCACTCGCCAGATGGTAGATCACGCTGCGTGTCGGTTCGCCTGACTTGCGTGGAGGCCCAGAGTGTGCACGGTGACGAAGTGCGGAGCGAGGCGGAGAAAGACCGGCTCGAAGGGTTCGCCGTTGACCTCCCGAGGTGCCGCACCGAAGCGCTCGCGCTGCTCCTCGGTCGGATGCACGATCTCGGCAGGGCCGGTGAACTGGACCGACCACAGGTCGCCGCCGTCGCCGGAGGCCGCCGCGTTGAAATTGTCCGCCCCGTACGCGACGACGGTGCCGTCGCACGAGGCGTGGTATCCGAGTCCGCTGTGCAGCCGCAGGACGACGTGGCCGTCGATCACGATGTGACGGGCCACCGCCAGATACGGGAGCGCCCGCCGGGTCGTCGCCAGCCGGCCGTACGGCACCCGGGCGAGCAGCTCGATCGCTTGCAGTTCCTCAGAGGACATGCGCTCCACTCTGCGATACGGCGGCGGGCACAGTAAGAGGCCGCGGCCCCGGGTGGTCCGGGACCAAAGTCCTGAAAATCACCGAGGGCCGCGGCCCCGTCGGAGAGCGGCGAAGGCGCCCGCGGCTCCGTCCCCGTACCGCTCAGCGCTGCTCGGCCTGGAGGCGCGCCACATAGGCGGCGGCCTGCGAGCGGCGCTCCATGCCCAGCTTGGAGAGCAGGCTGGAGACATAGTTCTTGATCGTCTTCTCGGCGAGATGGAGCCGTTCGCCGATCACCCGGTTCGTCAGCCCTTCGCCGATCAGATCGAGGATCTTGCGCTCCTGGTCGGTGAGGCTCGCGAGCTTGTCGTCGTCCCGGCCCTTCTTTCCCTCCCGCAGCCGCTCCAGGACACGCGCGGTCGCGACCGGGTCCAGCAGCGATTTTCCGGCCGCCACATCCCGTACCGCATTCAGCAGCTCATTGCCGCGGATCGCCTTCAGCACATATCCCGACGCGCCCGCCATGATCGCGTCGAAGAGGGCTTCGTCATCGGCGTACGAGGTCAGCATCAGGCAGTGGATGCTGTCGTCCAGAGAACGGATCTCCCGGCAGACCTCCACCCCGCTGCCGTCCGGCAGCCGTACGTCGAGCACCGCCACATCGGGCCGGGTGGCGGGGATGCGCACCAGTGCGTCCGCCGCCGTACCGGCTTCGCCGACGACTTCGATGTCGTCCTCGACCGAGAGAAGTTCATGGACCCCGCGTCGAACGACCTCATGGTCGTCCAACAGAAATACGGTGATTTTTCCTTCTTCACGCACAATCGCAGTCTCACACACTCCCCTCTTCCCTGCCGCTGAACGGCGGGATAACGTGCCGTTGTTCCGGCGGCCTGCAAGGCTGTTGCCAGTGCTGTGACCAGCGAGAGTTCCCGAATTTCTCGATTTACTTGGATATCCAAGCAAAATCGCAGGTCAGATAGGGTTTCGCAGTTGCGCGATGCACTGGGTAACGTGCCTTTGACAGGGCGCTCGCCGGGGCACCTGTCACGCCTGTTCCCGGCCGAGCGGCACCCACCCCGTGCACGGGTACGGACACAGGCGAGCCGCACTGGTCTCCCGGCAGACCCCGGGGGCCGGACCGACGGAGGAGCACGCACGTGACCGTGGAGAGCACTGCCGCGCGCAAACCGCGACGCAGCAGCAAGCGGACCAGCGCCGCGAAGACGCCACAGAGTTCCGAGCCCGAGCTCGTACAGCTGCTGACGCCCGAGGGCGAGCGCGTGGAGCACCCGGACTACACCATCGACCTGACCGCGGACGAGTTGCGCGGTCTGTACCGGGACATGGTCCTGACCCGCCGCTTCGACGCCGAGGCGACTGCCCTGCAGCGTCAGGGCGAACTGGGTCTGTGGGCCTCGCTGCTCGGTCAGGAGGCCGCACAGATCGGCTCCGGCCGGGCGCTGAGGGACGACGACTACGTCTTCCCGACCTACCGTGAGCACGGTGTCGCCTGGTGCCGCGGGGTCGACCCGACCAATCTGCTCGGGATGTTCCGCGGTGTGAATCACGGCGGCTGGGACCCGAACAGCAACAACTTCCACCTGTACACGATCGTCATCGGCTCGCAGACCCTGCACGCCACCGGCTACGCCATGGGCGTCGCCAAGGACGGCGCGGACTCCGCCGTGATCGCGTACTTCGGGGACGGCGCCTCCAGCCAGGGCGACGTCGCCGAGTCGTTCACCTTCTCCGCGGTCTACAACGCCCCGGTCGTCTTCTTCTGCCAGAACAACCAGTGGGCGATCTCCGAGCCCACCGAGAGGCAGACCCGCGTCCCGCTCTACCAGCGCGCGCAGGGCTTCGGCTTCCCCGGCGTCCGGGTCGACGGCAACGACGTACTCGCCTGCCTCGCCGTCACCAAGTCGGCGCTGGAGCGGGCCCGTCGGGGCGAGGGCCCCACCCTCGTCGAGGCGTTCACCTACCGGATGGGTGCGCACACCACCTCCGACGACCCGACGAAGTACCGGGCGGACGAGGAGCGCGCCTCCTGGGAGGCCAAGGACCCGATCCTGCGGCTCCGTACGTACCTGGAGAAGCAGGAACTCGCCGACGAGGCGTACTTCTCCGCGCTCGACGAGGAGAGCGAGGCTCTCGGCAAGCGGGTCCGCGAGGCGGTACGGGCCATGCCCGACCCGGACCGAATGGCGATCTTCGACCACGCGTACGCCGACGGGAACCCCCTCGTCGACGAGGAGCGCGCCCAGTTCGCCGCCTACCAGGCTTCGTTCGCCGAGGAGGGCAACTAGTCATGGCCCTGGAAAAGATGTCCATCGCGAAGGCGCTCAACGAGTCGCTGCGCAAGGCCCTCGACACCGACCCCAAGGTCCTCATCATGGGTGAGGACGTCGGCAAGCTGGGCGGGGTCTTCCGGATCACCGACGGGCTCCAGAAGGACTTCGGCGAGGACCGGGTCATCGACACGCCGCTCGCCGAGTCCGGCATCGTCGGCACCGCGATCGGCCTGGCCCTGCGCGGCTACCGGCCGATCGTGGAGATCCAGTTCGACGGTTTCGTCTTCCCCGCGTACGACCAGATCGTCACGCAGCTCGCGAAGATGCACGCCCGCGCGCTCGGCAAGATCAAGCTGCCGGTCGTCGTCCGGATCCCTTACGGCGGCGGCATCGGCGCCGTCGAGCACCACAGCGAGTCCCCGGAGGCGCTGTTCGCTCACGTCGCTGGGTTGAAGGTGGTTTCGCCGTCCAACGCCTCGGATGCCTACTGGATGATGCAGCAGGCCGTCCAGAGCGATGACCCGATCATCTTCTTCGAGCCGAAGCGGCGTTACTGGGACAAGGGCGAGGTCGAGACCGACCTCATTCCCGGCCCGCTGCACAAGGCCGCGACGGTACGGGAGGGCTCGGACCTCACCCTCGCCGCGTACGGCCCGATGGTGAAGGTCTGCCTGGAGGCCGCCGCGGCCGCCCAGGAGGAGGGCAAGTCGATCGAGGTCCTGGACCTGCGGTCGATGTCCCCGATCGACTTCGACTCCGTCCAGGCCTCGGTCGAGAAGACCGGCCGGCTGGTCGTCGTCCACGAGGCGCCGGTGTTCTACGGCTCCGGTGCCGAGATCGCCGCCCGCATCACCGAGCGCTGCTTCTACCATCTGGAGGCACCGGTGCTCAGGGTCGGCGGCTACCACGTCCCCTATCCGCCGGCGCGTCTCGAGGACGAGTACCTGCCGGGCCTGGACCGGGTGCTCGACGCCGTCGACCGCTCGCTGGCGTACTGAGGAGAGGGGTCGTGACGACGATGACCGAAGCGTCTGCTCGCTTCCGTGAGTTCAAGATGCCCGACGTGGGCGAGGGACTGACCGAGGCCGAGATCCTCAAGTGGTACGTACAGCCGGGCGACACCGTCACCGACGGCCAGGTCGTCTGCGAGGTCGAGACGGCGAAGGCGGCCGTGGAGCTGCCGATCCCGTTCGACGGCGTGGTGCACGAGCTGTGCTTCGCCGAGGGCACGACCGTCGACGTCGGCCAGGTGATCATCGCGGTGGACGTGGCGCCGGGCAGCGGTGACGCGGCTGCACAGGCGGCTCCGGCTCCGGCCGCGGCCGAACCGGAACCGGCTGCGGAACCGGAGGCGCCGAAGGGCCGCCAGCCGGTGCTGGTGGGCTACGGCGTGGCCGAGTCCTCCACGAAGCGCCGCGCCCGTAAGGGCGCCGAGCGGCCGGCGGCCGCGGCCGCCGCGATCCAGGGCGAGCTGAACGGCCGCGGACCGGCCGTCCCGGAGAGCCGCCCGCTCGCCAAGCCGCCGGTGCGCAAGCTGGCCAAGGACCTGGGCATCGACCTGGCCACGGTCGTCCCGACCGGCGAGGGCGGGATCATCACGCGCGAGGACGTGCACGCGGCGGCCATGCCCGCACCGGCGCAGGCGCCCGTACCCGCCCCGGTTCCGGCCACGGTCCCGGAACCGGCGGTCACCGCCACCGTGCCCGCCGCGGTGCCGGGTGCCCGGGAGACCCGTATCCCGGTCAAGGGTGTGCGGAAGGCCATTGCGCAGGCCATGGTCGGCAGTGCGTTCACCGCACCGCATGTCACCGAGTTCGTGACGGTCGACGTCACGCGCACGATGAAGCTCGTGGCGGAGCTCAAGGACGACAAGGACATGGCGGGGGTCCGGGTCAACCCGCTCCTGATCATTGCCAAGGCGCTCCTCGTCGCGATCAAGCGGAACCCGGAGATCAACGCTGCCTGGGACGAGGCCAACCAGGAGATCGTGCAGAAGCACTATGTGAACCTGGGCATCGCGGCCGCAACGCCGCGCGGTCTCATCGTGCCGAACATCAAGGACGCGCAGGACAAGACCCTGCCGCAGCTCGCCGCCGCACTGGGCGAGCTGGTCGCCACGGCCCGGGACGGCAGGACGTCTCCCGCCGCCATGGCGGGCGGCACGGTGACGATCACCAACGTCGGCGTCTTCGGCGTCGACACGGGTACGCCGATCCTGAACCCGGGCGAGTCCGCGATCCTCGCGGTCGGTGCGATCAAGCTGCAGCCGTGGGTCCACAAGGGCAAGGTGAAGCCCCGTCAGGTCACCACGCTGGCGCTGTCGTTCGACCACCGTCTGATCGACGGCGAGCTCGGTTCCAAGGTCCTGGCGGATGTCGCCGCGATCCTGGAACAGCCCAAGAGGCTGATCACCTGGGCCTGATGGCCGTGTGAGAGAAGAAGCGGGCCTGCGCGGAGATTCCTTCCGCGCAGGCCCGCTTCTTTCTGTCGGGTCAGGTCACTCGGCGGGGGCCAGGATCACCCAGTCCGTGGCGGGCGCCGACCGGGTGTCGTCGGCGTACACGGCGGTCACCCGGTAGAAGTGGGTGGTGCCGGTCGGAGCGGTGGCGTCCGTGTACGACACGTCCGTGACGGGGTCGGCGGTCAGCTTCTCGTACCCGCCCGTGGCCGGGTTCCACCGTTCGACCAGGTAGCCCGTCGCGTCGGCGACCGTGTTCCAGGACAGGTCCACCGAGGTGCCGCTGGCGCCCCGGGTCGCGGTGAGCGTGAGCGGGGAGCCCGCCGGGGTCTCGACGGACGGGGTCAGGTCCAGCTCGGTGACGACGGCGATCTCGGCGCTGTGCGTCATCCGGAAGCTGGAGTTGCCGGAGGTGTCCTCGACGTCGATGAAGTAGCACCGCTCCTCACCGTCGGGCAGCTGCTCGTCGGTGTAGGACGTGGTGGCCGCGTCGAGGTGCTCGGACGAGGTGCCGTAGCAGACCCGCTCGTCCTCGCCGTCGATCAGCTCTCCGCGGTACACCACGTACCGCTTGAGATCGGGCTCGGTGTTGGCGTTCCAGTGCAGCTCGATGCCGTACTCGGTGGCCTGGGCGGTGAGCCCGGTGACCGGCGCGGGCGGGGTCACGTCCCGGGCGAGCGTGGTGACCTCGACCGTGGCCGAAGGAACCGACTCCCTGCCCGAGTTGTCGTAGGCCTTGATCACGTAGTGGTAGGTGAGGCCGCCGGCCGGGGAGGTGTCGGTGCAGGTGTACTGGAGCCGCCCGTCGCCGAGCGTCTTCCAGGTGGTGCTGCAGCGGATCGGCGCGGCCGAGGTGTCCACGGGGAGCGTTTCGGAACGGTAGACGTGGAAGTCGTACACATCGCCGTCGACGGAGTGATCGGTGGTCCAGGTGAAGGTCGCACTGCTGATCCCCGGCGTCGCGACGATGTCCCGCGGCGCCGCGACCGGACGGTAGGCCGCGACGGCGGGGCCGTACGCGGAGGCGCGTCCGGCGCCGTCCACGGCTGCCACCTGGTAGGTCCACTTCTCGGAGCGTTTCACCGTGGTGTCGGTGAAGGCCGTGGCGGTGACGGAACGGACCGACACGTGACCGTGCTGGTCGTCGCGCTTCAGGTTGTAGCGGACCGCGCCCGGGACCGGCTTCCAGGTCAGCGCGATCCCGGCGTCGATGCCCTTCGCGGCGAAGTCCGCCGGGGGGATGACGGCGATGGTGGTCAGCGGTATGTCCGTACTCCCCGTGGAGACGTTCCCGGCCTTGTCATAGGCGCGGACCTCGAAGTAGTACGTCTTCCCGCCCTCGGGCGGGACCCCCGCGTACGAGGTTGCGGTGGTCGTCTTCACGAGGGCGAAGGTGCTGGATCCCTTGAGCCGGCGGTAGACGCGGTAGCCCGCGAGGTCCATCTCCTTGTTCGCGGACCAGGTCACCTTGGCGTTCGCCGTGGCGTTGTCGAGGACCGCCTTCACGCCGACCGGGCTGAGCGGCTTGACCTTGTCGACGGTGGCCGACGTCCTCGGTGCGTAACCGAACTTGACGTCGGCCGAGCCCGTCCAGTTGACGAAGTCGATGCGCAGGGAGTGCTTCCCGGCAGGGACGGTGACGTTGACCGTCTTCTTCTGGGTGGTGGAGACGTTCTTCCAGATGTCGACCTTGCGCACCCCGTCGACGTACACGCGAATGCCGTCACGGGTTGCCGCGGTGAAGGTGAAGGGGCCGCCGGAGCCGAAGTCCCGGGTCAGGGACCAGCGGACACCGAAGTTGTCCTTCGGCAGGCCGGAGGCGGGGGCGCCGGTGCCCCAGTTCTGGTCGATGACCGAGTCGCAGTCCGTCTTCTTCGGCGTACCGGAGAACGACGTGTTCGCGAAGAACTGCCGCTTGAAGACCGGAGAGGTGCAACTGGTCGCCGCAGCAGCGGGCGTGGCACTCACGGCGGTGAGCAGACTGCAGGAGGTCGCGGCGACCGACAGCGCGGCGAGGGAGCGGAGCCGTCCACGAGACATAGTGCTCAACTGTGCGTTGCCCTTTCAGGCCGAGTGGCGGGGGGATCCGCTGCCGGGCGCAGGAAGGGGCCCGCCGTACTGTGCGGCGGACCCCTCCTCGTGGCCCCGGGAGCGGGGCGGGGAACTACTTCGAGAAGCCGTAGTCCATGAGCTTCTTCGCGTCCGCCGTCCGGGTCGTCTCGGAGGTGGACGCCAGGACGGTGCCGATGACCGTCTTGCCGTCACGGGTCGCGGCGAACACCAGGCAGTACCCGGCCGTCGGACCGGAACCGGTCTTCACGCCGATCGCACCGGTGTAGCTGCCGAGCAGCTTGTTGGTGTTGGTCCACGACATGTAGCGGTAGCCACCGCTGCTCGTGGTGACCTTCTGCGTGGTCGACTTGGTCTTCACGACCGCGCGGAACGTGGAGTTCTTCATCGCACTGCTGGCGATCTTCGTCAGGTCGCGCGGCGTCGAGTAGTTCGAGCCATTGCTGATGCCGTCGAACGAGTCGAAGTGGGTGTTCGTCAGACCGAGGGACTTGGCGGAGGCGTTCATCTTCCCGATGAACGACTTCACACGGGCCGCGCGGGTGGTGCCGGTGCCGAACTTGTCGGCGAGCGCGTACGCGGCGTCGCAGCCGGACGGCAGCATCAGACCGTAGAGGAGCTGGCGGACGGTGACCTTGTCTCCGACGATCAGGCGTGCCGACGAGGCGCCCTTGGCGACGATGTAGTCGCTGTACGCCTTCTGGATCGTGACCTTGGAATCCAGGTTGAGGTTCGTCTGAGCCAGTACCACCTTGGCCGTCATGATCTTGGTGGTCGAGCCGGTGGCGCGACGGGTGTCCGCAGCCTTCGAGTAGAGGGTCTTCGCGGTTCCGTTGTTCATCACGTAGCCGCCCTTGGCGGCGATCGTGGGGACGGGCAGCGTGGCAGCCTGCGCCGTGGAAGCGAAGGCGCTGCCCGCAATGACGGCACCCGCGGTGAGGGCCACGGTGGCAGTGGCGGAAACGCGGTTTATGCCCTTAATGCCAATTTTCAACTTGAACGCTCCAAATGCCCCTGGAATGCGGCCGCATGACGGTGCCGCTCGGTGGTGAGACTCACGAGGTGCATGAATGGATGTGCCGAATCCCGCGGTAATTTCCGGGGTTTTACCGTCCAGATTCCGGACGGTGCCACGCATGCGTGCATGTTGTATCTATGCTGTGTGCATGCCTGCCGCACCCCCTGTCGTGACTCACCCGCCCGCCAAGCAACCGCCCGCCGCCGAACGCGTCTACACCCACATCAAGCAGGCGGTCCTCGACCGCCGTTACGAGGGGGGCACGCTCCTCACCGAGGGCGACCTCGCGGAGGCCGTCGGCGTCTCCCGTACACCCGTGCGCGAGGCGCTGCTGCGGCTGGAGGTCGAAGGGCTGATCAAGCTCTATCCGAAGAAGGGGGCCCTGGTGCTTGCCGTCTCCGCGCAGGAGATCGCGGACGTGGTGGAGACCCGGCTGCTCGTGGAGGAGTTCGCCGCCCGCAAGGCAGTGCCCGCCTCGGCGAAGCTGATCGCCCGCCTGGAGGAACTGCTCGACGAGCAGCGGCGGCAGGTGGCGGCCGGGGATCTGGCCGCCGTGTCGGTCGCGGACCGCTGCTTCCACGCCGAGATCGTCCGCAACGCGGGCAACGAGATCCTGTCGCGCCTCTACGACCAGCTGCGCGACCGGCAGTTGCGGATGGGCGTCGCCGTGATGGAGGCGCATCCCAGCAGGATCGCCGCCAACATCACCGAGCACACCGAACTGCTGGAGGCCATCAGGGCCGGGGACGCGGACGGTGCCGCGCAGGTCGTACGACGCCATGTCAGCCGGGTCAAGGTGCTGGTCCGGGGTGAGGACCGGTGAGTTCCGCTGCCGCTCCCACCCTGTCCCTGCCCGGTGACCCGCCCGGCGGCCGGCGGGCCGCCTGGGTCTGGGGCATCGGCGTCGCCGTCTACTTCGTCGCCATCATCTTCCGTACGAGCCTCGGGGTCGCCGGTCTCGACGCCGCCGACCGGTTCGACGTCAACGCCTCCGCGCTGTCGACGTTCTCCATCCTTCAGCTGCTCGTCTACGCGGGCATGCAGATACCTGTCGGCCTGATGGTCGACCGGCTCGGCACCAAGAAGGTCCTCACCCTCGGGGCCGTCCTGTTCACCGTCGGGCAGCTCGGCTTCGCGCTCTCCCCGTCGTACGGCATGGCGCTGGCCTCCCGGGCGCTGCTCGGCTGCGGCGACGCGATGACGTTCATCAGCGTGCTGCGACTCGGCGCCCGCTGGTTCCCGGCCCGGCGCGGACCGCTGATCGGCCAGATCGCCGCGCTCTTCGGCATGGCGGGCAACCTCGTCTCCACACTCTTCATCGCCCGCGCCCTGCACGGCTTCGGTTGGACCGCCACGTTCGCGGGCAGCGCGGCGGCCGGGGGCGTGGTCCTCGTCCTGCTTCTCCTCTTCCTGAAGGACCACCCCGAAGGGCACGAGCCGCCGCCCGTCGAACACGCGGGCGCCGCCTACGTACGCAAGCAGATCGCCGCCTCGTGGCGGGAGCCCGGCACCCGGCTCGGGATGTGGGTGCACTTCACCACGCAGTTCCCGGCGATGGTGTTCCTGCTGCTGTGGGGGATGCCGTTCCTGGTGGAGGCACAGGGGCTGAGCCGGTCCACCGCCGGGGAGCTGCTCACCCTGGTGGTGCTCTCCAACATGGCCGTCGGCCTCGTCTACGGGCAGGTCATCGCGCGTCACCATGCCGCGCGCGCCCCGCTCGCCCTCGGCACGGTCGCGGTGACGGCCGTCGTGTGGGCGTCGACGATCCTGTACCCGGGCGACCATGCGCCGATGTGGCTGCTGATCACGCTCTGCGCGGTGCTCGGCGCCTGCGGTCCCGCTTCGATGATCGGCTTCGACTTCGCACGCCCGGCCAACCCGCCGCAGCGCCAGGGCACCGCATCGGGGATCGTCAACATGGGTGGTTTCATCGCCTCGATGACGACATTGTTCGCCGTCGGTGTGCTGCTCGACGCGACGGGGGACAACTACCGCATCGCGTTCGCCTCGGTCTTCGTCCTGGAGGCGCTCGGGGTCGTGCAGATCCTGCGGCTGCATGCCCGCGCCACGCTTCGCGAGCGGAACCACCATGTGGTCAGCCGCGTGGAGGCCGTGCACGTGCCCGCGTGACACCTGCCGCGGCCGGCCCGGCGGCGCGCCCGTCTCTTCATCCCACGAGGACGGGCGCCGCCAACCGTGCCGTTACGGCGTGACGGCGAAGTTCTGCAGGATCGCCGTCGCCAGCTCCTGGTCGCCCTCGACCTTGATCCGGTCCTCGACCGCCGTCGCCCGGACCCGCCCACAGGCCAGCCGGACGTATGTCTCCCAGTCCATCGCCAGCGTCACCGCAGGCCCCAGCGACGGCGAACCGTCCACCGAACCACGGCCGTCCGCGTCGACCCTGACCGTGCGCAGGAACTCCATCGGGCCGTGCACATCGAGCACGACCGCAGAATTCGGCGGTGCGCCCGCGTCCTTGGCGACCACCTTCGGCAGGGCGTCGAGGAGCGTGTCCCGGGTGATGGTGGCGCCGGGGGAGTCGAGATTGCCGGGCCTGCCCAGCGCCGTACGCAGATCCTGCTCGTGCACCCAGACGTCGACGGCCCGCATCCGCAGTGCCAGTTCGAGAGTCTGCTCGGCGCCGAGCGGCGCGCGGGTCATGGTCTCCGGGGCACGCGACTCGTTCCGCAGCTGACGCGAGCGGCGGATGATCGTGTACTCCAGCTCGGAGGTCATCTCGGGTGCGGTGTGGTGGCGCCGCACATCGACCTGCATCTCCATGTAACGGGTGAAGTCGTTCTGTACGTGGTAGAGATCGCGCGGCAGCGTGTGGATCGGGCGCGGATCGCCGAGCTGCTCGCACTCCATGCCGATGATGTGCGAGACGATGTCGCGCACCGACCAACCGGGGCACGGTGTACGGCGATTCCACTCCCCCTCGGCGAGCGGCGTCACCAGCTCGGCTATCGACTCGATGGAGTGGGTCCAGGCATCGGCGTAGGTCTGGAGGCTGGGATGGACGGTCACGGGACCCCTCGTGCGGTTCTGCGGTGCATGGGCTGGACTGCTGGCGCGGTCGGCGGGCGGCGGCTGCGGGCTGCGTGGGAGGTTCGGTCGCTAAGTTACGCTGCGAGCAGGCACCCCGGCAGTGCTTTCGTGTGACGATCGTAGGCCCGTGTTGACGGCTCGAATGCCAGGACGGTGGTAGTGTGCGCGCCTCCCTCATCCAGATCGCAGTAGACCCGGACGAATCCGTCAATTCCCGCAGGGACCGAGCCGCTTCCCTGGTCGCGGGCCAGCGCGGTGCCGATCTGGTGGTCCTTCCCGAGCTCTGGCCGGTCGGCGCGTTCGCGTACACCGCCTTCGCCGACGAGGCGGAACCGCTCCAGGGGCCCACCCATGACCGGATGGCGAAGGCCGCGGCCGACGCCGGGGTCTGGCTGCACGCGGGCTCCTTCGTGGAGCGGGCCGACGACGGCACGCTCTACAACACCTCGCTGGTCTTCACGCCCGAGGGCGAGCGCGCTGCCGCGTACCGCAAGATCCACCGCTTCGGCTTCGACAAGGGCGAGGCGGTGATGATGGGCGCCGGCGAGGACCTGGTCACGGTCGCCCTGCCGCAGACCACGCTCGGCCTCGCCACCTGCTACGACCTGCGCTTCCCCGAACTGTTCCGCGGCCTTGTCGACGCCGGTGCGCAGACGCTCGTCGTCCCGGCGGGCTGGCCGGAGCGGCGCCGCGCCCACTGGACGCTGCTCGCCCAGGCGCGTGCCGTGGAGAACCAGGCGTATGTCCTGGCCGTCGGCACCGCCGGCACCCACGCCGGGGTCCAGCAGGCCGGGCACAGCATCGCCGTCGACCCGTGGGGCGAGGTGCTCGCCGAGGCGGGCGCGGACGAGGAGGTGCTCACCGTGGAGTTCGACCCGGCGAAGGTCATTGCCACCCGCGAGCAGTTCCCGGCGCTCAAGGACCGGCGGCTCGGTCTCGCCCCGCCGTCGAGCGACGGCTGACGCATCGGCGGACCGGACTTCGCACCACCGTCGGGCGTCCGTCGGCGTATCCGTCGGACCGGGCCTCGCCCACCTTCGGGCGCGGTCCGGTTTCACGTGAAACGTCCCGGTCAGCCGTCGTGCTCCTTGTCCGCGAGCACGATGACGCACACCGAGACGGCGATGAGCAGTGCCGCGTCGGCGTCCTCCCGTACGACATCGATGCCGTACGTGTCCCGTACGGTCAGCCAACGCCGTGAGATCCGGGCCAGGAGTTCGCCGTCGTAGTCGATGGCGAACTCGCGGTCCAGGATCTTGCCGCTGACATCGAGCTCGGTGCCGTCGACCAGCGTCACCCGGTAGTGGTTGCGCAGCAGCGAGAGCCGCTTCCGCTTGACCCGGGCGAGTTGCTCGCCGTCGCGCTCGATGAGCATCGTGTCGCGCAGGCTGAGCAGCTTCTGCCGGATCTCGACCAGGGTCCGGCCCTGCGCGTCCTTCAACTCGAAGGTGTCGCGCACCCGCATCGCCTTGCCGTCGACGAGGAAGACCTTGCGCCCGTCCGCGTCCTCGATCCAGTAGTCGTCGCCGACAGCGAACAGTCGCTCACGCACCAGGAATCTCATGACCCACAGATTCCCCCACGACCCTCCGGAATGCGGACGCACCACGGTGATGTTGACTGTCCACATGGCAACACGTGCGCGCGTCAGGGCCCCCGAACTGGTCGGCAAGGGCGGCTGGCTCAATACCGGCGATCAGCAGTACACCCTCGCTGACCTGCGAGGGCGCATCGTCATTCTGGATTTTTGGACGTTCTGCTGTGTGAACTGTCTGCATGTCCTCGATGAGCTGCGCGAGCTGGAGGAGAAGCATCGCGACACCGTGGTGATCATCGGCGTGCACTCGCCGAAGTTCGTCCACGAGGCCGAGCACCAGGCCGTCGTCGACGCCGTCGAACGGTACGAGGTCCACCACCCCGTCCTCGACGACCCCGAGCTCGCCACCTGGAAGCAGTACGCCGTACGGGCCTGGCCGACGCTCGTCGTCATCGATCCCGAGGGCTATGTCGTCGCCCAGCACGCCGGCGAGGGCCATGCGCACGCCATCGAGAAGCTCGTCGAGGAGCTGGAGGCCGAGCACGCCGCGAAGGGCACGCTGCGCCGCGGCGACGGCCCGTACGTGGCGCCCGAGCCCGTCGCCACGCATCTGCGCTTCCCCGGCAAGGCCCTGCTGCTGGCCGACGGCGGCTTCCTGGTCTCCGACACCACCCGGCACCGCCTCGTCGAGCTCGACCCCGACGGCGAAACGGTGCGCCGCCACTTCGGCACCGGGGACCGCGGGTTCGCGGACGGCGGGCCCGACGAGGTCCGGTTCAGTGAGCCCCAGGGGCTGGCCGTGCTGCCCGACGGCCGGATCGCGGTCGCCGACACCGTCAACCACGCCCTCCGCGCCCTCGACCTCACGACCGGGGTGACGACGACCCTCGCCGGCACCGGCCGCCAGTGGTGGCAGGGCTCCCCGACGTCCGGCCCGGCCCGCGAGGTCGACCTCTCCTCCCCGTGGGACGTCGCCTGGTTCGCGGACCGGCTGTGGATCGCCATGGCGGGCGTGCACCAGCTGTGGTCGTACGACCCCGAGTCCGGAACCGTGCAGGTCGCCGCGGGCACGACCAACGAAGGACTGGTCGACGGTCCGGCCGACGAGGCCTGGTTCGCCCAGCCGTCCGGACTTGCCGCCTCGGCCGACGGCGACCGGCTCTGGGTCGCCGACTCGGAGACGTCCGCGCTGCGGTACGTGGACCGGGACGGGACCGTGCACACCGCCGTCGGCACCGGACTCTTCGACTTCGGCCACCGCGACGGCGCCGCCGGCCAGGCGCTCTTCCAGCACCCGCTGGGCGTCACCGCGCTGCCGGACGGGTCCGTCGCCGTCAGCGACACGTACAACCACGCCCTGCGCCGTTACGACCCTGCCCGTGGCGAGGTCACCACGCTGGCCACGGATCTGCGCGAGCCGAGTGACGCGGTGCTGGTCGACGGCGATCTCGTCGTCGTCGAATCCGCCCGGCACCGGCTGACCCGGCTGCGGCTGCCCGAGGAAGCCGTGCGCGTTGCCGACCAGGCGCACCGCACCCAGCGCGCGGCCACCGAGATCTCCCCCGGCACGCTCCGGCTCGACGTGGTCTTCCAGGCGCCCGCCGGGCAGAAGCTGGACACCCGGTACGGTCCCTCGACCCGGCTGCTGGTCTCGTCGACCCCGCCCGAGCTGCTGGCGGAGGGTGCGGGGCCCGGCACCGATCTCTTCCGCGACCTGGTCCTGGCCGACGGCGTCACCGAAGGTGTCCTGCATGTGTCCGCCATGGCGGCGTCCTGCGACGACGACCCGGAGAACGAGTACCTGGCCTGCCACGTCCACCAGCAGGACTGGGGCGTCCCCGTCCGCGTGAGTGCGCAGGGAACGCCGCGGCTGCCGCTGGTGCTCGCCGGAATGGACGAGCAGGCCTGACGGGCTGACGGGCTCAGAAGTCGTCCGCGCCGTTGCGCAGCTCGTACGTCCAGTAGCCGGTCGCCGACTTCGACGGGTCGACGGCGATGCCCTCGCTGCCGGGCGCCTTCACGGTGGCCATGCCGCCGCCTCCCGTGAGCGTGACGGAGAACGCGGTCACGGGCTCGTTGTCCTCGTCGACGCCGCCGTCCGACAGCTTCACCAGCGCATAGGCGGGGGCGCCGGAGGTGAGCACGACGGGCGCGGCCGGCTTGCTCTTGGCGACCGCCGGCACGTTCTCCTTGTGGCTCTCCAGGAACTGGATCTCCGGGAAGCCGTTCAGCCGGCAGCTGTGACCCGAGGTGTTCTTCGCGGTCAGGACGATGTGCGTGTAGGGCGGGCCGCCCTGGTAGGCGGCGCTGATGGTCACGTCCTTGGTGGTGCAGGTGGCGGCGGACGAGGAGGACGTGCCGGTGGATTCCTTCGCGGCACTTCCCTTCGCGCTGCCGGTTCCCTTCGCGGCGGCGGTGTCCTTCACGGCACCACTGGTCCTCGCGGTGCCGGTGGACTGCGAGGACCCCGCCGATTCCGCGGCCGGTGCGGAGTTGTCCGCCGGGCCGGCGGACTTCGTGCCGGTGTCCTGCCCGCCGCAGGCGGTGAGTGCCAGGGCGAGCACGGCGGTGGCGGCGGCGCTGAGGACCGTGGTGCGGCTGTGGAACGTACGCATGGAGATTCCCCCGAATATGACAGTGATGCGAAGGCCAGGATTCCTGCGGCAAACCGCCCCTGACCTGCTGACATCCCTCAGTCTTCCGCCTGGCGCTCACGTTCCGCTGCCGCGCCGCTAACGTCCCGCTGACGTCCGCGCCCTGCCCCGGCGCGGGGTGCGCCGCCCGCCTCGGGAACGCGCTGCCGTGCCCCCCGTGGCGCGTGGCTCACCCGTCGTCGCTCAGCCGTTGTACCGCCCGCTCGTGGCGTTCGCGGTACTCCGTCTCCGCCGTCACCCGCAGCAGCGCTTCGAGGGCCCGTACCGCGCCTTCGTCGTAACCGGCGCGCTCCGCCTCGTCGGCCGCCCGGTCGAGCAGCCGGATGCCGTCGCTCTCCTCGCCGAGGGCCAGGCGCGCCCGGCCGCTGACGGTCAGCAGCAGTACCCGGCGTGCGGCCTCCTCGTGCTCGGGCCCCAGGTCGAGCGCCGTCCGCGCGGAGTCGAGGGCGTCCTGCGGGCGGTTCGCGTCGAGCTGCATCCGGGCGAGGTGTTGCAGGGCGAGCATCTCGGTGTGCGCGTCGCGCTCCTCACGGGCCAGGCCGACGGCCCTCTCGCAGTCCTCCAACGCCGCTTCGAGTCCGCCTTGCTCGGCCTGGACGACGGCCAGGTTGATCAGTGCCGTCGCCTCACCGAGCCGGTCACCTGCGTGCCTGGCGAGGCCGGGAGAGCGTTCCAACAGGGCGAGGGCCTCGGCGGTCCTGCCCTCCTCGGTCAGCACCCAGCCCAGCAGATTGATCACCCGTGACTCGGCGTACGGATCGCTGCGGGTACGAGCGGCGTCCAGCGCGAGCTCCAGGAGCGGTGTCCAGCTGTCCCGGACCCGCCAGACCACTTGGGGCCACTGGAGCAGGATGATCCGCCAGGCCCGGTCGTCGAGCCCGGCGGTCCGGGCCGCGACGGCCGCCTGCGCCAGATCGTCGCGTTCGGTGGCCAGCCAGTGCATCGCCGCCGCCCGGTCGGTGAAATCCCTTACGGCGGCGGGGTGGTGGTAGTCGTCCGGCAGGACGAAGCAGGGCTCACCGCCGGGTTCGGCCGTGTCGGCGGCGGCGAGCGCGGTGGCGATGTAGTGGTCGAGCACACCGACGAGGGCCTCGGTTCCGGACGCGGGATCGAGACCGCGGGCGTAGAGGCGTACCAGGTCGTGCAACACCCAGCGCCCGGGCGCCGTTTCGGTGACGAGATGGGCGGCGGCGAGCCGTTCCAGCGCGGCGGCGGCCGTGACCGGGTCCGTACCGGCGAGAGCAGCCGCGGAGTACTGGTCGAAGTGGCTGCCGGGATGGTGGCCGAGCCGGGTGAACTGGTGGACCGCGTCGGGCGGCAGTTGCTGCACGGTCAGCCGCAGCGCCGCCGAGACCCCGGTGTCCTCCACATCGAGGTAGCTCAGCCTGCTGCGCTCGTCGGCCAGTTCGGTGGCCATCCGGGCGAGCGTCCACTGCGGACGCCCCGCCAGCCGGGCCGCCGTGACCCGCAGGGCGAGCGGCAGTCCGCCGCAGAGTTCGGCGAGCCGCTTGGCCGCCACGGGTTCCGCGAGAACCCGCTCCTCCCCGAGAACACCGGCGAGCAGGGCCGTGCTGTCCGGGGACCCGAGAACGTTCAGCGGGACGGGACGGGCCGCGTCCGAGGCGATGAGGCCCTCCAGTCTGTTCCGGCTGGTGACGACCGTGACGCAGTCGGTGCCGCCCGGCAGCAGTGGCCGGATCTGGGCGGATTCACGGACGTTGTCGAGGATGACGAGCAGACGGCGCCGGTCGGTCAGGGAACGGAAGAGCGCGGCGGCGGCCGCGACGGACTCGGGGATGCGGCGTGGCGCGACGCCGAGCGTGAGCAGGAACTCACGGAGGACTTCGAGGGGGGTGGGCTCGCCGGTGTCGCTGAACCCGCGCAGGTCGGCGAAGAGCCGTCCGTCCGTGAAGGCCCCGGGGCTGCGGTGCGCCCACTGCAGGGCCAGCGCGGTCTTTCCCACCCCGGCGGGTCCGGTGATCAGGCAGACCGGTGCCTCGCCCGCCGTGGCCCGGGAGAGCGCGGCCAGTTCGGCGACGCGCCCGTGGAAGCCGCGGGGCGCGCGGGGCAGCAGGTCCGCGTGGTGCGTCACGGTCAGGGGGTGCCTGCCGGTCCGGCCGGTGCCGTGCAGGGTCTCGGCCACCGCAGGGACGGGGACGGACCCGCCGCTGGGGGCGGCACGGTCCGGGTCCCGGACCGGGGCGGGGGCCTGATCACCGTTCCGGGCCGGCCGTCCGGCCGTGCCGGCTGCCGGCGGCCTGTCACGGCCGGTCGGTCGATCCGTCCCGACATCCTCCGCAGGAATCTCGCCCTGCAGGATCAGCGTGTACGCGTCGGCCAGTTCCCGTCCCGGGTCGACCCCCAGCTCGTCGGCGAGCAGCCGCCGTGTGCGGTGGAACCAGTCCAGCGCCTCCGACTGCCGTCCCGCCCGGTACAGCGCCGTCATCAGGGCCGCGGCCAACGATTCCCGCATCGGATGCATGACGGCCTGGGCCTTCAGCACGGCGGCGGCCCGGTGGTGTTCGCCCAGCGTGGCGTACGCGCGCGCCATGTGCTCGACCGCCGCCAGCCGCGACTCCTCCATCGCCTGCGCGGCCGCCTGCAGCGGTGGACTGGGGAATGCGCCGGTGAGCGCGGGCCCCTGCCACAGCGACAGGGCCTCCTTCAGCATCACTATGGCGTCGGCGGGTCTGCGCTGCTCCCGCGCCAGCATGAGCAGTTCCTCGAACCGGTGGGCGTCCAGCAGACTTTCCGGCATCCGCAGGACGTACGAGGACCCGTGGGTGTCCAGGACGACCCCGTACTCGTCCGCACGGTTGCCGGTGAGCAGGGCGCGCAGCCGCGAGACATGCCCCTGTACGACCGTGCGGGCATGTGCCGGTGGTTCGTCCTCCCACAGGGCGTCCATCAAGTGGCTCATGGGGACGGGAGTGTTGGGGTGCAGGAGCAGCGTGGCGAGCAGACTGCGGCGCTTGGCGGGGCCGAGCGGCAGATCTCCGGTTTCGGTGGCTACGGACACCGCACCGAGCAGGCGGAACTCCACTGATACTCCTCCCCGGGCAAAGAACCGAGATTACCGCCCGGGGTTACGAGGAACCGCTGTGAGCTGCGCCGCAACAGAAAAGAGGCCGGATCGGTTCAGAGGCCGCGGCGGTCGTCGTCGGACACGACCGTGGTGCTGGGCGGTACGACCAGTCGGCGGCGCCGCGCGATGCTCGCGTAGACGATGACGCCGATGACGCCGACGATCATCATGATCCAACCGACCATGTCGACATTGACGGTGTCCATCTTCCAGTCGGTGGCGAAGGTGAGTACCGCCCCGACGGCGACGAGGATGATGCATCCTCCGAGTCCCATGGGTCACGCCTCCTCGGCGGCCCGGAGGCTCCGGGCCGGTGTACGGATCGCGTACCCGGCCCGGCAACAACCATGTGTGGAGGCCGATCAGCCCGCCAGGAACGATGCCAGCGCGTTCGCCAGCAGATACGGGTCGTCCGCGCCGCACAGCTCACGCGCACTGTGCATCGACAGGATCGCGACGCCGACGTCCACGGTCTGGATGCCGTGCCGTGCCGCGGTGATCGGGCCGATCGTCGTGCCGCACGGCATCGAGTTGTTGGAGACGAACGTCTGCCACGGCACGCCCGCCTTCTCGCACGCCGCCGCGAACACGGCCCGGCCGCTGCCGTCCGTCGCGTACCGCATATTGACGTTGACCTTGAGGATCGGCCCGCCGTTCGCCACCGGGTGGTGCGTCGGGTCGTGGCGCTCCCCGTAGTTGGGGTGGATCGCGTGACCGGTGTCGGAGGAGAGGCAGACGGTCCCCGCGAACGCCCGGGCGCGGTCCTCGTACGTACCGCCGCGGGCGAAGACGGAGCGCTCCAGCACCGTGCCGA
Source organism: Streptomyces sp. NPDC057565 (assembly GCF_042801455.1). Taxonomy (NCBI): domain Bacteria; kingdom Bacillati; phylum Actinomycetota; class Actinomycetes; order Kitasatosporales; family Streptomycetaceae; genus Streptomyces; species Streptomyces sp. NPDC057565. The sequence continues at coordinate 332,092 of NZ_JBHVFU010000002.1, read as the reverse complement.
GCAGCGGGCCGTCGGCGCCGGTGTCGGACTGCGAACCGTTCTCCTCGTGGTCGAACGCGGCCAGCACCGGGATGTACGGAATTTGGTCGTCCGGCTGTCCGGCGACGGCGGCGAGCGCGGCCGTCGCCGCGTGCACGGAGAGCAGGTTGTCCATCCGCGGCCCGGCCAGCAGCTCGCGGTCCCGGCCCAGGTAGGCCGGCGGCTCCACGGCGTGCGGCATCAGGTCCCAGCCGGTCACGTCGTCGGCGGCGACGCCCGCCTCCTCGGCGACGAACCGGATCAGGTCGCCCTCCTCGACGTCCCCGAGCCCCCAGATCGGCTGCATGTGCTTCTGCCGGTCGAGCTTGAGGCCGTCGGTGTTGGCCGACCGGTCCAGATGCACGGCCAGCTGAGGCACGCGCAGCAGCGGCCGGTCGATGTTGACCAGCCGGTGCGTGCCGTCGCGCAGGCTGATCCGGCCCGCGAGACCGAGGTCCCGGTCCAGCCAGGTGTTGAGCAGCGTGCCGCCGTACACCTCGACGGCGATCTGCCGCCAGCCGTACGAGCCCGTGTCGGGCAGTGGCTTCACCCGCAGATTCGGCGAGTCGGTGTGCGCCCCGGCGATCCGGAACGGGGTGTGCGCCCCGGCGCCCTCCGGCACGTACCAGGCGACGATCGCCCCGCCGCGCAGCACGTACTTCCCACCGGTGGAAGCGTCCCAGGCCGCGGTCTCCTGGACCTGCCGGAAGCCGGCCTTCTCCAGCCGCGCCGCGGCGGTGGCCACGGCGTGGTACGGGGAGGGGCTGGCCATCAGGAAGGCCATCAGGTCGTCGGTGTGACCGCGGTCGAAGCGGAGGGAAGAACTCATGTTCTTCACTGTAACGACGATGGCGCGGTAGAAAACCGGGGTACCGCCGCCCTGGCGTGTGGCTGTCCCGCGGGCGGTACGGACGTCCACACGGCGGTCGGCTCCTCGCCGCTGATACGACAGCGCCGCCACCCGAACGAATTCGAGTGGCGGCGCCTCGTCGACCAGTGCTGCGGGCCGAGGGCTAGAACGCGGCCTCGTCCAGCTCCATCAGCGAACCGTCGACCGCCTCGGCGAGCGCCCGCTCGGCCGAGACGCCCGGCAGGACGTTCGCGGCGAAGAACTTCGCGGCGGCGATCTTGCCCTGGTAGAAGGCGACGTCCTTCGCGGAGGCGGTCGGCAGCTTCTCTGCCGCCACGGCCGCGCCCTTCAGCAGCAGGTAGCCGACGACGACATCGCCGGAGGCCAGCAGCAGGCGGGTGGTGTTGAGGCCCACCTTGTAGATGTTCTTGACGTCCTCGCCGGTCGCGGTGAGGTCCGTGATCATCGTGCCGACTATCGCCTCCAGGTCCACGGCCGCCTTGGCGAGCGAGTCCAGCGCGCCGGACAGCTCCTCGTTGCCCTGGGCGCCCGCGAGGAACTTCTTGATCTCCTCGGACAGCGCGTTGAGCGAGGCACCCTGGTCACGGACGATCTTCCGGAAGAAGAAGTCCTGGCCCTGGATGGCCGTCGTACCCTCGTAGAGGGTGTCGATCTTTGCGTCCCGGATGTACTGCTCGATCGGGTACTCCTGGAGGTACCCGGAGCCGCCGAACGTCTGGAGCGACTGCGCCAGCTGCTCGTACGACTTCTCCGAGCCGTAGCCCTTCACGATCGGGAGCAGCAGGTCGTTGAGGCCGTGCAGCGCCTTCGCGTCCTCGCCCGCGGCCTCCTTCTCCTGGATCGCGTCCTGGACGGAGGCGGTGTACAGGACGAGGGAGCGCATGCCCTCCGCGTACGCCTTCTGCGTCATCAGCGAACGGCGCACGTCGGGGTGGTGCGTGATGGTGACCTTGGGTGCGGTCTTGTCCATGAAGTTCGCCAGGTCGGTGCCCTGGACGCGCTCCTTGGCGTACTCCAGCGCGTTCAGGTAACCCGTCGAGAGGGTGGCGATGGCCTTCGTGCCGACCATCATCCGGGCGAACTCGATGATGCGGAACATCTGGCGGATGCCGTCGTGCTTGTCACCGATCAGCCAGCCCTTGGCGGGGTGCTGGTCGCCGAACGTCATCTCGCACGTGTTGGACGCCTTGAGGCCCATCTTGTGCTCGACGTTCGTCGCGTACACGCCGTTGCGCTCGCCCAACTCGCCGGTGGTCCAGTCGAAGTGGAACTTCGGGACCATGAAGAGCGACAGGCCCTTCGTGCCGGGGCCTGCGCCCTCGGGGCGGGCCAGCACGTAGTGAATGATGTTCTCGGACATGTCGTGCTCGCCCGAGGTGATGAAGCGCTTCACGCCCTCGATGTGCCAGGAGCCGTCCTCCTGCTCGACGGCCTTCGTGCGGCCGGCGCCGACGTCCGAACCGGCGTCCGGCTCGGTCAGCACCATCGTCGAGCCCCACTGCTTCTCGACGGCGATCTCGGCGATCTTCTTCTGCGCCTCATTGCCCTCATCGAAGAGGATTCCGGCGAACGCCGGGCCGGAGGAGTACATCCACACGGCCGGGTTCGAGCCGAGGAGCAGCTCCGCGTACGACCAGATCAGGGAGCGCGGCGAGGTGGTGCCGCCGATCTCCTCGGGCAGACCCAGGCGCCAGTACTCGGAGTCCATGAAGGCCTGGTAGGACCTCTTGAAGGAGGCCGGGACCGGTGCGGTGTTGGTCTCCGGGTCGAAGACCGGCGGGTTGCGGTCGGCGTCGGCGAACGAGTCGGCGAGCTCGTTCTCCGCGAGGCGGTTGACCTCGTCGAGGATGCTCTTCGCGGTCTCGACGTCCATCTCCGCGAACGGTCCGGTGCCGTACAGCTTGTCGCGCCCGAGGACCTCGAAGAGGTTGAACTCGATGTCGCGGAGATTCGACTTGTAGTGCCCCATGGGAAGGCTCCGTAATCAATAGCAGTGGCGCACAGCGCCCCGGGGAGGGGTGAGGGCCGGGCGGGCGACGAGCTGGCGGTCCGTATATCAGCTGACCTCCCCGATGATGCTACCCGTCAGTAATAAGACGCAACCCCTCAAGGGCCTGATGTGTCCGATTACTCTTTGCGGCATGTACGGCTACGACCAGAACCAGGGCGCACAGCAGCAGATGGGTGGCGGCTACGGCGGGCAGCCGCTGTATCCCGAGCCCTCGCCGCCCTCCCTCGGTGACGCGGTACGGGCCTTCACCACGGGTTCTCTGTCCGCCGAGGACTTCCAGCAGATCTTCGCGTCGTCGAAGGTCTACTGCCCGCGCGGCGACAACCCCGGCTTCCTCGCCCTGCACAACACCCAGCAGCCGGTGATCCCCATGTTCACCACGCTCAAGGAGCTGCGGCTCTACGCGGGCAAGGAGTCCAAGTACTTCGTGATCACCGGTGCCGAGGTGATCGATCTGCTGCCGACCGGCTACGGCTTCGTCCTCGACATGGAGGGTGAGCACCGCATGGTCTTCGATGCCAAGGCCGTGGAGCAGATGGTCGACTTTGCGATGCGTCGCATGTACGGCTAGACGCCATTGCTTCGCAGATGTCTGATTCCTGACCTTCGAGAAGGGGTCCGTGCCTGTCGGGTGCGGACCCCTTCTCGTTGTCCGGGGAGGGCCTGCCGCGGTGCGGGAATGCCGCAGACCTTGCAAGATGTTCAGTGTTCAACTAAATTGAGATCAGGACAATCCCGGAGGTGGCTCCCATGCCCGCAGTGACCGTCGAAAACCCGCTGACCCTGCCCAAGGTCGCCGTCTCCGGCGACGCCACGGCCCGTCCCGTGCTCACCGTCACGACGGCGCCGAGCGGATTCGAGGGCGAAGGCTTCCCGGTTCGCCGCGCGTTCGCCGGGATCAACTACAAGTACCTCGACCCGTTCATCATGATGGACCAGATGGGCGAGGTGGAGTACGCGCCGGGCGAGCCCAAGGGCACTCCCTGGCACCCCCACCGCGGCTTCGAGACCGTCACGTACATCATCGACGGCACCTTCATCCACCAGGACAGCAACGGTGGCGGCGGCACCATCCGCAACGGTGACACCCAGTGGATGACGGCCGGATCCGGCCTCCTCCACATCGAGGCCCCGCCGGAGTCCCTCGTCATGTCGGGCGGCCTCTTCCACGGTCTCCAGCTCTGGGTGAACCTGCCCAAGGCCGACAAGATGATGGCCCCCCGCTACCAGGACATCCGCGGCGGCCAGGTCCAGCTCCTCGCCTCCCCGGACGGCGGCGCGCTGCTCCGCGTCATCGCCGGTGAGCTCGACGGGCACGAGGGCCCGGGCGTCACCCACACCCCGATCACGATGGTCCACGCCACCGTGCGCCCCGGCGCCGAGGTGACCCTGCCGTGGCGCGAGGACTTCAACGGACTCGCGTACGTGCTGGCCGGTCGCGGCACGGTCGGTCAGGAGCGCCGTCCCGTCCACATGGGGCAGACCGCCGTCTTCGGCACCGGCTCCTCGCTGACCGTCCGTGCGGACGAGAAGCAGGACGGCCACACCCCGGACCTGGAGGTCGTCCTGCTCGGCGGCCGCCCGATCCGGGAGCCGATGGCGCACTACGGGCCGTTCGTCATGAACAGCCAGGCCGAACTGAAGCAGGCCTTCGAGGACTTCCAGGCCGGCCGCCTCGGCACCGTGCCCGCAGTCCACGGTATGGGTGAGTGATCTGCGTGACGGGCCGCCCTGACGGCCCGTCACCCGTTCGGTCGTACAAGCGGGACATGGCTCCCGCACCGTGATCGGGTGGGAGGGTGGATACCCGGAAACCCCTCCTGCCCGACACTGCCCGGCGAACAGCTGCCTGGTGCGCAGTGCTTCTGCTGGTCACCGGCGTTGCCGCGGTCGCCATCTGGCTGTGCATCATCTTCAAGACGGCCGTCACCCCGGTGCTGCTCGCACTGCTCGGTACGGCGCTGCTCGGTCCCGTCCACCGCTGGCTGGCCGCCCGAGGGGTGAACCGGTCGGTGGCCGCCGGGCTCACCTGCGCGCTGCTCGTCGCGATCGGCGGCGGCGCCGGGTACATCGTCGTCACCGCATTCATCGACACCGGCGACCAGATCATCCATTCACTGAAGGACGCCGCGCAGTGGGTCGTCGACCACTTCGGGATCGCCCGGAACACCAATGTGAACGACCTCGTCGCCAATGCCCGGAAGCTCGTCGAGAAATTCGGCGCGAGCGCCGCGGGCGGAGTACTCACCGGGATCAGCCTGATCGGCTCACTCGTCGCGACCGGCGTTCTCGCCCTGTTGCTGACCTTCTTCTTCCTGCGCGACTCGGACCGGGCCGCGAACCTCGCGCACTCCGTCGCCCCGCGCGGCACCGGTGACCTGGTCGAGGCGATGGGCCGGCGGGCGTTCGAAGCGGTCGAGGGATTCATGCGCGGCACGACGTTCATCGCGCTGATCGATGCCATCTGCATCACCGTGGGTCTGCTGATCCTGCGAGTGCCCGGGGCGGTGGGGCTGGGGGCGCTGGTCTTCGTCGGCGCGTACATCCCGTACCTCGGGGCGTTCATCTCGGGTGCCGTCGCCGTTCTGGTGGCGCTCGCCGACCGGGGGGTCGTGATCGCGCTCTGGGCGCTCGGGGTGGTGCTCGCGGTCCAGGTGCTGGAGGGGCACGTGCTGCAGCCGTTGATCCAGAGCCGTACGGTCCAGATGCACCCGGCCATGATCATGATCGCGCTGACCGCGGGCGCGAGTGTGGCGGGCGTGCTGGGCATGCTGCTGGCGGTACCGGTGTGCGCGGCGGCGTTCGGCGTCCTCGGCGAACTCCGCACGCGCCACACCCCGGACGAACCGCCATCCACCCCACCGAGCCCGTCCGCCCCGCCGGACCCGTCCGGCGACTGAGGACGGAACGGCACCCGGACGGACCCGGGGCGTGTGTCGGAAGTCCCGCCTGCCCCGCGACGCCCGGCACGCACGCTCGCTGCGTTGTCGGGCTCGCCCGAGTACGTCCCGTACGAGGACGACCCTCCGCCTTGCGATCGCACGCACCGGACGCCGCCGGGCCCACCCTTCGGACGGACGGCGGGACTTCCGACACACGCCCTAGGCCCCGGCCGAATCCACCGGCTCGGCCTCGTACAACTCGAACCAGATCGACTTCCCGGCGCCCTGCGGATCCACCCCCCACGCGTCGGCCAGCATCTCCATCAGCACCAGCCCCCGCCCACTGGAGGCCATCTCGCCGGGCTGCCGCTTGTGCGGCAGTTCGTCGCTGCCGTCCGCCACATCCACGCGCAGCCGCCGTTTCCCCCGTTCTCCGGTCGCCTCGGCGACCACCAGCGCGTCCCCGTCCGTGTGGAGGAGCACGTTGGTCGCCATCTCGGAGATCATCAGCACCGCCGCATCGACCTGCTCCGGGTCCGACCAGTCGTGCAGCAGCTCCCGCAGCTGCTGCCGGGCCGCCGCGATCCGCTCGGGCTCGGCCTGCGCGACGGTCAGTGCGGCGCGGCGCGGCGCCGCCTGCCGCGGGGCACCCGACTCGCGCCGCAGCAGCAGCACCGCGATGTCGTCCTCGCGGCGGTCGACGAGCGGACCTGTCGTGTAGTGCGAGCCCGGCCCGTGCACCGCCTGCACCAGCGCGTCGGCGAGCTTCTCCAGGTCGCCGGTCTGCTCCTCCAGGACCGGCCGGAGCCGCACCCAGCCGGTCGCCATGTCGTGGCCACCGGTCTCGATCAGCCCGTCCGTGCACAACATGATCGTCTCGCCGGTCTCCAGGACGATCTGGGTCGTCGGATAGTCGGCGTCCGTCTCGACGCCGAGCGGCAGCCCGCCGCCGGTCTGCCGGATCACCGCGGTCCCGTCTGCGCTGATGACCACCGGGTCTGGGTGTCCGGCCCGGGCGATGTCGAGCGTGCCGGTCTCGGGATCGGCCTCCGCGTACAGGCACGTCGCGAAGCGCGGCCCGGTCTCCTCCCCGTCGTCGTACGCGTCGGTGAGCCCGGAGAGGAACCGGGAGGCGCGGGAGAGCACCGCGTCCGGGCGGTGCCCTTCGGAGGCGTACGCGCGCAGAGCGATCCGCAACTGCCCCATCAGCCCGGCCGCCCGCACGTCATGGCCCTGGACGTCGCCGATGACCAGGGCGATACGGCCGTTGGGGAGCGGGATCATGTCGTACCAGTCGCCGCCCACCTGGAGCCCGCCGCCGGTCGGTACGTACCGGGCGGCGACCGTCATGCCGGGGATGTCGGGGCCCAGAGACGGCATCATCGACCGCTGGAGCCCCTGCGAGAGCTCCCGCTCGGTCTCGGCCACCCCGGCCCGTGCCAGGGCCTGGGCGAGCATCCTGGCGACGGTCGTCAGCACCGACCGCTCGTCCGGGGAGAACGACACCGGGTGCCGGAACCCTGCCATCCAGGCGCCCATCGTGCGGCCCGACACGATCAGCGGGAGAAAGGCCCAGGAGCGGCGTCCGAAGCGGCTGGCGAGCGGCCAGGTGGCCGGGAAGCGGCGGTGGTACTCCTCCGGTGAGGGGAGATAGATCGCCCGCCCCGTCCGTACGACCTCCGCGGCCGGATAGTCCGTCTCGAGCGTCATGTCGGTGAACGGGTCCTCGTCACCCATGGTGTGCCCGTGGTGCCCGATGATCGTCAGGCGGTCGCCCGCGACACCGAAGACGGCGAGCCCGTCCGGCGAGAACCCGGGCATGGAGAGCGACGCGGCGACCCGCAGCACCTCGGCGGTCGACCGGGCCTCGGCCAGCGCCCTCCCCGCGTCCAGGAGGAATGCCTCCCGGGAGCGGCGCCAGTCCCCGGTGATGGGGGTGTGCGCGCCGGTGGTGCCCGGCTGCGGCTCGGCTACCTCCTGGAGCGTGCCGACCAGCAGGTAGCCCTCGCTGCCTGTCGGCAGTGGTTTGGAACGGCTGCGTACGGTACGGAGCACCCGCCCGCGGTCGTCCACGATCCGCAGCCGAGCCTCGGCCAGGGTGCCCTCGAGGACCGCGAGGTTCACCACCCCGTAGATCTCGTTCCAGTCGACCGGATGGAAACGCGCGCGCACCGCCGCCTCCCGGAAGACACCGTCTTCGGCGGGCAGCTCCAGCAGCCGGGCCGCCTCCGCATCGAGCGTGACGGTCCCGGCTCCGCTGTCCCAGCGCCACAGGCCGGTCGCCGTCGCGGCCAGGACGTCCTCGGTGCGCATTGCCCTACTTTAGGAAGATGTACTCGGCTGACGCCACCGAGGACGGCCGCCGGCGGGCTCCCGCGCAGCGCCCGACCGCACCCGATGATTTTGCCTGGGGTTATGGCAATGAAGTGGTGCGGGCTTGGGCGGTAGCCTGGGGAGGCTGAATCCACCCCAACCGCGAAGACTGGATGAACGACGATGCATCGGTACAGGTCCCACACCTGCGGCGAGCTCCGCGCCTCTGACGTCGGCACCGACGTCCGGCTGAGCGGCTGGCTGCACAATCGTCGAGACCTGGGCGGCATCCTCTTCATCGATCTGCGCGACCATTACGGTCTGGTGCAGCTCGTCGCCCGTCCCGGCACGCCCGGCAACGAAGCCCTGTCGAAGCTCACCAAGGAGACCGTCGTCCGGATCGACGGCAAGGTCTCCGCGCGCGGCGCCGACAACGTCAACCCGGAGCTCCCGACCGGCGAGATCGAGATCGAGGTCGCCGAGGTCGAGGTGCTCGGCGAGGCTGCCCCGCTGCCCTTCACGATCAACACCGAGGACGGGGTCAACGAGGAGCGGCGCCTGGAGTACCGCTTCCTCGACCTGCGCCGCGAGCGCATGCACCGCAACATCATGCTGCGCTCCGCCGTCATCGCCTCGATCCGCTCGAAGATGGTGGCCCTCGGCTTCAACGAGATGGCGACCCCGATCCTCACCGCGACCTCCCCCGAGGGCGCCCGTGACTTCGTCGTCCCGTCCCGGCTGAACCCCGGCAAGTTCTACGCGCTGCCGCAGGCCCCGCAGCAGTTCAAGCAGCTGCTGATGATCTCCGGCTTCGACCGCTACTTCCAGATCGCGCCGTGCTTCCGCGACGAGGACGCCCGTGCCGACCGCTCCCCCGGCGAGTTCTACCAGCTCGACGTCGAGATGTCGTTCGTCGAGCAGGAGGACGTCTTCCGGCCGATCGAGAAGCTGATGACCGAGCTCTTCGAGGAGTTCGGCAACGGCCGCCACGTCACGTCGCCGTTCCCGCGGATCCCGTTCCGCGAGTCGATGCTGAAGTACGGCAACGACAAGCCGGACCTGCGCGCCAAGCTGGAGCTCGTCGACATCTCCGACGTCTTCGCGGACTCGGAGTTCAAGGCGTTCGCCGGCAAGCACGTCCGCGCCCTTCCGGTGCCGGACACCGCGGGCCAGTCCCGCAAGTTCTTCGACGGTCTGGGTGAGTACGCCGTCGAGCACGGTGCCAAGGGTCTCGCCTGGGTCCGCGTCGGCGAGGACGGCACCCTCGCCGGTCCGATCGCCAAGTTCCTCACCGAGGCGGACATCAAGACCCTCACCGAGCGCCTGTCGCTCGTTCCGGGCCACGCCGTCTTCTTCGGCGCCGGCGAGTTCGACGAGGTTTCCAAGATCATGTCGGCCGTCCGTGTCGAGGCCGCCAAGCGCGCCGGCCACTTCGAGGAGGGCGTCTTTCGGTTCTGCTGGATCGTCGACTTCCCGATGTACGAGAAGGACGAGGAGACCGGCAAGATCGACTTCTCGCACAACCCGTTCTCCATGCCCCAGGGCGGCCTGGAGGACCTGGAGACGAAGGACCCGCTGGACATCCTCGCCTGGCAGTACGACATCGTCTGCAACGGCATCGAGCTGTCCTCCGGCGCCATCCGTAACCACGAGCCCGAGCTGATGCTCAAGGCGTTCGAGATCGCCGGTTACGACCGCGAGACCGTCGAGCACGAGTTCGCGGGCATGCTCCGCGCGTTCCGTCTCGGCGCCCCGCCGCACGGTGGCATCGCCCCCGGCGTCGACCGCATCGTGATGCTGCTGGCCGACGAGCCGAACATCCGCGAGACGATCGCCTTCCCGCTCAACGGCAACGCGCAGGACCTGATGATGGGCGCGCCCACCGAGCTGGACGAGGGTCGTCTGCGTGAGCTGAACATCCAGCTGCGCAAGCCCGTCGCGGCGGCGAAGGACAAGACCGAGAAGTAGACCGGTCCCGGACCACCGAGGTCCGCTTCCGTTCCACGTGAAACAGCCCCCGGCCACCGGCCGGGGGCTGTGCCGCGTTCTGCCCCTGGTTGACCGTCCTGCACAGCAACGCACAGCTCACACACACGCCCCTGCCAGCTCTCCTGCCTAGCCTCACTCTCCATGACAGAGACTCAGGGACCTGCACACAAGAAGGACATGACGCGTCGCCGGGCGGTCCTCGCCGGCGGTGCGGCCATCATCGCCGCCGGTGTCGGGGCGGGCGTCGTCGCCAGCGCCTCGGCCGACGAGACAACGAGCAGCGGCACCGGGAAGAAGTCCGCAGGCGGGCAGGGCGAGGAGTGCTACCGCCTGACCTCGGAGACCACCGAGGGGCCGTACTACATCGATGCCGACAAGATCAGGAAGGACATCACCGAGGACAAGGAGGGCATCCCGATGACCCTCCGCCTCAAGGTGATCGACTCGGACACCTGCAAGCCGCTGAAGCACGCGGCCGTCGACATCTGGCACTGCGACGCGCTGGGCATCTACTCCGGTTACGAGTCCATGAGCTCGGGCGGCCCCGGCGGGGGCGGCACCCCGCCGAGCGGTGCTCCGACGGATGCCCCGACCGGCGTTCCCACCGACGCCCCGACCGGCACGCCCCCGTCCGGAGGTCCCGGTGGCGGTGGCGGCGGGCACACGGAGCCCACCGACGACAAGCGCTACCTGCGGGGTGCTCAGCTCACCGACAAGCACGGGTACGTGGAATTCAAGACGATCTTCCCGGGCTGGTACCAGGGCCGCTGTGTGCACATCCACACCAAGGTCCACGTCGGCGGCAAGATGACCGACGCCGGATACGAGGGCGGGCGCACCTGTCATACCGGTCAGTTCTTCTTCGCGGAGTCCGCGGTGCTCGACTCGGCGAAGGTCGCGCCGTATTCGACCAGCACGACCACGCGTACGACCCTCACCGAGGACACGATCTACGACCAGAGTGGTGTCACGGGCGGGCTGATGAAGCTCTCGTACCGCAAGAACCACATGGCGCGTGGCGTCGTCGGCTCGATCACGATGGGTGTGGACCCGGACGAGACGCACGACGGCACAGACCTCTGACTCTCCGTTCCTCCGCGGAGTGGAAGGGCCCGCAACCGGTTCGACAGGGCACGGTTCCGGGCCCTTCCGTGCCTGTGCGACGGCAGCTGAACAGCGGGACACGCCCGCGACGACAGAGAGAACCTGATCGGGTGCGGCCGGATGGCCGCTTTGTCTGATTAGTCGGGATCGGAGTCGGCAAAGACTGGCTCGGGGACTTTGGCGCGGGGACTCGCCTCCGCCGCCTTCGACACCGCCCCCTAGGAGCCCCCGTGTCCGAACGTGTGTCACGTCCACGCAGGTCCAGACGTCCGCCGTACGCCGTCTGCGCCGCACTGTTCCTCGTGTTGACCGGGTGCGGTGCCTCAGGCACCGCACCCGCCGCTGTCCCCGGCGCCGGCTCCCGCGCCCCCGCGTCCCCCGGTACCACCGGTGCGGCGGGCCCGGTCGCCGCCGCCCGTGGACCGGCCGCCCCCACGCGTCCTCGCGGGATCCGGTTGCTGGGGCAGGGGATCAGGGCGGCGATCCCGGCCGATTCCTTGCAGGCACTGGTCGTCACCGGGGACTCGGCCGACTCCAGCCTGGCCACCGCCGTCCTCTACACCCGTGAGGACTCCATGGCGGGCTGGCAGCAGGCCATGGGCCCGTGGCCCGCCCACAACGCCCTGAAGGGCTGGACCGACGAGCACCGGGCGGGTGACCTCCGGACCCCCATCGGGGTCTACGGGCTGACGGCCGCGGGTGGTCTGCGCGCCGCCCCGGGCACCGCGTTCCCGTACGAGCAGAACCCGCTCTTCAAAGTCAGCGGAGAAGGGTTCCAGGGGGACTCCCTGGAGGGGTCCTTCGACTACGTCATCGCCATCGACTACAACCGCATTCCCGGCGCCTCCCCGCTGGACCCGACCCGTCCGCTCGGCGAGGAGCGGGGAGGCGGCATCTGGCTCCATGTCGACCACGGCGGACCGACCCAGGGCTGCATCTCGCTCCCCGCGGACCGGATGAGAGAACTGCTGCGCGCCCTCGACCCGGCAAAGGTGCCGGTGGTCGTGATGGGCGACGCCGCGGCCCTGGCCCGCTGATGACCTCGTGCCCCTCCCGGCAGGCTTTGCCCCGTCGTGCCGCCCGGCACGCCCTCTCCTCATGGGGCAAACATTGCCGGTCACGGCACTGGGCACCCGAGGAGCCCGCATGTGCGAGGGGCCCGCACCGTCACCGGTCCGGGCCCCTCTGCTGCGTCGCGAGACCTACGCGGGCTTCTCCTCCAGGCGCGGGAACAGCACCGCACCCTTCGTCACCGTCGCGCCCGCCGGCAGCTGACCCCAGTTGCCCGCGTCCTGTACGAGCTGGTCGGGCAGAGCGCCCAGGGACGCCTCGGCGCCGAGGGACTCCCACAGCTTCTGCGAGGTCTCCGGCATCACCGCGTTCAGCAGGACCGCGACACCGCGCAGCGCCTCGGCGGCCGTGTACAGGATCGTCGCGAGGCGGGCCCGGCCCTCGGGGGACTCGTCCTTGGCGACCTTCCACGGCTCCTGCTCCGTGATGTAGCCGTTGACCTGCTTCACGAAGTCGAAGATCGCCAGGATGCCGGCCTGGAAGTCCAGCTCCTCGCCGATCTTCCGGTCGGCCGTGGCGGCGGCCTTCGCGAGACCCTCCTGGACGGCCTTCTCGGCCTCACCGGTGGCCGTGGCCTCCGGCAGCGCCCCGCCGAAGTACTTGCCGACCATGGCGGCGACGCGCGAGGCGAGGTTGCCGTAGTCGTTGGCGAGCTCCGAGGTGTAGCGGGCGGTGAAGTCCTCCCAGGAGAACGAGCCGTCGCTGCCGAACGCGATCGCCCGCAGGAAGTACCAGCGGTACGCGTCCACACCGAAGTGCGAGGTCAGGTCCTGCGGCTTGATGCCGGTCAGGTTCGACTTCGACATCTTCTCGCCGCCGACCATCAGCCAGCCGTTGGCCGCGACCCTGCCGGGCAGCGGCAGACCCTGCGCCATCAGCATCGCGGGCCAGATGACGGCGTGGAAGCGGAGGATGTCCTTGCCGACCAGGTGCACATTGGCCGGGAACGTCTCGTCGAACTTCTCCTGGTTGGCGCCGTAGCCGACCGCCGTCGCGTAGTTGAGCAGCGCGTCGACCCACACGTAGATGACGTGCTTCTCGTCCCACGGCACCGGGACGCCCCAGTCGAAGGTCGAGCGCGAGATCGACAGGTCCTGCAGCCCCTGCCTGACGAAGTTCACGACCTCGTTGCGGGCCGACTCGGGCTGGATGAAGCCGGGGTTGTTCGCGTAGAACTCCAGCAGCCTCGGACCGTACTCGCTCAGCTTGAAGAAGTAGTTCTCCTCCTTGAGGATCTCCACCGGCTTCTTGTGGACCGCGCACAGTTTCGTGCCGTCCTCCGCCTCGATGAGGTCGCCGGGGAGCTTGTACTCCTCGCAGCCCACGCAGTACGGGCCTTCGTACCCGCCCTTGTAGATCTCGTCCTTGTCGTACAGGTCCTGCACGAACTCCTGCACCCGGTCGGTGTGCCGCTTCTCCGTCGTCCGGATGAAGTCGTCGTTCGCGATGTTCAGGTGCTCCCAGAGGGGCTTCCAGGCCTCCTCGACAAGCTTGTCGCACCATTCCTGCGGGGTGACGTTGTTCGCCTCGGCAGTGCGCATGATCTTCTGACCGTGCTCGTCCGTGCCGGTGAGGTACCACACCTTCTCGCCGCGCTGGCGGTGCCAGCGGGAGAGCACGTCGCCTGCGACGGTCGTGTAGGCGTGGCCCAGGTGAGGAGCGTCGTTGACGTAGTAAATGGGGGTCGAGACGTAGTACGCCGTCGCCCCCTGCTTCTCGGATCCAGTGGCCGCCATGGTCGAAATCCTAACGGCCCGAGGGTGATCCACTCACACCGATAACGGGCGCCCGGTCGGTGGAGACCTTTGCGAAACATGCCTTCCGGTAGCAATGTCCCATCCTGGGAGGGAGTGGACACGCATGTACGAGGCAGGGGACATCACGATGCGGGTACTGGTCGCCGAGGACGAGGAGATCCTTGCGGAGCTCGTCGCCACCGGTCTGCGGCGGGCGGGGTTCGCCGTCGACACCGTCTACAGCGGGGACGCGGCCGTCGCCTACCTGGGGCTCCACGACTACGACGTCGTCGTGCTCGACCGTGATCTGCCCCGGGTGCACGGTGACGACGTGGCGCGCGGACTCGTCGCCTCCGGCTCGCGCACCCGGATCCTGATGCTCACCGCTGCCGGTTCCATGGAGGACCGCGTCTCGGGTCTCGACCTCGGCGCGGACGACTATCTGGGCAAGCCCTTCGAGTTCCCGGAGCTGGTGTCGCGGGTACGGGCGCTGCGGCGGCGCAGTGCCCGGCCCGTGCCGCCGCAGCTGCAGCGGAACGGCGTGCGGCTCGACTCCGTACGGCGCACCGCGTCCCGTGACGGCCGGGAGCTGGACCTCTCACCGAAGGAGTTCACCGTGCTGCAGCTGCTGCTGGAGGCGGACGGCGGGACGGTCAGCGCGGAGGAGCTCCTGGAGCGCGCCTGGGACGCCAATGCCGACCCGTTCACCGGCGCCGTCCGCGTCTGCATGAGCAAGCTGCGCGGGAAGCTCGGGGAGCCCGCCCTGATCCGTACGGTGCAGGGCGTGGGGTACGCCCTGTGAAGCGACGGTGGGCCGTCCGGCACGCCACCATCCGGACGCGGATCGCGCTCGTGTACGGCGGGGTGTTCCTGGTTCTCGGGACCGCGCTGCTCGTCACCGTCAACCTTGCCTCCCGCGCCGGTACGGACGCTCAGGCCCGCGCGATCGCCGCCACCGCCGCCGTCATTCAGCCGGGTTACGCGGTGAACGGTCCGCTCATCACCCGGCGGAGCCTCGGCCCGCCCACCGTCTACGACCTCACCGACCATGTCAGCGACGCGGCCGGCCACCAGCTGCTGATCTGGTCCGCGGCCGCGCTGCTCGTGATGACGGCGTGCGCGGTCGGGGTGGGCTGGTGGACCGCGGGCCGGGTGCTGCAGCCCGTCCACGCGATGACCGCGAAGGCGCGCCGCCTCTCCGAGCACACGCTGCACGAACGGATCGCGTCGAGCGGACCCGACGACGAGCTGAAGGAGCTCGGCGACACGCTGGACGCGCTGCTGGCCCGGCTGCAGAGGGCCTTCGACAGCCAGCGGCGGTTCATCGCCAACGCCTCTCACGAGCTGCGGACACCGCTGGCCACCCAGCGGGCCGCGATCCAGATCGGACTGGACGACCCGACCCCTGAGGATCTTGTACGGACCCGGGAAACGCTCCTCGCCAACAACCGGCGCAGCGAGCGGCTCATCGAGGGGCTGCTGGTGCTGGCGCGCAGCGAGCGGGGGCTCGCGGCGGGCGAGCGGGACGCGGTCGATCTCGCGCAGGTGGTGGCGGAGGAGGCGGCCCGGTATCCGAGTGTGCGGGTCTCCGCGCAGCCGTGCGGGATACGGGGGAACCGGCTGCTGCTGGCCCAGCTGGTGGCCAACCTGCTGGCCAACGCGGTGACGTACAACGTGCCCGACGGGACGGTGGAGGTGTCCCTCACGCGGGGCGGGGCCGGTGAGGGGGTCCTGGAGGTGCGCAACAGCGGGCCGGTGGTGGCGGAGTCGGACATCCCGGGGTTCTTCGAGCCGTTCCGGCGGGGCGAGGGCCGCGACCGGATGGGTCCGGGCTCCGGACTCGGTCTTTCGATCGTGCGTTCCATAGCGATGGCGCACGACGGCACGGTCACGGCGGTGCCGCGCCCCGGGGGCGGGCTCGCCGTGACCGTACGTCTGCCGGTCGAACTGCCTGGTCAGCCCTTGTCGGCGGCGGTCTCGCGGGAGGCGAGCCAGGCGGGGAGCGCGGCAAGCAGCTCCTCGTAGAGCGTGGCGTCCGGCACCTCGCGCGGGGCGGGGCCCGCGTGGAAGAACGCGGCGTTCGGGGCGTCCAGCTTCCGCAGGAAGTCGAAGCCCTTCGAGTCCTCCTCGCCGAACGCGACGAACTGGAAGAACAGCGGCAGCCGCGCGGCCTCGACGAGCGCCTGCTTGGCGGGCTGCTTGGTGTCCGGCGGGCCGTCCGTCTGGAAGATCACCAGGGCGGGGCCGGTGGCCTCCGACTTCTCGTAGTGCGCGACGACCTCCTCGACGGCGCGGTGGTAGCTGGTACGGCCCAGGCGGCCGAGCCCCGCGTGCAGCTCGTCGATCCGGCCCTCGTGAGCGGTGAGATCGACCGTGCCTGTGCCGTCGATGTCGGTCGAGAAGAAGACGACGGGCACGGTCGCGTTCTCGTCCAGGTGCGCGGCGAGTGCGAGCGTGCGGTCGCCCAGGTGCTGGGCGCTGCCGTCCTTGTAGAACGGCCGCATGGAGCCGGAACGGTCGAGCACCAGATAGACGGTGGCGCGGAGGCCGGTCAGCCCATGCGCCTCCAGCGCGGCCTGGGCAGCCTTGTACGGCTCGGCGAGGGCAGGCGCACTGGACGTGACCCGGGCGAGGGGGAGGGCGGGGGTGGGCCCGTCGGAGGCGGGTGCGGGGGCCTCGGCGGGCGTGTCGGTGACGGGGGCCTCTGCGGCCGGTTCCGGTGCGGGCTCGGGGTCGACCGCGGCGGCAACCGGTGCGGGCTCGGGTGCGGAGGCGGGAGCGGTCGGCTCGCTCTCGACCGGCGTCTCAGGCTCGGCCACGGCCGCCACGACGACCGTCTCCGGCTCGGCCGGGGTCTCCGGTGCGGTCGCCTCGGGCTCGGCGGGGGTCTCCGACGCGGCGGCCACGGCGACCGGCTCGGCCTCGGGCTCAATCTCGGCTTCGGCAGGCGCGGGCTCAACCTGGGCCTCGGCTTCGGCAGGCGCGGCCTCGGGCTGGGCTTCGGCGGCGGCCGGCTCGGCCTCAACCTCGGCCGCGGCAGGCTCGGCCTCGGGCTGGGCTTCGGCGGCGGCCGGCTCGGTCTCGGCGGCGGTCGGTTCGGCGGCGGCCGGCTCGGCCTCAACCTGGGCCTCGGCGGCGACTGGCTCAGCCTTGGCGGCGACAGGCTCGGCCTCGGGCACCGCAGTGACCGCTTCCGCTTCCGGCTCCACCGCAGCCTCCGGCTCAACTTCGGCGGCGACCGGCTCGGCCTCCGCGGCGTCCCCCGGCATGGCCTCGGCGGCGGCCGGCTCGACCTCGACCTCGACCTCGGCAGCGACCGGCTCGGCCTCGGCAGCAGCCGGCTCCGCTGCGGCAGTGACCGGCTCGGCTTCGACCTCGGCCTCGGCAGCAGTCGGCTCCGCCTCGGCCTCGGGCACCGCAGTGACCGGCTCCGCTTCCGGCTCCGCAGCGATCGCCTCCGCGACCGGCTCCACCGGGGCCGCGATCGGCTCCGGGGCCGAGCCCTGGGCCGGGACGGTGGGGGTGGACTTCGGGGTGGGGGCCGATGCCTTGTCGAAGGCCTCCGCCACCAGGTCCGCCGCCAGTCCGCTCTCGGGCGAGGTGGACCGGCGCGAGGCGGGAGCGGGCACCGAGGCCTTGGCGGGCGGGGCGGATGCCGCCACCGTCTCGTCCGCCGTCACCGTCACCGCGACGGGCTCCGACTCCGTCGGCCCGGTGCGCTCCGTCTGGGGCGGGACCGTGGCCGTCGTCGGTTCGTCCTGCTCCGCGCGGTCGCGGCCGAACACCTTGCGCAGCAAGCTCCGAATGCCCATGGGCGAGGCCTTTCGCATGAGTTGGGTGCGATGAATGTCCGTACTGCGGGAATTTATCCCTGGCCAGGGCGGATACGTAAGGTTAGCGGCCGGATCCAGCCGTTCGTCGGCGCGGCCCGCGCCCGTGTCAAACGGGCAGCGGTGGCCCTGACTTCACTCCCCGTTCATGAGGAGTCCCTCGTACCGCGTGACTGCGCACCTACCGTCACGCGAGACACACATATGGAGGGAAAACACGTGCGCAACCTGCTGCCGCTCATCAGTTCGCACCCGGGCGGGCGCTCTGCGCTGACCTGCCGCTACCGCTGTGGCGACGCCTGCTTCCAGGAGATTCCGAACACCAGCGACAACGAATACGTCGGCGATGTCATCGCCGGTGCCCTTTCGCGCCGTTCGATGATGCGTGCCGCGGCCGTGGTGACCGTTGCCGCGGCCGCCGGGACGACCGTTCTGGCCGGCCCGGCCGCGCCGCAGGCCGAGGCCGCCGCGCTCGCGGGCCACGGGCACACGCCGGACGGGCCGACGACTCCCGCCTCCGGCGCCCGTGGCCTGCGCTTCGCGCCCGTCACGCCGAACAAGGACGACAAGGTCACCGTCCCTGACGGCTACGGCCAGAACGTCGTGATCCGCTGGGGCGAGCCGATTCTGCGCGGTGCGCCCGCCTTCGACCCGGACAAGCAGTCCGCGAAGGCGCAGGCGGGCCAGTTCGGTTACAACAACGACTTCCTCTCCCTGCTCCCGCTCCGCGGTGAGCACGGCCGCCAGGTCCTGGTCGCCAATCATGAGTACACGGACGAGAACCTCATGTTCCGTGGCTACGATCCGGCCAACCCGACCCGCGAGCAGGTCGAGATCGCCTGGGCCGCGCACGGACTGTCCGTAGTCGTCGTCCAGGACGAGAGCCGCACCGGCAAGCTGTCGCCGGTCAGCCGCCACCCGCTGAACCGCCGCCTCACCGCGACCAGTGAGTTCGAGGTCACCGGCCCGGCCGCGGGCGGTTCCCTGCTCCGTACGTCCGCCGACCGCACCGGCCGCAAGGTGCTCGGCACGCTCAACAACTGCGCGGGCGGCACGACCCCGTGGGGCACCACGCTGCACGGCGAGGAGAACTTCAACCAGTACTTCGCCAACGGCTCCAGCGACACCGACAAGCGGTACGGCATCGCGGCCGGTGCCACCGAGCGCAAGTGGGAGCGTTTCGACAAGCGGTTCGACCTGGCGCAGGAGCCGAACGAGGCGCACCGCTTCGGCTGGGTGGTCGAGCTCGACCCGTACGACCCGGACGCGACGCCGCGCAAGCGCACCGCGCTGGGCCGCTTCAAGCACGAGGCCGCACAGCCCCGCCTGACCGCCGACGGCCGGCCGGTCGTCTACATGGGCGACGACGAACGCTTCGACTACTTCTACAAGTTCGTATCGTCGAAGAAGATGAAGAAGGGGAACTCGCGGGCCGCCCGCGAGCACAACCTCACCCTCCTGGACGAGGGGACTCTGTACGTCGCCAGGTTGACCGGCGACTCCCCGGCCGCCGAGCTCGACGGCACCGGGAAGCTTCCCTCCGACGGTGAGTTCGACGGCAGTGGCGTCTGGATCCCACTGGCGACGGGCAACACCTCCCACGTGCCCGGGATGACCGCCGAGGAGGTGTACGTCTTCACGCGGCTGGCCGGTGACAAGGTCGGCGCCACGAAGATGGACCGCCCCGAGGACGTCGAGCCGTCGCCGCGCACCGGCCGGGTCTATGTCGTGCTGACGAACAACACCGACCGCGGCAAGCCGGGCAAGGCGGGCGTCGACGAGGCGAACCCGCGCAACCTGAACAAGCACGGCCAGATCCTGGAACTCGCGGAGTACGGGGACGACCCGGCGGGCGACCGGTTCGCCTGGCGGCTGTTCCTCGTCGCGGGCGACCCGAACGACCCGGCGACGTACTTCTCCGGCTTCCCCAAGGAGAAGGTCAGCCCCATCTCCTGCCCGGACAACGTGGCGTTCGACCCGCACGGCAACCTGTGGATCTCCACGGACGGCAACCAGCTCGGCTCGCACGACGGCCTGTTCGGGGTCGCCACCCAGGGCGAGCGGCGCGGTGAGCTCAAGCAGTTCCTGACCGTGCCGAGCGGCGCCGAGACCTGCGGTCCGGTGGTCCAGGACCGCCGCGTGCTCGTCGCGGTGCAGCACCCGGGCGAGATCGACGGCGCGTCCGTCGAGAAGCCGGCGAGCAGCTGGCCGGACGGTCCGGGCAGGATCGTGCGCCCGTCGGTCGTCGCCGTCTGGCGCAAGGACGGACGCGACATCGGCGTCTGAGCCCCACCCGCGCAAGCGTTCACGCGGTGGCGACCTGGCGGCGCCACCGCGTGAACTGCGCCTCCGCGTCCCCCGTGTAGGACCACGGCACCCGCACCGCCCGCCCGTCCAGCAGCCGGAACGCGTCCGCGGCCTCCGCGGGCCGCCCCGCGTAACAGGCCGCGTGCGCGAGGTAGTTCAGCTCGCCGACCTCCTCGGGGGGCACCGGCCCCGCCGCGCGCATCCCGAGCCACCGCTCCCAGGTGCGGCACACCTCGGTCACCGCAAGCTCGTGGTCCCAGTGCTGCTGCCCGGTGCGCGGCGCCACGACGGGCCGCCCGTGCGTGGCATCGGAGACGTACCGGTACTCCTCGACCCTGGCGACCTGCACCAGCACCGGAAGCGACGAACCGGGCGGCGCCGCGCCCGCCGCGTCGCGCGCGAAGTCGTACATGGTGCCGTGGGTGCCGTGCCAGCGCGCCGAGTAGTAGCGCAGCAGCTGTGCATGCCCCTCCATGTGGTGGGGGTCGCGGCTCAGCAGTTCGTCCCACCACTGAGTGATCCGGCACCGGGCCCCGTCCTCGTACAGTCGCGCCACGGTCAGCAGTGACGCCCACGGCATCGGGTCGGACGGGCAGGCCTCGGCGGCCCGCAGGCAGCACCGGACGACCCGGTCCACCCGGTCCTGGTCGACGGCGATGCCGCGGCCCGCCATGACGGCCCGCCCGAAGAGCCGTACGACATCGGTCGCCGCCTTCAGCACGTGCGCGTCGGCGTTCTTCGGTTCGGCGGCGAGCCAGGTCTCCACGGTGGAGCTGCCCGCGGCGGCGTGGGCGAGCAGCCGGGTCCGGTGGGTGCGCAGGGCCCACGCGCTGCCGGTGGCCTGCAGCAGATCGCGTACGCCCTGCCAGCGGCCGATGACGATGTCCTGGCGGGCCGCGGTGAGCGACCGGTCGCCGAAATCCGGGTCGAAGCGCACGGGTGGGGGGGTGCGGCGTCGGCGTACAGCCATGCTCGGAGGGTCGTCTCCTCTCGGGGCTGGTGGGGAGAGGGGCCGGGGATCAGAAGTCGGTGACGATCGTGGCGGAATCGGTGTAGCCGGACGAATCCTCGGCCTGCACGGTCCGTGAGGCATCGAGTTTCGCCGGACGGTAGTACGAACTGCCGCGCCGCCGGTACCAGAGCATCGGGACGACACCCACGGCAAGACCGCCGAGGCCGAGCGTGAGCGCCGTTCTGCTGAAGTCGCCGAGCGCCTCGAAGAAGATCCAGAACATGAAGAGCGAGCCGGTCAGCGGCCAGAGCCCGCCGAGGACGAAGTCCGGGACCGAGCGGAGGAGCAGTTTGCGGTACGCGACGACGGCGGCCAGCCCCGCGAGCCCGTAGTACACGGCGATCTGCAGCCCGATGGCCTGCACGGCCACCCCCAGGATCCGTTGCACGCGGCCGAGGGCGAGCGAGGCGAGGATCAGGACGAGGGCGACTCCGCCGACGGCCGCGACAGCCACCCACGGCGTGTTCCAGCTGCGGTGCACCCGGCCGAACGCGGCGGGCATCGTGCGGTCGCGGCCCATCGCGAACAGGGAGCGCGTGACCTGGATGAGCGTGGTCTGCAGGGTCGCGACGGTGGACAGCATCACCGCCACCACCAGAAGCTTTCCGCCGACGCCGGGCCACACCTTCTCCCCGAGCACGGTCAGTACGTTGGCGCTGTGCTGCTGGATGTCGTCGACGGAGAGGATCACGTTCACCGCGATCGCGAACACTTCGACGAGCGCGAAGACGGTGAGCACGCCGATGATCCCGGCCAGCCCCGCGGTGCGGCGGCTGTCGCGGGTCTCCTCGCTGAGGTTGCCGGTGACGTCCCAGCCCCAGTAGTAGAACGCGGCGATCAGCGCGCCGGAGGCGAAGCCGGAGACCCCGTCGAAGTGCCCGAAGCCGAGCCAGGACCATTCGAAGGTATGTGCGGCACCGGCTCCGGTGCCCGAGGAGCCGCGGACCAGCGCGACGATCGCGAAGAGCAGCAGGATCACCAGCTCGACCCCGGAGATGAGCAGCTGCGTCCGGGCGCTGAGCCGGGCACCGCCGAGCACGACGAGCAGCATCAGCAGGAACCAGCCCGCCCCGATGAGGGTGGCGAGTGTCGTGTTGTCGGCGAAGCGCGAGTCGATGACGGTCAGCGTCATCGTCCCCGCGGGCAGCGATCCGGCGACCATGAACAGGGTCGCCGCGACGACCAGCGCCCAGCCGCTGAGGAAACCGAGGAACGGGTGCAGGGTCCTGCCGACCCAGGAGTAGCCGGCGCCCGCGTTGACGTCGATCCGGCCGAGCTGCCGGTAGGCGAGGGCGATGCCGAGCATCGGTATCGCGCAGTACAGCAGGGCGGCGGGCGCGCCGAGACCGACCGAACCGACGAGCACGGCACTGGTGGCGGCCAGCGAATAGGCGGGGGCGCTGCCCGCGACCGCCATCACGATCGTGTTGAACGTGCCGAGGACATTGGGCTGGAGTCCACGGCCGGGCCGGGCGGGCGTGCTGTGCATCGATGTCTCAACTGCTTCCGGAGGTACGGCGTGCCCGGCGGAGTCCCCGTACATCCTTCAGCGGCACGACATGTGGCGGCATGTCAGAAACAGATCTCCGAAACTCCGAACGGATGTGGTCAGTCTGTTCGGGAAGATCGTCCGCATCGTAGTCCCGTGGTTACAGCTGTGTCGGCTTGGGCGGTACGAGTGTTACGTGACTCCTGTACGAGGTTCACAGTTCGGGCGGAAGGCCTACAGTCGGAGACATGGTTTCGGGTGAGGCACCGCAGGCGGAGGGAAGCGTCCGCGTCGACAGCTGGATCTGGTCGGTACGGCTGACCAAGACCCGCTCGCAGGCCGCTGCCGCCTGCCGCGCGGGGCACGTCAAGGTCAACGGGGACCGTGCCAAGCCGGCGCAGACCCTGCATGTGGGGGACGAGGTACGGCTCCGACACGCCGGCCGCGACCGGATCGTCGTCGTGTCCAGGATCGTGAAGAAGCGGGTCGGCCCGCCGGTTGCGGCGGAGTGCTTCGTCGACAACAGCCCGCCCCCACCGCCGCGCGAAGCGGTCATCCAGGTGCCGGTCCGCGACCGCGGGACGGGCCGTCCGACCAAGCGCGACCGCCGCGAGATGGAACGCCTGCAGAGCCGCGGCCACGGGGACCGGCCGGCCTGAGCCTCCCGTCCCCTGGACGGCGGGCGTGACGCGTTCGTCCGAGCCCGCGTCCGCCTGCGTCTACGGCTGCGGTGAGGCGATCGCACGCGCCGCCGCGACCTCCTGGCGCAGCGGCGCAAGCACTCCCTCCTCGTCGCCCGGCAGCTCGGTCCGTACGCTCACCAGGTCCTCGCTCGCCCGCAGCCCCTCCGCCAATTCGCGGAGCTGCTGCTGGATCCCGGCCACTTCCTCCGGTGCCGGTTCCGGTGCACCGTGGTCGACCCGGACCCGTGCCGCCGTCGCCGCGTCCACGATCCGCTCGACCGCGACGACCAGGGGCCACCAGGCGGCGGCCCGGGTGCCGACCGGGGGCGGTTCCGTGAGGGCGCGCTGGAACTCGCACCGTACGGAGGACAGATCGCGGTAGATGCGGCGCCGCGCCCGTACCCGTTCCGCCTGGTCGACGGGGGATGTCCGCTCGCCCCCGCGACCGTCACTGCCGGGGTCGAAGGCGCACGCCACATAGTCGGCGATGTCCGCGACCGCGTTGGCGAGTCGGTGTCCGATCCGGGTGTGCCAGCTCTCCGGCCACAGCAGATAACCCGCCACGAGCACGATCGCGCAGCCGAGGAGACTGTCCACCAGGCGCGGCTCGACCAGGGCGACGCCCTGGTGGTTCAGCACGTCGGACAGCAGCAGGATGACCGGCGTGATGGCCGCAGTCTGGAATGCGTACCCCTTGGCCGTGAACGCCGGGATCAGCGCGGCCAGCACCACCATCACGAGTACGTCCCACCACCCGATCGGTACCGCGGTGAGGATCGGCGTGGCGATGACGAGACCGGCCGCCGTGCCCACGGCGCGCAGCACCGCACGCGAGAAGACCGAGCCGAAGTCCGGCTTCAGCACGAACGTGACGGTCAGCGCCACCCAGTAGGAGCGGTCCACGGCGACCAGCGAGGTCAGCGCCTGGGCCAGGCCGATGCAGAGGGCCAGTCGCAGTCCGTACCGCCAGGACGTCCTGGAGAACAGCACGGCCCGGGTCGCCCGCCGCATTCGTACCCCCAGCGCGGCGGGGCGTCCGAGCCGGTCGTCGACGTTGTACGGGTCGACGTCGGCGTTGTACACGACGGCCGCCGCGTGACGCAGCGCGCTGTCCACGGCCCGGGTGGCGGGCGAGTCGGGCGCGGGCAGCTCCGGTTCGGCACCCCCGGTGCGGCTCTCTTCGACGGCCGCCGCCAGTTCCCGCACCGCCGCCGGGATCGCTTCGGGCAGCCGGGACTGCCGCACATGCACCGCGGGCGCCGCCTCGACGAGCGGGATGACCACATTGAGCTGGGCGAGCAGCCGCACCATCGCGCCGCTGCGCCCGTGGTAGCGGGCCCGGCGGGCGAGGATCAGGTCGTACGAGGTGTTCAGCGACTGGGTGACCGCCTGCCGCCGCTTCTCGTACGCGTCGGTGCCCGCGGCGGCCAGCAGATCGGCGACGGCGAGGTACGTGTCCGCGACCGCGACCCGCTCCGGCAGTTTCCGCCGCATCGGCCAGGCCAGCAGCGTCAGGGCGAGCACGAACAGTCCACCGAGCGTCAGCAGCAGCGGCGCCACCCACCAGGGGGCCGGCAGGGGCAGTCCGGCTCCGACGACCGAGTTGAGCAGGAGCAGCAGCCCGGACACGGACGCGACCGCGCCGATCGTCGACATCATCCCGGAGAGCAGCCCGACGGCGGTCAGCACGGCGACGGCAGCCCAGCCGGTCCCGTACACCAGCGTGCCGAGCATGATGCCGACCGCTCCGAACAGCTGTGGCACGGCGATGTTCAGGACTCGCATCCGGTACGCGTCGGCGGTGTCGCCGATGACACCGGAGAGCGCGCCCATGGAGACGAGCGCGCCGTAGGCCGGCCGGTCGAGCGCGAAGCCGACGGCCAGCGGTACGGCCATGGCGATGGAGGCGCGGACGGCGGCGGCCCACGGGATGGGAGCGGAGAGCGGACGGAGCCCGCTCAGCAGCCAGCTCGGTGGTGCGGCACGCTTCCGTTCCGCCTCGGCCTCTGTCAACGGGCTCCCCCTACGACGACGTACGGTCAGCTCTGGTGGCCCTCTGCTTCGTCGGCGGGACGGATCCTTGCCGCGTTCGGGTCGTCGCCGAACTCGCTGAGGGCGCGACGCTGCCGCAGCAGGTCCCAGCACTGATCGAGTTGGACCTCCACCGTACGCAGGCGCGACTTCTCGTGGGCCCAGGGGCCCTCGTTCCGGGTGGAGCGTTCGCGAAGGGTCCGCTTCGCGGAGATCAGCCCGCCGATGTTGTCGATGATCTCCTGCTCGTCCCTGTCGTCTTCCCCGGAATTTCTGAACGCGGGTCAGAGCGCGAACAGGGTCTTGCCACGGGCGCCGCCCGTGCGATTCCGGTCGAGCGCCTGCGGGGCCTTCTCCAGCGGGAGTTCGATGTCGATGGGCACCTTGAGTACGCCCTCCTGGGCCCCCGTCGCCAGGACGTCGAGCAGCACAGGTGTCGGCTCCAGGCGGAAGTCGATACCGCTGACGCCGGCGGGAAGGGCGGCCCGCCAGGCGACGCCCCGTGTGGAGACGGCCACACCCCCGGCCCGTACCAGTGCCGCATGCGCCACGAAGCCGTCCGGGGTGGTGGACACCAGGTCGACGAGCGCGTCGACGCCTTCCGGGCACGCCTCCCGTACCGCCGCTTCGAGCGGAAGGGCCGTCGTGTCGATCGTGACCGCGGCGCCGAGCGCCCTCATCCGCCCGCGCTCGTCGCCGCGCACGGCGGCGAGGACGCGCAGGTCCCGGGCGGACGCGAGCTGGGTCAGAAAGCTGCCGACGCCGCCCGCCGCCCCGATGACGAGCAGACTCTCGTGGCCGCGGAGCACCGCGGTCTCCAGGAGCTGCGCCGCGGCCATCCCGGCGGACGGCAGCGCCGCAGCGGTCCGGAGCGGGAGACCGTCCGGGACCAGGGTGATCGTGGAGTCCTGCGGGACGGACACGTAGTCGCAGTACGTGCCCACGCCGGCCGGTGATCCGCTCACCCGGCCGAAGACCTCGTCGCCGACCCGGAAGCGGTTCTCGCCGCTGCCGATCATGTCCACCCGGCCCGCGTAGTCCACGCCGACGACCAGCGGGAACACCGGCTCCGCAGCCCCTTCCGGGGCGTTGTCCGCGATCTGCCAGTCGCACGGGTTGAGCGCGGCGTACACGACCTTCACCCGCACCTCGCCGGCCCGGGGATCCGGCTTGGGAAGCTCGATCAGTGAAGGATCGGCCCGGAACGCGCTGACGGCTATGGCTCGCATACGGAAGACCTCTCAGTCGACCCCGAGGTCACGCAGTCCTGGACTCCACTCTTGCCCGGCCCGCTCGCGGCCGCACGTCGAACCGGCCGCGGCGCCCGGCGCTCAGCCGGCGTGCAGGTCGAGTCCGACGAGGAGCGCCCGGTGGTCGGTGCCGTCGAGGCGCAGGAAGCGGGCGGACCGTACCGAGAAGTCGTCGCTGACCAGCACATGGTCGATCTGGGTGCGCAGGGGGGTGGAGCGGTCCGCGGGCCAGGAGTACGTACGGGAGGCGCCGGCGACGCGGGCGCTGTCGTGGAGGCCGCCCGCGTCGAGGACGGCGCGGAACGCGGCATGGTCCTGGGAGGCGTTGAAGTCACCCGCCACGATGGTGCGGCTCCCCTTCGAGCCTGCCGCGAAGTCCCGGACCCGGCCGAGCTCCGTGCGCCACCTGCCGACCATGCCGGGGATCGGCGGCATCGGATGCGCGAGCTGCAGCCGGACGTCCTGGCCCGCCACGACGGCCACCGAACCCGGCATCGCCATCGCCCCGTCGATCCCGCCCGTCGGGCGCAGCGGATGACGGCTGAGGATCGCCGAACCGCGCGAGCCGTCGAGCCGGACGACGTTGCGGTACGGGTACGCGGTGTGCGGGACCCGGGCGGCTAGGGCGTCCGCGCAGTGGAAGTCGCACTCCTCGACGAAGACGATGTCGGGCCGCGCACGGCGGACCGCGGTGATCAGTGCGTCGGTGGCGCCACCGAACTCCACATTGGAGGTGAGCACGCTCAGCCGGGCGAGGACCGGACCGTGCGCGCCCGTGGAACCGGGCCCGTAGGGGCGCAGGAACCACACGGTCAGGGCGAGCACGACGGCCGCCCACGCCATTCCCGTACGCCACCGGGCCAGTGCGGCGAGCCCCAGGCCGACCCCGCCCGGCACCAGCAGCCAGGGCAGGAAGGCGAGGGCCTGCGGCACGGGCGTCATACCGTCGGTGCCGACTGCCCGGAACCCTACGACGACGCTCACCACCACCAGTGTGAGAGCCGCACCCCAGAGCGCGGGTCGCCTGCGGGTAGCCGTACCGGCGGGCTCGGTGCTGTTCACAGGGGGCCTTTCGCAAGGACCGGGCAGAGGGCTGCCCGCATCCTCTCCGGGGTGGGGTGGGGCGGGGCGGGGCGGCTCAAGCCCGTACGGCGGATCCCCGCCCCACCCACACCCGCGCGACCATCGCACACAGCGCCACTGCCAGCCCCGCACCGAGAATGACCCACACCGTCGTACGGAGCGAAGCCGTCAGCGCGTCGTAGACCGCCGCCGCCGCGTCGTGGTCGCTGCCCGGCACCCCGGCCAGCACCCGGTTCCGGGCGATCGCGATCAGTGCGCGCAGCACCAGCGCACCGAGGGCGAATCCGAGCCCGACGAGCGCCGTGGCCGTCAGTGCGGAAAGGGCGGCGCCCCGGCGGCCCGGCAGGCCGCGCACCGCCGCGAGGGCCACGGACGCGAGAGCGAACAGCACGGTCCCGACGGCGGGCCAGATGCTGCCGGCGCGGAGCAGGCGGAAGGTGTGGCGCAGCTGGTCGGCGCGGTCGGCGGAGATCAGTGTGATCTCGGTGTGCTGGACCGGGATCCGGTCGGCGAGCGGCACCCCGCTGTCCAGCAGATTATGTTTGACCTGCTCCGACACCGGCGCCAGATCGATGGTCACTGCCTCGCCGGTGTTTCCGTTCAGCGCGGCGGTGACCGCCTGGTGGGCGGTGCGGTTGGCGGCGTTCCAAGCGGTACGGAAGGCATCGGTGGTGGCGAACGACTGCACCGCCTCGTACAGGAAGCCCCGCACGGTGTCCTGGAGTGGCCCGGCGTCGATCTGCTTCATCGCCTCGTCGGTGATCAGACCGGCCACGATGGCCTGTACATCGGGGTCGGAGGCGAGCGGTTCCACCGCGGCGACGTACCGGTCCGTGTTGTCGATCTCCAGATCGACCCAGGCGGCCAGCGCACTCAGCGGGACGAGGACGGCGAGCAGCACGAGCAGCACCGTCGACAACGCCACCGAGAGAGAGGTCCGCACCCCTCAAGGGAATCCCGGACGGCAGCGGTGCGCTCCGGGCGGTGCGCCATTCGAGTTGCCGGGCCCCACGACGGGGTGTGCCCTGGAGGGAACGGGGTGAAGGAAGGAGCTTTCGGCCATGACGACACACGTTTCGACGCCGACGCGGCGGCGCACGCGGGCGCGCCCCCACCGCCCCAGCACACTCAGCTGGGCCATGCCCGTCGCCCTCGGTGTGATCGGGGGCTGGTGGGCGACGTCCATCGTGCGCGGCGGCGGTGTGCTCACCGGCACGCAGCTCGCGCTCGGTCTGATCACCGGCGCCGTGCTGGCGGCGCTCTGCTACGGCCTCGGCCGGGTACAGAAGCGACTGCCGACGGGAACCAAGGCCACCGCGTACGGCGTGCTGTTCGGCGGTACGGTCGGTTTCCTGTACAGCCTGTCCGACAAGAGCGTGCTCGCGTCCTCCGTCCTGGCCCTGGTGACCGGAGCCGCGATGTGGGTGTGCGCCTTCTACGCGTTCCACGTGACGGAGGACTGACTCCGCGCCCCGTCTCCTCCTTCATCCTTGACCTTCTCCACGGGGGAAGCCCCAGCATCGGCGGGGCCGGGCGGGACCGTCCGGTACGAGGAGGTCTGCGGTGGAACGCGAGGCGCGCACGAATGACGCCGCGGGTCTGGTGACGATCGGGGAGTTCGCCCGGTCGTCCCGGCTGTCCGCGAAGGCTCTGCGCCGCTACGACGAACTGGGACTGCTCAGGCCGGCCCTGGTCGACCCGGTGAACGGCTACCGGTACTACGACGGTTCGCAGCTCCGGACGGCCAGGCTGGTGGCGTGGCTTCGCCGGGTCGGCATGCCACTGGCCGGGATCAAGGAGGTGGTCGCGCTCGATGAGGGCGCGGCCGCAGCGGCGATCCGGGCGTACTGGGCACGGGTGGAGGCCGAGACGGCGGCCCGGCGGGACCTGGTGACCTTCCTCGTCGACCAGCTGTCAGCGGAGGAAGTCACCATGACGCAGGAGTACACGGCCCAGGAGGCCCTGGGGACGCTCGGAATCCGGTATGCGGCCCTGTCCGACCGGGGTGCGGTGCGCGGGACCAACCAGGACGCGGCGTTCGCCGGGGCCCGGCTGCTCGCGGTCGCCGACGGGTTCGGGGAACGCGGCGCCGGGGCGAGCACGGCAGCGATCGACGCGCTGAAGGGGGCGGCACGGGATGCGGGGTCGGCCGGGGAGCTCCTGAACGCGCTGGGGGACGCGGCGGACCTGGCCGCACAGGCGGTACGGGACGCGGTCGGAACGGGCGGTGCGCCGGAGGAGTCGGGGACGACGCTGACCGCGATGGTCTGGACGGGTTCGCAGCTGGGCCTGGTGCACATTAGGGGACTCGCGGGCGTATCTGCTGCGCGGTGGCGAGCTGTTCCGGATCACGCACGACCACAGCCTGGTCCAGTCGATGATCGACGACGGTTCGCTCACCGAGGAGGAAGCCGCCTCGCATCCGCAGCGCGCCCTGCTGCTGGGCGCCCTGATGGGCGGCACCGCGCAGGACCATGCCCCGGTGCGCCCGGATGTGTACCTGCGGGAAGTCCGGTCCGGCGACCGCTATCTGCTCTGCTCGGACGGCCTGTCGGCGGTGGTCGACGGTGCGGATCTGGCCCGGGCGCTCGGTGCGGCGGACGGCCCCGACACGGCCGTACGGGAGCTGGTCGCCCTGGCGGGTGTGGCGGGCGCCCCGGACAACGTGACGTGTGTCGTCGCGGACGTGGTGGAGCTGTAGGAAGGATTCAAGGAGGGGCGGCCCCGAACGGGACCGCCCCTCCTTTCGTTCTTCGAGTTCACCCGGTCAGTCGCGGACGACCGTCACCGGGCACGGCGCGTGCTGGGTGACATGGAGGCTGACCGACCCGAGCAGGGTCGCCTTGAAGCCGCTGTATCCGCGTGCCCCGACGACCAGCAGGTTCGCGCCCTTCGCGCGGTCCAGCAGGGCCTGCGCCGGGTTGCCGATCACCACGATCTTGCTGACCGCGGCCGCGCCCTCGGCGCCGAGGGCCTCCTCCAGCGCTTCGGTGAGCGAGACGGTCGCCAGAGCCTGCGGATCGAAGTCCTCCGGCATACCCGGCATCATGGACGCCCAGCTGGTCGCGGGGTACTCCCAGCTGTTGACGGCCTCCACCGAGTCACCGGTCAGCTCGGCCTGGCGTACGGCCCAGTGCAGCGCCTTGATCGACGACTCGGAGCCGTCCACGCCCACCACGATCCTGCCCATCTCTGCCTCCAGCTCGGTTCAGCTCACATCTGCGTGATACACCTCACGGTGCACCTTTACGGGTAACTGTAATCAAACCGGACAGGGGTTCTCCGGGTGGGTCCACCCCGCTCGGGCGGCGGCAGGTCAGTCCAGCCGCAGGTCGGCGAGTTGCTGCTCGAACGGCACCACCTCGTCGTCGAGGCCCGGTGCCCTGGACGCCCCGGAGACCGCCCGGCCGCCCGCGATCATCCCCGCGAGTTCGCCGCCCGCGCGCCGGATCCGGGACGGCAGCCCCTCGGTGTACTCGTCACCGGACGAGCCCCAGTCCTCCGACGCCGCGTACACGGACGTCGGCACGACGGTGGCTCGCAGGTAGGCGAAGAGCGGCCGCATCGCGTGCTCCAGGACGAGTGAGTGCCGGCCGGTGCCGCCGGTCGCCGCGACGAGGACGGGCTTGCCGGTCAGCGCCGTGTTGTCGATCAGGTCGAAGAACGACTTGAACAGCCCGCTGTACGAGGCGGTGAAGACCGGCGACACGGCTATCAGGCCGTCCGCCGCCGTCACCGCGTCGATCGCCTCGCCCAGTGCCCGCGGCGGGAACCCCGTCACCAGGTGGTTCGCGATGTCGACGGCCAGATCGCGCAGCTCGATCACCCGGACCTCCACCGGCCGGTCCTGCTCGGCGGCCAGCCGCTCCCGGGCGGCGGCCGCCAGCCGGTCGGCCAGCAGCCGGGTCGACGACGGCTGGCTCAGCCCCGCGGACACCGCGACGATCTTCAGAGCCTCGTTCTGCATGGTGGGTCAGATCTCCTTCGTGCGGGCGGCGACGGCCGGGTGGACGGGGGCGGATTCCGGCACTCCGGCCGGTCGCATGTTGGCGAACTCCTTGCGCAGCACCGGGACGACCTCCTCGCCGAGGATGTCGAGCTGCTCCAGGACCGTCTTCAGGGGGAGCCCCGCGTGGTCCATCAGGAACAGCTGGCGCTGGTAGTCGCCGACGGCGTCACGGAACGACAGGGTCCGTTCGATGACCTCCTGCGGGGAGCCGACGGTCAGCGGTGTCTGCTGCGAGAAGTCCTCCAGGGAGGGCCCGTGCCCGTAGACCGGCGCGTTGTCGAAGTACGGGCGGAACTCCCGTACCGCGTCCTGCGAGTTCTTCCGCATGAACACCTGGCCGCCGAGGCCGACGATGGCCTGCTCGGCGGTGCCGTGCCCGTAGTGCGCGTACCGCTGCCGGTAGAGGTTCACCATCTTCTTGGTGTGCTCGATGGGCCAGAAGATGTTGTTGTGGAAGAACCCGTCACCGTAGTACGCGGCCTGCTCCGCGATCTCCGGGGAGCGGATGGAACCGTGCCAGACGAACGGCGGGACGCCGTCCAGCGGGCGCGGAGTCGCGGTGAAGGACTGCAGGGGTGTGCGGAACTTGCCCTCCCAGTCGACGACGTCCTCCCGCCACAGCTTGTGCAGCAGGGCGTAGTTCTCGATGGCGAGCGGGATGCCCTGGCGGATGTCCTTGCCGAACCACGGGTAGACCGGCCCGGTGTTCCCGCGCCCCATCATGAGGTCGACCCGGCCGTCCGCGAGGTGCTGCAGCGTCGCGTAGTCCTCGGCGATCTTCACCGGGTCATTGGTGGTGATCAGCGTCGTGGACGTCGAGAGGATCAGGTTCTCGGTGCGGGCGGCGATGTAGCCGAGCGTGGTCGTCGGCGAGGACGGGACGAACGGCGGGTTGTGGTGCTCGCCGGTCGCGAAGACGTCCAGGCCCACTTCCTCGGCCTTCAGGGCGATCGCGAGGGTCGCCTTGATCCGCTCGTGCTCGGTCGGTGTCCTGCCGGTGGTGGGGTCGGTGGTGACGTCTCCGACGGTGAAGATCCCGAACTCCATGGCGCCCGCCTCCGTGGGGGTGATGGTTGAACCTTGAACTACTTGGACACACCCTACAACGGGGCACCCCTTCTCCCTATTCCGCCGCCCGGAGCGGGGCTCCCGGCGGTGCGTACTCTGGACGGGGAGACAGGCCGGCAACGCGCCGGCACGAAGGAGGCAGGGCCCGTGAGCGAGAGCGAGAGCTGGAAGGAACGCGGTGTCGCGCTGCGCGTCTTCGTCTACGTCTTCGCCACCCATCTCTTCGCAGGCTTCGTCTACCTGCTGTTCTACGTGGGCGAGCACGCCCACAAGTGAGTCGCCCGCCGGGCGGAACGCCGACGGCCGCGAGGGCCCTCGCCGTGACGGCGGCAGGAACCCCCACCGCCGTGGGCTCGGAATTCGACGGTTCCCCTCGCGACACGCGGGGTGGTGAGCCCGGCAGAGGACAGCCCTGTTGCTCGGCCGGCGGGGCTCCGGTTCCCGGAGCGGGTACTGGCCACCGCCCGGCGGCACCACACGATCACCAACCGTATGCCGCCCAGGTGTATCGACCTGTGTCCACAGGGACGGGGTCCCGCGTTCGGCTCGAGGCTGTCCCGTACGGAAGCGGTACGGGCCCGCCAAGGCCGGGTGGGTGAAGCCTGACCGCGTTACACTCGGCGCATGACCTCCGTACCGTGCCGAAACTGGTGGCGCTCCACTTAGGAGCGGCCGCCTCATCTGCACGGAACCAGGGCCGTTCGATATGGACGGCCCTCTTCTCTGCCCTCGTACGGGTACGGATGCCGCTCCCGGCGGGCCGTCCTCCACGCAACCAGCACCCGCGAGGAGAGACCATGACCACCACCGCCATCGCCGCCGCCGCACCCGTCACCACCCCCGCCCAGCGCCGCAGTGCCGAGCTGGAGCAGCAGATCCAGCAGGATCCCGGGCGGTTCCGGGTGATGACCGGGGACCGGCCCACCGGCGCACTGCACCTCGGGCACTACTTCGGGACCCTCCACAATCGTGTCCGGCTCCAGGACCTCGGCGTGGACGTCTTCGTGATCATCGCCGACTATCAGGTGCTCACCGACCGGGACGTCGCCGACCGGCTCACCGAGCACATGGAGGGGATGCTGCTGGACTACCTGGCCATCGGCATCGACCCGGCCCGCACCACGATCTTCAACCACAGCGCCGTGCCCGCGCTGAACCAGCTGATGCTGCCGTTCCTCAGCCTCGTCTCCGTTGCCGAGCTGAACCGCAATCCCACGGTCAAGGACGAGATCGCGCACTCCCGGCAGTCCGCCGTCAGCGGGCTGATGTTCACGTATCCCGTGCATCAGGCCGCCGACATCCTGTTCTGCAAGGGCAACCTCGTCCCCGTCGGACAGGACCAGCTGCCACACCTCGAAGTGACCCGGAGCATCGCCCGCCGCTTCAACGAGCGGTACGGGACGGTCTTCCCGGAGCCGGACGCCCTGCTCTCCGCCGCGCCCCTCCTGCTCGGCACCGACGGCGGCAAGATGAGCAAGAGCCGGGGCAACTCCATCGCGCTCGGCGCCACCGCCGACGAGACCGCCCGCCTGATCCGCGGGGCGAAGACGGACACCGACCGGCACATCACGTACGAACCGGAGACCCGGCCCGAAGTGTCGGGGCTCGTACTCCTCGCCGCGCTCTGCCTCGACCGCGACCCGTACGAGGTCGCCGAGGAGATCGGAGACGGCGGTGGCGCCGTGCTCAAGCGGACCGTGACGGACGCCGTCAACGAGCGGCTGGCGCCGGTGCGGGCGCGGCGGGCGGAGTACGCGCAGGACATGGCGTACGTACGGTCGGTCCTGCGGGCCGGCAACGAGCGAGCCAATGCCGTCGCCGAGGCCACGCTGGCGGAGGTGCGGGGGGTGATGGGGGGCCTGCTGTAGCAATTCCGGCCGGGTCGGGCCGGACCCGGGTCGGCTCCGGGCCAGGCGTTGCGTGCCGACACGTCCAGGGCAGGAACAGTGCCGCGATGTTCCAGGCGTTGTCGGCGCCGCTGCGAGCAGGGAGGCGCGCGGCGTGAAGTGCGCGGTGCGGGCCGCGCGCAGCGCGTCGGCCGGCTCGCCGAACCCCTCGACGGCGACGGCCGCCACGATCGCGTCCTTGCCCTTGCGCTTCGCCACGCAACGCGACGAACCTCGCGATTCACGCGTCAGGCATCAGACCGGCGTCCCGGGCGGCCAGTGCCGCCTGGACGCGATTTCCGACTTCCAGTGTCGTCAGGATGCGACTGACATGGGCTTTCACCGTACTCTCGCTCATCCGCAGCCCCCCGGCGATCTCCGAGTTGGTTGCCCCCTCCGCGAGCAATGCCAGGACATCGCGCTCGCGTGGTGTCAGCCGGCCCACCCGTCCGCGCACAGCTGAGGCCCCCGGCCGGGCGTCGCGATGGTAGCGGTCGATCAGCCGACGTGCGGCGGACGGATGCAGCATCGCCGAACCGGCGGCCACGACATGTACGGCCCGCAGGATCTCCGCAGGGTCCGAGTCCTTGAGCAGAAACCCGTCGGCGCCCGCTGCCAAGGCCTCGTACACATACTCGTCCAGGTCGAAGGTGGTCAGAGTGATGATGCGAGGGGCATGTGGCAGTGTCCGCAGTCGCGCGATTGCCGCGATGCCGTCCAGCCTCGGCATCCTCACATCCATCAGGGCGACGTCCACCCGATGGGCAGCAGCCTCCTCCACGGCCTGGAGGCCGTCCGACGCCTGGGCGACGACCTCGATGCCGGCGTCGGTCGCCAGTAGGTCGGTCAGGGCCAATCGGACCAACGCGTCGTCGTCCACCACCATCGTGCTGATGATCCGAGCCTCGCTCATGTCTGCCCGATCCGATTCACGGACCGCTTCCCGATCCTCTTCACCGCACCCTTGCGCGTGGCCGTGGCCGTGGCCGCGCCTTTGCCGAAGGTTCTGCCCGCTCGTCCGCCGACAGGCCCGGCCGTGCGGGTCGCGCTGTCTTCCTCGAAGGCTCTTCGGGTCGGCTCACCGTCCGGGGCGCTCATGGGTAGACGGGCCGCGAGCCGCCATCCCCCATCCGGCTCCGGGCCGTGGGCGAGAGAGCCGTGCAGCCCGGCCACCCGTTCGGCGAGCCCGATCAGGCCGAAGCCCCGGCCGACGCCTCCATCGGCCCGTGAAGCGGCCACTGCGGGCGGCGAGTTGACCAACTCCACCTCGGTGGCCGGCGCGCCGTAGTGCACCCGCAGTCGCACCGCCGTGCCCGGTGCGTGTTTACGAGCGTTGGTGAGACCTTCCTGAACGAGCCGGTGCACCGCGAGGAGGTGGGTCGCGGGTGCGGCACCGGGTTCTCCCGTCAGTTCGGCCGCGACATCCTGACCGATGGTCCTTACCTCGTCGAGCAGTTCGGACAGGTTCCGTAACGCAGGAGCAGGCACCTTTCTCTGCGCGGGATCCCTCCCGTCCTCCCGCGCCGCATCGTCCTCCGCACGCAAGGCGCCCAGCACGTCCCGCAGATCGGCCAACGCCTGGGACGAGGTGGTGCGCAGCAGTGCGATCCGCTCGCCGATCTGCGGCGGCAGCGATTCCGCACGCAGTGCGAGTACCCCGGTGTGCAGCGCCAACAGGCTCAGCCGATGGGCCAGCACATCGTGCATCTCGGCCGCGATCCGGGCCCGCTCCGCCAACCTGGCCTGCTCGGCACGGAGTTCGACCTGTTCGCTCAGCGAATCGACGAGCCGTCGACGGCTGTGCCACCACAAACCGGCCGTCAACGCCAAAGCGAACAGCAGCCCGGCGCCGTACGCCGGCGTCATGCCTCCGCTGAGCGGCGGCGCGCACACCCAGGGCAGCGCACCGGTGATCACACCCGCCGCCACCGCCACCCGCACCCGGCCCTGTGCCGCCAGGTGGAAAACCATCACCGTCATGGGTTCGTACGCGCCCTGCGCACCCAGTGCCGCCCCGGCGAGAAGGACCACAGCGAGCGGACTGCGCCAGCGAAGTGGCAGCGCCAGCGCGGCGGCGACAGCCAAAATGGGTCCTGCGGAAAGCAGTTGCATCTCGAATCGGGCTTTGGCCAGCCCCTGCGCGACGAGTAGCAGCACCCCGCCGCCCAGTAACCACTCCGTCCACACCGGTCCCCGGTGGGGGTATTTGTGTTCCACCGACCGATTGTAGGCAGTTGTGGGGGTCGGGGCCCATCGGTCTTGGGTCGCTGCCACCCCCTACTTTCGTCGGGGTCGCGTACGCCTCGGTGACGCCGTCCGTACCGGTTCACCCGAACACAACGGCCGATTCCCGAAGAGCGCCCGCTACCTAGCGTCAGTGGTATGACCTCATGGCCCCGTTTCGCCGACACCAGGCTCTTCGTCACCGAGGCCGCCCGTGGCTTCCGTATCACCGGCGCGGTCGCACCCAGCAGCCGCCGACTCGCCGCCGCCCTCGCCGCACCGGTCACCGAGCGGGCCGGACAACCCCTGGATGTACTGGAGGTGGGCGCAGGAACCGGCCCCGTCACCCGCTGTCTGCTGCCGCTGCTCGCCCCGGGAAGCACTCTGGACGTGGTCGAGGCGAACCCGCGCTTCGCCGCCGCCCTGCGGAACGTCGTCCGTGAATACCGACCGGGGCGGGACGAACACGCGGCGCGTGCGCAGATGCCGGACTGCCGCACGATGCATACGAAGGTGCGGGACGACCAACCCGGCGAGGCGTTCGCGCCGGCGCGGAGCGAGGGCGGTGTCCGGGTCAGGATCCACGAAAAGCGAATCGAGTACCTGAACACAGGGCAGTCCTACGACGTCATCGTCTCCGGCCTTCCCTTCACCAATTTCGTCCCGGACACGGTGACTTCATTGATGGACAGGTACATCGAACTGCTGCGTCCCGGTGGGGCGTTGACGTACTTCGCGTACGTGGGTACCGCCCCGGCCCGCAGACTCGTCGCCTCTGCGGGCGAAGCGGCCCGTCACCGGGCCGTCGAGACCGTGCTGGCCGGGTACCGGCAGCGCGGCAGGGCGGTCGGACGCACCGTCTGGGCCAATATCCCCCCGGCCCGCGTCTGGAGGGTTCACCCGGCGCCTTCTCCTGGTGGCGAAGCAGGTCAGGCGCACTCCTCTCTCCGCCGGTCACGCCTCGGACAACGCACCTGGTGAACGTGCGGGGCTCACCAGGCCTCGCCCGCTTTTCGATCGAAGGCAGCCCGACAGCCTTCAACGTGGCGTCACTGCCGGTCGCCTGCGGAGCAGTTCCGCGAGCCCGCGCCGGGTCGCCGCGATCACCACGCGGTCCTCGGCGCGCAGCACGTACCCCGGGTGCAGGTTCCAGATCAGGCCCGACGGGCGGTCCGGGGAGGCGGGTGCGACGGTCGTCAGGTCGGGGTGGCGGTCCTCGCGCGGGGTCGCGTCCAGGGCCAGCACTCTCCATGCCCCCGCCCGGAACGCCTGCTCGACCGTCCGGCCCTCCAGCTGCGGGTGGCCCGCCACCTCGATCGCGGCGAACAGCATCACCTTCCGCTCGACCGGGATCGCGCCCAGGATCTGCCGTCCCATCATCGCGACGGCGAAGGACGGGGCGGCCAGATGGGAGACGGAACGGGAGCGGGTCAGGGCCTGCGGGTGGGCGGTGCGCAGGGTGCGGTAGACGGCGGTGGCGAACTCGTCGTCGAAGAGGCGCAGCGCCACCCGCAGATCGGGCTTGACCGAGCGCGCGTAGAGCGCCGCCTCCAGGTTGGTGGTGTCGATGCTGGTCAGGGCGAGAAGGGCGCGGGACCGCTGGATCTTCGCGGCTTCCAGGACGCCCTCCTGGGTGACATCCCCGAGGACGACGGGTACGTGCAGCCGCCGGGCCACCGGGATACCGCGCGCGTCCGGGTCGTCCTCCACGCACACCACGGGGATGTCGAGTTCGCGGAGCCGGACCAGTACCCTCGTACCGATCTTGCCGAGCCCCAGCAGCACCACATGGCCGGAGAGTCCTCGCGGAGGGCGGCGCAGGGACGACGCCGTACGCAGGGAGCCGAACGCTTCGAGGACGCCCGCCACCAGCAGCGGCAGCAGCATCAGGCCGGCGATTCCGGACAGCAGCTGGATGATCTGTCGCGCGGTGGGGTCGCCGATCGCCGGGTCACCCATCGCGAAGAGGTCGAGCAGGGTCAGGTACGCGGCGTGCAGGGGGTGGTCGCCTGTGGTGAGGGTGGAGGCGACGGCGAGGGCCAGGACCGCCGAGCCGACCCCCAGCGCCGACCAGCGCAGACGGCGCGAGAAGATCTGGCTCAGCGGGGCGCCGCGGCCCCCCATGCGCAGCTTCGGACCATCCGGTGCGGCCTCGCGGATGGCTTCCAGGACCACCGTGCCGCGCCCGGTCGCCGCAGCCACCTGTTCGTGATCGGGAAGGAGTTGGGGTCCCTCGGCGCCGCTGCTGTCGGATCCTTCGGCGCCCGCCGGGTCGTGGGTGGTGGAGGAGAGCAGGGCGAGCGTGCAGAGTCCGGGGTCGGCGACCTCGCCCTGCCGGGGCGGGGTGCGTTCGACGGCCCGCAGGAGCAGGCCCTCCGCCTGGACGACCTTGCTGGAACCGGTGAGCGCGGTCGCGGCGAGTGCCGGGGCGGCGGTGTCCGCGTCGGAGAGGACGGTGGTGGACGCGTCCAGGGCCGTCGGGTCGAGTCCGGGGACGGCGACCGCGGCGGCCTGGTCGAGAAGGGTCTCCAGGTACAGCCCGAGCTTGCGGTTGTAGAGCCGGATGACCAGCCGGACGCGGGGGTTGAGGCGACGGGCGGTCAGCGCGGCGCGGATGTTGCGCTCGTCGTCGTCGTAGACGAGTGCCAGTGCGGTGGCGGTGTCCACGCCCGCTTCCTCGAAGGCCTCGTCGGACGGCTCCGCAGCCTCCAGGATGCGGACTGCCTCGACGCCGGCGTCGGTGTCGTTGTCCGAGCTTCCGGAGCTGCCGGCCGCCCCGTTGCCGCCGTTGCCCAGGTTGCGGTTCATCGCCGCCGACATCCGTCCGAACAGCGTTGCCGCGCGGCCGCGTTGGGTCAGTGGCAGCTCAGGTCTGCGCGGATCGCGCCCCGGCGGGAGAAGGAGTGTGACCCGCTCCCCGTAGACGTACCGCAGCTCCACCGCCAGCCGCCGGGCCAGTGCGTCGTCGCCGCAAATGACCATGTGGCCGCTGAGGGGGGAGCGTTGGGGCTGCTGGGGAAGTGTGGACACGAATCCCAGCATGCCTTGCACACCTCCCGTTGTTCGACTCATTCCGGCCCGTCAGTGATCTTCGTGTGCCGTCGGGGTGCGTGGAGCCGCGTGCCGGGCGGACTGCTCCGGGCCCGCGAGCAGGTGACGTGGGTCCGATGCGCGGACGATCGCGGCCTCGACCGCCGCGATCCGGTCGGAGAGCAGGCCCAGTGCCGCGACCGCCCGCGAGGCGGTGTCCGCGCTGCTCGGATGGGGTCGAGGGTTCGGGGAAGGGGTGCCGTCCGGGGCGCCGAGTGCCTGGGTGCGTACGTACGAGGCGGTGATCGCCGCCCATCGGTCCGCCTGTTCGGCGGTGAGGGTGCCGCGCAGAGCCGCCAGTTTCAGCAGGTTGGACTCGGCGCCCGTGGTGAGCGTCTGGGCCTCGCCCGCGTAGTGGTCGTCGATGACGGCGGCCAGTTCGGCGTCGTTCATCACGGGGACGATCCGCTCGGCGATCTTGTTCATGTTGCGGTACGAGCCCTGCAGCCGGAAGGGCGGCTCGGTGCGCGTCGCGTCGGTCTGCGCGGCCGAGGCGATGTACGCGGCGTTCACGGCGAGAACGGTCTCGCGGGCGGTCACGAGGTGGCGCAGGACCGCGGTGATCCTGTCCAGCTCGGCGGGGGTGTACGGGTGGTCGGGACGGTCCGCGTGGGCGAGGGGGCCTTCCTCGCTCGGACGGAGTCGAGAGCTTGTGGAAGGGGCCGTGCCGGAGGCCAGGCGGACGAGCAGCGCGAGGTCCTCGCGGGAGCGGCCGGCGAGGGGAGCCAGCACCGGGTTGGCGGTCAACGCGTTCTCGATGAAGCTCAGCGCGAAGATGTCGTCGCGGCCGCTCAGCACCTCGCCCAGGTTCCACACGTCGGCGCGGTTCGCGAGCATGTCCGGGATCCGGAACTGTTCGCCGGACTCGGTGTACGGGTTGCCCGCCATGCACACCGCGAACCGCTTGCCCCGCAGGTCGTAGCTGCGCGGCTCGCCGTCCCGGACGCCCTCGATACGGCGGGTGGCGTCACAGAGGGGGATGAACTTCTGGAGCAGTTCGGGTGACGTGTGCTGGATGTCGTCCAGGTAGAGGAGTGTGTTGTTGCCCGCCTCCAGTGCGAAGTTGATCTTTTCGATCTCCCGGCGGGCGGTCGCGCTGCGTGCCTGCGCGGGGTCGAGGGAGGTCACGTCGCGGCCGAGCGACGGGCCGCTGATCTTGACGAGGACCAGGCCGAGCCGGTCGGCGACGTACTCCATGAGTGTCGTCTTGCCGTAGCCGGGCGGCGAGACGAGCAGAAGGAGGCCCTGCGAGTCGGTGCGCCGGTCGGCGTCGGCCGTGCCGAGCTGCTTGGCGAGGCTGTCGCCGATCAGCGGCAGGTACACCTCGTCGAGGAGTTGATTGCGGACGAACGCGGACATCACGCGCGGCCTGTGGTCGTCGAGCCGCAGCCGGGCGCGTTCGGCGGTGACGAGGGCGGTGCGGGTTCGCTGGTAGGCACGGAAGCCCGGGACCGTATTCGCACGGAACTGCTGTGTGCGGGCGAGAAGTTCATCGAGGCGGACGGTCAGGCGGCCACGGTCGATGCGCGGATGGGTGCCCAGCAGGCCGTCCACGGTCGCCGAGAGCGGTGCCTCGCAGTCGTAGCGGGTGAGCTCCGGTTCCGGACAGAGTTCGACGGCGACCGCCTCGGCGAGATCACCGCTCGGGAGGTCCGTTCCGCTCGCGGAGGCGTACGAGGTCAGCCAGCCCTCGACGAGCTGGCGGCGCGCGGAGAGGTCGTCGCGGAGGGCGTCCAGATCCTCGTCGTAAGCCGAAGTGCCGGTGGTGCGGCGGAACTTGTCCAGGAAGGTGCGGGCGGTCGCGCTCGTGACGAACCCGGCGGGGCCCGAGGTCAGCTCCTCGAAGAGGTACGCGGCGACGGCATGCGCGTCATCGGTCCCGATCCTGGTTGCCCATTCCTCCTGGAGCGCGTTGATCGCGGGCGCCGGGCCGAACGTCGCCCGGGCCCGGGCGAGGGAGGCGGCCCGGCGCGTCCAGGAGGCGCGGAGGACGTCGTCCGTGTCGTACGTCCAGAAGAGCTGCGCCGTCGCCCGTACGGAGGGCGGGACACGCAGCAGGCCGGCATCGGCCCGCAGTCGCAGCAGCGTGGTCAGGATGGCGGCGGCGTCCTCGTCGTGGACGCTCCGCTGATATCCCTCGTCGTACGCGGCCGCAGCCGACTCCCGTACGAGCAGGGTGAGGTCGGCCGGTTCGCGGGCGGCCAGTGCATCCGCGCCGTGCTCGTCCAGGAGGCGGGCTGCGAGGTGTTCGGCGCGGTAGACGGACGGGGACTCCGAGGGCAGCAGCTGATCCCAGTACGGGCGGGTCGCCTCGAACGCCGGGTCGGTGACCGGAGCCCGGTAGTCGGTTCCGGTGACGGCGAACGCGAGCCGGTCCCCGGAGGGCACGAGCGTCAGGTCGAACGGACGGGTGTTCACGGCGAACCGGTGCCGGCCGAGCCGGATCGTCGCCCCGCCGTCCGCGTACAGCTCGCTGCGGTCGCGCAGGGCCCGCCCCGCCTCCTGGCGGGCCGCCTTCAGCCGTCCGTCGAGCTCCTCGGCCCGCACCGGGTCGCCCAGCCCGCGCAGTTCGTCAGCCGTGCGCCGGACCTTGGCGACCATCGGGTCGGAGGCGAAGTACGTGTGGACGGCGTCCAGGTCCGGGAGGGAGGACAGCCGCCGGGAGACGGTCTCCAGGACCCGGGCCGCCGAGTCCGCCAGCCGTTCGGCGCGGCGGGCGCGGTCGTCCTGCAACGTCTGCTTCCGGGCCGAGAACGCCTCGTACACCTCGGTCCGCCGCTCGGCCAGCTCGGCGAGGAATCCGTCGGACTCGGCGAACCGGGACTCCAGGTTCTCCAGCTGAAGCAGGAGCCGGGCCAGTTGTTCGTCGCACGCGTCGGGGGAGTCCGTGACGGCCAGCGCACCCGTGACCGCCTGCCCGAGCAGGGCGAACTCGGCGGCGAACTCCGCCCGCCCCTCGTGATCGAGGAGCTCACGGCGGCGCGCGTCGAGCGTGGCCCGGGCCCGGTTCACACCGCCGAGGACCTCGGCGATCCGTTCCAGGATCGATGTGCGGACGGTCGCGTCCCCGATGTCGAGCCCGGTGACGACATCGGTGACCGTCGCGAGCCCGTCGGTCATCTCGGTCAGCCGGTCGCCGAGCGCGGTCGCGTCCGCGACGGTGGCGAGCGCCGACGCGTCGACGGTGAGCTGCTCGATGTCGTGGTGGTAGCCCGTGAACGCGTCGTCCCGGCTCAGGAACGCGACCGCGCGCTGGGCTGCGGAGGTGAGATCGGCGGCGGTGGCCGCCGTCAGCTCGGCGATCCGGTCGGTGTCCGCGTACCGCATCTCGCCGAGCGTCGCCAAGCGGCCGTGCGCGCGGCGCAGCTCGGTGAGCTGGGAGACCCAGGCGGCGGCCGAGCGCGGGGCCTCGCCGCGGATGCGGCGGACGAGCGCGGTGAGGTGGTCCGCCGCGCCGGTGAGTGCCTCGGCGGCCTGCCGGGTCAGCTCCTGCACCGTCTCGAACTCGGCGAGGACCTGCTGCGCGGTGTCGTGGAGGGCGGTCAACGGACCGCTGAGTGAGCCGAGTTCGGGGTCGGTGAGCCAGTGGTAGCGGTCGGTGGTGCGGATGCAGTCGGCGACCAGCCGGGCGTACACGGCCGTCGTCGGCGTGGTCCGCGTCGCGCTGTTCGCCAGCGCGAGACAGTCGGAGATGCCGCGTACCAGATCGGCGTTGCCGACCCGGGCGAGCGGCCCCGTCCCGGCCGGGCGTGAGGCGGCATGGGTGTCGGAGACGTACGGGGTCTGCCAGCGCTGCACCGCGTGCACACGGGCCGGCTCGGTCGACGCGGTGTCCTTGAGGAGGACGAGGGTGCCGTCGTCGAGCAGCGCGTGGCCGCGGCAGAGCAGCGGGGCGGCGACCTCCTGGCGGATCAGGTTGTAGGGGAGGAGCAGGCCGCGGCCGCCGTTCCGGGAGCGGAAGAGGTAGAGGACGTCCTCGCCGTTGGGGGAGTGGACGGCCCCCTCGAAGACCGGGTCGGCGAGCGGCTCGGCGAGATCGAAGGTCTTGACGGCGCCGGTGGTGAGGTACGTGCCGCCGGGGAAGATGATCCCCTGGTCCTCCGGCAGCCGGTGGCAGGCGGGCCCGACGGCGTCGAGGCGCTGCACGGTGGAGAGCAGCGTGTTGAAGACCAGGTGACGCCAGGCATCCTCGTTGTACGGGCGGATCCGCAGCAGGATCAGGGGGCCGACCTCGGCGTACTCGACGTCGGCGTCGGCGAGGGACTGGAGGGGTTCGGTG
The DNA here is from genome assembly GCF_042801455.1 of Streptomyces sp. NPDC057565. NCBI lineage: Bacteria > Bacillati > Actinomycetota > Actinomycetes > Kitasatosporales > Streptomycetaceae > Streptomyces > Streptomyces sp. NPDC057565. Next base: position 287,857 of record NZ_JBHVFU010000002.1, on the reverse strand, counting down.
ACCGGCTCCTCGTAGATCCCGTGCGGTGTGTCGGTGTCGTCGGCCGTCTTGACGGTCAGGGTGCCGCCGAGGGTGTCGACGAAGAGCGCGCCGCTGCCGCCGATCGCGATGTGCGGGTGGCGGCCGGGGATGTGCGACTCACGGCCCGCCACGGTCCAGGTGAAGTCGTGCGAGGGCGGGAAGACGTGGTCGCGGTCGCCGCGCGCGTCGAGGAACGCGCCGGGGGACCCGTCCGGGGCGAGTGTCCAGCGCAGTACGCGGATGTCGTCGGCGGTCTCGCCGGTACGGAACACGGCGAGGAGCCGCCCGTCGACGCGGCGGAGACGGAGCAGGCGGGCGTCGCGGTAGTAGCGGTGCAGGGTGGTGAATTCGCGTACGAAGGCTTCGTCGGCGAGGAGAGTGTCCCGGCTCGGTGACAGATCGGGTCCGTGGAGGGTGAGTACGTCCCCGACCTCTCCGTCGCCGCGTGCGCCCGGTCCTCGCTCGAAGCCGAACAGCAACTGCCCGCCCACGGCGACGAGATCGCGGGGCACGGAGGCGCGCTCCGTACGGATCCGCTCGGTGGCCAGGAGTCGGAGGCGCGTCGAACCGAACTCCTCGGTGCGACGGGTGTTGAGTGCTTCGGCGCGGTGGGTGAGCTCGGTGGCCTGTGCGGTGAGGCGGCGCCGCAGTACGTCGTAGGTGCCGGCGTCCACGGTGGAGGTGGGGTCGGTGTCCATGCGTACGGCTCCCTGCGAGATGTGGGTCGGGTGGCGCGGCCGCCGGCCGCGCTTTGTCCTCGAACGCCGGACGGGCTCGAAGTGGTCGCCCTTTCGGGCCCGTCCGGCGTTCGAGGGCGGAACCGGACCGGTTGGGCCCGAGGCGCGGGTGGGTTTTGGGAAATGGCCGTCCCATCAAGCCCGTCCGCCCTCCGAGGACGAAGCGGCCACCCCGGCGCCCGGGCTCGACGTGCCGCGCCTACGCCACCGGCGTCCCATTGCGCGACACGGGTACATCTGGGGTATCCGCCAGTGCCCCGACCGGCAGGTCCGCCAGACCGAGCTTTCGCGCCGAGTCCAGGAGCTGGCGGACCTGTCCGGCATCCGCACCCACTCCCGGAGCCGCCAGCATCCGCATCAGCAGCGCCGACACCGTCAGGTTCTGCACATCGCCCGTCGAGACCGACCCGAGCACCCGCGTCAGGTCGTCCGTGAACGACGACGACCCGTTCAGCCACGGGCCTGCGAGTGCCTTCGCGGTGTCCGAGTTCTCCACGAACCCGTCCACGCTCCTGCCGAGCGAGATCGACGAGACGAGCCGGTCGAAGAAGACCGAATCCCCGCCGACGATGTCGATGTCCGCGTTCTCCAGACCGGTGGCCAGGACCGTCGCCTGCGCCTCGGCGACCTGCCGCTGCACATCGAGTCCGGCCAGCCGGATCTCCTTCTCGGCGGCGAGCCGCAGCCGGTACTCCTCGTGTCCGCGCGACGCGTCGTCCAGCGCCGCCATCGCGGCCGCCTTCTCCGTGAGCCCGGCCGCCTCCGCCTTCAGCTTCTCGCCGATCATCGCCGCGTCCGCCGTGGCCTGCGCCTGCGTGCCCTCGGCTGTGGCGAGAGCCTTCAGCCGCGCACCGTCGGCCTCGGCCTTGAGCCGGGCGGACGTGGCCCCGGCCTCGGCGAGACCGGTCTTCTCGATGACATCGGCGGCCGCCTCCCGTACCTGCACCTCGGCAAGTCCGGGCGCCGCGGACTCCGCCTGGACGCCTTCGGCGAGCCGCAGCTTGGCCCGGGCGTCGAGGTCCGCGCTCTTCAGCCGGGCCTCGGCGAGCGTCAACTGCTCCGCCGCCCGGTGCGTGGCCGCCGCCTCGGCCGCCTCCGCCGCCTTGATGTCCTTGACCAGCTTCTCCTGGGCCTCCGCCTCGGCCGCGATGATCACCGACTTGCGGGTGCGCTCCGACTCCTCGACCGCCCGCAGCGTCTTGATGGACTCCTCCTGCTCGGCGACCGTACGGTCCACCGCGATCCGCTCCCGGATCACATCGGCGACCTCGCGGCGCTCGGCCTCGACCTCCTTCGTCGCGGCGATCCGGTTCAGCTCGGTCTGCCGTTCGCGCCCGATGACCTCGATCAGCCGGTCCTTCTCGATGCGCTCGTTCTCCACGGCGATGACCCGCTCGCGGTTCTTCTGCGCAACGGCGATCTCCCGCGCCTGGTTTTCGCGCTGGATGCCGAGCTGCTCCTCGGTGCGGATGAACGCGGCCTGCGCGCCGAGCCGTTCCTCCTCCTGGACCCGGGCGGTCGCCGCCTCCTCGCGGGCCCGTAGCGTCTCGACCTCGCGCCGCTGCTTGATCTCGGCCTCGGCCTGCCGGCGCTCCAGCTCCAGGATGGTCTCGCGGGCGTCGACGTTCTGCCGGGTGATCTCCTTCTGCTCGGTGCGCTGGTACTCGTTGGTGCGCACGTGCTCGATCGCCGTCAGCTCGGTGATCTTACGAATGCCCTGCGCGTCGAGGATGTTGGCGCCGTCGAGCTGCGCCATCGGCGTCTGCTCCAGGTGGTCGATCGCCGCGTCGTCGAGGTGGTAGCCGTTCAGGTCGGTGCCGATGACCCGGATGATGCGGTCCCGGAACTCCTCGCGCTTGGTGTAGAGATCGACGAAGTCCAGCTGCTTGCCGACCGTCTTGAGTGCCTCGGCGAACTTCGCGGCGAAGAACTCCTGGATGGCGGCCTTGTCGCTGGCCCGCTCGGTGCCGATGGACTGGGCGACCTTGATGACGTCCTCGACGGTCTTGTTCACCCGTACGAAGAAGTTGATGTGGATGTCGGCGCGGATGTTGTCCTGGCAGATCAGGCCTTCGCGCCCGGTGCGGCGCAGCTCGATCGTCTTCACCGAGATGTCCATGTACTCGGCCTTGTGCAGGACCGGCAGGACGACGGCTCCGGTGAAGGTCACGTCGACCTTCTTGGTCTTGGAGATGATCAGGGCCTTGCCCTGTTCGACCTTGCGGAAGAGCCGGCCGATGACGAGGAGCAGGGCGATCGCGATGAGCAGGACCACGGCGACGAGCACACCGAAGCCCAGGGAGATGGCATCCATGACAGTCCTTGACGGCTGGTGAGGAAGGTGAGAAGTGCGGGGCGCCCGCCGGAGCGAGCGGTCGTGTGCCGTGTGCCCCGCAGGCGGGGCGGCGGCTCAGCGGGTACGGCGTCGGGTGCGCGGCAGCGGCCGTGCGGGCTTCGGCGGGCCCGGGTCGAGCGTCACGTCGTACGGCGAGACCCAGAAGAACTCACCCTCGTCGTCGTACGCGTACAGGAGCCCCGCACTGCCTGCGGTGAACGCCGCCTCATCGGTCTGCCGCAACAGCCTGACCTGCACGATCGCGGTCGAGCCGTCCGCTGCCGCGACCTCGGCCTGGCCGAAGTCGGAGCTGACGGAGCCGGTACGGACGATGCAGACCCGGCCGAGGAAGTCCTTTCGGGACGGCGGGAGTTCGGGCGGGAAATGGCGCCGGTAGCGGTGGACGAGGAATCGGACCACGGCCCAGGAGATCAGCAGCGCCCCGGCGAGCACGGCGCAGGCGAGTGCGGCCCGGGCGGTGCCGGTGACCGCGCTGCGGTGCAGCAGGACGGAGCCGGTCAGGCTGGTGAACCAGGCGACGACGACCATCACGGACACCGAGACGGCGACCGGCACGCCGCCGATCCCGGCCAGGTCGGTGTCGAGGTCGGTGTCGAAGGAGTGATGGTCGGCCGCCCCCACCAGGACCAGCAGCCAGAAGCAGATGACGACGATCAGAGCGGCGCCGAAGAGGACGGCAGGGAAGGAGGATGCGGCTCTCAGGAATTCCTGCATCGGTCCACTCCCCCCTGCCTGTCGGTGGGGGTGCGGCGGATGGGCCGTCCGGCGGTGACTCCGGTGGCCGCGGCGCCGCCGATATGCGGCGTCGCGGCTGCCGGGTCGTCCCCCGTCCCCGTATCCCCCCGTGTTCCCCCGTGTTCCCCCGGTTGGTGCTGGGCCTGATCATGACAGCCGACGTCGTCGTCTCGCACTGCCGGAATCCGGCAATCTTTGTACGTTTTTGATGCCGGGCACCGACACCTGCTCATATGCGTTGAGTAGGTGTCAGTGACGCATCAAAACTGGAGGCATGGGCGTGCCGGAGCCGGAGATTCCCGACGAGTATCTGGGGGATTACGCCCACATCCTGGAGGAGGTCGCGGAGACCGGCCGCCGACTGACCCGTGACGAGCTGGACGCCCGCCGCGCCCTGGGCCGCCAGGCGGCCGAGGCGGGATTCCAGCTGCGCGCCCTGGTCGGTCTCCATCTGGCGGCGACCCGCACCGCCTGGCCGCGCGCCACAGCCGTGCACCCCGCGTCCACCGACTGCGTGCTGGCCGCGGTCGAGCAGGCCGTCGATGCGATCGCCGAGGGGTTCGAGCGCGCCCAGCGGCTCACCGTGCGACGGGAAGAGGCGGCGCGCCGCGAGTTCATCGACGATCTGCTGTACGGGCGCAGCGATTTGGGCCGGCTCGCCGAGCGGGCCACCCGCTTCGGGCTGCGGCTGTCGCGCGCCCACGCGGTCGCGGTGGCGACGGGCCCGGCGGCGTACACCGAGACGGATGCGGTGCCCCGCATGGTGGAGGCGGCGCTGCTCGCCCGCTTCGACGGCCGGAAGATCCTTCTCACGACCAAGGACGGGCGCCTGGTCTGCATTGCCCCGAGCGCCCAGCCGGACGTCCTGCGCTATTTCGCCAAGCAGGCGCATGCGGCGACGGAGGGCGGCACGGTCGCGGTCGGCCGCCCGCACCGGGGCCCGGGCGGCGTCGTCCAGTCGTACGACGAGGCGCTCGACGCGCTCGACCTGGCGGACCGGATGGACCTGGAGGATCCGGTGCTGTACGCCGCCGACCTGCTGGTCTATCCGGTGCTGACCCGGGACCGGCAGGCGATGGCCGATCTGGTGCGCAGTGAGCTCGGCCCGCTCCAGGAGGCGCGAGGGGGTGCGGAGCCCTTGCTGAAGACGCTCGCCGCCTACTTCGACGCGGGCTGTGTCGCCGCAGAGACGGCCCGCCGGCTGGCGTTGAGCGTGCGGGCGCTCACCTACCGGCTGGAGCGCATCCATCAGCTGACCGGCTCCGACCCGTCCGATCCGATGCACCGCTACACGCTGCAGACCGCGGTGATCGGTGCCCGGCTCCTGGACTGGCCCGCCAAGGAACTCTGACGGCCCAGTCGGGACCAGGCGGCTCCTCAGGGTTGTTCCTGCCATTCCTGGCGGGCGCACGCCGACCGCTGCCGCACCTCGCCGCGTTGTCGGAGCGCCCGGATACGCCCAGTTGAGGACGCCTTTCCGCCCTGCGATGCACCGCATCCGGCGCCGCGCCCTGACCCAGCAGGGACGACGGGACAGACCCTGGCCCCGGCAACCCTCCCACATGCGGGGATGCGGATCTGCCTTTAGCGTGGGTGCGGGGGATTTCGGGGGTGCGCACCGAGGGAGACCCGGACCATGGCTCGTCACTCACGTCATGCGCGGGAGCCTGTCGAGGGGGAGCCCTCCGTGAGTGGCACGAGAGAGACCGTCACCTCCCCGCCGTCCCGCCCCGCACTCGACCGTGAGCGCGGCCCGTCGCGCCACTGGTGGGTGCTGGCGGTGATCGGTCTGGCCCAGCTGATGGTGGTGCTGGACGCCACCATCGTGAACATCGCCCTGCCCTCCGCCCAGCAGGACCTCGGCTTCTCCGACGGCAACCGCCAATGGATCGTGACCGCGTATGCCCTGGCCTTCGGCTCACTGCTGCTGCTCGGCGGCCGGATGGCCGACCTGGTGGGCCGCAAGATCGCCTTCCTGACCGGTCTGGTCGGCTTCGCGGTCGCGTCGGCGATCGGCGGCGCCGCCCCGAGTTTCGAGGTCCTGGTCTTCGCCCGGGCACTCCAGGGCATGTTCGGCGCGCTCCTCGCCCCGGCCGCGCTCTCCCTCCTCACCACGACGTTCACCGCCCCGCAGGAGCGTGCCAAGGCGTTCGGGATCTACGGCGCGATCGCGGGGACGGGCGGCGCGGTGGGGCTGCTGCTCGGCGGGGTCCTCACCCAGTACCTGAACTGGCGCTGGTGCCTGTACGTGAATCTGCTGTTCGCCCTGGCCGCCTTCCTCGGCGGCATCCGGCTGCTCACCGCCGGTGCCCCTGCCGACCGCCGCAAGCTCGACGTCCCGGGCACCGTCCTGGTCTCGGCGGGACTCTTCTGCATCGTGTACGGCTTCTCCAACGCCGAGTCGCACCCGTGGGGTTCACCGGAGACCTGGGGCTTCCTGCTGGCGGGCGGTGTGCTCCTGGCGGCGTTCGCCTGGTGGCTGACGCGGGCCGCACATCCACTGCTGCCGCTGCGGGTGGTGCTGAACAGGAACCGCGGGGCGTCGTACCTGGCGATGTTCATCGCCGGCGGCGGCATGTTCGGCGTCTTCCTGTTCCTCACGTACTACCTGCAGAGGACTCTGCACTACTCGCCGGTGACCACCGGTCTCGCTTACATCCCGATGGTCTGCTTGATGATCGTGACGTCGATGACGACGACCAATGTGCTGGTGCCGCGCTTCGGCGCGAAACCGATCGTGCCGCTCGGCATGGGCATCGCCGCGGCCGCCCTGGTGTGGATGACCAGCCTGGACCTGACGAGCAGATACCTCACCCATGTGCTGCCCGCCCTGCTCGTCCTCGGCCTGGGCCTCGGCGCGATCTTCGCCACCGTGATGAACCTGGCCACGTACGGGGTGGCCGCCCGCGATGCGGGTGTGGCCTCGGCGATGGTCAGCACCAGCCAGCAGGTGGGCGGTTCGATCGGCACGGCGCTGCTGAACACCCTCGCCACCAGCGCCGCCATGAACTATCTGTCCGACCGCATGGTGACCCCCGCCAATGTCGCCCGGGCCCAACTGCAGAGCTACTCCACCGCGTACTGGTGGTCGGCGGGCTTCTTCCTCGTCGGGCTGGTGGTGACGGCGGTCCTGTACCCCAGGGGCGCACCCCGGCCCCAGGTGGTGGAGGAGTCGGCGCCGGTCCGCGCCTGACGACCGGGCCTGCTCCCCCGGACCTCGCCCTTCATCCCGACGTCCCGCCGCCGCATGTCGTCCGGTGACACTCCGCCGACGGTCACCACACCTCTCCCTCCCGTGCTCGTCGGCACGGGCGCGCGAGCACGGCAGTTGGACCGGTCTGTGGATACGCGTCGTGTCGGCACAGCTCATGGGAACCGGGCAGGGACGGCTGGGCGGTCAGCTGTGGATCGATGGTCAGGGTGGTGATGCCGAGAGGCGCCCCGAGGGCGCGCAGGGCCGGTTCGGAGAGCCTGATCCAGGACTGACCGGCGCCGAGAGTGGCGGTGAGCTGTCGCACGGAGGTGAAGCCGACGGCGGTGCGGCCGCCGAGGGGCGTACGGAAGAACCGTGCCGTACATCGGGCGGCAACGCCGGTGGGACCCGGCCGGACGGGGACGAAGAGCAGTCCGGCCGGGACGGGTTCAAGAGGTTCGGGGTCGTCCGTTTCGGCGCAGTCGGACATGGTTGTTCCTCCTCGATGTGCCTGCGTGCTGTGGCACTGACGACGTTATGCCCGCAGTTGAGGGGAACGGATACGCCCCTGACGTCGGCTTGACGCAGGACCCCGCCTCCGTGACGCGATGCATACGCGGCAAGGAGGCGGGGTCCTGGGGGTGGGTGGCCGGGGATTCGCTCGGGGGAGTCGCGAGTCCCCGGCCTGGCCGGGCGCGGTCCGATGGTCAGTCGGACCGCGGTGTGTTCCCGGCGGTTCGGGGGCCGTCCGGCCGGCCCGGAGAGGGCGTCCGAAGCTGGTGGGGAGGGGCACCGGTGCCCCTCACTGCACTAGAGGTCGAACTCGTGCGGCGGAAGGTCGAGCGCGAAGCACGCCTCCCGGACGACGGCCTGCTCCGACTTGTCGAAGTCGCCGTCGGCGCCGCCGATCACGATGCCGATCTGGATGACGGCACGCGCCTCGGCCGGCTTCTTCTTCGCCTTGCCGATCTCCTGGAGCACGCTGACCTTGCCGAAAGCGAAGTCGGCGGTGAGCTTGTTCACGTACTCGTTGAAGCGCCGCTGCAGGTCGTCCGCCGGGAAGTTCTGCAGCACCTCGTTGGAAGCGATGAGCGAGGCGACGCGCTGGCGCTCGGACGGGTCGACGGAACCGTCGGCGGCGGCGACCAGGGCGCACATGGCCATGCTCGCGTCGCGGAACGCACCGCTCTTCAGGTCGTTCTTCTTCGCCTCGAGCTGCGACTGCATCGTCGTCGCGGATTCCTTGATCCGATCCCACAGTGCCATGACGTCTCCATACGTTGCGTTGCGTTGCCGGAACGAGATCCAACTCTACAGGCGTGTAGAAGTTAGCAGGATGATCGCCCGCTGTGTCCGGGAACCGGCCTTCAGTACGATGCTGCGACGCCGTGGCCGACGCGGCATCGCACGAAGGGCAGTCACCACGATGGACACGGCCGGGGCCAGCCACCACCCGCACAACGAACTGCCCGACGACAACGTGCCCCCGACGGGCCCCGCCTCCGACGGCCGGCGCCCCCGCAAGCGCGGACAGGGCGAGCTGGAGGCCCAGATCCTGGCCGTTCTGCGCTCGGCGAACGGCCCCGCGACGGCGGGCTGGGTGCAGGAACACCTCGACGGCGACCTCGCGTACACCACTGTCATCACGATCCTGTCCCGTCTGTACGCGAAGAAGTGCGTGACCCGTGCCCGCCAGGGCCGCTCCTACACCTGGACGTCCGCCTCCGACGAGGCCGGTCTCGCCGCGCTGCGGATGCGTCGGGTCCTGGACGGCGAACGGGACCGCGAGGCCGTACTCGCCCGGTTCGTCTCGGCGCTGTCCCCGGGCGACGAGGAACGCCTGCGCGCACTGCTGGCGCAGACGACGGAGAAGGACGAGGACTGACCGATGGGCGTCTTTGTCTACCTGCCCCTCGTACTGCCCCTGACCGCGCTGCCGATCGCGCGCCTCGCCGAACAGCGTCTGCATCCACGCAGCGCCACCCGCCTGCTCGCGGCCGTCGGCACGACGCTCGCCCTGTGCAGCACGGTGTGCCTGGCGCTGCTGATGGTGGTGGGCACGGCCCAACTGCCGGGCAATCCGCTGCCGGACGGCTGGTCGGACCCGGAGGTGCGGGCGGCGGTGCCGTACGAGGAACGGGCGGGCGTCGTCGCCATCGGGGTGCTGGTCGCGGTCTTCGTGGCATGCGGGGCGACCGTCCACCGCCATGTACGCCAACGCATCCGGGCGACCCGGGCCCTGCAGTCCCTCCCGTCGCAGCCGTCGCCGGTCGCCGTGCTTCCGGACCCGGAGCCCTACGCGTACGCACTGCCCGGCGCCCCCGGCCGGGTGGTCGTGTCGACGGCGATGATGGAGTGCCTGACCGCGCGTGAGCGCCGGGCGCTCGTCGCCCACGAGCAGGCCCATCTGACCGCCCGCCACCACCGCTACCTCCTGGCCACCCAACTTGCCGCGCGGGCCAACCCGTTCCTGCTGCCGCTGCGTACGGCGGTGGCGTACAGCACGGAACGGTGGGCGGACGAGGAGGCGGCGCAGTCGATCGGCGACCGGCGGGCGGTGGCGGGCGCGGTCGGCAAGGCCGCGCTCTTCGCGCACCGTTCGCCGACCGCCGCGCCCGCGTTCGCCGCGTTCGCGGCGGTGGGCCCGATCCCGCGCCGGGTCGCAGCGCTCCTGGAGCCGGTCCCGCCGACCCGGCTGTGGCCCCCTTCGTCCGCGCATGTCGCCTTCGCGGGACTGGTGGCCACCGTCGGAACCACGGTGTCCGCGCTGTCGTCGCTGAACGCGACGGTGACGCTGGTGCGGATCCTGCACGAGGCGACCCCGCTCTGAGAGCGGTTCGGAGGAGCTCTCAGTCGGCGGCCGAGGCGTGCTCGACGACAGGCATCTCCTCGCGGGCGACAGGCACACTGCCCCCGGAGGCGCCGCCCCCGCTCCCGCCGTCCCCGCTCCCGCCGTCCCGCCACGTCTGGATCCTGGCCACGACGGGCTGCGTCCAACGGGCGGTGAGCGGACCGATGATGACGAGAATCAGGACGTACGCGGTGGCGATGGGCCCGATACGGGGCTCGGTCGCCACGGCCAGACCGGCGATGACGATGGAGAACTCGCCGCGTGCGACCAGCGTCCCACCCGCCCGCCACCGTCCACGTGAGCCGATCCCGGCGCGCCGGGCGGCGTACCACCCGGTGCCGATCTTGGTGAAGACGGTGACGACGGCCAGCAGCAGCGCGGGCAGCAGCACGGGCGGAATGTCGGACGGATCGGTGGAGAGACCGAAGAAGACGAAGAAGACGGCGGCGAACAGATCGCGCAACGGCGTCAGCAGCTTACGGGCCCCCTCCGCGACCTCCCCCGAGAGGGCGATCCCGACGAGGAACGCGCCCACCGCCGCGGACACCTGCAACTGCTGTGCCACACCGGCCACCAGGACGGTCAGCCCGAGCACGACGAGGAGCAGCATCTCCGGATTGTCGGAGGACACGGCCCGGCTGATGAGCCGGCCGTGCCGCAGCGCCACGTACAGAACCAGGCCGACGGTACCGAGGGCGACCAGCAGGGCGATGCTGCCCCCGGCCAGACCGGCACCGGCGACCATCGCGGTGAGCAGCGGCAGATAGACGGCCATCGACAGGTCCTCGATGACGAGAACCCCGAGAACGACAGGGGTCTCCCGGTTCCCGAGCCGCCCCAGATCGGTGAGCACTTTCGCGATGACCCCCGACGAGGAGATCCAGGTGACCCCGGCCAGCGCGACGGCCCCCACGGGCCCCCATCCGAGCAGCAGCGCGGCCACCGCTCCGGGCGTCGCATTGAGTACGAAGTCGACGGCCCCCGACGGGTATTGCGTCTTCAGGCTGGTCACCAGCTCGGACGCGCTGTATTCCAGCCCCAGCAGGAGCAGCAGCAGAATGACGCCGATCTCGGCGCCGACGGCGGTGAACTCCTCACTGGCGCCGAGGGGCAGCAGCCCCCCGTCCCCGAACGCCAGCCCGGCCAGCAGGTAGAGCGGAATCGGCGAAAGCCCTATTCGCCCGGCGAACCGTCCGATGATCCCGAGCCCCAATATGACGGAGCCGAGCTCCACCAGCAGTGCGGTCGTGTCGTGCACTGTCAGCCCTCCGCAATGATCTCGGAGAGCGCGTCGACGCCCTCACGCGTACCGACGACGACCAGCGTGTCCCCGATGGCCAGCCGGAAGTCCGGCCCGGGCGACGGATGCGCGCTGTGCGTCCGCAGCACGGCCACGATCGACGCCCCGGTCCGCGTCCGGGCCCGGGTGTCCCCGAGCAGCCGGCCCCCGTACGGGGAGCGCGACCCGAGCGGTATGTGCTCGGTGACGAGATCGATGCCCTCGGTCCGTACGGCGTCGATGGGCGCGGAGTCGATGAGGTGGGCAAGTCCGGTCGCCTCCTGTGGAGTCAGGGCCACGGAGAGCTGACATGAATCGGGATCGTCGCGCTCGTAGAACCCGATGAACCGGCGCCCGTCGTGGTGGACGACGACGGAGATGTGCTGTCCCGACTCGGTGATGTAGTCGTACTGCACACCGACTCCGGGCAGCGTGGTCCGGTGGGTTCCCATGGCTTCCTCCCGAGGCGTGCGGCGGCATGGCGACGCACTTGGTAATCTCTTTAACCTTCCATTACCTTAACCGGAGGCTTCCGCCGTCTGGCGCTCGCGCGCACGGAGACCCTGCTCACCTGCGGATATCGCGTGATCGATGCGCGGCCGCCGGGGCGCGGCCGAGGGCCGGACGCAGCTGTGCCCGGCGGTCCGCTGCTCACCGCCGGGCACGTGGGTCGGAACGGCGTCAGCCGGTGATCTCGATCTTGCCGTTGCCCGATGCCGGTGTCGTGGCCGGTGCCTGCGCCGGGATCTCCGCTGCGGTGTCCGAAGTCGACCCGCCCTTCAGGTTCTTCAGCAGTGCCGCCAGGTCGACGCCCGTCGTGGCGGTGAGGAGTTCCATGCCCTGCGCGACGTTGTCCGCGACCGTGCGTGACAGCTGGCTCGCGCCGTCCGTCGAGATGACCGTCATCTTGTCGACGGCGCTGAGCGGTTCGGCGGCCTTGGCGACGACGTGCGGGAGCACCTCGACCAGCATCTGGAGCACCGCCGCGTCGCCGTACTGGGCGAACGCGTCCGCCTTCTTCCGCATGGCCTCGGCCTCGGCCGCGCCCTTCGCGGCGATGGCGGCGGCCTCCGCCTCGCCCTCGATGCGGACGGCGTCGGCGAGTGCCGAGCGGTGGAGCTTCTCGCCCTGACCGGTGAGACGGGAGCGCTCCGCGTCCGCCTCGGCTTCCTTGACCTGGGCGATGCGGCGGGCCTCGGCCTCCTGCTCGGCCCGGTAGCGGGCGGCGTCGGCGGGCTTGCGGACCTTGGTGTCGAGTTCGCGGTCGGTCAGGGCCGCCTGGCGCTGGGCGACCTTCTCCTGCTCCTCCAGGACTTCCTGCTGACGGGCGGCCTCGGCGAGCGGGCCGGCGGCGTTGGCCTTGGCCGCCGCCGCTTCCGTCTCGGCCTTGATCTCGGCCTGCTTGAGGTAGAACGTCCGCTCGGCGATGGCGATTTCCTCGGCGGCCTTCAGACGGGCCTGCTCGGACGCGCGCTTGGCGATCGCCTCGGCGATGTCCGCCTCCTGCTTGGCGCGGGCGGCTTCGGGGCGGCCGAGGTCTTCGAGGTAGGAGCCCTCGGTGGTGATGTCCTGGATCTGGAAGGCGTCCAGGATCAGGCCCTGGCCGGAGAGGCTGGCCTCGGCCTCCTCCGCGACCTGGCCGGCGAACGCGGCGCGGTCGCGGATGATGTCCTCGACCGACATCCGGCCGACGATGGCGCGCAGGGCGCCCGAGAGCACCTCCTGGGTGAAGCCGACGATGCCGTCCTGCTGCTGCAGGAACCGCTGGGCGGCGGCCCGGATCGCGTCCTCGTTGCCCCCGACCTTGACGATCGCGACGCCTTCGAGGTGGGACTTCACACCGCGCAGGGTGACGGCCCCGCGCACGGCGACCGGGATGTGCCGGCTGGAGAGGTCCAGGGTGAACTTCTGCTGCACGAACGGGACGACGAAGACGCCGCCGCCGACGACGACCTTCTGCCCGCTGTTGTCGATGCTGGTGCGTCCGGTCACCGGGTCGGTCGACTTCTTGCCGCGCCGTCCCGTGATGATGAAGGCCTCGCTGGGCCCGGCGACCTTGTAGCGGGTGATCACCACGAGGCCGAGGAGTACGAGGAGTACGACGACTCCGACGACGGCGGTCACAACTGGACTCATAAGAGGTCCCCCCTGCCTCCCGATCGGGGACGGCAGCTTGGTTCAGTAGGTGGTCAGCGCTCGACGGGGCGGACCGCGACCGAGGTGGTCGAGAGTGCGGCCTCCACCCAGATCTCGGTGCCGCGCTCGACCGGCACCGGGCTCTTCGCCGCGAGTTTCACGGGCTGGCCCGCGAGCCGCAGCAGGACCTCGCCGTACCCGTCGGCCGGGATGGCCGTGACGACGGACCCGGACGTGCCGACGAGATCGTCGCCCCGTGGTGTTGCGGCGGTCTGGTCGCGCATCAGGGCGCGGCTGAACTTCCAGGTCAGCCATGCCGCGACCAGTCCGGCGAACAGCCCGGCCGCGGTCGCGGCGACCGTACCGGCACCCGTGGTGCCGAGCACGATCGCGCCGCCGAAGCCGAGCATCGAGAGGAATCCGGCAATGACGGGGAGGGACAGGAGTCCGTCGAAGAGTCCGTCGAGTACGCCCCCGAAGAGCCCTTCGAGGATTCCGTCGAAGATCAGGGAGAGGGCGAGGAGCACGACCCCCGCAATGCCCAGACCGAGAAACAAGGTCATGTGATCCCCTTTCCCGATCTGGGAAATCCCCCGGATGTGTCCGTCGAGCTGGCTGGATGATGCCATACACGCTCGGGCCGTGACATTGCCGGGGTCCGGCAATCTTTTACTCGTTCTTGATGCCGGAGATGTGGTCGGCGAGCGTGTCCAGCGACTGGAAGGTGGCTCCGAGGACCGCGACGTGCTTCCACCGCAGCACGCCGTCCGGCCCGATCAGGAACACGGCTCGGCGCACCCCGATCCCGGGCGCCGTGATCCCGTATGCCCGGGCGATCTCCCGCCCGGTGTCCGCGAGCAGCGGCATCCGCAGACCGTAGGTGCGGGCGAACGACTCGTGACTGTCCACACCCTGTGGACTGATTCCCCAGACCTCCGCGTCGAGACCGGTGAAGGTCTCCATGCCGGAGGAGTACGAGCAGAGCTGCTTGGTGCAGACAGTCGTGTTGTCGCCGGGGTAGAAGGCGAGGACGACGGTACGGCCCCGGGCGTCCGAGAGCGTGTAGTCGCGGCGTTCGAACGTGTCTCCGGCGAGCGTTCCGCCCGGCAGTGTGAAGTCCTGGACGGGCTGGCCGACTTGTGGTGACGATCCCATGGCGGTCCCCTTGTGTGCGACGGATGTGCGGCGTTCGGCGATGTTCCGGTACAGCATGCTCGCTACGGTGGTGGCTTCCGCGAGCAGGAGGTGGGTATGGCGGATCGGCGACCACCTGTGGCGGCTGCGGTACTCCTCCTGCACGGCGGGCGGGAGACGGGTCTGGGGCCGCCCCCGCCAAGGCCGTTGAACCTCCCGGCCCTGCGCATGCGGCCGTTCGCGCGGGCCGTGATCCGGGCGACCCGGGACGAGCCCGTCGATGTGGCGGTACGGCGCGTGCGGTACGGACACCTCGGGTGGAACGGGTCCCGGGAGGACGCCCTGCACGATGCCGTACGAGCGCTGGACGGCGTGCGGCGCGAGTTCGGCGAGGTGCCGGTCGTGCTCGTCGGGCACTCGATGGGAGCCCGAGCCGCCCTTCGTGCGGCCGGGCATCCCCTGGTACGAGGAGTGGTCGGCCTCGCGCCGTGGTGTCCGCCCGGTGATCCGGTCACCCAACTCGCCGACCGGGACATCGTGTTGCTGCACAGCACCCGCGACCGCGTGACGAGCCCCCAGGCCTCCCGGGCCCTCGCCACCCGCGCCCGCCGGGCCGGCGCCCGCTCCTGTCCGGTGACGATCCGCGCCGGCGACCATGCGATGCTCCGCCGGGCATCGGCATGGCACACGATGACGGCCGGCCTGGTGAGGGGACTGCTGGGCCTGTCCGCGCTCCCGGCGCCGGTCGATGCCGCCCTCCGCCTCCCGCCGGTCGCACCGTCGTCGGACGGCACGCTGGACCACGACGGGCTGCTCGGCAGGGGTGACGCCACCGCCGGGCGCCGGTCGTGACGTACTGCGTGGACCTCACCCCGTACACGTACGGCCGCGGGCCCGGGCCGGGTGCACTGGTCAACACGCAACGGGTGCACCGGACCTGTGGCTTCCACGTCTGCCCCGGTGCGCCGCCGCACTTGTGGAACGCGCGGCCGGCGAACGGGACCGCGCCGCGTGTCCACGCGGAAGTGCGGAGATTCAGCCGGTGGGCCCCGCCGGGGCGTAGTGGCCCAGGAACATGTCGACGCCGCTGGTGATCAGGCGGTCCGTGCCCCGGTCGTCGATGGCCGTGCCGTACGAGCTGAAGACCAGGTGCGGGAAGACCAGCAGCGCGTACAGCTGAATGATCGCCGTCTCCAGGTCCGGGATGGTCAGGCGGCCGCGGTCGGCGAGGGCGCGCAGGGCGTCGGCCACAGCGGGGTGGTGGCCCTCGGGGCCGTGGCCCTGCCAGGCGTCCGCCAGCTTCGGGAAGCGGTGCAGTTCGGCGGCGACGAGGTTGCGCAGGGCGATGACGTCGGCGTTGTCGCGGACGGCGGCCACCCAGGTGCGGGCCGCCTCGACGAAGGCGGTGCGCAGGTCGTCGGCGTCGGCGAGTCCGGCCAGTGCGGCGGCCGAAGGGCCGCCCAGGGGCTCGTCCAGTGCGCCCGCGATGACGGCTGTGAACAGGGCTTCCTTGCTGCCGAAGTGGTTGTAGACGGTCACCTTCGACACGCCCGCCTCGGCGGCGATGGCGTCCATCCCGACGCCGAACCCCTCCCGCAGGAACGCCTCACGGGCGGCCCCGACGATGGCCCGCCGCTTGGCCTCGGCGCGCGGTCCGCCGGGGGGCTGCTTCGCGTTCCCCCGGCGGCTGCTCTGCGTGGTCATGAGGCAAGGCTAACAGTCAGCTGAACTGAACAGTTGAGTTCATGTGAACTGATCCGTACAGTTCAGTTCATGAGTCCGCCTGAGACGCACGTACAGCATCCGCCCGAGCATCAGACCGCCCACCCGCGTCGCTGGGCGACGCTCGCCCTCGTCTGCGTCGCGCAGTTCATGCTCGTCCTCGACGTCACCGTCGTGAACGTCGCACTGCCCGACATGGCCGCCGACCTGCACCTCGACCGCACCGCCCTGACCTGGGTCGTCACCGCCTACACCCTCTGCTTCGGCGGGCTGATGCTGCTCGGCGGCCGGCTTGCCGACGCCCTCGGCGCGCGCCGCACCCTCCTTGCGGGGCTGGCCCTCTTCACCGTCGCCTCGCTGGGCACCGGGCTCGCCGACGGTGCCCCGGTGCTGATCGGGGGCCGGGTCGCCCAAGGAGTGGGGGCGGCGCTGCTGTCGCCCGCCGCCCTGTCCCTCGTCACCACCTCGTTCCACGGCGCGGAGCGCAACAAGGCGCTCGGGGTATGGGCGGCGATCGGCGGGACCGGGTCGGCGATCGGGGTGCTGCTCGGCGGTGCGCTGACCGGCGGTCCCGGGTGGCAGTGGGTCTTCTACATCAATGTGCCCGTCGGGATCGCCCTTCTCGCCGCCGTACCCGCACTCGTTCCGGTGCGAGCCCCCCAGCCCTCCGCCCGGCTCGATCTGCCCGGCGCGCTCCTGGTCACGGCCGGGACCGGAGCGCTCATCTACGGACTGGTCGAGGCAGGGGACGCCGGGTGGGGATCGGCCGCCGTTCTCGTACCGGTCGCGGGGGCCGTGCTCCTGTACGCGACGTTCGCGGGCGTCGAGCGGGCGGCGAAGCAGCCGCTGATGGATCTGCGCATGTTCACCCGGCGGCCGGTGCTCGCGGGCGCGTTCCTGATGCTGGTCGCGACGGCGCTGCTGATCGCCTTCTTCTTCCTCGGGTCGGTCCATCTGCAGCATGCGCGAGGGTTCACCCCGATGCGGACCGGGCTGGTGTTCCTGCCGGTGGCCGTCGCGGTCGGGCTCGGCGCGCATCTGGGGTCGCGGCTGGTCGGGACGGCCGGCAGCCGCGGGACAGCGGTCGCCGGGATGGTGATCGCCGCCGCCGGTTCCGTACCGCTGACCCGGCTGGGAGCGGACAGCAGTGTGTACGGGGTGCTGCTGCCCGGTCTCTGCGTCGCCGCGTTCGGGCTCGGCGCGGTCTTCGTCACCGCGACCACGACGGCGCTGGGCATGGTCGCGCACCACGAAGCGGGGCTCGCGTCCGGGGTGGTCAACACGTTCCACGAGGTGGGCGGCGCGATCGGGGTGGCAGTCGTCTCCACGGTCGCGGCAGCCGGGATCGAAAGGGGTGCGGTGGGCGGGTTCGCCGACGCCTTCACGGTCTGCGCGGCGGCGGCCGGTGCCGGTGCGGTCGTCGCGGTGGGACTGGTGCCGCGGGGGAGGCCGGAGACGACGGGCGGGCCGCACGTGCACTGAAGCCGCTGTGCGGATGCGGGGCGGGGCACGGCGGACGACGATGAAAACCGGGTAGTCGGGTGGTCCGGGCCCCGCCCCCCCAGGAGGTTTCCTTGCAGGCCGATGCGCACGCCGACAGCCCGCCACCGCTCGACCTCGCAGTCCTGGCGGCGCTGCTCGACGGCACCGTGGCAGGGGTGGGCGTCCTCGACACCCGGCTGCGCTACCTGTACGTGAACCCGGCCCTCGAACGGCTCAACGGCATTCCCGCCGCCGAACACCTCGGCCGCACCGTCTCCGACGTCCTGCCCTACGTCGACGCCCGGGAGGACATGATGCGGGCGGTCCTCGCCGACGGGAAACCCCGCGAGATCACGTCCAGCGGCTTCACACCCGCGGCGTCCGGGACTACCCGGCGGTACTGGCACGGCGCGTACCACCGGCTGGAGGTCGAAGGGCAGGTGGTGGGTGTCGCCGGGATCGTGCTGGAGGTGATGGCGTCGGACAAGGAGCAGCGCGAACTGGAACAGGCACGACGCCACCTCAACCTTCTCGACTCCGCGGTCACCCGGATCGGTACCACGCTCGACATGGACGCCACCTGCGCGGAGCTCGTCGACCTCGTCGTCCCGGCGCTGGCCGACATCGCGACGGCCGAGGTCTTCCCGCCCGACGTGGCACCTCCCGTACGCCCCGCGCCCCCCGGCATGCTGCGGCTGCGCCGGGCCGCCCTGGCGGCGGTCCCCGGGCTGCGGGAGGAGATGGCGGAGTTCGGGCTGACCGGCGAGTACATCGACTACCAGGACGGCGCGGCCGTACAGCGCTGTCTGGCGACCAACCAGCCCGTCGTCCAGAACCTCACCGGCGACGATCTGCTCGGCCGCTCGGCAGCCAGTCCGGGGCGGGTCGCCGCCTACCGCGCCCTCGGCATGCACTCGTCGGTCATCGTGCCGATCGCCGTACGCAGCCGGCCGCTCGGCGTCCTCGGCCTGGTCCGGGCGGGGGACTCGCCGGCGTTCTCGGACGAGGACGTCGTCGTCGCCCGGGAACTCGCCGGACGGGCCGCCGTCGGTCTGGACCATGCCCGCCGGTACGCCCACGAACACACCATCGCCCTGGAGCTCCAGCGCTCCCTGCTGTCCGAGCCGCGCCCGCCGCACCCGCACATCGAGATCGCCACCCGCTATCTGCCGGCCGACCGGAGCGTGATGGTCGGCGGTGACTGGTTCGACGTCATCCCGCTGCGGGACGGACGCCATCTGAAGGCGATCGGCGATGTGATGGGGCACGGGGTGGAGGCGGCGGTCGCGATGAGCCACTACCGCTCCCTGCTGCGGCTGCTTGCCGACGACGAACTCCCGCCGCACCGCATCCTGGAACACCTCGACCGGATGGTGGAGCGGTCGGGCCTGGACCGGGCGGCGACATGTCTGCTGGCGGTCGTCGACCGGTTCGGCGGGATGTGCGAGGTGGCGAGTGCGGGGCATCTGCCACCGGTGTTCATCGACCCGGGCGAGGCGGGGACCCGGGTGGGCGACGTACGGGCGGGGCCGCCGCTCGGCACCGGGTTCGGGGGGTACACGACGACGGCCGTGGAGGTCGGTCCGGACACGGTGCTGTTCATGTACACCGACGGTCTCGTGGAGCGGCGGGACGAGGACATCGACGTATCGGTGCGCCGGCTGGAGCAACTGACCCTGCCGGTGGGCGGAAGCCTCGACGATCTGCTGGACGAGGTGCTGGAGAGGTTCGGTCCGGGCGCGGAGGACGACATCGCGGTGCTTGCCTCGCGGAAACGGACCCGGAACCGGATCGGTAAGGAGAGCGGGTAGCAGCCGCGTTGTCGGTGGGGCCTGCGAGGATCGGTGTCATGGAGACCTCGGAGCCCTTGCTGCTCGCCGATATCGAAGCTGCTGTCCGCGCCGGTTGGGGTGCCGACACCTCCACGCCCGACCACCGGCCGCACTGGACGCCGGACAACCCGGCCCGGGACCAGTGCGGGGTCACCGCCCTGGTGCTCAACGATCTGCTGGGCGGCGAGCTGATCCGTGGCGAGGTCCAGGTCGACGGTGAGCGCACCGACTTCCACTGGTGGAACCGGCTGGGCATGGGTGTGGAGATCGACCTCACGCGGGAGCAGTTCGGGCCGGAGGAGATCGTCACCGGTGGCACGGTGATACCCCGGCCGGCGGAGATCGTACGGCTGCGCGAGGAGTACGAACTGCTCCGCGGCCGGGTGCTGGACCGGCTCGGGCGGTAGGGGGCGGACCGGGGCCAGGGGGCGGCGGTCGGCGCGTCCGTCGGTCAGCCGAGTTCCAGGCTGGTGATGCCGAACAGTCCGCTGTGGTCGACGTCCGGGGACGGACCCGTGTACATGCGGGCTGTCTCGAACGACGGGGTGAGACCCAGCTGCTCGGCGAGCCGGACCGCCGCCGGATTGATGTCGGGTACGTCGACGGCGATCTCCGTCTCAGGGTCAGTGGCCGAGAGGGCGCTCACCAGGGCGGCGGCCACCTCGGGCGACGTGGCGTGCAGCGGGCCGATGCGTGACGACGTACGGCACGGGCGCAGCACGGCGAAGCCCTGCACCTCCCCTTCGGCCACGGCGGCGAGAGCGGTGCGCATGGGGGCGGCGATCCACGGGGCCAGGAAACTGTCGCGCTCGGCGGGGAAGTAGCGGCGGTCGAAGACGGCCAGCCGGTCGAAGGGGAGCGACCGGGCGTCGACGAGGGAGACACCGGGCGGTGCGGTGATGTCCGCCGGCGGCAACCCGACCCAGCGCATGTTCGTCCACGCCGGACGGAAGCCGGATTTACGGTAGTTGGACTGCTGGGCGACGACGCCGTCGAGTCCGACGTTGCGCCCGGCGAGCCGGTTCATTCCGGCGTGCCAGACCTGGGTCCCGTAACCCTGGCCGCGCAGTTCCGGGCGGGTGAGATAGAAGCCCAGGAAGCCGAAGCCGGAGCCGTAACGGATCACGGAGACGGAGGAGACGGGCTCGCCGTCGAGTCTGCCGATCAGAAAGCCGCGAGGGTCGGTGGCGAAGAAGGCGTGGCTGTCGGTGCGGCCCGGATTCCAGCCCTCGGCGTGGGCCCACTCGCCCAGCATGTCGATGTCGGCGGCGCTTGCGGTGGTGATCTCGAATGTCGGCACGGGGCAACCTGTACCCCCGCGCGCGATCGGTTCAACATCCCTCCCGGCTTCACCACCCGGTCCAGAGCAGGTGGTTGACGAGCAGGGCCACGACCGCCTGCGCGGTCAGCCAGCCCCGGCGGGCGGACGGGGGAAGCAGGGCGGCGGCGGGCAGCAGCCAGAGGACGAACGGCTGCCAGATGCGTTCCGTCTCGGCCTTGCTCATTCCGGACAGATCCGCGACGAGGAGGGCGAGGAACGCGGCCACGGCGAGGAGGCTCAGGCGCTGCGGTGCGCAGGTGGTGCCGGTGCGGACGGCGCGGACGGCGGAGGGGGCACCGGCCGCGGCCCGGCGGAGACCGGCGACGGTGGCGAGCCCGGCGGCGATCGTGGTGGCCGCGAGGTTCCCCCAGACCCAGTAGGCGTACGGACGGATCCCACCGGCCCCCTGGTAGTAGCGCTCGACCAACAGCCGGTACGCCTCCCACCAGTTGAAGCCCGCCAGGGTGAACGCGACCGGGACGACGAGCGCCCCGAGCAGGAGAAGCGGAAGGGGGCGCGCGGTACGGGCGAGGAGAAGGACGGCGAGGAGCAGGAGCGCGATGAGCGTCAGACCGTACGAGAGATAGCAGGTCAGGCCGTAGAGGAGGCCGGAGGCGAGGGCGGCCGCGACGGCACGGCCCGGCCGGGTGGTCCGGCGGGTTGCCGCCAGGGCGAGGAGGGCGACCGACCACGCGGCGACCGCGGAGAACCAGGCGTCCGCCGAGGCACCGGTCCAGACCGCCATCGGTGCGAGGACGAGGAACGGGGCGGCGCGGCGGGCGAGGCGTTCGTCGGCGAGGGCGCGCACCGTGATCAGGGCGGCGACGACCGCGGAACCGCCGAGCACGATGCACCAGACACCGGCCCAGCCGCCACCACCCAGCCCGATCCGGTCCAGCAGCACGAAAGTGAGCGTGGCGCCCGGCGGATGACCGGCGACATGGGCGGGCCAGTTGCCCGGGGGGCCGATCAGGATGTGCGTGTCGAATCCGCGCAGCGCTGCGCCGATATCGTCGAAGCGACTGATGACCCGCAGGTATTCATGCTTCGTGGTGAGCCGCTCGGCGATGCCCCGCTCCCAGCCGTCGATCATCGCCAGGGAGAAGATCCAGCCGAGGGAGGCGGCCCACGCGGTTGCGAGCAGACCGCGCCAGGGCAGCCGGTCGGCGAGGACCGGCCCGTACGCGACGACGGCCGCGGCGACGACCACGGCGGCCGGGGTGCCGGGGCCGGTGTGCGGGTACCAGGACGCCAACAGGGGCGGCCAGTGGACGAAGAGGCTGCCGTCGGCGTCCTGGATGGCCCGGCCGATCAGCACGGCGGCGGTGACCAGCAGGACACCGGCGGTGGCGGCGATCAGGTCGAGGCGTCGGCCCATGGCGCGGTGATTGCGGCCGACGGTGCGCTGCTCGTGTTTCACGTGCTCCTCGGTCTTCACACAGGCACGCTATGCAGGGCGGGGCGGTGACGGGCGGTGCCACCGGGGCGCGTCATCGAACTGTCAGATCTTGGCCCGGTTGGCGGTCATGGGGAGTGACGTCAGAGTTCCGTCAGAAGTCGTACGCGCTCCTGCCCGAGGCCCCGGGCTTAGCGTCGGGACATGGGCGACAGACGTCACAAGAGGACGTTCCGGTTCCTGTTCCGCTTCGGTGGGACGGGCCGTGCCGGACCATCGGACGACGGACCGTCCACGGGGCGGGTCCCGGCCGTTCTCGACCGGCTCCGGACCACGGACCGGCTGCCCTCCTCCTCCGGGTTCTGGCGCAGCCCCGTGCGCGGCGTCCGGTTCACGGCGGTGCTCGGGCTCGTCCTCCTCGTCGGGCTGACGCTGGTGTTCGTGACGGGGCTGCTGTCGTACGCCGCGTACAACCCGGATCTTGCACCGGTCAACGACAAGACGCCGGGCAAGGGGGTGCTGGGGTTCTACCTGTTCGCCTGGCCGACCGGACCGCACTGGCTGTACCGGCTGACACAGGGGCTGCACGTCACGGGCGGCATCGTGCTCGTACCGGTGCTGCTGGCGAAGCTGTGGTCGGTGATCCCGAAGCTGTTCGCGCTGCCGCCGGCCCGGTCGGTGGGGCACGCCCTGGAGCGGGTGTCGCTGCTGCTGCTCGTCGGCGGGGCGCTGTTCGAGTTCATCACCGGGCTGCTCAACATCCAGCTGGAGTACGTGTTCCCGGGGTCGTTCTATCCGCTGCACTTCTACGGTGCGTGGGTGTTCCTCGCCGGGTTCGTCGCCCACGTCGGGCTGAAGCTCCCGCGCGCCGTACGGGTGCTGCGCAGCGGTGAACTGCGGGGTGAGACCGATGAGCTGGCGTCCCCCGCCCCCCATACGCCGACCATTTCCCGGCGCGGCGCCTTCGCCATGGTGGGCGCCGGGTCGCTCCTCCTGCTGGTCACCTCGGTGGGCCGGAGCTTCGACGCGCTGCGCAGCACCGCACTCCTCACCCCGCGCGGGGTCGCCGACCCCGGGACGGGGCCCAACGGCTTCCAGATCAACAAGACGGCCGCGTCCGTCCGGATCACCCCGGCCGACACGGGTGAGCGGTGGCGGCTGACCGTCAGCGGACCCGCCGGAGATCTCGCGTTCACCCGGGAACAGCTTCTGGCCATGGAGCAGTACAGCGCCGCGTTGCCGATCGCGTGCGTGGAGGGCTGGTCGACCGCGAACCAGTGGTGGCGCGGGGTGCGGCTGCGGGATCTGGCGGCGCTCGCCGGGTATCCGGACCGGCCGCCGGGGGTGTTCGTGGAGTCCGTGCAGCGCAGCGGGCCGTTCCGGAAGGCCGCGCTCCGCGACAACCAGGTGCGCGACCCGCGCTCGCTGCTGGCTCTGGAGGTCAACGGCGAGACGCTGTCGCCCGACCACGGTTACCCGGCGCGGATCATCGTCCCGGCCGCACCCGGCGTGCTCAACACCAAATGGGTGACCCGGCTGACGTTCGGAGAGCTGTGATGCGGAAGACGAATGGCCCGCGGTCCGCGGCGGTCTTCAGGCGCTGGTACGGGGAAGGGCCGCTGCATCTCCTGCTCCTGGCCGCCACGTTCGCCCTCGCGGGCTACGCGGGTGTGCGGCTGCTGGAGGGGGACACGTTCGGTGTCGCGGTGTGGTTCGTCGGCTCGGCGCTGGTGCACGACCTCGTGCTGCTGCCGGTGTACGCGACTGCGGACCGGGCCGTACGCGCCGTGCTGGGACCGGGCTCCGGGCTGGTCAACTTCGTCCGCGTGCCCGCCTTTCTCTCCGGGCTGCTCCTGCTGATGTGGTTCCCGCTGATCAGCAGGCACGCGACCCATTACAAGCCGGCGAGCGGGCTCTCCCCCGATGTGTTCCTCGGGAACTGGCTGCTGATCACGGCGGCGTTGTTCGCGGTGTCGGCGTTCTGGCTGGGCGTCCGGACCCTCCGGGTGCGGCGCAGGGCGAGGAAGGGGCGGCCGTCCGCCACCCACTGATCGACGGCCCGCCAGGCGTTCGGCTGCGCGTACCGGAGCAGGGCCGGGGTGCCGATCCGGGCCCAGGGGAAGAGCTCGCCCCCGGGGGCGGCCCGGTCCTCCTCGCCGGCCCCTTCCCGTGCGAGGCGACCGTCGTACAACCGGACCTGGACCCGTTCGTCGATGTCCAGCGGCGACGTCTCCGCGATGAGGAGACCGCCGGGGGCGAGGAGGTCCGCGGTGCGCAGCAGGAGACCGTGCGGGTCGCCGCCGATGCCGATGTTGCCGTCGATCAGCAGCACGGTGCCCCAACGGCCCTCGCCGGGAAGCGGGTCGAAGACGGAACGGTGCAGCGCCGAGCCGCCGATCCGGAGCGTGTGGGCGACGGCGGCGGCGCTGACGTCGATGCCGAGAGCGCGATGGCCGCGGGAGGCCAGTTCCGCGACGAGGCGGCCGGGACCGCACCCGATGTCGAGGACCGGCCCTTCGCAGCGGCGCAGCGCCGACAGGTCGGCGGCGTCGGCCTCCGCACACCAGCGCTCGACGTCCAGGGGCAGCAGCCAGCCGTCCGTACGACGGAGGAAGAGCGGGCCGTGACCGTTGCGCAGCGCATCGGCGTAGGGGCCGGTGGACCACGGGGCGAGGCCCTCTTGTTCGGAACCTGCCGTGCTCGTGGCGCCGCGGTCCGGAACCGTACCGCTCATCGGGCCGCCGCCGCGGTCAGCCGGGCCAGCGCAGCGGCGAACTCACCCTGCGGTGCGGCGGCGACGACGTGCGCGGCGTCCGCCGCGGTGTCCACGTCCCGCAGCCGCGGCAGATCGCGCACGGTCAGTCCGGCATCGACGAGACGCCGCCGCTGGACCGCACCGGTCTGCGGGACGGACATGGGCACGCCGCGCACCAGGGCCGGGTCGGGGGCGGCCAGGCCGAGTGCCCAGAAACCGCCGTCGTCGGCGGGGCCGAACCAGGCGTCGCAGTCGTCCCAGGCGTCCGGGGAGAGCGCGGGGGCCAGATGGGCGGCGGTGATCTGCGGAGTGTCCATGCCGATGAGCAGGGCCGGACCGGTACAGCCGGCGAACGCCGCCGCGAGCCGCTCGTCGAGTCCGCCGGAGCTCTGCGCCACCACGTCGACGCCGGCCGGCAGCCAGGGCCCCGGCCGCCCGTCGAGCACGAGTACGCGCCGTCGGGCGGGCAGCGAGAGCATCGTACGCAGCGTGTCCCGGAGCGCTGCCTCGGCGAGCTGCGCCGCCTCGGCGGGGGTGAACGGCGGGGTGAGCCGGGTTTTGACGAGTCCCGGCAGCGGTTCCTTGGCGATGACGAGGAGGGTGGTCGGTCCGGGCACGCTCATCGGGACGCCTCCCGCCGGGCCGTCCCCGCGGTCGTCCGTTCCGGCGGCCTGTGCAGGACCGCGCGCATGTCCCTCACCGCATGCCAGGTCCCCCGCCAGGTGCCGGTCACCTTGGACCTGCCCGTACGCGGCAGGTACGGGACATCGGTCTCGGAGACCCGCAGCCCGGCGTCCGACGCACGCACCACCATCTCCAGCGGGTAGCCGCTGCGCCGGTCGGTGAGTTCCAGAGCCAGCAGGTCCGCCCGGCGCCCCGCCCGCATCGGGCCGAGGTCGTGCAGGCGCAGCCCCGTCCGGCGGCGCACCATCCGGGCCAGCGCCAGATTCCCGGCACGGGCGTGCAGCGGCCACGCGCCACGGCCCTCGGGGCGGCGGCGCCCCAGCAGCAGATCGGTCTCGCCGCCGGCGATCCGGCGTACGAAGCCGGGCAGCAGACCCGGGTCGAGGGAACCGTCGCAGTCGCAGAAGCAGACGAACTCCGCCTCGGCGGCGAGCAGTCCGGCTTGGCACGCGGCGCCGAAGCCGCGTCGCGGCTCATGTACGACGGTCGCCCCGAGCGAGCGGGCGAGCTCCGCCGATCCGTCGGTGGAGCCGTTGTCGACGACGACGGCGCGCCAGCCGTCCGGGATTCGGCCCAGCACCCGGGGCAGCGCGGCGGCCTCGTCCAGACAGGGGAGGACCACGTCGGCGTGGGGGGAGCGGGCGGAGTAGGAGTCGGTCACCCCGCTCACACTACGGAGCGAAAACCGGCATTTCGGGCTTCAGGTTCTTACGGAAGACGGACGTCGACCCTTCGGCGGACCGCCGAGTGCCCGACCCGGTGGCCGGGATGCCAAGGTGACCGTATGGAGAACATCCCGGCCCCCCCGGGTCCCGGACCCGCCCCCGGCGGGCCGCGCGGCCATGTCCTCGTCGTCGACGACGATCCGACGGTCGCCGAGGTGGTCGTCGGCTATCTGGACCGGGCGGGTTACGACGTCCGGCGGGCCGGTGACGGTCCGTCGGCGCTGGAGTGCTTCGCCGGGCGCCGGCCCGACCTGGTCGTCCTCGATCTGATGCTGCCCGGCATGGACGGCTTCGAGGTCTGCCGCCGGATGCGGGCGCACGGACCGGTGCCGGTCATCATGCTGACGGCGCGCGGGGATGAGGACGACCGCATTCTGGGCCTGGAGACGGGCGCGGACGACTACGTCACCAAGCCGTTCAGTCCGCGTGAGCTCGTGCTGCGCGTCGACTCCGTGCTGCGACGGTCCGCGCCGCCCGCCGCGGGCTCTGCCCGGTCCCCGCTGGAGGGCGCCGGACTCCGTCTCGACCCGGCGGCCCGTCGCGCGACCCGTGACGGTCATGAACTGTCCCTGACCTTGCGGGAGTTCGACCTGCTCGCGTTCTTTCTGCGCCACCCCGGCCAGGTGTTCACCCGGGAGGAGCTGATGCGGGAGGTCTGGGGCTGGGACTTCGGTGACCTGTCGACGGTGACGGTCCATGTGCGGCGGCTGCGGGGCAAGGCCGAGACGGATCCGGGCCGTCCGAGGCTCATCCAGACGGTGTGGGGTGTGGGCTACCGCCTGGACCTGACCGGGGGGACGGCGGCCGAAGGGACGACGGCCGGGGGCGCGGCGGACGGCTCATGACCGACCTTCTCCTCATCACCCTCCTCGCTTTCCTGGGCGCCGCGGCAGCCGGGCTGCTCGGCGCGCTGGTCCTGCGGCTGTTCCGGCACCGTTCGCTCGTGGTGTCGCTGACCGTCGTCGCCGCCGTCGCAGTGACCGCGATGCTCGCCGGGACCCTCGCGGTCGCCTGGGCGATGTTCCTGTCGCCGCACGACCTGGCCGTCGTCACGACCGTCGTCGCGATGGCCGCCGTGGTGTCCCTCGGCACCGCGGTGCTGCTGGGACGCTGGGTGGCGGCCAGAAGCAGGGATCTGACGCTCGCGGCCCGTTCGTTCGGCGACGGCGGTACGTTCGCCGCCCCCGAGGAACAGGCGACCGCCGAACTCGCCTCCCTGGCCAGGGAACTGGCGGCCACCAGCGCCAAGCTCGACAGCTCCCGGGAGCGCGAACGCGCACTGGAGACCTCGCGTCGCGAACTCGTCGCCTGGATATCGCACGATCTGAGGACACCGCTCGCCGGGCTGCGGGCCATGTCCGAGGCGCTGGAGGACGGCATGGCCGCCGACTCCGGCCGCTACCTGCGGCAGATACGGACCGAGGTGGAGCGGATGAACGACATGGTCGGCGACCTCTTCGAACTCTCCCGGATCCACGCCGGATCGCTCACCCTGACCCCCGCCCGCATCTCCGTGTACGACCTGGTCGGCGACGCCCTCGCAGGGGCGGACCCGCTGGCGCGGGAGCACGGGGTCCGGCTGGTCGGCGACCGGATCG
Source organism: Streptomyces sp. NPDC057565 (assembly GCF_042801455.1). NCBI lineage: Bacteria > Bacillati > Actinomycetota > Actinomycetes > Kitasatosporales > Streptomycetaceae > Streptomyces > Streptomyces sp. NPDC057565. Next base: position 259,900 of record NZ_JBHVFU010000002.1, on the reverse strand, counting down.
ACCCGGTGCCGGTGGAGGTCGACAGCAAGGAGATGAGCCGGGTCCTGGGCAACCTTCTGATCAACGCGATCCGCCGCACCCCGGCCGACGGCACGGTCGCGGTGGCCGCGCAGCACGCAGACGGCACGGTGGTGCTGTCGGTGACGGACGGCTGCGGAGGCATCCCCGAGGAGGATCTGCCGCGGGTCTTCGACACGGGCTGGCGCGGCAGCCACGCGCGTACGCCTCCGGCGGGGGCGGGGCTGGGGCTGGCCATCGTGCGGGGGATCGTGGAGGCGCACGAGGGCCGGGCGGAGGTCCGTAATGTGAGGGGCGGCTGCTGCTTCGAGGTCACGCTTCCGGTGGCACGCCGGCCGGGCCGTCCGGAGCCGAAGCGGCCGCCGGTCAACCGGTAGCGACCGCCCCTCTCAACGCCGCCCCGGCGAACTCCTCCATCCCCTCCGCGAACCCCACCTCCGGGCGCCAGCCCAGTTCCTCCCTCAGCCGTCGCGAGTCCGCCGTCACATGGCGTACGTCGCCGAGCCGGTACCCGCCGGTGATCTCCGGGGCCGGACCACCGTGCGCGGACGCCAGCGCCGCCGCCATCTCGCCGATCGTGTGCGGCTCCCCGCTCCCCGTGTTGTACGCGGCGAAACTTCCCGCCCCGCGTCCTCCCACGGCCTCCAGCGCCACCGCGTTCGCGGCCGCCACATCCCGTACATGGACGAAGTCCCGCCGCTGACCGCCGTCCTCGAAGACCTGCGGCGCCTCGCCCCGCTCCAGCGAGGAGCGGAAGAAGGAGGCGACCCCCGCGTACGGGGTGTCGCGCGGCATCCCCGGCCCGTACACGTTGTGGTAGCGCAGGGCCACCGCCCGGCCGCCCGTCGCCCGCGCCCACGCGGCGGCCAGATGTTCCTGGGCGAGCTTCGTCGCCGCGTACACATTGCGCGGGTCGGTGGGCGCGTCCTCGCCCACCAGCCCCGGCGTCAGCTCCGCCCCGCAGTCCGGGCAGCGCGGCTCGAACCGGCCTGCCGCCAGATCGTCCACGGCCCGCGGCCCGGGCCGGATCCACCCGTGCCGGGGGCAGTCGTACCGCCCCTCGCCGTAGACGACCATCGACCCGGCGAGCACCAGATTCCGCACACCGGCCGCGGCCATCTCCGCCAGCAGGACGGCGGTCCCGAGGTCGTTGCAGCCGACGTACTCCGGGGCGTCCGCGAAGTCCTTGCCCAGACCGACCATCGCGGCCTGATGGCAGACCGCGTCGACGCCCCGCAGCGCATCGGCCACCGCCGCCCGGTCCCGGACATCGGCAAGGATCAGCCCGTCCCGGCCGCCTGCGGCGCCCACGCCGTGCGCCGATTCCAGCAGCGCGTCGAACACCACCACCTCGTGTCTCCGCGCCGCCAGTGCCCCGGCGATGTGTCCCCCGATGAAACCGGCTCCGCCGGTGAGCAGTACACGCATGTCCGTCACGCTAGGTCGCGGCACCGGCTCATGCCCGGCGCCGTGCGGGCACGTCACGGAATCGTCAGACCGAACGGGCGGCGGCGGGCCGGGACATCACGGTGGCGAAGCGCGGGGCGTCGGTGTCCAGGACCGGGGTCGGGGTCCGGAAACGCGAGACGGCGTCGTGCAGGCGCAGTGCGCGGCGGCGGAACCGAGTGGCCGTCAGACGAGCAGGAACGCGGCCGCCGTCCCCGCACCCAGCGCCGAGCCCGCCACCGTCTGGGCGACGCTGTGGTACCCGAGCGCCACCCGTGACCAGCACACGGCGGCCGTCATTGCGTACCCGAGCAGCCACCACGGCGAGTGGACCGCGGCCAGCAGCGCGACGACCGCCGAGGCGACCGACGCGTCCACCGAGATCTTCCAGACGGTGTTGACGGCCAGCAGCACGACCGTCATCGCCCACAGTGCCAGCATCGCCACCAGGATTCCGGTGGGCGCGTGCCCGAGGACCATGACGACCGAGCCCGCACCGATCGAGCCGAGGATGACGAGGAAGATCGGTGCGCGCTTCGTACGGTCGACGACATGCCGGTCGCCCCAGGTGCCGCGCCCCCGCTCCCACTCGATGTATCCGGCCGGGACGATCCCGGCGCACAGGGCGCCGAGCAGGCCCCACAGCAGACCGGTCCAGTGGCCGGCGGCGGCCAGCCCGATGGCGAGCATGCCGGCCAGCAGGAGGTTGCGGGGCTGCAGCGCGTCCGTGACCGCGCGGGCGGTCGAGGTCGTCGTGTCGGAGCCGGTGGCCGAACCGGTGGTCGTCGTCATGCCGTCCTCTCCATGGCCGCCGAAGCCGCCAATATGTCCCGGGCCCGGTCCTCGGTGACGGTCCGGTAGGCCGTCGCCACCTGCACCAGCCACGCCACCTCGCCGTCCTGGTCGGTGGCGTGCTGGGTGCCGACCGCCGCGGCGCTCCCGGCGGGAGCACCGGTGTTCATCGCGGTGAGGGCGGCCTTGATCCAGTACGCGTCGGCGAGCGGACCGGCCTTCTCGGGGGCAGGGCTGTCGGCCGCGGCAGCTGTCGCGGCGGCCGGGAGCAGGCTGTCCGGTACGTAGTGGCGCAACTTCTCGACCGCGTCCGCGATATCGGCGGCCCACCGGTCGATCCGGAGATCCGCGGGGGTGTCGAACCGGGTCAGTTCGCGGCGCAGCGAGGCCGGGGGCTCGAACGGCTGGTCGGGGAACGCCGTCATCAACTCGTACCAGAGCGCGTGCAGCCGGGTCTGGGCCCGCCACAGCTTCGCCCGGCGCCGCCCCTTGCTGAGGGCGGGGACGGAAGCGCCGACCGCGAAGAAGGCGAACAGCACCACCTGCGCGGCCTCGGTGACCTCGTCGAACTCCAGCGCGAAGGCGGCGCTCGGCTGGTCGACGACGCTGACCCACAGGAACAGGGTGCGGCTGACCGTGTAGGCGACCCCGATGAACATCGCGAACGTCATCATCGCGAGCCCCACCCGCAGATGGCGCAGCCCGGCACCGGCGGTGGCCAGCGCCCACTGGTAGGCGCAGACCGCGGACGCGGCGCCGAGGTAGAGGTAGAACACGCTCATGTACAGCGTGGCGCCCCACTGGCCCGCATGGTCGGCGACGAAGCGGTCCGACGGCACGGAACGGTCGACGACGGTGAAGAAGAGCACCGTCAGCAGGATCAGCGTGGCGACGGACGCCTTGGCCGCCACCTGCTGGACCGCCCGGGCGAACCGGACGTGCCGCGGGATGTCACCGGCGTCGGGGTACTGGCCGTAGATGGCGACGATGTAGCTGAGGATCGCCAGGATCGCGATCGTCGCCGTGTAGTGCTTGATCAGAACCGAGAGGTCGGTGACCGGGCTGTCGTTGAGCCCGATCCGCACCACCTGGGTCTTGGTCCACAGGGCGGCGGCGAATCCGGCGTAGCAGCCCCACAGGGCGCGGCGACGCTTGTCCTCCTCGTCGCCCCACAGGGCGGCCGGCATGCGCCACACGGCGACAGCCGTCATCAGGACGGCTATGAGATAGCCGGCGAGGTCGAGCGGGGTCACGTCGGGATTCCTCTGGATGGGGGGAAGGGGGGTCACGTACGGCGGAACAGTCCGCGGCGGCGGTGCGCGACCGGGCGCGACAGCGAATTGGCGAGGCGTCCCACCATGTCGTCGCTGGTCACGTCCCTGGCCATGCGGGGGATGAGCGAGGCGCCGAACTCGGCGATCCGCTCGTCGTGCGTGTCGTACTGGGCGCGGGCCTGGACGGTGGAGTCGCCCGCGCGCAGTGCGTCGGCGACGCCGGAGTCCACGACCCGGGAGATCAGGGACGTGTCGAAGACGGGCAGCAGCCGCTGGAGCTGGTTCGCGTCGAGCGAGGTGCCGTGGTCGAACCACTCGTGGCACAGCTCGTGCAGGATGACGTGCTGGGTCTGGTACGCGGTCGGGCGCCGCCGGTAGAGCACGAAGCTGGTCGAGCCGGAGGCGAGGCGCAGACCGCAGGCGGCATTGACGCGCGCCAGCCGGTCGGGCATTTCGTGCAGCACGATGGTGCGGCCGCGGGCCGCCTCCATGTTGGCCACCAGGCCGGCGACCGAGAACGGTGCGGGGATGGGGAGGTCGGCGAGCCCGGCCTCGCACTCCTTCCGCAGCTTGCGCAGGGACACGGCGGCCTACTGCGCCGAAGGGCCGTCGGTGGCGGAACCGCTGCCCTCGCCGTCGGCGGGGGCGCCGGGCCGGTTCTTCGAGTCCTCCAGGAGCGAGAGCGCGAACTGCAGCAGTTCCGGCGGCAGACCGTCGTCGGCCAGGCCGCGTCCGGCGAGCCCGCTGATCTCCCCGGTACGCCGCTTGGCGAGGAACCGCAGTCCGGCGACGACGTCGTCGACGACCTCGGACTCCTCCTTGAAGAAGCGCCAGTCGACGCCGAAGCCCAGTCCGAGGGCCTTGAGGATGTCCTCGGACGGCTGGGTGACCTTCCCGGCGAGGATGTTGGAAAAGTAGCTGTGCGACAGCGAGCCACCGCGTTCCCTGACCAGGTCCGCGAAGACCCGCCCGGAGATCTTCTGGCCCGGGAAGGTCTCCTCCACCATGTATTCGACCTTCTGCTGCAGCGTCCGCAGCTCCGGCGCGCTCTCTTCTCCGTTGTCCATCGGGGCCCCCACGTTCACGTCCGCCGGTACGCGCGCCCCTGAGACGCTGCGCCTGCCTGGATCCGGTCAACGGGCTCGTACTGTAACCAACCCGGATGAGGGGGCCGCGGCGTGGGGAGGCGGCCGAGACATAGCGGAACATCCTGCTCCGCTGTCAGGAGTGGGCTTGCGTAAACACTCTACGTCACTGTTAACTCGAAAAAACATGGGCAAGGGACCACGAGGGGAGTCCCTTGCCCGTGAAGTCGTCGTGCGCCCGCGCGTCCGCCCGTTCGGGGCCGCAACGAGTCGTAGCCCTTCACGACGGGGGATGCGTGAAGGGCTACTCGTACATTATGACCATTGATCACGCCGTCATCAACTGACCGGCTGGTCAGTGTGTCCACCGCGCGCGCCAGGATCGCACCCATGTTCGGGTGCGACGCGTAATCTCCGCTGTCCGGTCCGGGAAATCTGTCGCGGCTACCATAGAGATGATGGCTCGCACCATGAGAGTTTCTTTTTCGGTCAACGACGTCAGAGAAACCTTCGGTCGCTTCTCGTCGCGGGCCCGGAAGAGGTGCAAGTGCCCCCAGGAACCCCTCCGCATGCTGCCGACCGGCTCGATGACGACGACTACCCCGCGTACACCATGGGCCGAGCTGCGGAGATGATCGGAGCCACGCCCGGTTTCCTCCGGGCGATCGGCGAAGCGCGCCTGATCACGCCCCTGCGGTCCGAGGGCGGCCACCGCCGCTACTCCCGCTACCAGTTGCGCATTGCCGCCCGTGCCCGCGAACTCGTCGACGGTGGCACGCCGATCGAGGCCGCCTGTCGCATCGTCATCCTGGAGGACCAGCTCGAAGAGGCCCTGCGCCTCAACGCGGAGCTGCGCCGGCCGGTGGCGGGTTCGGGGTCCTGAGGCCGGGCCCCGGCGCCGGGGCTCCGTGCCGGGCTCCATATCTGTTGTCGCAAGCACAGAATTCTATGCAATGCGCGATGAGAGTTTATGACGTTTCGGACGGAGTGTAATTACGCGCCGCGCGCGGTCGCTTGCACCGTGCTACCGTGGATGTCAGTTGCAGTTGTGGTTCCCGAAACTCCAAGTGCTCTTGTCGCCACCATCGGCTGATGGGCGCGCTTATGTATTTCCGGCATCATCATTCCGGACGGGGTAATCATTGCGGCGACGCGGGGCCGGCACAGTGCGGGTCCCCGGGCACTGCCCCAGAAGGAGATAAAACATGGCTACTGGCACCGTCAAGTGGTTCAACGCGGAAAAGGGCTTCGGCTTCATCGAGCAGGACGGTGGCGGCGCTGACGTCTTCGCCCACTACTCGAACATCGTCGCGAGTGGCTTCCGTGAGCTGCAGGAGGGCCAGAAGGTGAACTTCGACGTCACGCAGGGCCAGAAGGGCCCGCAGGCGGAGAACATCACCCCCGCGTGATCCTGCAGACGCTCCGGCGCCTGACGCGCTGAGACGCACTTGCACAGCTGGGGCCCGCACCTTCGGGTGCGGGCCCCAGCTCGTTGCTTTTTCCGGGCCCGCACCCGTGTGCCGGCCCGGTCCCCGTGACGGACACGGTTCACCATCCACCGTGTCGGACACGGCTCACTTTTCGTATCCGGGATTACCGGACAGTTCTTCGTCCACGCATTTCATCGGCCCGTTCTTGCGATTCCTGCGCCGCTTCGCTGCCGCGCGGAATTCCTCGATAAGCGCCATATCGAGAAAGGGTTCTCCTCGAACCGCTCAACTCGCACGAACGACCGCTGCTCCGGCAGCCACGGCGGAGTCCCGAGCCGTTCTGGTTCCGGCTGCCGTTCCGGTTCCGGATATCGCTGACGGCGCTCGCCGCCGCCCGAAGATCGCCGGGTCGAAGGAATCATGAAGTCCCTCACCCGCAGCGCTCGTTCGCTGATCCGCGTGTCGCCGGCCCTGTCGTGCATCGGCGGATCGCGCCGACCGCCCGTACGCGTGGCCGCTCGGCGGTGCGGGTGGCGGGGATGCGGGCGACGCCACACCCGTTGGCGTACACGGGAAGAGTGATTGCGTGTCACTGCCAGAGTGCGTCGGCGACCGCGACCCCGGTGAACACCGCGCCCAGCGCCGCCACCACGCTCGCCGCGACATTGGCCGCCGCGTAGAACTTCGCCCCGTCCTCGGCCAGCCGCAGCGTCTCGTAACCGAACGTCGAATACGTCGTCAGCGCCCCGCACAGCCCCGTACCGACGAACAGCTGCACCTGCGACGAGGCGGCACCGGCCGCCACCGCGCCGGTCAGCAGCCCCAGCAGCAGGGATCCCGCCACGTTCACCACGAACGTCCCCCACGGGAAGACCGTGTCGTGCCGGGCCTGGACCGCACGGTCGGTCAGATAGCGGAGCGGGGCGCCGATCGCAGCGCCGACGATCACGAGCAGCCAGGTCACCGGCCCTCCTCCCGGTCGCCGCGGCGGACGACTTCGCACGCGTCGAGGACGACGACGCCGTCCCCGGTCAGTTCGTCGATGAGCGGCAGGAACGCGCGGATCCGGTCCTCGGTGTCCACGATCACGACCGCCACCGGCAGCTCCTCGCTCAGCGACAGCAGTCGCTGGGTGTGGATCCGCGACGAGGCGCCGAACCCCTCGATGCCACGGAACGCACTCGCACCCGCCAGCCCGGCCCGGTGCGCCCGATGCACGATCTCCGCATAGACGGGGCGGTGGTGCCAGACGTCGGACTCCCCGACCAGAATCGTCAGGCGCAGCCCCCGCTCGGCCGCCCCGGTCGGCTCCGTCTCGCTCGTCATGGCTGCCTCCACGCCAGCACGCGTCGGGTCACCCACACCGCACTCCACACCGCGGCGAGGGCCGCCAGCAGCGTCAGCCCGAGATACGCGATGCCGGTACGGGCCCGGCCGCCGTCCACCAGCCGTTCGATGTCCGCGGCGTACGTGGAGAACGTGGTGAACCCGCCCAGCACCCCCGTGCCGAAGAACGGGCGCACCAGCCGGTGCGCCGCCCATACGTCGCTGATCAGGACCATGAACACGCCGATCACCGCGCACCCGAGGACGTTCACGACCAGCGTCGTCCAGGGGAAGCCGCCCGGCGGGGTGACCCAGATCAGCGATGCCCCGTAACGGGCGGTCGCTCCGGCGGCGCCGCCGAGGGCGATGACGCCGAGGACGGGCCACTGCCCCTTCGACTGCCGGGTGCGCTGCCCGGGTACGGGCGCGACGCGCCCGGTGCCGTCGGGACCCTCCGTCACGGGTGTCGCTCGGGGCTGCTGGGCTCCCATGGGCACATGTCTCCTACCTGCTGGGTGCCCGGACACGAGCACGTTCCACCGCAAGTAGGGACCGTTGGCGGCACTGCTGCCGCGGTTCGGGTACGGCGGGCCCCACCGCCGCGCAGCAACCGTCACCAGTCCCTGCTCGCACCAGACTATCGCCCGGCCGAGCGCTTCGCCGCCGCAGGTCAGCAGTTGCCGGGCCGCGCATACAGCGTGACCTGGCCCCCCTTGTCCTGCACCCGGCGGCATACGACGAACTCCGTCCGCAGCACGTCCCGCTTGACCGCCTCCTCCGGCAGCGCGTCCTCCGGCTGCCCCGGCGGGTCGCTGAGCGCCACGACCCGGTCGAAGCCGCGCAGGCGAGCCCGGATCCGGTCGGCCGAATCCTCGGTGCCCTCGAGGGTGTTGTCGGCGCCGGGGCTCCGCAGAAGTGCCAGATCGGTCAGGCCCCGGAAGTCGTCCGGGTAGGAGAGAGCCCATTCCCTTCGCCGTGACGGCAGGAAGAGCACGCCGGCGCCGTCCGGCGCCAGGGCCCGTGCATGGGCGGCGAGGGCGGTGACGTTGTCCTTGCGGCTGTCGGGGGTGCGCATCTGAAGCGTCACGGGGAGGAGGGCGACGGCCACACCGGCGGCCGCGATGCCGAACACCACGGCACGCGGCCGGGGCGCGGCCAGCCGGGCGGTCCGTCCGGCGGCGGCCCACAGCCGGTCCACGGCGAATCCGATGAGCAGGCCCAGGGCGAGCTGGGAGTAGAGGACGTAGCGGTCCACGTACATGGGCTCGTGGAGGGACGCGACGAGCAGCGCGGCCGTGGGCAGGATCAGCAACGGGAGGGCCAGCCGCACCAGGCGGACAGCGCGCGGCCGGCCGGTCACGCCCGCCTGCCGCGTCCCGTACACCGCGCAGAGCAGACCGAGGAGGGTGACGGCCGCGATCACGAGCCACTCCTCGGGATGCGGCCACCCGATCCAGGACACCTGTCCCGACTGCCTCAGGGAGAACAGGGTCAGGGGAGCCACCGCGGCCACGGGAAGCACGGCCGCCACCGCCCAGGACCGCAGCACCCGGCGGGGCGGACGCCACAGATACAGCGTCAGGCCGTGTGCCACCAGGGCCAGGATCGCGAACTCGTGGAGCCATCCGGCGAGGGCGAGGGTGACCCCGTACGCACTCAGGCGCCGACGCGAGGGATCGTCGACGGCGCCGACGAGCAGCCAGGTGGCGAGGGCGACCAGCGCGCACACCATGGCGTACGAGCGGCCTTCCTGCGCATACATCTGGACGACGGGGATCAGGGCGAAGGAGAGACCGGCGAGAAGTCCGGCACGCGGACCCGCCAGGCGGGTCCCGGTCGATGCCACGAGCAGGGTGGCCACGGACGTCGCGACCACCGAGGGCAGCCGGAGCAGCAGCAGCCCGTCGCCGCCCAGGGCGAACAGCCCATGCATGAAGAAGTAGTAGAGGCCGTGCACGGCGTCGGCGGTGCCGAGCAGGTGCCAGATCTCGGAGAGGCTCCGGTGCGCGACCTGGTACGTCACCGACTCGTCGCGCCACATGGTGTTCTCGCGACGAATCCCCCAGAGACCCATCGCCAGTGCCAGCAGCGCGGGCCATAACCCGTGGCGGTATGAGATGCGTTGTCCGGCGCCGCCTCCCGGATCCGGTGCGGAACGGTCCCCGGGATCTGCCGCCGCGCTCAAAGTGACCGGACTCTGCGGGTGGTTGATGGCGCGACTCCGATTCGGTGACGGAAGAGGTCCATAGAGCTCCGGGGCTCCGCTCGTCAGCGTACCCACGGCGCCGCGAAGGAGGGAGGGAAATCCGGATAATTCTGTTTCGCTCATTCAGAGGAACTCGGGGCGGGTGCTAGGCTCGCGCGGATCGGGCGCGGAAAACCGGAGAACCCCCGAGAACGTCTGAGAACGTCTGGGAACCCCCGAGAACACGAGAGAGCGCAAGGGAATGGCCGTGGAGAAGACTTCCCCGAGGATTGTGGTGGTCGTCCCCACCTACAACGAACGGACGAATCTGCCGATCCTCGTCGATCTGCTCATGGATCTGCGCCTTCCGAACCTGCACATTCTGGTGGTCGACGACAATTCGCCCGACGGTACGGGGGATGTTGCGGACCGGCTCGCGGCCGAGACCTCGGGCCTGGTCGGGGTATTGCACCGCACCGAAAAGAACGGGCTCGGGCGGGCCTACGTGGCCGGAATGACGCGTGCGCTGGCAGAGAAAGCGGAAGTTGTCATTCAGATGGATGCGGACCTCTCCCATCCGGCGTCGGTGGTTCCGGTCATGGTCGAGAAACTGTTCGCCGAGAATGCCGCCGTCGTCATTGGGTCCCGCTATGTGGAAGGCGGTTCGCTCGCCACCGAGTGGCCATGGCACCGCAAAGCGCTCTCCGTCTGGGCCAATTTCTATGTCAATGCGATTCTGCGGCTGCACGTGAAGGACGCCACCGCCGGGTTCAAGGCATGGCGGGCGGACACCCTGAAATCGATCGATCTGCCGACCGTCCGCAGCAATGGATATTCCTTTCAGGTGGAGATGAACTACCGGACGGTCAGGCGCGGATTGCGGATCGTCGAGGTCCCGATCCGGTTCGAGGAGCGGGTGAACGGCGAGTCGAAGCTCGGGCTGCGCGTGCAGATCGAGTCGGCGGTGGCGCCGTGGAAGCTGCGGTTCGGCAAGCAGGGCTGAGCAACTGCGGCAGTGCGCCGGGTCCGGACACCGGACCCGGACCCGGGGCCCCGTCCGGTCCGCCTGGCACCCGCTAAGGGCTGTCCCGTAATCCCTGGCGGAACAGCGCGCGGCGTCAGATGCGGTGCATCGCAAGGCGGAGGAGCGTCCTCATACCGGGCGTATTCGGGCGTTCCGACAACGCAGCGAGGTGCCGTAGCTGTCGTCGTGCGCCCGCCAGGGATTACGGGACAGCCCTTAATCCTTCAACAGGGCGAGAACTTCCTCGTCGGGCGTCTGGGAGAAGTCCCGGTACCACTCGCCGACGGCCGAGAAGAGCGCAGGCGTGGAGAGACAGACCACCTCGTCCACCTGCGTACGCAACCAGGCGACCGTGTCCGCGGGCGCCACCGGGACCGCCAGCACCACCCGGGCCGCGCCCTGCGCCCGTACGACCTCGCAGGCGGCCGAGGCCGTGGCGCCGGTCGCCACCCCGTCGTCGACCACGATCGCGGTACGGCCGGCCAGCTCCAACCGCGGCCGGTCGCCCCGGAACTGCCGTGCCTGCCGGGTGAGCTCCGCCTTCTCGGCACGCTCCACCGACGCGATGTCCCCGCGGCTGATCCCTCCGCGGCGCACGACGTCGTCATTGATCACCCGCACCCCGCCCTCCCCGATGGCACCGAAGGCCAGCTCACGGTGGTACGGAACACCGAGCTTGCGGACCACGATCACATCGAGAGGTGCGCCCAGTGCCGTCGCCACCGCCGCGGCGACCGGCACCCCGCCCCGGGGCAGCCCCAGAATGACGGGGCTCTCCCCCGCTTCCTCCCCCTGCAGATGCCGGAGCGCTTCGGCGAGCTGCTTGCCCGCATCCGTGCGATCGGTGAACAACACGGTGGTTCACCTCCGACCCAGGGGAGACAGAGGCACGTACGCACCTACTTCGAAGCAACCCCATTTGCGGCGCCTGCGCAAGTCGGCGACGGTCGATCCATGGAACGGATCGGAGCGGCACTGATCGACATCGACGGGGTCCTCACCATCGACTGGGAACCGCTGCCCGGCGCGGTGGCGGCCCTGGAGCGGCTGCGTACCGCCGGACTTCCGTTTGCCCTGGTCACCAATACCACCTCACGCACCCGCGCCCGGATCGCCGCGAAGCTGGCCGCGGCGGGCTTCCCCGTCGGCGAGGACGACATCCTCACCGCGCCCGCCGTCACCGCCGCGTACCTGCGCGCCCACTGCCCGGGTGCCCGGTGCGCACTGCTCAACAGCGGCGACGTGAGCGAGGACCTGACGGGCGTGACCCTCGTCGACGTGGGGGAGAGCGCCACCGCGGACGTGGTCGTCCTGGGAGGCGCGGGCGACGCGTTCGACTACGCGTCGCTCAACGCCGCGTTCCGCCACCTCCAGCACGGTGCCCGGCTGATCGCCATGCACCGCAACCTGTACTGGCGTACGGCGGAAGGTCTCGCTCTCGACACCGGGGCCTTCCTCCCGGGGCTGGAACAGGCCGCCCGGATCGAGGCGGAAATCACGGGCAAACCCGCCGAGGCGTTCTACGCCACCGCTCTGGCCCACCTCGGGGCCACCGCGTCCGCCGCGCTGATGGTGGGCGACGACATCGAGACCGACGTACTCGCGGCCCAGCGGTGCGGCATCACTGGCGTCCTCGTCAGAACAGGCAAATACCTGCCCGAGGCACACCGCTCCGCCAGTGGTACCCCGGACCACGTCCTCGACTCCATCGCCGACCTCCCGGCCCTCCTGGGCCGGTGAGCCCCGTGGCAGCCCTCAGCCGCTGTCGCGCATGCGACGCGGCAGCCACTCCCGCCGGTGGTCGGCGTGGTGGGCGTAGGGCAGCGCCAGGTCCAGCACGTCGTCGCAGGGCCGGAGCTCGCCGTCGTACCGACAGTCGTCCCGGTCGTCCCACGGCAGCTCGGGGTCGCCGCCGGCAGGACTGAACGCATGGCGGGCGAGGACACCCCGCTCGGCCTCGATCTCCCGCAGGACGCGGGCCGGGTCGTGCACGGCGATGTGCCGGGCGATGACGGGCGGGAACCCGGAGAGATCCATCCGGCAGAAGTCGACGGTGCCGCCGAGCGCGGTCCACTCGCCGCAGCCGTCACCGTCGCAGCGGCGGGCCAGGTCCGCCTCCTCGTCGAGGCGGGCGCGCAGGAACCCCACCGGATCGTTGGTCATGCGCCCATCATCTCGCCGTGACGGTACGGACACGCTCCGTGCCACGACCGTCCGGACACACCCGCTCCACCGCCTCCCGCCACCGTCCGAGGGATGTGCCCGCCGTGCCGCGCCTCTCCACCAGCCTGCGCCGCCCACGAGTCATAACCTCAGAGCGCCCCTTTCCCGGTCCCCGTGCAGCACACACACCGGCGGAGTCCGCATGTCATCAGCCGTCACCGGAAATCGACGCCGGAACCAGAGGCAACGTCGCGTCTTCACGCTCCTCGGCCTCCTGCTGGTCGCCACCGTCGCCGCGTTCGGCATGGACTGGGTGATGCCGTCGAAGGACCCGGACGAGCTCGACCCGCGCATCTCCTCGATCATGCGCAAGCCCGACTACCCGCACGCCCAGTGGGGCCTGTTCGAGCAGAACCCGGAGACCGGCGAGGTGGTGCAGTCGCGCTACGCGGACCAGTTCTTCATCCCCGGTTCCGTGGCCAAACTGTTCGGTGTCAGCGGCGTCTGGCACGCCCTCGGCAGCGACCACCGCTTCGTCACGCCGGTCCATGCCGTCGGAAAGCGCCGGGGCGCGACCCTCACCGGGGACCTGGACCTCGTCGCGCAGGGCGACCTGACCCTCGGCGGCCGTACGCGTGCGGACGGCACCGTCGCCTTCACCGCCATCGACCACACCTACGCCGACGACATCCCCGGAGCGACCCTCACCCCGCAGAACCCGCTGGCCGGCATCGACCAACTGGCCCGGCAGGTACGCGCGTCGGGGATCACCAAGGTGGACGGCGACGTGGTCGTGGACGCCCGGCTGTTCCGTCCCGACCCGGAACTCGACCCGACGCCGACGCCGTTGATCATCAACGACAATCTCATCGACCTGCTCACCATCCCCGGCGAAGGGCCGGGCGCGCCGGCCGAGTTGGACTGGCGCCCGAAGGTGGCGCCGTACCGCGTCACGTCCTCCGTCCGAACCGTCGAGGCGGGCAAGCCCGCCGACATCACGGTGACGCCCTCCGCCGACGGCACCCGCATCCGGCTCTCCGGCACCATCGCCGCCGGTTCCGCCCCGGTCCTGCGGGTGTCCGAGATCCGGGACCCGAACGCCTTCGGCCGCACCGCCTTGATCGAGGCACTGAAGCGGGCCGGGGTCGAGGTCACCGCGGCCGCGGTCGGAGCCAATCCGGCCGGTAAGCTGCCCGACTCCTACCGGGGCGCGCCCGAGGTGGCCCGGTTCACGTCCCCGCCGTTCGAGCAGTACGCCCGCCTCATCCTCAAGGTGAGTCACAACCTCGGGGCGAACCTCGGTATCTGCCTGATGGCCGTCAGTACGGGAAGCCATCAGTGCCCGGACGGATTCCCGGCACTGGCGAAGTTCCTGGACGAGGCGAAGGTGGACCGCAAGGCGGTGCAGCTGGCCGACGGCCGTGGCGGCAACCCGGCCGACCGCACCACGCCCCGCGCCGTCGCCCGGATCCTGACGTACTGGCAGGGCACTCCCGATGCGGACCGCTTCCGGGAGGCTCTGCCCACCCTGGGCGTCGACGGCAGCCTCGCGGACAACTGCCGCGACTGCCCGGCCCGGGGCAAGGTCTCCGCGAAGACAGGCACCGTCGCCGGTGGCGACCTCCTCAACGACCGGCTGGCGGTGGGCGCGGAGACGACGGCCGGGTATCTGGAGACGAGCCAGGGGCACTACGACGTGTTCTTCATCGGGGTGAACGGCGCCTCGACGCCCGACATCAGCGGGGTGCTGACCATCGCGAACGACGTGGTCGACATCGTCGCGATCCTTCAGGAGAACGCGAGCGGCAGTTCCTGAGCCGCGCACGCAGTGACGCCCCGACGGCGACGTCCTGGACGACATGGCGGGCAACGCATGGGCCCCTCGTGTCCACCGCCTGGTGGACACGAGGTTCAACCGGTCGAGGCTGCCGGGAGCACCGTCCCGCGGACCAGCATTCGAGGTATGAGAAATCGCCCAGTACGTATGGCCGTTTGGAGCGCCCGGCACCCGTGGAGCGCCATCACCGGTTGGTTGCTGTTCGTCATTCTGTGCCTCGGCGCCGGCATCGCGACGGGGAGCAACGCGGCGACCACCGCGGATTTCCGGGTCGGGGAGGCGGGGCGCGCCGAGGCAATGGCGACCGAGGGCGGCCTCCAGCGCCGGCCCACCGAGCACGTTCTGATCCGCGCACGGTCCGGCCCTCTGGACGCGGCGGCGGCCGGTTCCGCGGCCCGTGAACTCACTGTCCGGATGGATAAGTTGTCCGAGGTGGACAGCGTGGCGGCTCCGGTCCGCTCGAGGGACGGCAGCGCCCTGCGCGTGACCGTGGTCCTGAAGGGCCCCGAGCTGGACGGCAGGAAGAACGTCGTCCCGCTCCTCGAACAGACGGCAGAGGTGGCCGCGGATCACCCGGACCTGGTCGTGGAGGAGACCGGATCGCCCGCCATCAGCAAGGGCGTCAACGACCAGCGCGACGACGACCTCGCACTGTCCGAACGCATCACGCTGCCGGTCACCCTCGTCATCCTGCTGATCGTCTTCGGCTCGGTCGTCATGGCCGGCGTGCCACTGCTGCTGGCGCTCTCCTCGATCGCCGCCACCATGGGACTGGCCATGGTGGCCTCCCACGTCCTTCCCGACCCCGGGGTCGGGACCAACATGATCCTGCTCCTCGGTCTCGCGGTGGGCGTCGACTACACGCTCTTCTACCTCAAGCGCGAACGCGAGGAACGGGCCCGCGCGGGCGGGCGGCTCAGCCCCGAAGCACTGGTGGAGCTCGCGTCGGCGACGGCGGGCCGGGCCATCGTGGTCTCCGGCCTCGCGGTGATCGTCTCCACCGCGACGCTCTACCTGGCCACGGACGTCATCTTCTCCTCGCTGGCGACGGGCACGATCCTGGTCGTGGCGGTCGCCGTGGTCAGCTCCCTGACCGTGCTTCCCGCGCTGCTGGTGAAGATCGGCCACCGTACGGAACGCCGGGCCGCCAAGAAAGCCGCGCGGCGGGCGAGCCGGGGCGAGCCGGTTCGTACGGAGCAGGTGAAGCCCGAGAACGGCAAGGTGTTCGCCGCCCTGCTGCGCCCCGCGCGTCTCCATCCTGCGATCACCCTGTGCGTCTCCGTAGTGGTCATGCTCGGCATAGCGGCGCCCGCGCTGGGGCTGAAACTCATCGACCCGGGCAAGGACACCTTCTCCCGCGACATCCCCGCCATGCGGGTCCACGATCGGCTGACCGCGAAGTTCCCGGAGCTCCTCGTCAGGCACGAGGTCGTCACCCGCTCCACCCCCGACCGGGCCCCGCAGGTCGAGCAGGCCCTGGTGGAACTGGGGCGACGGGCCCAGGCGGACCCGCTGTTCGCCCGGAACGCCGAGCCCCCCAGGGTCCGGACCTCTACCGACGGCCGGATCAGCGTGCTCGAACTGGCCGTCCCGTACCCCGCACCCTCCGGCCGGGCGATCGAGTCGCTCAAGCACCTGCGCGAGGTGTACCTGCCCGCCACGGTGGGCGGTGTGCCCGGCGCGGAGACCGCGGTGAGCGGTGATGTGGCCCGCGGCCAGGACTACGTGAAACACGAGAACAGCAAGCTGCCGCTGGTCATCGGCTTCCTTCTGCTGCTGACGTTCGTGATGACCGTGGTGGCCTTCCGGTCGGTGACGATCGCTCTGATCGGCGTTTTCCTCAACCTGCTGTCCGCCGCGGCCGCGCTCGGGGCCCTGGTCATGGTCTTTCAGGGGACCTGGGCGGAGAACCTCCTCGACTTCGACTCCCTCGGTGCGATCGCCTCGCGGGTGCCGCTCTTCCTCTTCGTGATCCTCTTCGGACTGTCGATGGACTACCAGGTGTTCGTGGTCAGCCGGATCAAGGAGGCCAGGGAGAACGGGATGCCGGCCCGTACGGCGGTACTGGACGGCATCGCCCGGTCGGCCAAGGTGGTGACCAGCGCGGCGATAGTGATGGTCACGGTGTTCGCGGCCTTCGTCTTCCTGCACCTCACCGAGATGAAGCAGATGGGCTTCTGCCTGGCAGTGGCCGTCCTGCTGGACGCCATCATCATCAGGATGATGATCCTGCCGTCGATCCTGACGCTTCTCGGTGAACGAGCCTGGTGGCCCCTGCGCCCCAGGCCGGGGACCGGGACCGCGGACTCCGAGGCCCCCGCCACCCTCCCGCTCCAGAACATAGTCTGACGGTCATGCTTCAACGGCCGCAGCGCGGCGACCCGTTCTGGATATGGGCGCTCCATGGGTGGGAGGGTCTGTCCTGGGCGCTCATCGCCCTCGTCACCTTGATCACCGTCCTGGGCGACGCCCCCACGAGGACGACGTACGGGATGCCCGCGCTGGTGGTCGTCCTCGCCCTCTGCTACGCGCTCGTGCGCGGCCGCCCCGACAACCCCGTACTGCGCCCGTACGGTTATCTGTGCGTCCTGGTGGTCGCACTGGGCGGCCTCTCCTACCTCGGCGACGGCCTTGGGGTGTTCTACACCGTGACGCTCGCGCAGTTCGTCGTCTTCGTGGACAGTCTCAGGTCCGCAGTCGTCTACACCGGCCTCGGCGCCGTGGCGATCACGGTCGGCGGAACCCTGCGGGAAGGGTGGCGCACCGATGTTCTCACCACCAACGCCATCTCCTCGCTCGCCGTGTACGCGGTGGGCATCCTGATCGCGGTCCTGACGCCACGGGCCCTGGCACTGCGGGATGAACGGGCAGCACTCAGGGCGGAATTGAAGACCGCTCAGCTGAAGCTTGCCGAGGTGTACCAGCAACAGGGCGCCGCGGAGGAGCGCGAGCGCCTCGCCCGGGAGATCCACGACACCCTCGCCCAGGGCTTCGCCTCCATCATTGTGCTCGCCGAGGCGGCCCGGTCCGGGCTCGCCGTGGACATCGACCGGAGCGCCCAGCAGCTGCAGTCCATCGAGCAGACCGCCCGGGAGAACCTCGCCGAGGCCCGCGTCCTCGTCGGCGCGGCCCCCCGCAGCGGTATCGCCGACGGATCGGTCGCCGCGACGCTCCGCCGCACCTTGGACCGGTTCACCGAGGACACCGGGCTCATCGTCACGGCGGAACTGTCCGACATCGAGTGCGACCAACCGACTCGGGTCGCACTGCTGCGGTGCACCCAGGAGTCCTTGGCCAACATCCGCAAGCACGCGGCCGCCTCCACGGTGGGCGTCGTCCTGGCGCGGCACCCCGCCGGAGTCGAGCTGGAGATCACCGACGACGGACGTGGATTCCTGGTCGAGGAGTCCCACGGCTTCGGGCTGGACGGAATGCGCAAGCGCCTCGCCGAATTCGGCGGCGATCTCACCGTTACCAGTTCGCTCGGTGACGGAACCCGAATCCTCGCGATGATTCCCATGAATGGTCAGGTGTGAGATGACGACTGCGACAACGCCGGAAATCCCCCTGCGCATCATCCTGGCCGACGACCATACGGTGATGCGCGCCGGACTTGCCGCGCTGCTGGCCTCCGAGCCCACCATCGACATCGTCGGCGAGGCCGGAGACGGCCGCGAGGCCGTGCGGCTCGTCGAGCGGCTCGGCCCGGATGTGGCACTGCTCGACCTGCGGATGCCCGTCCTCGACGGGGTGGGCGCCACCGCCGAGATCGTCGGCGGCTCCGCGCGGACCCGGGTACTCATCCTGACCACGTACGACACCGATGCGGACATCGAGCGTGGCGTCGAGGCGGGGGCGACCGGCTATCTGCTCAAGGACGCCACGCGCGAACAACTCGTCGACGCCATCCACGCGGCATCCCGGGGCGAGACCGTACTCGCCCCGCGCGTCGCGCAACGCCTCGTGGCCAGGATGCGGCAGCCCGTGCCCGTAGCACTCACTGCACGCGAGTCCGAGGTGCTCAACGCGGTCGCCGACGGACTGTCCAACGCGGAGATCGGCCGGCGGCTGTTCATCGGAGAGGCCACGGTGAAGACCCATCTCCTGCGCATATTCGCGAAACTCGACGTCAGCGACCGCACGCGCGCGGTGGTCGTGGCGATGGACAGCGGGCTGCTCCAGCGGCGTTAGCCGGCGTGGATGCCCCGGACGACGCGCGGACACCCCGTCCGGCAGGAACAGCAGCTTGGCCGCTCCGTCCCACCTGCGGGTGCGCACCGCCCCCACGGACGTGAGATCCGGGGCACGGCGTGGCCGGATTTCCTGGTCGGCTATCGGGCCGTTCCGAAATCCTGCGTCCAGTAGTGGCCGGGCTGCGCGAGTCCGATGCCGATTTCCTTGTACGTGCAGTCGAGGATGTTGCGCTTGTGGCCCGGGCTGGTCATCCAGGCGTTCATCACCGACTCGGGGGTGGAGTAGCCGTAGGCGACGTTCTCGCCGTAGGCACTCCACTTGTAACCGGCTCGCGTGATCCGGTCGCCGGGCGACGATCCGTCGGAGCCCGTGTGGGACATGTTCCGGTGGTCGGCCATGTCCTTGCTGTGGTCCTGCGCGGCCTTGGTCAGCTTGGCATTGACGGTGAGGGGAGAGCATCCGACCTTGCCGCGCTCGCTGTTGACGAGCGCCAGCACGCGGGCCGTGTCCGCGGATGCGGGGGTGGCGGTCGGGGCAGGTGCCGCCGGTGTGCTCGCAGACGCCGCAGGGCTCGTGGGCGCACTCGCAGTCGGCTTCTGCCCCCGGGGGCCAGGCGTCCAGTGGTGCGCGGAGCTCGGGGCCTTCCAGTGGTGCGCGGAGCTCACGGTCGTCCAGTGGGCGGAGGGCCGGCTGCCTGTGTCCTCCGGAGAGCTCAGACAGGCCATGGCCGCAGAGGGGATACCCACGGCTCCCGCTGCGACGACAGCGATGGCTATCGGCCGGTAGTACGTCTTCCTGCGGTGCTTCCTCATGCGTGACCTCGCTCGGTAATCGCGGAGAGCCCCCGGTAGGGCAGGCTCGGCGCAGTCCTGGGCTTGAGCTGTGGAGATGCTGTGCGGCCGTCATTCTTGGAACTGCCGCGAGGCGGGGCAACACGCCCAATTACTATCGAGCTTCGTAGGGGCGTCCGGCCCTTGCCACGGTCGTCCGGCCGTGCTTGTCCCGCTCCCGGGGCCGTGAGAAGTCCTGTTGCGTCGTCAGGGTTCCCTGCACGCCGAATGAGCGGGCGAGGCCACCCGGTCGTTCGGATTTCGGCCCACCCTGTGGGGGGCATGTGACGCCAAGTCGGACATATCTCATTAAGTCGGCGCCGTGATGTCTACTATTCGGAGACCCTATTGCCGCACATCGATGTGGCAGATGTCACCGGCGAATGAATGCGCCATCTCTTTGCATTTCACCCTGCGCAACTTTGCCGTTCATAAGGGCACACGGAATGGAAAGGTGTCCGAAAGGCAATAAAGAAGATCACCTGGGTCGGGCGGGCAAAAAGGGATCACCTCGGCTGCGGCCAAGGGCTGTTCCGCCAGGGATTACGGGACAGCCCTTAGGTATACCTCCACGGACACCGGGGCGCACCCGTCCCGCGGCCGGGCTCGCCGAGCACGGGGTGTTCTCCTGCGGCACCCGGTTTCGTACGCCTCCCGCGATCATCCGGAAGCCCCTGCCCGAGCCGTTCGGAGAGCGTGCCCAGCCGTGGGCCCGCCAGGAGGATCACCGCCGGCGCGGGCCTTCAGGTGCGGCCGTAGCGGATGGTGTGGTCGGCGAACTCCAGGGCCATGTCGGTGGTGACGGTGGGACGTGTGCGTCTGATCGTGTGGAGAAAGTCCTCGGTGGTGGGCTGGGCCCTCTCTCCGGTGTCGAGGGTGCGTTCGAAGACGGCCTGGGCGACCGTGCGGGCGGCCTGCTTGATGTCGGCGGGGGTGAATCCCTCGCTGGCCTCGGCCAGCACGGCCGTGTCGGCTTCGGCTCCGGT
Source organism: Streptomyces sp. NPDC057565 (assembly GCF_042801455.1). Taxonomy (NCBI): domain Bacteria; kingdom Bacillati; phylum Actinomycetota; class Actinomycetes; order Kitasatosporales; family Streptomycetaceae; genus Streptomyces; species Streptomyces sp. NPDC057565. The sequence goes on along the minus strand of NZ_JBHVFU010000002.1, from coordinate 239,310 downwards.
CTTGGCGATATAGCTGGTCCACAGGGCCTTACGGGCCTCGTGGTCGGGCGGCCCGACGGGCAGGACGTAATCGAATCGGCCATGGCGCAGGAAGGCCGGATCCAGGGCGGCGACCGTATTGGTGGCGCAGATGAGGAGTCTGCCGTCGCGGTCGCGGAACCGCACGATCGATTTGAGGAGCTCATTGACCACGCCGACGGACGGGGGGTCGGCGAGGTTGCGGGTGCCGGCGACTTCCTCCACCTCGTCGATGAAGACCAGCGCGTGGTCGAGTTGTGCGATCTCCTCGAAGCGGCGGCTGAGTCCGTTCGCGAGCCCGCCCTCCAGCGCGAGCCGGGAGGGGAAGAGCTCGACGAACGGCCAGCCGAGCCGACTTGCCACAGCCTTGGCGAACGTGCTCTTGCCCGTACCCGGGGGCCCGAACAGCACGACGGCCTGGGGTGGTTCGACGCCGTGCGCGTCAGCAAGTTCCGGGTTGGCCAGGGGAAGCACCAGTCGACGTTCGACGAGCCGTTTCTCGTCCGCCATGCCCGAGAGCTTCTCCCAGAGCCCGGCAGCGGGCACCTTCGCCCCGAGCGAGGACAGGATCGCGGAGTCCTGGGCGGTCACCGACTGCACCTTCTCGAAGTACGTCAGCCCCCGATGCTGTCGGAACCCGGAATGGCCCAGCGCAGCGGCGCCCGTCTCCTCCTCGGGCAGAACCGCGGCGACGATCTTGGCTCCGGCACTCTGCAGGCGCTGCTCCAGTGCGGAGAGCAGCGCCGTGCCCAGCCCCAGGTTCCGCCAGGCCGGGTGCAGGGCGATACGCAGCACCCAGGCCCGGTCGCCGTCCACCCGCCCCACCGCCGCGCCCACGAGATGTCCGTCCGCTACCGCGACGACACCGGGATTCTGCGCCTGCACCGCGGCGACGACCTCGGACAGGCGGAACACCGCGGGCTCGTCGGTCGTGGCGCTCTCAGCGTCGAGCCGCACCACCGATTCGAGATCGTCCGGCGTGAAGTCCCGCACGTGCCACACCGCCATGGCCCAGCCTTCGGACGTCGCTCCTTGAACTTCCATCATCAGCCAGGTCCCGCACGGTCGCCAATCAACGGCATGCGGTCGCACCGGGGCGCCGGGCGAAGGTCCCACCGGTGCGGGCCGCCTCATCGTGACGGGCGAGGTGCATGCTGCTTCAAGCCGCGCCCCGCGTACGGGAATTCGCGACCCGCATCCGGAACCACCGGAGCCCGGCGGGAAAACCCTCAGGACGTGGACTGCTCCGGCAGGGCCCCGGGAGGCGTGCGGCTCACCGTCCGGCCCAACGCGGCCGCTGCGCGGGCGAATTTCACGGCGTCCACGACGGCCGCACCACCCAGGTCGTTGTTGAAGTACACATACACATCGTCCTCGTCGGGCCAGGCGTCGACGATGCGACGGGCCCAGGACGTCAACGCCTGGCGACCGTAGCGCGGCGGCGGCTCCGCGATGCCGCCGTGAAACCGTACGTACCCCCATGGCGCGGTACGCCACAGCGGCGTCACCGGGCGGGACCCACGATCTGCCCAGCACAGCGCGCTGCCATACCGCTCCAGCACCGCTCTGAGCTCCCGCTCCGCCTCCCACCACGAGGTGTGCCGCAGTTCGACGGCCACCCGAACCCGGTCGGGAAAGCAGCTCAGGCAGGCGTCCAGAGCCCCGATGTCCTCACGGAAGTTCGAAGGCAACTGGAGCAGTACGGGTCCCAGGCGGTCGCCGAGGCCCTCGGCGTGATCCATGAGCCGGAGCACCGGCTCCTCGGGATCGTGCAGTCGCTTCAGATGGGTCAGGTAGCGGCTGGCCTTGACCGCCATGACGAACCCCTCCGGCGTCCGCTCCCGCCAGGAGGCGAAGATCTCCGCCGTGGGAAGCCGGTAGAAGGCGTTGTTGTTCTCCACGGTGGCGAAGTGCCGGGCGTACTCCTCCAGCCACAGCCGCTGCGGGTGCCCGGGGGGATAGAGGACGCCGCGCCAGTCCTTGTACTGCCACCCTGAGGTTCCGACGAGCATGGGCATGGTCCGATCCCTGCCCCTGAGGCCGAGGGCCGTAACGCCTCACCCGGCGAGTGCGCCGTGGTGGAGGCACGGGCGGGCAGGGCCGGCGTCAGCGGCGCGGCGTATCCGGCAGTGCGTCTCCGGTTCTGCGGGGCGATCTCGTCGTGCATTGCTCCGGACGGTCCGAGGACGCTCCTGGCGGCAGCTGTGCACCGTCCTGAGTGGCGCGTAGGGGCACGGGCGGCGCGAAGGGTGCGGGTCGCACGCCGTCGCTCATCGGTGCGTGCGCCACGCGGCGAGCAGTTCTTCGGGGCCGTAGACGGCCTGCAGCCCCGAACAGCTGACTCCGCAGCGCGAGACCGCGACGAGCGGCACAGGAGCATCGGTTACGGCTGCCCGGTGTCTGTGCAGGGCGGCGAGATCGTGCCCGTCGAACGGCGAGGTCTCCAGCCATTTGATCGAGCCGAGGAACAGCAGCCGTTTGGCGACGGGCCGCCGGTCGGCACCCACCAGGTCGATCTCGACGTCGTTGCTGCGCGTCCAGTAGCCGCCGATGGCCGGTGCGGCGGGCAGCCGGTCATCGGGCAGGGCGCGTGCGAGCGACTCGCGGATCAGCGGCTCGACCGCGCGCCCGCGCCAGGTGGTCCAGTGGTCCCTGATCCGGGCGAGCGTGAGGTCCCCGCGCAGGCGCTCGATCTCCGCCATGTGGGGTTCGACGAAGGCCAGCCAGAACCGCATGTAGGGGTCCGCCACCCGATAGCGGCGTTCCTTGGACGGGCGCAGGGAGAGCGGGAGCTCGGCAGCCACCACACGCTTGTCGATGAGCAGTTCCGCGGCCCGGCTGAGGGTGCTGTGCGCGATGCCTCCGGCGGCCCGCGCGATGTTGCTGAAGGTCCGCTCCCCCGTACCGATGGCGCGCAGGACTTCCCGGCCCATCGCCTGGGGCGGGAACTCCGCGGCCAGTGAGCGTTCCGCGGAGACCAGGAGGGCGGAGGTCGGGTTCTCCAGCGAGGTGGTCAGGAACTCCCACATGGAGGCCCCCGGGCGCCACTCCCGGCAGAGCAGCGGGAGTCCGCCGGTGATCAGCGTGGCGTCGAAGGCGGTGGCGGCGTCCAGGTCGAGCATCTCGGCGATGTCGGCCGGGGTGAGCGGCCCCAGCACCATGTCGCGTCCGCGCTGATGGAAGGGGCGGTCGTAGCTGCTGAGCGCCTCCATCATCGACAGATCGGAACCGATCAGGAGCAGGAACACCGGCTTGCGGCTGAGCAGGCGGTCCCAGGTTCGCTGCAGCATGCCTTCGAAGGCGTCGACGCGGTCCATGAGGTACGGAACCTCGTCGATGACGATCACGCTCGGAGTGTCCTCGGGCAGGATCTCCGCAAGCAGTCTGAAGGCCGCGTTCCACTGGGTCGGTGCTTCTTCGGAGTACAGGCCGCGCTCCGGCAGGGTGGAGGTCGCCACCGCATCGGCGAGCTCGGCGAGCTCGTCCGCGGCCGACCCGCCGGCCGCGGTGAAGAACAGATACGGCACCGCGGCACGCTGCAGGAACTCTTCGACCAGGCTGGACTTCCCGACCCGTCGCCGACCGCGCAGAAGCGTGCATTGTCCAGGCTTCGCGGACCCTGCGGCAGCCCGGACCTCGTCGAGCGTCCGCTCCAGAATGCGCAGCTCCTGGGCCCGGCCGATGAAGCGGTGCACGGCGGTCCCTCCTGACCATCCAGTCGAAGAGATAGTATCGCGGAAGATACTATCTCGTCCGCTAGTAAGTCTGGCGCCGCGAAGGCGTGGTCCGGGCGTCCGCGTGCCCACGGCGCCACAATGGAGGTGCGGGACGCGCCTGCCGTTGCGGAGAGCGGGGCCTTCGATGCCGTACATAGCCGTCACTGCATTGAGCCACACCGGGCTCATTCGCGATCACAACGAGGACAGCCTCGTTGTCGGACCGTGGACGCTGTGCGGCACCGTGACCGAGAATCCGCAGACGCTGTTGTTCCCTCTCGGCACCCCGCTCGTCGTCGCGGTCGCCGACGGGATCGGCGGGCAGCCCGCCGGCGAAGTGGCCAGTGCACTGGTCGTCCGCCAACTCGCTTCGTTCGGTCCTTCATTGGACAGCGAGGAAGCCGTTCGTGACGCTCTGAACGCCTGCAATGATGCGGTGTACGCAGCCGCCGACGGCAATCCGGAACTGGTCGCCATGGGGACCACGGTCGCGGGCGCCGTCGTGCTGGCGGAGTCGCTGCTCGCCTTCAACGTCGGCGACAGCAGGGTGCTCGACGCGACCGGGGACGGACTCCGCCAGGTGAGCGTGGACGACAGCCCGCCGTTGGCGCCGGGCCGGCGCACCACATCACTTGTCACACAGGCGCTCGGCGGCGCCCGCCGGTTCAGCGCCATCACGCCCCACGTGACGACGGCGCCGCTGTCCACAGGTGATCGCTACCTGGTCTGCACCGACGGGCTGACCGACCCGGTGACGGAGGACGCACTCGACAGTCTGCTGCGCGTGCACAACGACGGCAGGGCCGCTTTCGAGCTGTGGAAGGCCGCCATCGAGGCGGGAGGCCCCGACAACATCACGCTCGCGATGGTACGCATCGGTGAGTAGTGGCGAGCGGGCTGTTGCGGAGCGGGCGACGAGAGGTGAACGCGTCCCCCGCTCCGAGCTCGGGAATCAATGACACCCGCAGCGATCGGGAGCAAGAACCTGAGCACGGCGCTCACGGCACCCGTCACCACCAGGGCACCCGGGTGGCCGAGCGTCAGGCTTCGCCGCGCAACCGCCCTGCCTCCTCGATGAGCCAGGCCGGACGGACCATCTCGACATTGCCTCCGACGCCGTCGGCGGCCCGGGCCAGCGCGGCGGCGGCCGCCTGCGGATCGGGCACCGCCCGGGCGCGGGCCGCCTCGGCGAGCGCCTCCGCCGCGGCGGCTTCCGTGGCCCCGGCGAGCTGCAGGGAGGCGGCTGCTCGCTCGGCTGTCTCGGCGGCCTGTCCGTACCCGCCGTCGGTCCAGTGGGCCCATGCCATGTTGTAGAGGCAGACACCCTCGGTGCGCGGATTCTCCATCGCCGACGCCGCTTGGAGCGCAGCCTCCAGCGATGCCAGAGCTTCCGCCACCCGCCCCGTCGCGAGCATGGCCACGCCCTTGGCGTTCAGCGCGTAGTCCGTGGCTTCCTGGATGCCCGCGTCCTGGTAGGCGCGCACGGCCCTGTCACCCGCTGCGATGGTCTCCTCCCAGCGGCCCATGGTCAGCAGGGCGGTGAAGCGGGCGTTCCATGAACGGGCCTCGGTAAGCAGGTCCCCCGACGTATGGGCGAGTTCGTGCAGCCGGTCGGCACCGGCAAGGGCCGCCGCCCCGTCGCCCAGGGTGCTGTGGGCGAGGCTGAGGCTCAGGATGGCATGCACCTCGGCTTCGGCGTCGTTGTTCTCATGCGCCAGATCGCCGGCCCGGGCCAGCGGGCCGATGGCGGCGTCGAGGCGGCCCAGCTGACGGTAGGCATCGCCCAGGCCGAACATGGCGTTCTGCATTGCATGGCGGTCATCGAGGCGCTCGGCCAGGTCGGCCGCCTCGGTGAAGAGTTCCGTCGCGTGTGCCAACGGGCCGCCGCCCAACCGGACGTGCCCGAAGCTGATGAGATGGGCGAGACGCGCTTGGTCGTCGGTCAACTGTTCCTCCAGTGTCAGGTGCATCGAGTTCGCCGCAAGCACCGAGCCGTGCCAGACCATCCATTCGCTGATGGTGGCGAGGACCAGTGCGGCCCCGTTCATGTCCCCGGCGCGCACCCGGTGGTCGAATTCGCGTCGGTACGGCTGTATGTCGTCCAGACCGCGCCAGTCCTCGCGGGGCGGGGCGATACTCGCGTACCAGTCGGCCGCCCGCCGCTCCATGGACTGCCGTCCCAGCGCGCCGTCCCGTGGCATGGCGCCGTGCGCGAGGTCGGCGTCCATCGGGTGCAGGGCCAAGGTGCGGCTGGCCCGGTCCACCGACAGCATGCGCATCCGGAGCAGGTGGGACAGGACCGGCATGACGTCGAGGCCGGGATCGAGACCGCCCACGATCCACTCGATCGCCTCCCGTGGCACGGGCGTGCGCAGCACCGCGAGGACGTTCAACACCGTGCGGCTTTCAGGGCCGAGCCGCTGGTACCGGTCCTCGGCGAGGCCGGCGACCACGTCGCCGCGCAGGGTGAAGTCCACCAGCACGTCCTGCAGCGTCGGCAGTGTCAGCGTGTCGTCGGCCACGGCGCCCACCAACAGCTCCAGCGCGCGCGGAACCCCGTGGACATGGACCGCCGCCTGCAGCAGCTGATCGTCGGACAGTTGCGCCACGCCGAGGCTGCCGTCGTGGTCGAGTTCGCGCAGCAGCGCGACGGACTCGGTGGGCGGCAACCCGTCGGACAGCTCGACCTCCGCGGCGAAACGGCGCAACTCGGGTGCGAGCCGCAACGGAATCTGCGACGTGACCAGCAGCCGTGGCGTGGACCGTGCCCGGAAGAGGCAGTCGAGGAAGATCGCGAGTTCGTCGTCGTCGAGTCGGCCGTCGTCCTGAAGCCGGTCCTCGAGATTGTCGATCAGGATGATGAAGAGCTGGTCCCCCATCGCGGCGAACAGCTCACTGATCTTGTCCTGTACAGGGCGGTTCGTGGCCCAGATGCCCAGCAGACGCGTCTCGCGATCGGAGCCGAGCGCGCGGGCGCAGTCGAGGTAAAGGCGTTCCAGGGAGACACCGGACGTGCGGGTGCTCAGATGGACGAGTCCGGACGGAAGCGGCGCCTGGGCGTGGCCCGGCCACTCGCCCTGCTCCAGCATCGCCATGACCTTGGCGGCGACCGCACTCTTGCCCATGCCCCGTCGGCCCGTGACGGTCACCATACGGATGGCCGGATCCGTGAGGTGACGGCCGATCATCTCGCGTACCTCGGCACGGTCCTTGAACAACTCGAGCCCATGTGTGACGGGCAGCCCGATGACCTTCGCGCCCGCCTGCGGCGGCGGAGAGCCCGAAGCGGGCGGCTCGGCACCCACGTCAGGCAGCGCCTGCGGGTCGTCGATCACCAACAGCTCGGACAGCTCACTCCGATGTGGCTCACCGACCCGGCGCAGGGTGTGGTCGATGCGGGCTGCTGCCAGCCGGCCCATCCCTTCCCACCGGTGGTGTTCGGCGACCACCCCGACTATGTGGCTCCCGGCCCATACGGCGGCGCCTGACATCCCCGACCAGGGCGACACCTGGGGGTCGGGGTCGGCAGCCGCCACCGGAACGGTGATCTCCAAGGTGCCGGTCCTCAGGTTGGACAGTGCCGCGACGGTTCCGTCCGCCTGGTGCAGTTCCCGGAACTGCCTCCCATCGGGGCTGCGTCGACGCTTCCACAGCGGGAATCCCGCTGCATGCACACCGATGACGGCATGACGGTCGTCGCCGATACGCCCGAACCGTGCGGGTGTCACGGGAGTGGCACCCGGCTGGGGCGCGAAGGTCAGCACAGCCACATCGGTGCCGGTGTCCGACCAGGCCACCACCGCGGCTGCGGCCCACTGCCCCGGTCGGTCGGCGTCGAAACGCACCTGTACGTCTGCGGCCTCGGCCACCACATGGAACGCGGTCAGCACTGCCGTGTCGCCGACCCGGTACCCCGACCCGCGCCGTCCGCCGCCGGCGGTGGTGGTGACGATGACCTCCGCGATGCGGTGAGGGTCCAGTCCGTCGCTCACGGCCGCCCCCTCAGTCCTCACCGAGCAGCTCGTCCCCGGAGATCAACGCCATCTGGTCCGGCGCGTCCGTGCGCACCGGCTGCAACGTCAACGTGAGCTTCTGAGTGACCGTGGCCGACCGCTTCGCCGTCGCGCTGGCGTCGAACACCCAGAACCTCACCTTCACCCCCGGCTCATGGGTCCGTTCCACCCCCACAGTCAGCTCCAGCTCCACCCGCTCCGCCTTGAACCTCAGGTCGGCGTCCTCACCGGCTGACATCGCCCGGCTCAGCTCCTGGCGCAGCTGCGCGATCATGTCCGCCAACTCGACCGCATCATTCACAAGCAGGACCCCCAACCGGCTCTTCTGGCCAACTACCCACTGAACTGGGCAACATCATCACGCATCAGCCCCCCGCTCCGTCCACCCCGGCAGCCGGTCCGGCGTCTCGCGCGCGGGGAACGCGCAAGCGTCGCAGCCCGCTCAGTCGAAGTGTCCGCGCGGCGACGCCGCGTAAGCCCCCGGACAGGTGCGCACCCGGGCGCGCTCCGGGTCGTACCCGGTGTGGGTTTCACCGCGGCAGTCGTCGTGATGCCGGAATGACGGGCGGCAGTTCACCTGGGAACGAAGGCGACCCGGAACATCTTGGGCCACCACTTGCCGGTGAGCAGGAACTGATCGGTTCCGGGAACAGCAGCAATACCGTTCAGGACGTTTGCGTGCCGCCTCTCGGCCGCGCTGAGCAGGGCCGGGACCTGGATGTCTCCGGTCACTCTGCCGGTGGTGGCGTCGATACGCACGATCCGGTCCTCGGGCCAGATGTTGGCGTACACGATGTCGCCGACGCATTCCAGCTCGTTCAGCTGTCCCACAGGCCGCGCATCGGCGGTGACGGTGATCTCCCCTGTCTTGAGGAGTGTTCCGGGGTCCCGGAAGGCGAGTCGGGCGGAGCCGTTGCTCGTCACCAGCCGCCCGCGTCGGCGCTGGTAGCAGACGCCCCAGCCTTCGTCCCGGTAGGGGACCCGGCGCAACTCGGCCAGCGTTCTTGCGTCCCGTTCGACCGCGATGCCGTTCTGCCAGGTGAGCTGCAACAGCGTCGGCCCCATGACGGTGATTCCTTCACCGAAGAGCGGCGGGGGCAACTCGGCTCGGGCCACTGGGGACTTGCCCGGCGGTCCCATCCGGGCCGAGGACTGTCCGGCCAAGCCCGTGCTCTCGTAGAGCATGCCGCCGGTCATCTCCAGGCCCTGGGTGAAGGACTTCGGGTCGTGGGGCAGGATCTCCGCCACCTTGACGGTCAATTGCTCGACCCCTGCCGCCGCCCGTCCCTGCATGCCGGGGCGGCCGGGGCCCTCGCCTCCGCTGCCCGCCCCACACGAAGGGACGAGCATGACACCGGCCAGGGCCACGACCGCGAAAGGGGCGGCCAGCGCACGACGCATGACCTCACACTGGCACAGGTGCCGACCGGAGCAGCTTTGCCCCGCCCGGCTCGGAGGCGTTTGCTCACAGGGCGTTGTCGTCCCGGGGCCGGCGGCGCCCGGGACCGGACCCGCTGGGGGACGAGGTCGCCGAACGGCGCAGTCCGTGCCCGCACACGGGCCGGTGCCATCTGATTCCACGGTCGTGTCCCGGCCGGGACCGGCTCCCCGTCCCGCACCGCTGTCATCGGCCGCCTCAATCGCCCATTGCGGTCTTCGCGGCTTGCTGAACGGAGGGGAGCCGGTAGCCGCCGGACCCGGTGGAACCGCGATCCGGCGCGGCCCATGTGTATGGCTGGCCCTCTATGCGGTCATCGGCGCGGGAGTCTCGCCGGCACGGTCGACTGCGGCCTTGGTGAGGACCGCGGAGGTGCCGACAACGGTCCCGGCCGGGCCGGCGTCGCCGGCTTCGGTGAGGACCGTGCGTTCACCGAGGAACGCGTACGTGGTCCGGTCGAAGACCCACTGCGTCTGCTGCCCGTGCGCCGTACGGGCGACGGCAACGCCCTCGCGTCCCGTGGCGTCGGTGGCCGCATGGATCACCGTGACCCCGGGGATCCGCGCAGCGGCCTTGTAGAGCGCGGCGCTGACCTGCGGGGGTGCCCAGGTCTCGGCCAGCAGTTCGCCGATCGCGGTGAATGCGCGCTGGTCCGGGTCCTGGCCCTGCCCGCGGGTCTCGTCCCGGATCAGTTTCAGCAGGGCGTCAGGGTCGGTGGGCAGCGACGCGACGTACTGGTGGGTCGGATTGCCGATCGACGGGCCCCTCTCGTCCAAGGTGCTCGGCCGGGGTGTCGCTCCTGGGCCGTCGAGGGTGTGGACCGGTGCGTCCGCGTCGAGCGGGGTGTCAGGCCCGCCCCCCTCGCGCAGCAGGCCGGGGCGGCTGCCGTCGGCGGACGACCACACCTGCCGCGTGTGCACGGGAGCCATGGTCACGGGGCCTCCTCCGGCGCTCTGCGCGGCGTAGGCGACCTTGCTCTCGACGTACACGAACTGGTCGGCACGGACCGTCGGTTGCTTCCTTCCGGCGGCGGCGAGTGCGATGCGGTCGAGGAGTTGTGTCACTTCGGGTGCGCGGGGGGCGCCGCCACGTGTGACCGCGGTGGTGCCACGCCCAGGCTTGTCCGCGAGGTTCACGGCCACGACGCCGCAGACCGCCACGGTGCAGGCGACGGCCGGCGCCAGGACCCGGATCAGGCGCCGGCGCGGGCGCGAGGCCCGGGTGGTGAGGACGCCGGGCGGTTCGGCGAGGGCAGCCTTGCGCAGCAGTGCTTCCTTCAGCAGCAGTTCACGGTCGGGATCCAGGCCGGGGACCGGCGGCGGGGGCAGCAGGCCGGCGAGTCCGAGGCGTTCGGTCTCCTCGGACCGGTGATGCGTACGGCGCCGGGGGGAGGTGTTCATCCGTGGTTCTCCTGGGTCAACGGCCGGGCCATGGGGGTGTGGCCCGGTACTGGCTTGGCGGGGCCGGCGGAGTGTTCCCTGCTTTCCGCCGCGGCCGGCCGATCGGCTCCGGCCGGCGTGGCCTGCGAACGCGCGGCGCGGGCTTCGGCGCCGGCGAGCTCACGCAGTCGGGTACGGGCGCGGGACAGGCGTGACCGGACGGTGCCGACCGGCACACCGAGTGCGTCGGCTGCGGCCGCGTAGTCCAGACCGGCCCACACCACGAGGGTGAAGACCTCTCGGTCGCGGCGCCGCAGGCGGGCGAGTGCGGTGTGTGCGGCGCGCAGTTGCTCGGCATCCGCGAGGTGCGTGACGAGATCGTCGACGAAGTCCGGAATCGAACCGCGCTCCGGCACGCGGGCGAGCGCGATCTCGCGGCGTCGGCGTGCGCGTGCGTTGCGGCGCATGATGTTGGTGGCGATTCCCAGCAGCCACGGGCGCAGACTGTCCCCGTCGGGGCGCAGCTTCTCCCGGCTGCGCCATGCCTCCAGGAAGGTCGCCGAGACGACGTCTTCGGCCTCCGCCCAGTCGCCCGTCACCCGCAGGGCATAGCGGTACAGCACCTGGGCGTGCTCGTCGTACAGCTCTCCCAAGGCGTCGCGGTCTCCGCGGCGGAAGCGATTCCTCATGAGTGATTCCACACTCTGCTCTGCCACGTCCGTTGCGCCGGTTCCGGTGACGTGCGCCACACGTGCCGCCCTGGGCCGCGCCGTTGCACCCGACGTGACACAGCTCACGGGAACGCCGGCGCCCGGCAGCGCAGTGCAGGTCATGAACAGTTCTTCCGTACCCCGCCGGAGCGTCCTCCGCACTGTGGCTCTCGCCGTGGCCCTGGTCGGCAGCGCGACGCCCGCATGGGACACCACCGCCTTCGCCGCGGAGCCGGCGACATACGCCCTGACGATCACTCACCTCGACCGCACCGGTCACAGGACGGGGGACTACGCCACCAACGTCACCGGAATCTCCGGCCCGGGTGCCGACGAGGCCGTCCATCCGTACGACGCCTCCGGCACGACCACCGTGCGCCTGCCCCGGGGCCGGTACCTCCTGGACAGTTCCCTGACCACCGGTAACGAAGCGGACGGGACGGACTGGATCGTCCAACCGCGCCTCGACCTCGACCGCGACACCACCATCACCGTCGATGCGCGGACCACCGTCCCCGTCGACGTACGGCCGCCCGACCGCTCCGCAGGCTTCCTGCACAGCGCGATGTTCGTCCAGGTCACGCACGACGGCGCCACCCGGGACGCCAACCTGGTCAACTCCAGCCCGAACCTGCGCGTCGCGCACCTGGGCCCCGACAGCGAACCCGGATCGGTGAAGCAGTGGTTCGACGCGTACTGGACGACCGAGACCGTCGGCTACGCGCTCGGCTACACCTTCACCGGCCCCCGCGCCCTGACAGGGCTCACCCGGCACCCCTCCCCGGAGGACCTGGCCACCGTGCAGATACGCGGCGCGGCCCGGCCGGGGACCGCAGGGACCGCGTCCGTCGACCTGCAACCGAGTGCCGGACCGACCGTCGGCGTCGCCCGGATGCTGGCGACCCCCGGCACCGCGACCTACCTCGTGACGCCTGAACGCGGCACCTGGGACATCACCTACACAGCCCCCGGTACGCGCGGCGCGGCACCGAACCGCTACAGCGCCAATGGCGTCGCGGTGCGGGCCGGGGGCACGACCACGCACACCTTCGACAACGCCGTCTTCGGCCCCGACCTCACCGGCCGCCCCGGCGTCGTACGCGACGGCGACCGCGTCACCGTCGATGTCCCGCTGCTCGCCGACGGCGACGGCCACGTGCCGTCGTCACCGCAGTACGACAAGGCCTCGACCACTCTTCACCGCAACGGCGTGCGCGTCGGGACCCAGTCCGGCGCCCCCGGACGAGCCGCGTTCACCGTGCCGCCGGGCAGCGCGGAGTACCGGCTCACCAGCACGGTGAATCGCAAGGGTGCGCCCGGCACCGCCACGCGTGTGACCGCGTCGTGGACCTTCACCTCGCTCACCACGACCGGCCCGGCCCCGGTGCCGGTGAGCGTCGTGCGGTTCTCGCCCGCGCTCAGCCCGACCGGCACCGCTGCGGCGGACGCGACACTCCGTATCCCCGTCACGGTGCTGGGCGCCGCCGAGGACGGACGTGTGCGCTCGCTTGCCGTCTCGGTATCCGTGGACGGCGGCGCCTCGTGGACCCCGGTCCCGGTCGAGGGCGGCGCCGTCACGATCCACAACCCGCGCGCGGAGATCGGCGTCTCGTTGCGCGCGGAGCTGACCGACACCGGCGGGAACACCCTCACCCAAACCGTCATGGACGCCTACCGGACACGATGACCCCGTAATCCGGGCAGGGGAACGGCGCGTGAGACCTTCGGCCTCCGGCACCTCGGGCGAGGGGGAGCTCCAGGGCAGTCGGCTGGACCTCTTCGATTGTGGGCAGGAGGTGGGGCATCTCTTCCCTGTGGTGTCTGCCGGCCGGCGGAAGGACCTCAGGTGACGCGTACAGAACTCCCGTACAAAAGAAGGGAGTTGATCGGCCCGTTCCTGCCGCTCGGAGGGTTCGGCCCGTCTTCATGCGGTTGCGGCGGCGGTTCGAAGGAGTGATCTGGCGACCGCGAACCGCATGGAGACGGGCAGCCCTCCGCCGGACGTCCCGCCCCGACGGGATGCCCGACGAATCAGGGTCGGTCGTGCCAGGCGAATGCCGTGATCCGCCAGCCGTCCGCGGTGCGGACGAACTGGATGGTCTTGGTCCCGACACCCTCGAACGGCTCACCGTCCAAGACCCCGGACTTGCGGTATTTGCCGAACCGCGACGCGATATCGCCCGCGATCTCGGTTCGCTCGGAGGTCTCCCACTCGGAGAACTCGACCAGTCGGCCGTCGGACAGCAGCCGTCGGCGGGGCTCGATGAACTCGTCCACGGTGTAGACCGTGAACTTCGGGGCGGTCGTGACGATCACGCCGCTCGGAAGGACCAGCCGCCGGATCCGGTCCACGTCGGCAGCCTTGCCGCCCCGGTTGTCAAAGGCGCCGAAGAACTCGGCGGTCAGTGCGTCGATCTCGGTCTTGGACATGGGCGCGACGCTAACACCGAAGGAGCGAGGGCTCAGCTGTCGAGACCACCCGGCCGACCGGGGGCGGACGCAGCCCGCCTGACCTGCGGCGGAGCTGCCCGTGATCCGACGCCCGGACAGCCCCGGGCAGGGCTGAACGCTGTCAGCACCGCAACGACGGCCGGGCAGCGGTCTCCTGGTCGGGGTGACTGGCCGGATTCCCTGAGCCGGCTCTCCCGGGCCCGGGCGGCGGTCTCGACCCGTTGCGGACCCGGAGCGTGGCCGCGAGGGTCGTCAGGTGGCTCCTGACTGCCGCTGCCGACTCCCGCCGCCGCGCTGAATCACCTTCAGGTCGTCAGTGGGCGAGGCGCACCACGGGACGCACTCGCGAGGTGAGGTCGGCCAGCAGCCGGTCGGCCTGCGGCAGTACGCGGGGTCCGAGGGCGGCGGCGCCGACGGCCACGGCCACACCGGCCCACGCCAGTGGGCCCAGCGGCGTGCACCCGAAGAAGTGGCTGACGACGGGCGTCTGGACGAGGGCGATGAGCACGGCAGCGGTGCCGAGGACGGTCGCCAGGACCAGTGGGCTGTGACGGCGTCCGACGACGGTCTGGGTGAGCTGGGCGCCGACCACACCGCACAGGGCCATCGTGCTGGTGCGCCGCGCCGAGCCCGGAGTGAGGCTGCCGATCAGCCATGCGATGGCCGCGCCGATTCCGGTGATCAGGCCACGATGGCGGATCTGGCGGGTCAGTGGCCGGCCGAGGACGGCCAGGCCCACGGGTGCGTCGTCGGCTGCGGTGGGCTCACCGGTGGATTCCGGATCGTGGGGGGTGACCGCGACCGCCATCGCCGGGAACATGTCGGTGAGCAGGTTGACCAGCAGCAGTTGACGTGTCGTCAGCGGCGACGTGCCGGACAGCAAGGTGCCCAGTACGGAGAAGCCGACCTCGCCGGCGTTCCCTCCGAGCAGAATGCTGATCGCGTCGGCCACGCTTCGCCACAGGGCGCGGCCCTCGCCGATGGCGTCGATGAGAACCGACAGTTCGTCGTTGGTGATCACGAGGTCCGCGGCGTTGCGTGCGGCGGCCGATCCGCGCGCCGCGATGCCGACCCCGACATCGGCGGCTCGGATGGCGGCGGCGTCGTTGGCGCCGTCCCCGACCATGCCCACGACGCGTCCCGCCTCCCGGAGCGCCTCGACCACCTGCAGCTTCTGCTCGGGTGCGACGCGAGCCACCACGCCGCAGTCCCGGAGCAGGCGCGCCCGCCCCGCCCGGTCGAGTGCGGCCAGCTCGTCACCGGTGACGACCGTGACATCCGATGGCCAGCCCAGAGCGACCGCCACGGAACGGGCGGTCTGAGGGTGGTCGCCGGTGAGCATGACGGGTCGTACGCCGACCTCGCCGAGACCGGACACGAGCGGAGCCGAACTGGCGCGAGGGGTGTCGGCCAGTGCCACGAACCCGATGAGTTCCAGCAGTTCAAGGGGCTTGTCCAGGGCCTCCGCCGCCTCTTCCGCCGAGAGGCGGCGCTGGGCGACGGCCAGCAGCCGCAGGCCCTGGGCGGCAAGGGCATGCGCCGTGTCGACGGCTGTCGGATCCGCATCGGGGCAGCAGGGCAGCATGACTTCAGGCGCCCCCTTGACGACCAGCATGTCCTCGCCGTCGTCGTCCCTTCCGACGGCGGCCGCGTAGCCCCGGCTCGCCTCGAAGGGCTGGGCCCGCACGGTGGTCCACCCGGTCTCGCGCGGGGCGGCTGCCACGACGGCCTCGTCGGTGGCGTGGGCGTGGACACCCGGCTGCTCGGCGACGCGCGGGCAGGCCCGGGCGGCGATGCGAAGGATCGGTTCTGCTTCGGGGCCCGACGCAGGGTGCTCGGCGCCGGCGGCAGTGACCAGGCGGACGACCCGCAACCGGTTCTCGGTGAGGGTCCCGGTCTTGTCGAAGCACATGGTGTCCACACGGCCCAGGGCCTCCAGGCTGCGCGGCGTGCGGACCAGGACACCCAGCCTGCTGAGCCGCCGCGCCGCGGACATCTGCGCCACCGTCGCCACCAAGGGCATGCCTTCGGGGACGGCGGCCACCGCGACTGCCAGCCCGCCCTGGAGCGCGGTGCGCACCGGGCGGCCGCGCAGCAGGGACAGACCGGCCACCGCGGCGCCGCCGGCGAGGGTGAGGGGCAGGACCCGGCGGGTCAGCCGGTGCAGTCGTGCCTGGACTCCTGCCGAGGTGGGGACCCGGGCGGCGAGGGACGCCGCGCGGCCGGCTTCGGTCTGGTCGCCGGTGCCCACGACCACGGCGCGGGCGTGGCCGGCCACCACCGTGGTGCCCTCGAACACCATGCAACTGCGGTCGGCGACGGGCGCCTGCGGTACGGCGTCCACCTGTTTGCGGGTGGGCAGTGACTCGCCGGTCAACGAGGACTCGTCGACCTCGAAGCCGCTGACTTCCAGCAGGCGCGCGTCGGCCGGCACGACGTCATTGGTGCGCAGCTCGATCACCTCGCCGGGCTCCAGTCGTTCGGCCTCCACGAGGGACGCCTCATCTGCTGACACGTCGGGGAGGCGCCGGGCTGTTCGCCGTTGCCCGGTGACGAGTTCGGACAGCGCCTGCTCCGCGCGCAGCCTCTGCACTCCGCCGACCAAGGCGTTCCCCGCGACGGCGCCGATGACGAGGACTGCGTCCACAGCGGACCCCAGCAGCGCCGACGCGGTGGCACCGACCAGCAGGATGGGGGTGAAGGGGTCGTCGAGTTCGGCCCACACGGCGCCTGCCAGACGTGCGCCGACCCGCGTCGGCGCGAAGGCCGGGTGAGTGGCTGCGGCGCCCACGACGTGGCCGGCCCGGGTCCGCACCACCCCCCATGCGGTGGGCGCGGCCCGCGGCGCCCTCGCCAGCCGGGCCATGGCCTCCTCCGGATGCAGAGCGTGCCAGGGCACCCGCGGCCCGGGGTGCGGGACCGTACGGGCGGCGACACCCAGCGCGGTGAACCAGCCCGACACCAGAGACACGGCGGTGGCGATGTTGACAGGGCTGATCCGCAGTTCGAGGGGGAAGGGGACGCGTTGTGTCCGGGCTCCGCGGGTGAGTACCAGGAGCTCGGAGAGCGTGGCGCCCGCCTCGGCGAGGAACTTGGACCGTCGGGCGGCCGCCCGTGCAGCGGGCACGGCGGACAGCAACCGCCACGTCCCCTCCAGTCCGCGCAGCGGCAGAATGTCCGCGCCCCAGACGACAGCGCTGCGCTCGTCGGCGAAGGCGACGGCGATGTCACTGCGGAGCAGCCCATCGAGTACGTCGCGGGCGGCCGCGGTCGACGCCCGTTCCGCTGCGGCTCGGTCGTCCGGCACGCGCGCCACCGTGAGGACCGTCCGCCCGTCGCTCTGCAGGCCGGCCACCACCTCGGCCAACGGGATCCCGGTAGGGACGAGTTGGTCGGCCAGCGTCCCGAACTCGCCGAGCGAGTGGTCGTCCAGCACAACAACGTGCAGGCCGGCCCGGCGCGCCGCGTCCAACGCGGCCTCGGCCATCGGGTCGACCTCCCAGCCGACCAGGACGGTACCGACGTCTTCGCCGCGCACCGACGCGATCATCAGTCCCGTGTCCGACCGTCCCGTGTGCGACGCCAACTCGTCGGGCACCGGTCGCAGGCCGAGTCCCGCCTCCCCGG
This sequence comes from Streptomyces sp. NPDC057565, assembly GCF_042801455.1. Taxonomy (NCBI): domain Bacteria; kingdom Bacillati; phylum Actinomycetota; class Actinomycetes; order Kitasatosporales; family Streptomycetaceae; genus Streptomyces; species Streptomyces sp. NPDC057565. The sequence goes on along the minus strand of NZ_JBHVFU010000002.1, from coordinate 221,958 downwards.
ACGGCACTGCCCCGTCCCCGAGCGCACTCAGGGCTGCGGTGGACTCCCGCCACAGCCGACGGTGATCCCAGCCCGCCGTGCTGGGGTGGACATCGAGCACCGCGCGCCGAGTGCCGCGCAGCGCTTCAGGATGCAGGACCACAGTGTCCACAAGCTCCAGTCGGCGCAGCCGATCCGGGCTGCGGACCAGCACGTCCTCGCGCGCCAGGGCACTGCCGAGCGCCGCGGTGAAGGCCGCCGGGCCGTAGCGCGCAGCCTTGGGTGAACCGGCCAGCACGGTCTCGGCCGCCCCATCGAGGTTGCGGGTGAACAGGAGCGTGGCAAGGGCGCCGCCCAGCATCCCGTTGATCGCGGCGTCGGCGTACTGCTCGCCGGGGCACGAACGCAGCGGCGGACGTACGACGTCGTCTCCGGCCACGGTCAGCCTGCCCGGAGCGCACAGCGTGTCGTGCAGGGCGTCGAACGTCGCGAGCTGGGCAACGGATTCCACCAACTGCGCGGTCCGCAAAGCCGCGTCGAGCAGCAGCGGACTCGGCGACTGCCCGACCCCACAGACAGCCGCATGGGCCGCGGCGAGCACCAGATCGGCCATGTCCGGGCCCAGCGCGCGGCTCAGCACCGTCCGTACCCGGGAGTCCTCACGCATCACGACGACCGCGGCCACGACGACCTCCGGCACCGGCTTCAGAGAGACCGTCCGTGCCACGAGGGAGGTGGCGATGCCCGCCGCATCGCACGCAACGGCGACAGCATTGGCGCGCACACCCCCGGCTGCACCCGGGTGGGCGTGTTCCAGCGTCTGGTCACCGACGTGCACCAGCCCGTGTTCGGCGGCAAGTTCGGACACACAGTCCACCACATGCTCGCCGATCGCATCCTCGGTGGTCTCCATGACCAGCCGCCCCAGGCCGCCGTCCCAGTAAGCGAGCAGCACGTCAGGGTGCTCGGCCAGCTCGACGGCCACTTTCTCGGCGGCGGCCTCGAGCCGCTCCGCGGTGGGTTCCTGCGAGTCCGGATGTTGCCGCAGTGCGAGGTGCATGCGGGAGCCGGCGCGCCAGTAACCGACGTGCGGGGTCACGGCGTTGCGGGCGACCCTGCCGACCCGCAGTGCGGTCGCCGACACCGCCGCCGCGCCGCTCACAGCGCCCCGCGCACCGGCGCTCACCAGCTCAGCCACCATCCGGGCCGTGTCGGTGGTCGGCGGGGCGATCCGGCGCGTGGCCTCGACGGGGGCAGCCAAGGCGTTCTGGAGGACCACGGCGGGCAGCCCGGTCAGCAAGCGGAGCAGCATGTCTCACCTTCGCGGGCTTGCCGCACGGGCCGGCGGCGGAACGGTTGTCGGAGCGGATGGAAGGCCGGCGTCAAGGCTTCTTCCGCCCACCTGCCTTGGTGCGCGAGGTGCTCGTGGCGGCGCCCTTGGACGAGCGGGCCTTCGCCGTGCCCGAGGTGCTTGTCGACTTGGGCGCGCGGGTTTTCGCCGTTCCCGACGTGGCCTTGCCCGGACGGGTCTTCGCCGTCCCCGACGTGGCCTTGCCCGGACGGGATTTCGCCTTCCCGGTGGCGGTCGACGCCTTGGCCGACCCGGCGGCGTGCTTCGCCTGCAATGCTTCGGCGCGGGCCTCGCCGGCTGTCCGGGCCGCCGCGACATCCTTGGGACGCGGCTGCGTGAGCCACACCACGGCGGCGCCCGCCGCGACCACTGGCCACTCGACCACACCGGCCACGCCGAGCAGCCCGGCACCGGTGTAAGCCGCGACACGTCGTGTCTGGGGCGAGACGATCCCGACGGAGTCCAGGACACCGTCGACGAACCCCTTGACCCTCTCGGCGCCAGGGACCTTCTCCATGGCCGTCGTCACCGTCTGCATGGGGTGCGCCAGCGTCTCCTGGACGGGATGCTGCACCTTCGTGTCCCCTGAGCCATGCGCATGGGAACTGTCAGTCATGGTCGCTCTCCCTCTGTAGCGAAGGTGAGGCATACACGTGGATGCCGTGGCATTTCTCACCTTTCCGGCAACCTTGACCAGGCCGGGCTGCTTCGGCAACTCTGGACATGTCCGACTGCGCCGTTCGGCGTAGTCGGCGGTGACGTCCGCTGCGCTGTGAATTCCCTGCTGGGACAAGTCCGAGAAGACCGGCGTCCCGGTCCCGGCAGAGGCCGCTGCGGATCGCTGACCGACACCCCGCGCGAGTCCCGGGCCGTGAGAAGGCGACGGCATGAGTGCCCGGCTCGGTTCCGAGCCGTCATCCCGAACGCCCACCGCAGTCAACGGGCCCAACCTCCTGTGGAGGCCGCTTCATGCGCATCGAACTCACCTGGCCGCGCCCCGACGCCGACGACCGGACCCTGACCCTTGCGCTTCCCGACCTGCCCGCCCTGCGGCACGCGAGCCGACTGTGGACTCCTGCCGTCCTTCAGCGCGCCGTCGCATACGCAGAGCCCGTAGTCGCAGCCACAGCCATCGCCGCCGGTGCCGGCCCGCTCACCCGGGCCGCACTGCCGTACGTCCTCCGGTTCGCCCGGCAGGCACTCGACATCGGCACATCCGGCGCCATCGCGAGTCGGACAGCGCGGACACCGCCCCATGGATCGTCCTCGTCGGCTCCTCGACCGCCTGCGTCCTGAGCGACGTACCGACGTACCGGAGAACGGCCACAGGGGGCCAGGTCGAGCTCCCCGGCGCGAGGGCAGCTACGCCCCCGACGATCGCTCGCTGCGGCGGCTCAGCGCAGATCCAGTGCTCCTCCCGGCAGGCTTTGCCCCGTCGCACCGCCCAGCACGCCCTCCCCCCCCCAAAGCCTTAAGGGCCAGGGGGGACCCCCTTCCGCGTCGGCCGGAAGCCGCTCCGCACGGGCAAACATGGCCGGTCACGGGACTAGGCTGGCCAACACGGGACCGGGTGGTGGAGAAGGGCGTCAGCAATGTCGGAGCACGAGCCGGAGCTCGCCGGAGCTCAGCGGGAGCACTGGCAGCGGACATACGGCGAGCACCCCGGCATGTACGGCGAGGAGCCGTCCGAGCCGGCCGTCCACGCCGCCCGGGTGTTCCGGGCGGCCGGGGCACGCAAGGTTCTGGAGCTGGGGGCCGGGCACGGCCGCGACGCCGTCTACTTCGCCCGTGAGGGCTTCACCGTCCAGGCGACCGACTTCAGCCCGGTCGGCCTGGAGCAGTTGCACGAGGCGGCCGCCGCCCAGGGCGTGGCCGAGCGGGTCGCCACCGTGGTGCACGACGTACGCGAGCCGCTGCCGCTGGCGGACGGCTCGGTGGACGCGGTGTTCGCGCACATGCTGCTGTGCATGGCCCTGTCCACGAAGGAGATCCAGGCGCTGGTCGGCGAGGTGCGCCGGGTGCTGCGGTCGGGCGGCGTCTTCGTCTACACCGTCCGCCATACCGGGGACGCCCACTACGGGGCCGGTACCGGGCACGGCGATGACATCTGGGAGCACGGCGGATTCGCGGTGCACTTCTTCCCCCGCGATCTGGTCGATGCCCTCGCCGACGGCTGGCAGTCGCAGGAAGTTCACCCCTTCGAGGAGGGCGACCTGCCCCGCCGGCTGTGGCGTGTCACCCAGACCCTGCCCCGATGAGCGCCTCCTCGGTACCGGCCGCCGACATCACCGTCGACGGCACCGGTCTGCTGTGCGTCACTCTCCTGCTCCGCCTGCGGTCCCGCATCGCAGACGCCGAGCCGGGCACGGTCGTCCACGTCGTCGCCACCGACCCGGCCGCCCCGCTCGACCTGCCGGCCTGGTGCCACATGGTCGGGCACGAGTACCTCGGCCCCCTGTCCGGCGCCGACCGGGCGACGTACGCGCTCAGGCTCGCCGCGGACGCGCGCCCCACCCGGCCCGGCGCCCCGTGGCACCCGGCCGAGCCGGTCCGCTGACCGGCGCGGCGAGCACCGCACCCCCTGCTGTTTGCCGCGCTGAGCGCACGGATACCACGAGGGCCGTGGACCGCACTGCCGTCCTGCTCCCTCGCGAAGCGTGAGGCCAATTCCCTATCGGTGGGGGCGCCTCACCGTTCCCGTTCCACCAACTCCTTGAAGTGCTCGAGGTCGTCCCGTACAAGCCGTTCGATCGCGGTTGCCTGGGCGAATCCCTTCGGCCCGCCGAACGCCTCCTTGAGGGTGCCCGGGTCGTACTCGATCCGGGCCTGGACTCGGGTGTGCTCCCGGTCGATGGGCAGCAGTGAGAAGGTTCCCGACAGGTCGGGACCGCTCGTGGTCTGCCACTCCATCAGGTGTTCCTTGCCGCGGTCGGTGATCTCGGCTTCGAACTCCTGAGCTCGGCCGCCCGCGTCGACGTCCAGGTGCGCCCGGTGCCCGTCCTGCGAGCGAGCCTCGCGTACTCCTTCGACGAATCTCGGATAGGTCTCCACCTGGTGGAGGCTTTCCCAGGCCACAGCGATCGGAACATCAACGTCGATCTGTTCTTCGAGAGTGCTCATGGGCCACCTCAAAACTCGGTTCACCGTTCATGGGGCCATGGCTCCATTGTCGCCCCCGGAGGATCGATGGGGGCCGGTGTCGGTGTCCGCGGGGCCGGCGGGCCGGTGCTGTCCGTCCTCGCTCGGCGTTCCCGGACGCGGGTACAAGGACCGCGGCGGCTTCAGGCGTGCCCGATCCCGAGTTCGCGGCCGCGGTAGAAGCCTTCCCGCTCCTCGACGATGTAAGGGGCCATGGCCGCACGCCGCTGTGTCTCCGCCGCGGAGGCCCGCCAGGAGTCGCACGCTTCCTTGGTATCCCAGAACGACACCCCGGTGATCTCTTGCCCGTCCTCGGACCAGTACGCGTAGGCGCGGTGCAGCGCCTGCGGGTACTGGTCCGGGCGCCAGGCCCTCTCGAACTCCTCCAACGCGCCCGGCTTGATGCGGCGTGTCGTCACCCAGACAAAGTGCTCCACCATCGCGGCCTCCTCTGGAATGCCGGTTCGACTTGATGGCGCCTTCTCGAGCCATCGTAGGTTTGTGGCACCGCTTCCGCCCCTGCTGCGGGGGAGCGCGGTAGCCCCAGGCCGATGAGCGGGCCCCGGGCGACGGGGCAGGAGCTGACGAGCAGGCGTGGGTGTCGTGCCCCACCATCAAAGGAAGTCGTTCACTGCTCGATCCGGCACGGATCCGGAAGGACCGCCGGGCGGACCAGAACAACACCCCAGGGCCCGGCGAGGGGCGCCCGGGGTGTGTGATGCCCCAGCCACGGTGGCACCGGCAGTCCGTGGCCAGGCACTCCTGGTTATGCGAACTGGCCGGGCCGGTAGTCGCCGGCGGGCTGCTGGATGATGACGTTCGCCCGGTTGAAGGCGTTGATGAGGGCGATCGCGCACACCAGCGCGGCCAGCTGCTCCTCGTCGTAGTGCTTGGCAGCGTTCGCCCATGCCTCGTCCGTGACCCCGCCGGCCGCATCCGCGATGCGGGTGCCCTGTTCCGCCAGCTCCAGCGCGGCCCGCTCGGCCTCGGTGAAGACCGTGGCCTCCCGCCACGCCGCGACCAGGTTGAGACGTACAGAGGTCTCACCGGCGGCGGCGGCGTCCTTGCTGTGCATGTCGGTGCAGAAGCCGCACCCGTTGATCTGACTGGCGCGGAGCTTCACCAGCTCCTGCGTCGCGGTCGGCAGCGTCGAGTCCGCGAGCACCTTGCCTGCCGCAATGATGTGCTTGAAGACCTTGCCGATGGTCGGACTGCTGAAGGCGTCCAAACGGGCACTCATGGTGATCTCCTCTGTCGTTGTCGGTGCTTACACACTTACGACGGCACAGCTCGACAGGATGTGACATGAACGCCTGTGACCTGCGTCTCCCCTCCCGCGCCGCGGCAGGGACCACCACGACGACGTTCAGGCCGGTCCAGGTGCCGAGTTCGGCGCGCTGCCACGGCTGGGTGCCGCCAGGCCGGTCATGGCGGCGTTCGGGGAGACGGTGACGTTGTCGGTCGAGGGAGTGAGCACGGGCACGTCGAGCTGGAACTCGCGCGTGCGCCCGCGATCGGCGATCACCCCGGCCATGGCGCGGACACGGTCGGCGTCCCACGCCACGCTGCCGTAGTCCAGGTCTCCGACGGGCATGTCGTTCATCGCGTTCGGGCGACGCATACCATGCCGCACCATGAACGAGGCGGAACCCGGAGTGTGATCTTTCCGTCTTCCCCCCGTCGGGCGGGCTGCTTTTGGTGAGGGAGAAAGCAGCCTTGACTGGAAAGTAGCGAGCGAACCCACCCTGACTTTATATCAAAATATAGAAAATCGGCTGAAAATTGAGACATATAACATCGCGGGCTTTTTCGCGAATAAACAGGAGAACCATGTTCTCCGTGTGGCGTCAACCACGAATAAGACTCTGGGTCGTGGCGGGTGTCACGACCCTCGGATTCCTCATCGCGTTGGAGATCGCCGCACGTCGCTACGGCCTGCCGGGGCCGATCGCCAGTCAGGCGCGAGAGCTGATATTCCCCCCCAAATCAGGCTTCCTGTTGTACGCCGGTATGGCGTTGATGATGGTGGTGCTCACCTGGCGGCAACGGTTCATCGCGGCTGCTGCCGCGATCGGTATCGACGTCGCCTTCTTCGTGGTCCGGTGGGCGGTCGGCGCCGAGATGACCGGCGGCCACCCCTTCGGCAACGGTGCGTTGTGGGTTCTTCTGGGCTATGCGGTCATCGCTGTCACTCGCCGTACCGGCCGGGAACGTGTCCTGCTGCTGAAGGGCGTCGGGCTGGGCCTGCTGCTGGTGGCCGGCCGCAAGACCGGCGACACCTGGCTACTCATCACTTCAAAGACCCGCCCGGCGGTGCTCGACCAGTACGTGGCGACCGCCGATCACGCGCTGGGCAACCCGTCGTGGCTGATGGGCCGGATCGTCACGGCCACCGGCCCGATCGGCTTCAATTTTCTCGACATCGTCTACGGTCAGCTCGCGGTGGCCGCGGTCGCCGTCGCGCTGTATCAACTGCGCAACGTGGCGGTCGAGCGCCGCTTCCCGGGCCATCATCTGGTGCGCACTTTTCTGGTGATCGGCCTCCTCGGGCCCGCCATCTACATGATCTTCCCCGTGGTCGGACCGATCTTCGCCTACGGCACCGGCGCCGAGCACTGGGCGACAGTCAGCCTGTGGTCGGAAACGCCGTCCAGCGAGCAATGGGCGGTGGCCAACCTGTGGCCGGAAACGCCGCCGCCGATCAATACCCCGCATCACATGCCGTTCGACGGGATCACCCCACGGAACTGCATGCCCAGCCTGCACACAGCGTGGGCCACCGCGATCTTCATCCATTCCCGGACGGGCCCACGGCTTCTGCGATTCGCAGGCACCTTCTGGCTGATGGCTACGCTCTGCGCAACACTGGGATTCGGCTACCACTACGGCGCGGATCTCATTGCCGGCGTGGTGTTCACGCTCACGATCGAGGCAGCTCTGCGCTCGCTCGACCACGGCTGGGATCGATCAGGGATCCAACTGGTCGCTTGCGGCGCAACCGTCTTCGCCGCGCTCCTGGTGTCCTATCGCTATCTACCGCTGGAGATGGCGAGGCATCCATGGGTGTCCGGACCACTTCTCATGCTGGCGATGACCTCAGTGGTCTACGGCTACGTCAGGACCAACGCACTGTGGAAACCGAGGACCGCGCCGGCGCGGCAACCGGAACCACAACCCGGACTGGTTTGAACCGAGTTGCACCAGGTTGCGGGCTGAGCGCTACCCGAGTGAGGCTGGGATGCCGGGGTGTGGCGGAGGTGGCACGTCAGCCCATGACCGGCAGCCGTCCCCTCGATCGGGAGGATCTGCCCCGAGCCCACGGAGGGCGCCTGCACCCCCCAACACCCCAGCCTCCTCCCGGCAGGGGTACCCGCGCCACCGTGCGCCGACTCACGACGGTCGCAGCTGTCACGGAAGCGCGGTCACGGCCCTTTTCCCGGTGCGGCTCTTCCGCTGCTCGGTGTCGGGCCCGTTGGGTGGCCAGCGCGTGGGGCGGGGTGCCCGATCGGCACCCCGCCTCATGCGTCAGGCGTGGGAGCCGGCCTTGCGACGGCGTACGAGGTACACCGCGCCCCCGCCGAGCGCTACGGCCGCGCCGCTCGCGAGGGCAAGCTGCGACGTCGCGGAGGACGACCCCGTGGCGGCGAGGCTGCCGCTCACCGGACGGGCCGACGTGCCGCTCTGCGCCTTGAGGTCCGAGGTGTTCGGCTTGGTCGTGCTGGGCTTGGCGTCGTCGACCTTGCCGGGCTTGCTGCCCGCGGCGGCGATCAGGAACTCGTAGCCCTCGAGGTCCGGGTTCCCGCCGCAGGTGCCGTTGTCGTTGAAGTAGTCACCGGCGACGAAGGTGACGCCGTTGCCTGCGGGGGCCGAGGCGTCGATCGTGAGGCGCATCTTGATGTCGGCGTGGGCGCCGGCCTTCAGCGGGCTGATGGCGTCCATGTAGTGCTCGTTGTCGACGGTCTTCCACTTCGAGGACGAGGCGGAGGACCACTGCAGGTGCACCAGGTCGTCGATGTCGTTGAGCCCGCTCCGGTCGGTCGCGTGGACGTAGGCGAACGGAAGCACCTCGTCCATCGTCTTGTCGGTGCCGTTGGTCACCCGGAGATTGAAGTTGACCTTCGTGCCGGCGACGACGGTGGACGGCAGGCCCGTGACGACCGTGGTGAGCTCGGTCTCGGGGACGCATGCCTCACCGTCCTCGCCGCCCTCCTCCTTCGCCTTGGCCAGCGCCTCGTCGGCGGCGGTCATGTCGGCGAGCGCCGCCTTGGTGGCCTTCTGCGCCTGGTCCAGCTTCCGGGCCGCGGCGACCCGCTCGTCGTCCCGCGCGTCCAGGGCTTTTACGACCTCGGCGTCGGCGGCGGCCTTGGCCTCGTCGGCGGTCTCGGCGTCGGCCTTCGCTTCGGTGAGCTTGGTCGCGGCGGCGGTCCTCTCCTCCTCGGTGGCCGTCTCCGGGAGGGCGTCGACCGCGGCCTGGGCGTCGAGCACCGCCTGGTCGGCGTCCATCTTCGCGGTGGCGGCCTCCGCCGCCGTGGCCTCGGCGGCCTTGGCGGCCACGGTCAGAGGACTGGTGTCGGAAAGGACCGCTTTCAAGGCCGCCTCGGCGGCATTCTCGGCCTCTACGGCGTCCTCGTACGCTGCCTTCGCGATGGCGGCGGCCTTTTCCAGCTCCGCGATGGACGGCTTGTCCTGCGTCTGCGCTGCCGGCTTGTCGTCGGCGAACGCGGGGGTGACCGACAGCAGGAGAGCAGGCATGGTCACTGCGGCGGCAACAGCTGTGGCAAGAATCGGGCGAATCTTCACAAGAGCCCTTCGGTGTCCGAAAAAAGAGAAGAAGGGGGTCGCGGCGGAATGAGACACGCAGATGCGACTTGAGGTGATCGTATGGCCGGGGCAACGGTCGACCATCATGAGTTCTTCACCTGCTCCGGCCAATACCACAGCACCGTGACCGACAGAAATGGCGAAAGGGTGCAGTTGTATTCCCTGCCCGCGCTTTCACTGTGATCAATGCCACATGGCTCCGGGCGTGGTGTTCTGCGCATCCCGCGGCGCCGCCCGCCCCGCGAGCGCCTGCACTTCCGCATGCGCGTAGCCTCCCCGCTCACCCGCCGTACCCGCAACGCTCCCGGCTCTGTGGCAGTGGGGCCGTCGGGGACGTGCAGAACGTTCAGGGGTTCTCAAGTACGCAGTCGAGTACGGCGGTTCCTGCCGGGGTGATGACCCCGGTACGAACACCCCGTCGCAGTCCGCTCGTTGACGGGACGCGAGACGGTACCGCGTCTTTGCCCCATGACCACCGAGCCAGTAGGAGCCGGTGCGGGCGTCGACGAACAGGGACGGCACGGCCTCCTTCAGGGCGGCGATCTCCGCCGCGTGCAGCTGGGCCGGAGCGAGGGTGCCGCCCGCCCTGCAGCCCTCGTTGCCGTTGCGCGCTGCATCTGTCGCGGGGCTCCTACGTTTGTCGCCGGTTCTCTGCGGATTCTTCTGCGATCGGTAACAGAGGGATCTTGTAAGGGCGTTCGTATGTCTTCATGAGCGCACGGCATCGGCGGAGACAGCAAAGGGGCGGGTGGACATGGCAAGGCACAAGGGAAGGGGATGGCACGGCCGACTTCTCGCGGCGGCGCTCGGTGTGACAGTGGTGGCCGCTGCCACCTCCATGTGGACCGCGCAGGCCGACACCGCCGGAGGGCGGCAGCCGCAAGCACGTGTCTCGGTGCCGGACGCCCGGCCTCAGGACCGGACCGTGGCCAAGGTGGCGGCGGACATCGCGCACGCCTCGGACCGCGGCGCCCGGGGCGTCAACATCACCATCGACGACGGACCGGACCCGGTCTGGACGCCGCAGGTGCTGCAACTGCTGAAGGACAACGGTGTGAAGGCCACGTTCTGCATGGTGGGCACGCAGGCCCAGGCGCACCCGGACCTGGTCAAGGAGGTCGTGGCGGCGGGGCACCGCCTGTGCAACCACACGGTCTCGCACGACACCGCCATGGACACCAAGTCCGAGGCGTACCAGTCCCAGCAGATCCTGGATGCCGAACGCATGATCACCGAGGCGTCCGGAGGCGTCCGGCCGCAGTATTACCGTGCCCCGGGCGGTGCTTTCACCCCGTACAGCCGGCAGCTCGCCGCGTCCCGGGGGATGCGACCGTTGGGCTGGAACGTCGACTCCAAAGACTTCGAGCGTCCCGGTGTGGACACCATGGTCGCCACCGTCGAGAGCGAGATCTCCAACGGGCCGACCGTCCTCTTCCACGACGCGGGAGGGGATCGCTCCCAGACCTTGGCCGCACTGCGCGAGATCCTGCCCTGGCTGAAGCAGCAGGGGTACTCCTTCGGCTTCCCCGTGCGGTGAGTGCGGCTCGCCCGCACGGACATCAAGACCCGCCCCCGGCACCGGCAGGCAGGCGTGAACAAGTTGGCCGTCGCAACTTCCGACCAGTCTCAGGTGATCAAGAACGGCTGGACGGCCACGTTCTGCACGCCGCGGGCCGGCGGTGAGCAAGCCCCCACTCCGGGCGAGTACACCGATCTCGTCAAAGGCCAGACCGACTCAAGCTGAAGCAGCCTCCTCCCTGCTCCGGTTCCTCACAGGGACATCCGCGCCATCGATCCCCGGGACACTGCCTGGGAGCGGGAACATGACCGCTACCGCGTCTGCTTCCGGGACAGGTCGCGGGAACGACGAGCACTACCGCCGACGCCGCTGCTGACTGCACCTGGCGCAGCGCTCTTGCCTGTTCCGGTCGTATTCCGGCTGGCCTCTTTCCCTGCGGTCGCGGTGGTCTTCGGTGTTGCTGCTGTTGCTGTCACGAGAACGAGTGATTCTGAGCGGCGCTGTCTCACCGACGGACTCTCGCACTCACGTCCGCGCAATCATGCGAGTACGGGTCGTTATTGGACTGTTCGGGACAGTATGAGCGGATCCGGGGTGGTGTGAGGCTCCGGACGGCGTGATCTGACCTGGGCGGTGAGAGGAGAAGCGAATGGCACGCAGATGGGCAGCACTTCTGGCCGTCGTGGGGCTGGTTGCCGCGGCACTGGGCCTGGCGGCGCCGGCTGAGGCCGGTACTCGGCAGCTCAAAGTCGCCACGTACAACATCTATCTGGGCGCCGACCTCGCGCCTCTGGCCCTTGCACAGACTCCGCAGGAGCTCGTCGCGCGAGCCGGGATCGCCTACGACCAGGTGGTCGCCACCGACTTCCCGTCCCGCGCCCGGGCCATCTCGCGCCTGGTCAGGAACGAGCGCCCCGGGGTCATCGGCCTGCAGGAGGTGGCCCTGTGGAAGAAGGGCCCGCTGGGCGGTCCCCTCCACACCACTTACGACTTCCTGGACATCCTGCTCCGCGAGCTGCGCAGGGCTGGTCTCCACTATCGGGCCGCCGCGGTCGACACCACAGGCACCACCACCCTGCCGATCAGCGCCACCGAACAGGCGAGTTTCACGAACCGGGATGCGATCCTGGTACAGGACGGACTCCCGGTGAGGAACGCGCAGTCGCACCTCTATGCCGCGAAGCTCGTCATCACCACCCCGTTCGGAGTCACCTTCACCTTCCCGAGAGGCTGGTCCGCGGTGGACGTCGCCCTCAAGGGCAAGCCGGCACGGGTGCGGGTGGCCACCACACACCTGCAGCCAGGGGTGCCGGCCATTCGAAACGCCCAGGGGCAGGAGCTGTACGCCGCGCTGGCACAGTCGCCGTATCCCGTCACCGCTCTTGGCGACTTCAACGCCCTGCCCACCGAAGCGACCGGACCGTACGGCACGTTCACCACCGGCGGCTACGACGACGCCTGGCGGACCGTCCACGGCCCCAGGGACGGATTCACCGCCGTTCAGGACCCCGATCTGCGCAACCTGCCGTCCAAACTCAACTCGCGCATCGACTACGTCTTCTACCAGCCCACACACCTTTCGGCTGTCTCCGCCCGCCTGATCGGAGACAAGGTGAGGGATCGGACCCCCACGGGCCTGTGGCCGTCCGATCACGCCGGCCTGGTGGTACGGCTGCGCCTCCAATAGCCGATCGGCGGCGCAAGAATGAGCCATGGCGGCCACACGGGCTCCGGTCGCGAAACCCAGAGGCAGGTGCACCAGCCGTCGTCAGCCTCTGGCCGAAGCCACGTCGATCGGCGAACCACCGGCCTCCGACGTGGCGAAGGTCGTCGTTGATCGCCCTCGGACGGCCCACGGACGGCCCAGGAACGGAGCGCTGCCGCAGGCGGCCTTGGGCGCTAATGTCGCGCCCACTGTCGCAGCTTCCTGATGACACGGTCCTTGTGGAGACGGGTTGCCGAGATTTCGCCTGGGCTCGTCATGAACGCCGTGAGAGGGGTCCATCGCTTACGTCCGTTGCGAGCCGTCCACCTCACCGCGGGGAAGTCCGTGATCTCCATGATGCGCTCTCGGTCGATTACCCGTGTGCGCAGGTAGCCATGGATCACCAGCCGCGAGTGTTCGTATGTCACGCCGAGTCGATAGCCCCGCACCGCCAGGACAGCGAACCCGATCACGGCCAGACCGGCCGCAAGCCGTGCAATGGCGGTATCGGCCTGCGTCGCGTACGCAAGGCAGACAACCGCCGGAACGGCTCCGAGGCCGCTGTTGGCCAGACGGTTCGGCGTGGCCGGCGATTGCTCCATGAGGTTCCCCGTGTGGTCGCGTCTGCCGGCGCAGCCTACAGTCGGCGGTCCGCTCGACATCATGAGCACCAGTTTGGAAGATCGCGTACGTGGACGGCTGCTGAGCCGGCAAGGCGCTGAACTGCTCAGTCGAGTTCCATGGGCCCGAAGTGGGCGACTGCCGCTCCGGTCTGCAAGGCCCAGTAGCGGTCTCCGTATGACCAGTGCCACCACTCTGTCGGGTAGTTGACCAGGCCGGCAGCGGTGAGCGCCGTGCCCAGGATGTCTCGATGGGAGCGGGCCCCGTCGCTGATGTTGTCGACCTGGGTGTAACAGGCGCCCGCACTCTCTTCCGGAGTCGCGTCTATGGGGGTGCCCATGTCGAGTTCACGGCCGTCGGCGTCTCCGAGCGTCAAGTCAACGGCTGCGCCGGCAGCAGCAGGGCGGCGGCCCCCTGGCGAGGGAGCCGCCTTTGGGTTGCGGCGGTTTCGCTCAGGCGGCGTGGCGGGCCTTGCGGCGGCGTACTGCGAGGGCGGTGCCGCCACCGGCGGCGATCAGCGCGACGGCCAGGCCGGCGATCGCCGTGGTGTTGTCGTTCGTGCCGGTCTCGGCGAGGTCGGAGCCCTTGGCCGCAGTCGACGGAGCGCTGTTGGTCTTCATGGTCTTGTCGATCCAGCCCGCGTAGGCGGGCGCGCTGGTGTAGAGGCCGGGGCCCTGCGAGCACGGCACCTTCGGAGCGCCGGGCCCCGAGGTGACGCCGATCAGCTCCCAGCGGCCGTCCCGGCCCTTTGTGACCTGAGGTCCGCCGGAGTCCCCGAAGCACGCCATGGCCTTGGGCACGGTGGTGATCGTGCACAGCCGGGTCCGGTCCGCGTAGCCGGGCGCACACTCGGACTCGGCGCCCCTGCGGGTGTTCAGCTCCTGCAGCCGGTCCGGGAACTTGAACTCGGTGTCGACGGTGGTGCCGAAGCCCAGGAGCCGGGTCGGTGTGCCGGGCGGCCCTGCCTGCTCGGCGATCTTGATGGGTTGCTGGGCGACCGGGCGGTCCAGGCGTATCAGCGCGATGTCGTTCTTGTTGGCGGCCTTGTTGTCGCCGTTCACATAGCCGGGGTGGACGAAGGTCCGGTCGATCTTCCGGACGGTGCCGCCGGACTTGCGGTGGTCGCTGCCGACCCGCACGATGCCGTCCAGCTTGATGCCCTCGACCTTCAGGCAGTGAGCCGCCGTCAGCACCCACTGCTGATCGATCAGTGACGCCCCACAGTTCCCGTCGATCAGACCCTGGTCCGGGGCCGACTCCGGGATGGTCGCCATGAACGGGTAGCTCTCGGTGGAGTCCGACCCGTTGACGATGGCCCCGGCGCTGCCGGCCATGACAGTGACGCAGGCCGCGGCCGCGAGAGCGCCGACTGCAGCGGTGCGGGCGGTACGGCGGCGCAGCGGCTTGAAGCTGAACACAGAGAGTTCCCTTTTGCTTGGTGGATCCGTATGCATTCAGCCTCGTTGTCCGAAACCTGCTGCACCATCCGGGCAACTGGGCGGTCGATGGTGGGGCCAGCCCCCCTTCTGTATTGGGGAAATCTCGGGGGCCGGAGTGTGGCTGCCCGGCGAAGGACTTCGCAGAGTGCCGGCGAGGGACCCCGCAGGGAGTCACCGGCCCGGGAGCCAAGACAGAGACGTACGCCCTACTCGCGCTCGTGCACGCCGTACTGGCGACCGGCTACGACGCGGAACGGTCGAAGCGGCGAACGCCCCGCCGACGGCTGGACAGACCCGCCCCAGTGATCGGCAAGAACCACGTCGCGCTCATGGCCGCAGTGTGATGGATGCACAGGCTTCAGTTGGCCAAACACTCCGCTCTACCTGGCACGGATCCGGCATGAGCTCGTACCCCAGGCAAAGGGATCATTCGGGCAGCGAAACTTGTACGGGGATGCTGGGATCGAGGTCGGTAGAAACTGCCAACGACCGGGCTGCAGCTTGTAGATCGTGTTCCCATGCCGGGAGATCGTCCGGTCCGATCCATTCGCTGTACTCCGCTGCGATGGAGAGGAACTGCGTCTCCTCCTGGGTGTGAGCCGCGACCGTCGAGAGCCGGTCGGTCACTTCCTTGGGGCTCAGCTCGCGGCGGACGAGACCGAACGCAAGGCTCACGAGTAGGCGTCGGCCGGCCGTCTCCTCATCGGGAAGGTGTATGTCCAGCTCATCCAGAGCTTGGACGTACACCTCGCGGATCTCGGCGGCATCGCTTCGGCGCGACAGGCCGGCCAACTCGCGGAGAGCGGGAGAGTCGTGGCCATCAACGAGCGCATGCGCAGCGATCATCGGAAGATCCTCGGCGTGGAGTACTTCCGCCACGTACTGCCAAGCGCTGCCCTGCAACCTGTCCATGCGGCCATCGTGGATGCCGCGAGACTTTCTGGCCAGTCGATTGCTGTCGTGGCCTCGGCTCCTCGACCGACGCACACGACGCCGCGGTGGTACGAACCGAGACAGCCACAGCATGTGGCTCGATGCGTGGGAGTCCAGGCGCGATCTGCGTGCCTGGAAGCGTGGTTCCATGGGCAACAGCGGAGGAGATCTCTCCTGGATACCCCCCGCAGGCGATGAGCCGAGCCCGTTCCGCGCGGCAGAGACCGGGAGTTCTGGGCAGGATCTGGGCCGTGCGGGAGTGCTCAGAAATGACCAGCTCGGTCCCGCCTCACCGGCGAAGCCACCCTGAACCGGCGCGGAACCTGACTCGGGACCAAACGCGAATCAGCGGACCAAACGCTCAGTCGGGCTCCGAGGTCTCCGACTCCAGACTGCGGCGCGTCGCCGCGTCGTACACGCCCGGCTCTGCGGAGATGCCGCGGGCGCTCTGGTAGCGGCGCACGGAGTTCTCGACCTGGATATTGAAGTTACCAGTGATGTCGTAGGTGTAGAACGAGAGTTGGCGCAGGCGCTGCTGCAGTTCCACGACCTCGGGGCCCTTGTCGCCGCGGTGCAGCACCGGTCCCGTGACGGTCTGGCTGTTGCTAGGCTGCGCTGAACCGACCGAGCTGGCGGTAGGGGCCGTCGGCGGGGCTGCCGGGGTGGCCGACGCCGACCTCGACGCCGAGGGCGCTGCCGGGGTGGCCGACGCCGACCTCGACGTCGACGCCGAAAGCGCTGCCGGAGTGGCCGACGCCGACCTCGACGCCGAGGAACTCGCGCGCTTCGCAGCGGACGGCTCGGTGGACGCCGACGCGGAGGGTGACAAAGAGGCCGGGGTGCGGCCGGACTCTTCCGGCGCGCTGGTGCGTCCGTCCTGCAGCGCGGTGTCGCGCCTTGGCTCGTCCGGGATGAACAGCCCGCTCGTGAAGCCCGCGACGGCGACCACGATCGCCGCGAGGATCAGGGCCTGTCTGCGCCGGCCCTTCGGTCGGCGCCGCCGCCTCCCGGGGGAACTTTTGCGGGAAGGGGGGCGCGACGGCGACAGCGGCCTGTCCGACCCGTGTGACGCACTCGGTGTGCGCCGTGTGCGTGGAGCACTCGGCGCTACCGGTTCGTGCGGCTTCTGGAGCGGCTGGGTGTCGGCCTCGCCCGGCCCGGTCGTCGGCGGTGCCGACAGCTCCAAGAGCGAGTGGGGCACCTCCAGCGTACGGCCGCCCACCAGACTCATACCCGACGGGACGGTCGCAGAAGGCGGAGTGGCGGGGGCCGACGGCGTTCCGTGCTGTCCCAAAGCGGTGGGGCTCTGGCCCGGAGGCGGGTTGGAGGGGAGCCGATGCGTGCCGGGCGGTTCTGGCAGCTTGACGTACACGTAGGGGCGGACGCCCAGCGAGTGGAAGTCCTCCGTCGCGGCCGTTTCGGACGGGTCGGCGCGGCGGTCCGTGGTGGCCACCTGCTGAGTGCACTGACAGGCGTCAGTGCCCCCCGCCGCCCGTTCAGCGGAACACTTCGAACACCTTTGCCCATCCATATACGAATCCTTCCCCCTATAGACGTCAGCGATTATGCAGAGCTCGTCGCCGATCCACACGGCAATTCCGTGAATCCATTGGCGAGAGGCTTGTGCTCACGATCAGCGACGAGCTTCAGGCCTGCCTGGCCAGCAGCGGAGTTATTGAGCTTCGGGCGGCGGCAGAGCAGTGGGCCGAGACCAATGGGTTCGGAGATGCGGGACCGCTCGGTGACCTGTTGAGTGAACTGTCGGAGCCGGCCCTTCGGTCGGCGCCGCCGAACGTGGCGAACGCCTCTACTGCTGGGTCTGTGTCTGAGACCCGTTTGTCGCTGAGGACAGTGCGCCTGGGCTTCCGGCGTCGATCTGATCTATCTCAACTCGCCTTCACGGATGAGCACCTGCGCAGCTCGGGGTAGCGGCATGCAGCTCCACGGCATGTAGAAGTTTGGTGCAGTAACAGTGGAGAGATCAGTAACGCTGGAGAGTACGAGGGGAGGTCGCATGCTTGCCGAGAAGATCGATGAAGCGACCGGGGCCGCGTACGACAAGGGTCTACGGACGGCCGTCCGACTGAAGCGCGCTCTCGAAGCTCACGGGATCACCCTTCCTTCCCTGTCCGGGGAGTGGCCCGTGAACGGAACCCCCATGGTCGAGCTGGGGGAATGCCGGGCGGATGTGGCCGAGGCCCTGGCCGCCGTCCTCGAAGGGAAGGTTGCGGAGTGACCCCTGGGCGCGTCTTCCGGTACGTCGAGTACCTGACTTGCCAAGACCCGACCGGCGAACTGTCTTGGGCCGTCGAGTGCGTATCCGGCGACGAGAGCGACTGTGCAGCGTCCTCGGGACCGATGGCCGGGGAGACCCCCGCCATTCGATGGATGAGCAACCACACTGCCTCGACCGGACACAACCGCTACCGACGAACCTTCACCGACTACGCCCTTACCGAGCCGAAGAGCTAGAAGGCCCGTAGAGACGACGAAAGCCTCCCGGACACTCCAAGCAGTCGGAGGGAGCCGAGCGCATCGGCCAACGCATGCCTGTACGAGCTCTGCAGCAGTGTCGCGCGGGACTTCCGCCAGTTACGCGTCGGCCGCGTTGAGTGCAGCTCCAGGTCGATTCCGATGCGCTCGTGGTGCCTGCCGCAGAGTCGTCTTCTGAGGCTCGGCACGTCTTCTGATCGAGAACAACGGTCCTTCGCGGCGCACAGGCTTTGAGGTCGATCCTCATCCTCATCAGGTCGATCATCGTGGACCGCTGGCGCTGGGAGACGCAGTCGAGCGGCGTTTGCGGTGGTCACCGGGGTCCGCCTCTATACGCGCTCGTCCGCCGCTGTTGGTGTCAGCCGCTGATGTCATCCGACGGGTGCCAAGTGCCCCGGCGTTCCAGCATCTGCGGCAGTTGCTCTCAGCTGCTGGTGTCCGCTCCTCGGCGCCGGAACACCCGTCGGATGCCGCGCATGAAGAGGATGAAAACCGTCCGCAAGACCATGAACACAGTGGTGAGGGCAAGCGCACGGGCACTCACGTCAATGATCGTGGTCCAGGAATCGGGTAGGCCAAGAAGGAACGAAAGCTCTCCGAGCGCTGTGGTCAGCCCGAACATGAACGGCAGCCATTCCCAGTGAGTCCGTGAGCCCCGCCTGAGTGCCGTCTGCCGCCTGTGCCGCCTCCGACGAGTCCACAAGCTGAGGATGACGCTCAGGACGATCAACGATGCGGGCACCCATAGGTCCGACCAATGCACTGTGAACTGCATGGCTCCTCCCCCTTACCGCTCTGAGCCCTGCCTATACGGGCGGTGAGCCTAGCGCGCGGTCGGCGGTGGACGGGATGGGAGTTCCCCGCGCGCGCCACCTACGGGCCTGCAGCCGGCCGCGGCGCCCCCCGGTGCCGGCCGATCCCCCGCCGGAGGCGGGAGCGGCGCCTTGATGAAGTAGGGAAACTCTTACTGCGTGGCCTGCTGGGCGCCCTCGTGCCGCGACATGCGGAACTCGTCCGGACGCCCTCGGGCCTCGCCGGCGGTTGATGGTTTCCCTCGCCCACGGACCGCTCCGGCCGGAGGAACAGGCCGAGCTGCGTCGGAAGGACGTCGACCTCGACAACCTGACCGTCCGGGTCCGGCAGGCTGCCCCGGAGCCGACCACGGGCCGGTCGCGAAGCGGCGGATGACCCGGCATCTGGCACGGATATGGCACGAGACGTTGAGACGGGTCTGGACAACAAAGAAGCCCCGGGCCGATGGCCTGGGGCTTTTGCATGGAGCGGGTGACGAGAATCGAACTCGCGCTCTGAGCTTGGGAAGCTCATGTTCTACCATTAAACTACACCCGCGAAGCTCGCTGAATGATCAGCTGCATCGTCGCACACTCTACCCCATGGCAGGCCCCCGGTGTACGAACCGGGGGCCTGTGTGTCATGCGTCAAGAGTGGATACGGTTGCTGCGGGCGGGAGTTGGGGGCGTAGCGTGCATAGTCGGAGTGCCGCCTGGAGTGGCGTCCCGTTCATCCCCTAATGTGGCTTTCTCGTCCAAGGCTCGTTGGGGAAGGGACTTGATGGACTTCATGGAGCGCACCGTCGTCCGCTGTGCCGAAGGGCACATTTTCGCTACCGCTTCGTTCCCGATGCAGCAGCTCGGGGCCGGCCGGATCGGCCCCGGGCGGCTTATCCGCTGTCCGCGATGTGCCCGGTTGCGGCAGGCCGTTCCGGTGGAGTTCGAGCGGCGGTAGAAGCAGGGGGCAGGAGCGGCGGCGGACGGTCGTCGCAGAACGCGCGGGGCGGTCCGGTTGGGGCGGGCCCGCGCGTTCTGCGTATCCTCGGGGCGTGCTTCTCTCAGATAAGGACATCCGGGCCGAGATCGACGCCGGGCGGGTCCGCATTGATCCGTACGACCCGTCGATGGTGCAGCCATCGAGCATCGACGTGCGGCTCGACCGCTACTTCCGGGTGTTCGAGAACCACCGTTATCCGCATATTGACCCAGCCGTCGAGCAGGCGGATCTGACGCGCACGGTCGAGCCGGACGGGGATGAGGCGTTCATCCTCCACCCCGGCGAGTTCGTGCTTGCCTCGACGTACGAGGTCATTTCGCTGCCCGACGATCTTGCGTCGCGGCTGGAGGGCAAGAGTTCGCTCGGGCGGCTCGGGCTCGTGACGCATTCGACGGCCGGGTTCATCGATCCCGGGTTCTCCGGGCATGTGACGCTGGAGCTGTCGAATCTTGCGACGCTGCCGATAAAGCTGTGGCCGGGCATGAAGATCGGCCAGCTGTGCATGTTCCGGCTGAGTTCGCCGTCGGAGTTCCCGTACGGCTCCGAGCGGTACGGGTCGCGCTACCAGGGGCAGCGCGGGCCGACGGCTTCGCGTTCGTTCATGAATTTCCACCGGACCCAGGTGTGATGCCGGACCATGACTGACGTACGAGAGAATCTGACGTACGACGGATTCGGTCATGCCGTGCGTGAGCTGGCGCAGGCCGTGGCCGACGACGGCTACGAGCCGGATGTGGTGCTGAGCATCGCGCGGGGCGGGGTCTTTGTCGCCGGCGGGCTGGCGTACGCACTGGACTGCAAGAACATTCATCTGGTGAATGTCGAGTTCTATACCGGCGTGGGCACCACTTTGGAAATGCCGGTGATGCTGGCGCCCGTTCCCAACGTCATTGATTTCTCGGACAAGAAGGTCCTGATCGCCGATGACGTGGCGGACACCGGGAAGACGCTGAAGCTGGTGCGCGATTTCTGTATCGGGCACGTTGCCGAGGTGCGCAGCGCGGTCATCTACGAGAAGCCGCACTCGCTCGTGAAGTGTGAGTACGTGTGGAAGAAGACCGATCGCTGGATCAATTTCCCGTGGTCAGTCCTGCCTCCGGTAAGTAAGTCGGGCGAGCCGATCAAGGGGAACAAGGAAGCGCTGTAGCCCTGAGGGCACGGTAGGTGCCGACATTGCCGTGCCGGAGCCGCCGACAGGGTCGGTCGACCTATGTGCGCGTGCCTTCCACTTCCGGTTCATCCTGCCTGGACGGCAGGTCGAGCACCCCGCTTCCTCCGGGCGGTTCAACCGGATCGGGAGTGAGACATGGGTATGACGCTGCGTTCAGCCCGCCGCTTCGGGGCTGTGTCTGTGACCTCTGCACCTGCCGGAATCCGCAGCCTCGGTCAGCCGCCGCGGCCGGCGTCGGCGTGCTGGTTCGGCATGCGCTGAATTACGACGTGGCGCACACTGTGAAACGGGTACGCGCCGCCAGGCGCGCACCGTCTTGCCGACGTTGGCCCCCGGTCCGGGTTCGTGGACAGGAAGGCACACGGCGCCGCGCTGTGCTTCCGCTGTGGTCCTGACGGCCGTGATCGGTACGTCTGGGCGCTCGGGTTCGGCCGGAGGAGGACGTGTGGTCAGTTATCCGGCAATCGCTGATCATGGCATGGTCGGTGACCTTCAGACTGCCGCGCTGGTGACGTCGGAGGGCACGATCGATTGGTGGTGCACGCCCCGCTTCGACTCGCCCAGCGTCTTCGCGTCGATCCTCGACCCCGAACGCGGCGGCCACTGCCGATTCGCCGCCGACCTCACCGAACAGAGCGGCGCGACGACGCGGCAGCTCTACCTCTCGGACACGGCCGTCCTGGTCAACCGGTTCCTGGCACCCAGCGGTGTCGGCGAGGTCGTCGACTTCATGACGCCGGTCGAGGGCGCCGGGCCCGTCGACCGGCACCGCATCGTCCGGGTCGCCCGCGTCGTCCGGGGCAGCCTGCCGTTCACGTTCAGCTGCCGCCCGCGCTTCGACTACGGCCGAGCCCCGCACACCCTGTCCCGGTCCGATGACCGGTCGGCGGTCCTCCACGGTCCCGGGACGGACCTCCACGTCCAGGCCACCGCGCCCGTCGTCCTCACCGCTGACGGTGACGACGTCACGGCCCGATTCACGCTCGGCATGGGACAGATGGCTGCCGTGGTGCTGACGAGCGTCCCGAGCGGCGAGCCCGCCGCCGGCCCGCCGTCCCTGGACGACGTCACCCGGGAGCTGAAGTCCTGCCGGGCCTTCTGGCTCTCCTGGCTGCGCTCCTCGACCTACCGCGGCCGGTGGCGCGACATGGTGAACCGCTCGGCGATCACCCTCAAACTGCTCACCTACGCCCCGACCGGCGCACCGATCGCCGCCGCGACCATGGGACTGCCCGAGCAGATCGGCGGCGAACGCAACTGGGACTACCGCTACACCTGGGTCCGCGACGCGTCCCTGTCCGTGCGCGCCCTGATCGACCTGGGTTTCGAGGCGGAGGCCCACGCCTTCCGCCGCTGGCTGCGCGACCGCATCGAGGCCGGCGGGACCGGGACGGGGAACCCGCTGCAGATCATGTACCGGGTCGACGGCGACCCCCACCTCACCGAGCAGGTCCTCGACCATCTTGCGGGGTACATGGGTTCGGCGCCGGTGCGGGCCGGCAACGCCGCGGCGGACCAGGTGCAGCTCGACATCTACGGCGAGGCCGCCGATGCCTTGGCACAGGGGCACGACATGGGGGCGGTCCGCGGTTGGAAGGCGATCAGGGACGTCCTGGACTGGCTCGCCGACCACTGGGACCGGCCCGACGAGGGAATCTGGGAGACCCGCGGCGGCCAGAAGGACTTCACCTACAGCCGGCTGATGACCTGGGTCGCCTTCGACCGCGGCATCCGCCTGGCCACCACCTTCTCCCGCCCCGCCGACGTCGACCGCTGGGCGAAGGTCCGCGACGCGGCCTTCGAGCAGATCATCGAGCGCGGCTGGAGCGAGGAGCGGCAGGCGTTCGTGCAGCACTACGAAAGCGACGTCCTCGACGCCTCCCTGTTGCTCATGCCGCGGGTCGGCTTCCTCGACCCGCGGGATCCCGCCTGGCTCAGCACCCTCGACGCCATGGACCGCGAGCTGGTCAGCGACAGCCTGGTCTACCGGTACGACCCGACGGCGTCCCCCGACGGACTGCGCGGCTTCGAGGGCACGTTCAACCTGTGCAGCTTCCTGTACGTGGAGGCCCTCGCCCGTTCCGGTCGGCTGCAACAGGCCCGGTACGCCTTCGACAAGATGCTCACGTACGCCAACCACGTCGGGCTCTTCGCCGAGGAGATCGGTCCCTCGGGCGAGCAACTGGGCAACTTCCCGCAGGCGTTCACCCACCTCGCTCTGATCGCGGCGGCCATGGCTCTCGACGAGCAGCTCGACCGCGCCGAGTCCCGGCCCGAACCCGGGGCCGGGACCGGCGGCGGCCCGGGCAGGGCGTGACGCCCCCCGGGCGGACGTGCGGAGGCGACAACGGTGTCCGGAGCACGAACCTCACCCCAGGCGTCGAAGGCGCAGCGACGGGTCCTCGCCCCGCTCGCGCTCGCGCAGTTCATCTGCAGCTTCGCCGGCTCCAACATGAACGTGATGATCAACGACATCAGCGAGGACCTGGGCACCACCGTCCACGGCGTGCAGACCGCCATCACGATCTTCCTGCTGGTCATGGCCGCGCTGATGATCCCCGGCGGCAAGCTCACCGACCGCTACGGCCGCAAGCGCTGCCTCCTCGTGGGACTCGCGGTCTACGGCGTCGGCGCCCTGCTGAGCGCGGCCGCCCCCGGCCTGGGCGTGCTGATCCTCGGCAACTCGATCCTGGAGGGCATCGGCACGGCCCTGCTCATCCCGCCCGTCTACATCCTCACGACGCTCCTGTTCACGGATCTGACGTCACGTGCCCGCGCCTTCGGCGTCATCATGGCGCTGGGCGGCATCGGTGCGGCCGCCGGGCCGCTGATCGGCGGACTCATCACCTCGGGGATCGGCTGGCGCGCGGCCTTCGTGTTCCAGGCCCTGGTCGTCCTCGTGATCGTCGTGCTCAGCCGGCATATCGAGGACCCCCTGCCGCCCGACCCCGCCCGGCCCTTCGACACCCGTGGAGCGGTGCTCTCGGCCGTCGGCCTCGTCCTCGTGGTGATGGGCATCCTCGCGGCCGACGACAACATCTGGCTCATGATCGGCCTGCTCGCCCTGGGCCTCCTCGTCCTGTACGGGTTCTTCCGCTCGATTCGGGCCAAGGAGCGGGCGGGGGAGGAACCCCTGCTGTCCACGGCGCTGTTCCGCAGCCGGACCTCCAACCTCGGGCTCATCACCCAGAACATCCAGTGGCTGCTGCTGATGGGCTCGTCGTTCACCGTCGCCGCCTACCTGCAGGTCGTCCGCGGCTACGACGCCATCGAGACCGGCGTCATCTTCACGGCCGCGACGCTCGGTCTGCTCGTGTCGTCGCTCGCCGCCGAACGCCTCGCCGAGCGCCGTCCCCAGCGGACGCTCGTCATCGCGGGCTTCGTCACCACCCTCGCCGGCATCGTCGTCCTGGTCGCGCTGGCCGGCGGCTCGACGAACCCGTGGGCCCTCGCCCCCGGGCTCCTGTTCATCGGACTGGGCCTCGGCGTGATGCTGACGCCCTCGGTGAACGTCGTGCAGTCGAGCTTCCCCGAGGAGCAGCAGGGCGAGATCTCCGGCCTGTCCCGCAGCGTGTCGAACCTCGGATCGTCCCTGGGCACCGCGGTCGCCGGCACCATCCTCGTCTCCGGCCTCACCCACGGAGCCTACGCAGCCGCCATGATCACCCTGGCCGTCATCGGCCTCGGCGGGCTGGCCGCGGCGGTCGCTCTCCCACGAACGCAGGCCAAGGGCAGCTAGTGCCCCTCCCGGCAAGCTTTGCCCCGTCGGGTCAAACATTGCCGGTCACGGCACCAGGGCGGCACCCGAAGCCAGGCCCACGACGCGATCGCCGCCCCGGTCGGTGCCGGGGGTCGCTTGCGTCGACGCAGGGCAGGCGGTCAGATCTGCCGTGTTGCCCTTGGCCTTTGCTGCTTGTGTTCCACAAGCCTGTGTGCGGCGCAGCGGGCAGGTTCTCGACGCCTGAGTCAGGTCCGGTCCCGTCCGTGACAGCAAAGAACCCCCGGTGTTCTGTGCCGGGGGTTTCTTCATGGTCGTGGGACGCGGTCGTCAGATCGTGCCCAGCTTGATGATCGACAGCAGTGCGATGAGCTGGATCGCGGACGCGCCCAGTGCCTTGGGCCACGGCAGGTCGTGCGACTTGCTCACCATGGACGTGAACAGTGCGGCCGACGCCAGCCAGGTTATCCAGCCGAGGACCTGGACCAGGGAGTTCTCGCCGCCGAGGAAGAGCGCGAAGATCAGCCGTGGGGCGTCCGTGATCGACATGATCAGCATGGAGAGGCCCACGGTCGGCTGCCAGGCGCCGTCGCCGCCGAGCTGGCGGGCGAGGGTGTGGGTGACCGCGCCGAGGACCAGACCGCCGATGACGAAGCCGAGGCCCGTCAGCAGGACGTACGGGACGGCGGTGGAGATCGTTGCGTGGATGGCGTCGTCGCGGGCCTGGTCGAAGCCGAAGAGCGCCAGCAGCCCGTAGAGGAACGTGACGATGAGCGCCGGGCCCCAGACGGGGTAGTCGCGCATCTGCCAGAACGTCGGCCCGGGGCGCAGCACGATGCCGCTCAGCAGCTGCTTCCAGTGCAGGCGGGGGCCGGCGGGCTGGGCGGGGGCCTGGCCGGCGCGGTAGGTGTTGCCGTCGCCGTACGGGTCCTCGTTGATGCTGAACGCCTGGGTGTGACCCGGGTTGTTGGCGTACGGGTCGCCCTGGTGCGGCTGGTGGTACGGGTCGCCGAAGTATTCGGGTTCGCCGTGTGCGCCGCTGTAGCCCCGGTGCCCGCCGGGGTGCCGGGCTCCGTGCGGGACGCCGCTGCCTCCCGCCGGGGGCCATGGCTGCTGTCCGTACGGCGGCGGTGGTGCCTGCGTGCCGTACGGCTGCTGCTGCGGTTGTTGGTGCCCTTGTTGAGGGGTGCGGTTGTCCCGGCCGCGTCCGATCCTGAATCCAGCCACGTAATCGAACGTACCTGGTCCGCGTGTGTGCGGTGGGAGAGCGGGGGAACCCGGCCTCCTTTGCGGCCGAGCTGTGACATCCCCTAGGGGGACCCTGGGGGGCAGGCCGGTGGGCGCGAAACCCGGGCCTGTTGTACGGGAAACAGGCCCGGGTCGTCGCGTGCGAGCCGTGCTCGTCGGCGAGGGCGTCGGGGGCGCCGTCTCGGCCGGGGAGGACGAGGGGGAGGGGACGCCCGCGGAGAGCCTGTGCAGGCCGCCGCCGTCAGCAGGAGCGTGGACGCGCCGACCACTGCCGCCGCGGTCCGCGCCGTCGCACTGCCTCTGCGCACGGGGCGCACCATCCGTCGCGTGCGACTCAGTGGTTCGCGGCCGCGGCGCATGGTTCCTCGCGTCCGCCCAACAGCAGAAGCGGCCGGTCCTGCCCCCGAGGCAGGTCCGACCGCTTCTGTACCGCTGATACCGGCTACTTCACCGGCTCGGGCTCCGGAGCGTCCGCCGTCTCCGGCTCGCCCGCCGGGTCCGCCGGGGTCTTCACCGAGTCCAGCAGCAGCTGCGAGACGTCGACCACCTGGATCGACTCCTTGGCCTGGCCGTCGTTCTTCTTGCCGTTGACCGAGTCGGTCAGCATGACGAGGCAGAACGGGCAGGCGGTGGAGACGATGTCCGGGTTGAGGGAGAGGGCTTCCTCGACGCGCTCGTTGTTGATGCGCTTGCCGATCCGCTCCTCCATCCACATCCGGGCACCACCGGCGCCGCAGCAGAAGCCGCGCTCCTTGTGGCGGTGCATCTCCTCGTTCCGCAGACCCGGCACCTTCGCGATGATCTCGCGCGGGGGTGTGTAGATCTTGTTGTGACGGCCCAGGTAGCAGGGGTCGTGGTACGTGATCAGGCCCTCGACCGGTGTCACCGGGATCAGCTTGCCCTCGTCGATGAGGTGCTGGAGCAGCTGCGTGTGGTGGATGACCTCGTACTCGCCGCCGAGCTGCGGGTACTCGTTCGCGATGGTGTTGAAGCAGTGCGGGCAGGTCGCGACGATCTTCTTCGAAGACTTCGGCTTCTTCGTCGCCTCGTCCTCGTCGTCCTCGCCGAACGCCATGTTCAGCATCGCGACGTTCTCCTGGCCGAGCTGCTGGAACAGCGGCTCGTTGCCGAGGCGGCGGGCTGAGTCACCGGTGCACTTCTCGTCGCCGCCCATGATCGCGAACTTGACGCCCGCGATGTGGAGCAGCTCGGCGAAGGCCTTGGTGGTCTTCTTGGCACGGTCCTCGAGAGCGCCCGCACAGCCGACCCAGTAGAGGTAGTCGATCTCCGACAGGTCCTCGACGTCCTTGCCGACGATCGGGACCTCGAAGTCGACCTCCTTCGTCCACTCGACGCGCTGCTTCTTGGCGAGCCCCCAGGGGTTTCCCTTCTTCTCCAGGTTCTTGAGCATCGTGCCCGCCTCGGACGGGAACGCGGACTCGATCATCACCTGGTAGCGGCGCATGTCGACGATGTGGTCGATGTGCTCGATGTCGACCGGGCACTGCTCCACGCACGCACCGCAGGTGGTGCAGGACCAGAGCACGTCCGGGTCGATGACGCCGTTCTCCTCGACGGTGCCGATCAGCGGGCGCTCGGCCTCCGCGAGAGCGGCCGCCGGTACGTCCTTCAGCTGCTCCGCGGTCGCCTTCTCGTTGCCCTCCATGTCCTTGCCGCCACCGGCGAGCAGGTACGGGGCCTTGGCGTGCGCGTGGTCGCGCAGCGACATGATGAGGAGCTTCGGGGAGAGCGGCTTGCCCGTGTTCCAGGCCGGGCACTGCGACTGGCAGCGACCGCACTCGGTGCACGTGGAGAAGTCGAGGATGCCCTTCCAGGAGAACTGCTCGACCTGGGAGACACCGAAGACGTCGTCCTCGCCCGGGTCCTCGAAGTCGATCTCCTTGCCGCCGGACGTCATCGGCTGCAGCGCGCCGAGCGCGACCGCGCCGTCGGCGTTCCGCTTGAACCAGATGTTCGGGAAGCCGAGGAAGCGGTGCCAGGCGACACCCATGTTGGTGTTCAGCGAGACCGTGATCATCCAGATCAGCGAGACGCCGATCTTGACCATCGCGGTGAAGTAGATGAGGTTCTGCAGCGTGCCGAGCGCGAGGCCCTTGAAGGCGAGGACCAGGGGGTACGAGATGAAGTACGAGGCCTCGTAGCCCTCCACGTGGTGGATCGCGCCCTCGAGGCCGCGCAGGGTCAGGATCGCCAGACCGATGGTGAGGATGACGTACTCGACGAAGTACGCCTGCCACGCCTTGGAGCCGGCGAAGCGCGACTTGCGGCCGGCCCGGGAGGGGAGGTTCAGCAGCCGGATGGCGATCAGCACGAGGATGCCGACCGTCGTCATCAGACCGATGAACTCGGTGTACATCTCGAACGGCGGCCAGTTGCCGATGATCGGCAGGACCCAGTCGGCCTTGAAGAGCTGCCCGTATGCCTGGAGCAGCGTCGGCGGCAGTGTCAGGAAGCCGATGGCGACGAACCAGTGCGCGAAGCCGACGATCCCCCACCGGTTCATCCGGGTGTGGCCGAGGAACTCCTTGACCAGGGTGATCGTGCGCTGTTTCGGGTTGTCGGTGCGGCTGCCTGCCGGGACCGGCTGTCCGAGCTTGACGAACCGGTAGATCTGCGCGACGGCTCGGGCGATGAGCGCAACGCCGACCACAGTCAGCACCAGCGACACGATGATCGCGGCGAGTTGCATTTGGGGGCTCCTCGGGCCTGCGAGGGTGGGATCCAGCACTTACTAAGCAGTAACTTAATCAGTCTGTGCTGACACTATCCACTTATTCCGCCGCGCTGTAGCCGCGCAGCCGGTGATCTGTGTCGCTCAGGGGTGCCTTCCCGCGGTGGATGAGCCCGCGGAGGGTGGCGCGGAGTGGGGCGTGTACGGCTTCCGCGAGGATGGCCAGGTCGAGTCCCAGCCAGTGCTGCTCGGCGTAGTGCTGGTCGAGCAGGGCGGGTTCGTCCCACGGCATTCCGGAGCGGGAGCGGACCTGGGCCAGGCCGGTGAGGCCGGGTCTCAGTTCCTGCCGCCAGTGTCGCGCACCGGCCTCGTTCGGGGTGCCCGCCCGCTCGTGGTCTGGGGTGAGCGGCTCCGGTCCGACGAGCGAGAGATCTCCCCGCAGGACGTGGGGCAACCGGGACAGTACGTCCAGGCATAGCCGGCGGGTGTCCAGGGAACGCAGCACGAAGGGATGGCCGGCCAGTCCGATCCGGGTGGAGCGGGTCAGTGCGCAGCCCGGGGGGCGCTGCGCGGCGAGGGTGAGAGCTCCGGCGGCGAGCAGGGGGGCGGCCAGGGCCAGCAGGGCCGAGCCGAGGGCGAGATCCAGTGCGCGCTTGGCTGTCATGTGCGACCTCGGTCTGGTCCACGCGTGTGTCTGCATCCGCATCCGAATGCGCATCCGCATCGTTCACACCTGCCTGGTTCGGACGGGTCGAGTGCCAGTTTTATGCGGCTCTCGCCATTTTTGTGACAGAACGATCCCACGCGACGATGATGGACCGGGTGTGTGGCCCGCCGGGCGGTCGGGTGTCGTCCGTTGGTGCGCAGGTGGCGCGGGGTGCGTGCACGATAGTTGAGTCGACTCGACTCAGCTCTGTTGACTCTGGGGCGGCTGTCATGCATCCTTGAGTCAGATCCACTCAAGTAGTCAGTTGGAGGAATTGAAATGGCACGTGCGGTCGGCATCGACCTGGGCACGACTAACTCCGTCGTCAGCGTTCTCGAAGGCGGCGAGCCCACCGTCATCACCAACGCCGAAGGCGCCAGGACCACGCCGTCCGTCGTCGCCTTTGCGAAGAACGGCGAGGTTCTGGTGGGCGAGGTCGCCAAGCGCCAGGCGGTGACCAACGTCGACAGGACCATCCGGTCGGTCAAGCGCCACATGGGCACCGACTGGAAGATCGACCTCGACGGCAAGAGCTTCAACCCGCAGCAGATGAGCGCCTTCATCCTGCAGAAGCTGAAGCGCGACGCCGAGGCGTACCTGGGCGAGAAGGTCACCGACGCGGTGATCACCGTTCCCGCGTACTTCAACGACTCCGAGCGTCAGGCGACGAAGGAGGCCGGCGAGATCGCGGGCCTGAACGTCCTGCGTATCGTCAACGAGCCGACCGCCGCCGCGCTGGCGTACGGGCTCGACAAGGACGACCAGACGATCCTCGTCTTCGACCTCGGTGGCGGCACCTTCGACGTGTCCCTCCTGGAGATCGGCGACGGCGTCGTCGAGGTGAAGGCCACCAACGGTGACAACCACCTCGGTGGTGACGACTGGGACCAGCGCGTCGTCGACTACCTGGTGAAGCAGTTCGCCAACGGTCACGGTGTGGACCTGTCCAAGGACAAGATGGCTCTCCAGCGTCTCCGCGAAGCCGCGGAGAAGGCGAAGATCGAGCTGTCCTCCTCGACGGAGACCACGATCAACCTGCCGTACATCACGGCGTCCGCCGAGGGCCCGCTGCACCTGGACGAGAAGCTCACGCGCGCCCAGTTCCAGCAGCTCACCGCGGACCTCCTGGACCGCTGCAAGAACCCGTTCCACAACGTCATCAAGGACGCGGGCATCCAGCTCTCCGAGATCGACCACGTCGTTCTCGTCGGTGGCTCGACCCGTATGCCGGCCGTCGCCGAGCTCGTCAAGGAGCTCACCGGTGGCCAGGAGGCCAACAAGGGCGTGAACCCGGACGAGGTCGTCGCCATCGGCGCCTCGCTCCAGGCCGGTGTCCTCAAGGGCGAGGTCAAGGACGTCCTGCTGCTCGATGTCACCCCCCTGTCTCTCGGTATCGAGACCAAGGGCGGCATCATGACGAAGCTCATCGAGCGCAACACGACGATCCCGACCAAGCGGTCCGAGATCTTCACGACGGCCGAGGACAACCAGCCGTCCGTCCAGATCCAGGTCTACCAGGGCGAGCGCGAGATCGCGGCGTACAACAAGAAGCTCGGCATGTTCGAGCTGACCGGTCTGCCGCCGGCCCCGCGTGGTGTCCCGCAGATCGAGGTCGCGTTCGACATCGACGCCAACGGCATCATGCACGTCGCCGCCAAGGACCTCGGCACCGGCAAGGAGCAGAAGATGACCGTCACCGGCGGCTCCTCGCTGCCGAAGGACGAGGTCAACCGGATGCGCGAGGAGGCCGAGCAGTACGCGGAGGAGGACCACCGCCGCCGCGAGGCCGCCGAGTCCCGCAACCAGGGCGAGCAGCTCGTCTACCAGACGGAGAAGTTCCTCAAGGACAACGAGGACAAGGTTCCCGGCGACGTGAAGACGGAGGTGGAGACCGCGCTCACCGAGCTGAAGGAGAAGCTCAAGGGCGAGGACACCGCCGAGATCCGCACTGCCACCGAGAAGGTCGCGGCCGTCTCCCAGAAGCTGGGCCAGGCGATGTACGCCAACGCCCAGGCCGAGGGTGGCCCGCAGGCAGACGGCCAGCCGGGCGCCGAGCAGGCCAGGGCCGATGACGACGTCGTCGACGCCGAGATCGTGGACGACGAGAAGGACGCCAAGGGCGGTGCGGCGTGACCGAGGAGACTCCGGGCTTCGAGGAGAAGCCCGACGTTCCCTCCGGCGCCACCCCTGACGACGCCGACCCGAAGGCTGCCTCCCCCTCCACGGAGGAGGGGGCGGCCCCGGCCGGGGACGTGAACCAGACCGCCGGTCTGACGGCACAGCTGGACCAGGCACGCAGCGCGCTCACCGAGCGCACCGGCGACCTCCAGCGGCTCCAGGCCGAGTACCAGAACTACCGCCGCCGTGTGGAGCGGGACCGGGTCACGGTCAAGGAGATCGCCGTTGCGGGTCTCCTGAGCGAGCTCCTGCCCGTGCTCGACGACGTCGGCCGCGCCAGGGAACACGGCGAGCTCGTGGGCGGGTTCAAGTCGGTGGCCGAATCGCTGGAGACGGTCGTCGCCAAGCTGGGCCTGCAGCAGTTCGGCAAGGAGGGCGAGCCCTTCGACCCGACGATCCACGAAGCCCTGATGCACTCGTACGCGCCGGACGTCACCGAGACGACCTGCGTGGCGATCCTGCAGCCGGGGTATCGCATCGGCGAGCGCACCATCCGCCCCGCGCGGGTGGCAGTGGCCGAGCCGCAGCCGGGCGCGAGCCCCGCGGCGGCCAAAGAGGAGAAAATAGACGACGAGGAGAGCGGTGGCACCGAGGAGGTCTGACATTTCGTCCGACCACCGCGGGGACCACCGCCCGGTCCGGCGACCGGCCTGCGGGCCGGTCGCCCGGCCGATCGTCCGGAAGGAGGGACGTCGATGAGCACGAAGGACTTCGTCGAGAAGGACTACTACAAGGTCCTCGGCGTCCCCAAGGACGCCACCGAAGCCGAGATCAAGAAGTCGTACCGGAAGCTCGCCCGCGAGTTCCACCCGGACGCGAACAAGGGCGACAACAAGGCGGAGGAGCGCTTCAAGGAGATCTCCGAGGCCAATGACATCCTCGGCGACGCCAAGAAGCGCAAGGAGTACGACGAGGCACGCGCCCTCTTCGGCAACGGCGGCTTCCGGGCCGGTCCCGGAGGCGCGGGAGGCAACTTCAATTTCGACCTGGGCGACCTCTTCGGAGGCACGCAGGGCGGAGGTCCCGGCGGCCCCGGCGGCTTCGGCGGCGGCGGTCTGGGCGATGTCTTCGGCGGGCTGTTCAACCGGGGCGGCGGTACGGGGACACGCGTGCAGCCGCGCCGCGGGCAGGACATCGAGTCCGAGGTGACGCTCAGCTTCACCGAGGCGGTCGACGGGGCCACGGTTCCGCTGCGGATGTCCAGCCAGGCGCCCTGCAAGGCGTGTTCGGGCACCGGCGACAAGAACGGCACCCCGAGGGTCTGCCCGACCTGTGTCGGCACCGGACAGGTGTCGCGCGGCAGCGGCGGCGGATTCTCGCTCACCGATCCCTGCGTGGACTGCAAGGGCCGGGGCCTCATCGCCCAGGACCCGTGCGATGTGTGCAAGGGCAGCGGGCGGGCACGTTCGTCGCGCACCATGCAGGTCAGGATCCCGGCGGGTGTCTCCGACAGCCAGCGGATCCGGCTGCGCGGCAAGGGCGCACCGGGCGAGCGCGGCGGACCGGCCGGCGACCTGTACGTCGTCGTGCATGTCGACGCCCACCCGGTCTTCGGCCGCAAGGGCGACAACCTCACGGTCACCGTGCCCGTCACCTTCACGGAGGCGGCGCTCGGCGGCGAGGTGAAGGTCCCGACGCTCGGCGGACCGCCCGTCACCCTGAAACTTCCGGCCGGCACCCCCAACGGGCGCACGATGCGCGCCCGCGGCAAGGGTGCCGTACGCAAGGACGGCACCCGGGGCGACCTCCTGGTCACCGTCGAGGTGGCGGTCCCCACGGACCTCACCCCCGACGCCCAGGACGCGCTGGAGGCCTACCGGAAGGCGACCGCGGGGGAGGACCCGCGGGCGGAGCTGTTCCAGGCGGCGAAGGGAGCTTGAGGTGGACGGCCGACGACGTAATCCGTACGAACTGACCGATGACTCCCCGGTGTACGTGATCTCGATCGCGGCCCAGCTCTCGGGCCTGCATCCGCAGACACTGCGCCAGTACGACCGCCTCGGCCTGGTCTCCCCGGACCGCACGGCCGGCCGAGGCAGGCGTTACTCGGCCCGCGACATCGAGCTGCTGCGCACGGTGCAGCAACTGTCGCAGGACGAGGGCATCAACCTGGCGGGCATCAAGCGCATCATCGAACTGGAGAACCAGGTGGCCGCGCTCCAGCAGCGCGTCGCCGAACTCTCCGCGGCGGTGGATGCCGCTGCGGCGGCGATGCAGCAGCGCGAGGCGCAGGTACATGCGTCGTACCGGCGCGATCTGGTGCCGTACACGGATGTGCAGCAGACCAGCGCGTTGGTGGTCTGGCGGCCCAAGAAGCCCAAGGAATAGTCCGGTTACGGCGCGTGGACGACGGCAGAGGCCCGTCACCCGGGAATGGGTGGCGGGCCTCCGCCGTGCGCACGGGTCATTTCCCCGAGAACTGCCGGAGCGAGAGAGCCGGCGCCGCGCACGACGTCACCGCGGCCGGCGACGGGGTCGTGGCCGCTCACCCTCGTATCGCGGCCACGACCACCCCACTTCGGCCCGGATGAACGGAGCACGCCGTGGTCACTGGTCCTGGTCCAGAATTCCTGACTGCGCTATGAGATATCCGAGTTGGGCTCGACTGCCGCTGCCGAGTGCGGAACTGAGCTTGGCGATGTGCGCGCGGCAGGTGCGTACGTTCATGCCGAGGCGGCGTGCTATGGCCTCGTCGACATGTCCTTCGACCAGCAGCTTCGCGATCGAGTGCCGTACGCCGGAGATGCCCTCGGGTGTCGGGTCGTACGGGACCTGTTCCTGCAGCGGGACCGCGCGTCGCCAGAACTGCTCGAAGACCTTGACGAGATACTCCACCAGCCCGGGGTGCCTCAGCTCCAGTGCCACCTGCCGGTCGTCCGTGGCCGGGATGAACGCGACGGTGTGGTCGAAGATCATCAATCGTTCGATGAGTTCTTCGAGCGTACGGATCTCCACCTTGTCCGACGCCATGCGTGCCGCGTAGGTGAGCGTTCCATGGCTGTGCCGGACGGTGTGCTGATAGAGGGAACGCATGCCGACGCCGCGCTCGGTGAGCATGTTGCCGCGCTCCACAGCGATGTTGAGGGCGTCCTCGCTGCGTCCGCCGCCCGGCTGGATGGTGAGCACCTCCGACCGGCACTCGGCCAGGGCGAGTTCGATGGAAGCGTTGATGCGCTCGATACCTTCGAGGACGGTGATCGCGTGCGTCGTCGGCGGGATCTGAGCGCTGATGGCCATGAATGGCTCGAAGGTCTCGGTCAGTTCGACCGACAGCCGTCTTCGGTCCTGGATCTCACGCTCGAGCGGGTGGAGCCGCTGGGTGAGCGCGGCGGCCGGCGGCACCGGCCGGAGCCACGTGGCGTCATCGGGGTCGGGGTGAAGCAGGGCGAATTCCAGCAAGCAGGGAGCCGGCTCCACTTCGGTGCGGGCTATCTTGCCC
Source organism: Streptomyces sp. NPDC057565 (assembly GCF_042801455.1). Taxonomy (NCBI): domain Bacteria; kingdom Bacillati; phylum Actinomycetota; class Actinomycetes; order Kitasatosporales; family Streptomycetaceae; genus Streptomyces; species Streptomyces sp. NPDC057565. The sequence continues at coordinate 187,019 of NZ_JBHVFU010000002.1, read as the reverse complement.
ACGCTCAGTGCGCTCGCGTACAGCCGCGCTCCCTCCTCGCACAGACTGCTGATGGAGTGGGGATGTGTCGCTTTTGTGTTTTTTGTGGTCAATTCTCCACCCCCCAGGAATATGAATCAGCAGGAACATGATGCACCGCTTCTGTGGCATTGACGTGCCTGGATGAGCAATCGTCTTGTTCTGCGGGGGAGAGGAAACCTTGGAAGTGAGGACGAAGCCGAATATGGGTAAGAAGATGCTTCGCTCGGTGCTTGCTGCGGCCGTCTCCGCCGCGCTGGCGGCGGGGGTGCTCGGTACCCTCGACCTGGCTTGGGACAGTGCGCCCAACAAGACGGCTGGCGTGCAGGCTCAGGCCGTAGCGCCGCCCGACCTGGCTTGGGACAGCATTCCTGCGGATCTGGCGGAGGCGTGACCATCCCGCCGGACGACCGGGTCTTCCGGCGGGAGATGGCCTCGGCCTACCGCTCAGGGTGGCACTTCATCGATCTGCTCACGGCACTCCCCCGCCATGGCGATTCGTTGATGGTCACCCTGCTCGGAGAGCCTGTCGTCGTCGTCCTCGAGGACGACGACGAGGTCCGCGCCTACCGGTGCCTCCGTCGCCCCCGCGGGGCGCCGCAGCCTGTCCGGTGTGCGATCCGGTACGGAATGATCTTCGTCAATCTTGATCAGCGTGACCACCAGCTGATCGAACCAGAAACCATCTCCGCCACCCCCCGCAGTGCCTGAGCGATCCCCCGTCGTTCCATGTCGCTCGGACACTCCCCCACACAGCGGCGCCATCGTGACCTGAACACGATGGCGCTGCTGTGCTGTCCCGGGGCGGACGGTGGAGAGCTGCCGGGGCTCACGGCCCAGGCCGTCAGGCCGTGCGGACCGGTGCGCCGCGGCCCAGCGCTCGTTCGAGGACGATCTCGATGACGACCCGGTTCGGGTTGGGTGCCGGCGTGCGCCCGTAGCGTTCCGCGTAGCGGAGTACCGCGTCGTCGACCACGTCCTGCTCCGTACGGACCGTCGCGCGGCCCTCCAGCGTCGCCCAGCGCCCCCGGTCCACCTGGCAGACCGCCACCCGTGCCCCGTCCGGACCGGCGGCCAGGACGTTGGCGACCTTTCTGCTGCTCTTGTTGGTGATGATGCGGGCGAGCCCGGCCTCGGGGTCGTACGTCACGCCGACCGGCACCACGTGCGGGCTCCCGTCGGGGCGGTGGGTGGTCAGGGTGCACACGTGGTACTCGCGCCAGAAGGCGAGGTACTCGGGGCTGGGGTTGCGTACGTCTACGGCCATGGGGAAAGGGTAGGCATCCGCAGGCCCGTGCCCCGATGCGGTGCGGTGGCGGAGGAGCCGTCCGGCCGGTTCACTCGACCGGGAGCGCTGTTCCCTCTCCGGGTTCCGGCCCTGGGTGAACTGGCGTGGGACCGACCCGACAGATGCACCTTGAGTGGAATAGACTCAACTTTGTGGACGTTGATCTGGTCAGAGTTATGGACAGGCCAGTCACCGCAAGGAGGAGAGAGCGCACGTGGACGCCGAGCTGACCAACAAGAGCCGGGATGCCATCAACGCGGCCACCAGCAGGGCCGTGAAGGACGGACACCCCGATCTGACCCCCGGGCATCTGCTGCTCGCCCTGCTCCAGGGCGAGGACAACGAGAACATCATCGACCTGCTGGCCGCCGTCGAGGCCGACCAGGCCGCCGTGCGCAGCGAGACCGAGCGACTGCTCGCGTCGCTGCCCAGCGTCACCGGGTCGACCGTCGCTCCGCCGCAGCCCAACCGTGAGCTGCTCGCCGTCATCTCCGACGCCGCCCAGCGCGCGAAGGAGCTCGGCGACGACTACCTCTCCACCGAGCATCTGCTGATCGGTGTCGCGGCCGAGGGCGGCCGCGCCGGTGAGATCCTCACCGGGCAGGGCGCCGGCGCGAAGAAGCTGCTGGACGCATTCGAGAAGAGCAGGGGAGGGCGCCGGGTGACCACACCCGACCCGGAGGGCCAGTACAAGGCCCTGGAGAAGTTCGGCACCGACTTCACGGCCGCCGCGCGCGAGGGCAAGCTCGACCCCGTCATCGGACGTGACCAGGAGATCCGGCGCGTCGTGCAGGTCCTGTCGCGGCGTACGAAGAACAACCCCGTGCTCATCGGCGAGCCCGGCGTCGGCAAGACCGCCGTCGTCGAGGGGCTCGCCCAGCGCATCGTCAAGGGCGATGTGCCGGAGAGCCTGCGGAACAAGCGGCTCGTCTCGCTGGACCTGGGAGCCATGGTCGCGGGCGCCAAGTACCGCGGGGAGTTCGAGGAGCGCCTGAAGACCGTCCTCTCCGAGATCAAGGAGAGCGACGGCCAGATCATCACGTTCATCGACGAGCTCCACACCGTCGTGGGCGCGGGCGCCGGCGGGGACTCCGCCATGGACGCGGGCAACATGCTCAAGCCGATGCTGGCCCGCGGCGAGCTGCGGATGGTGGGTGCGACGACGCTCGACGAGTACCGCGAGCGGATCGAGAAGGACCCCGCCCTGGAGCGCCGCTTCCAGCAGGTCCTGGTCGCCGAGCCGACCGTGGAGGACACCATCGCGATCCTCCGCGGCCTCAAGGGCCGTTACGAGGCGCACCACAAGGTGCAGATCGCGGACTCGGCGCTGGTCGCCGCCGCGAGCCTGTCCGACCGCTACATCACCTCCCGCTTCCTTCCCGACAAGGCCATCGACCTGGTCGACGAGGCGGCGTCCCGGCTGCGTATGGAGATCGACTCCTCGCCCGTCGAGATCGACGAACTGCAGCGCGCCGTCGACCGCCTGCGGATGGAGGAGCTGGCGCTGAAGAACGAGACCGATGCCGCTTCCGTCCAGCGTCTGGAGAAGCTCCGCCGCGACCTCGCCGACAAGGAGGAGGAACTGCGCGGCCTCACCGCCCGCTGGGAGAAGGAGAAGCAGAGCCTCAACCGCGTCGGTGAGCTGAAGGAGCGCCTCGACGACCTGCGCGGACAGGCCGAGCGTGCCCAGCGCGACGGCGACTTCGACACCGCCTCCAAGCTGCTGTACGGGGAGATCCCGGGCCTGGAGCGGGAGCTCGCGGAGGCCGACGAGGCGGAGCAGGAGGCCGCCAAGGACACGATGGTCAAGGACGAGGTGGGCCCGGACGACATCGCCGATGTCGTCGGCGCCTGGACCGGTATCCCGGCCGGACGCCTGTTGGAGGGCGAGACCCAGAAGCTCCTGCGCATGGAGGAGGAGCTGGGCAGGCGGCTGATCGGCCAGACCGAGGCCGTGCAGGCGGTGTCGGACGCGGTACGCCGGACCAGGGCCGGTATCGCCGACCCGGACCGGCCCACCGGATCGTTCCTCTTCCTCGGCCCGACGGGTGTCGGCAAGACCGAACTGGCGAAGGCCCTCGCGGACTTCCTGTTCGACGACGAGCGGGCCATGGTCCGCATCGACATGAGCGAGTACAGCGAGAAGCACAGCGTCGCCCGGCTCGTCGGCGCGCCGCCCGGCTATGTCGGTTACGAGGAGGGCGGCCAGCTCACGGAGGCGGTCCGCCGCCGCCCGTACAGCGTCGTCCTGCTGGACGAGGTGGAGAAGGCCCACCCCGAGGTCTTCGACATCCTGCTGCAGGTCCTCGACGACGGCCGGCTCACCGACGGCCAGGGGCGGACGGTGGACTTCCGCAACACCATCCTGATCCTGACGTCGAACCTGGGCAGCCAGTTCCTGGTCGACCCGCTGACCAAGCCGGAGGAGAAGAAGGAGCGGGTCCTGGAGGTCGTGCGCGCGTCCTTCAAGCCGGAGTTCCTCAACCGGCTCGACGACCTGGTGGTCTTCTCCGCCCTCTCCGGCGACGAGCTCGCGCACATCGCCGGGCTCCAGATCGACCGGCTCGCGAAGCGGCTGGCCGACCGGCGGCTCACCCTCGACGTCACCCCGGCCGCCCTGGCCTGGCTGGCGAAGGAGGGCAACGACCCGGCGTACGGGGCACGGCCGCTGCGTCGCCTCATCCAGACCGCGATCGGTGACCGGCTCGCGAAGGAGATCCTCGCAGGTGAGGTCAGGGACGGGGACACCGTGCGGGTGGACACGTTCGGGGACGGCGAGGGGAGCGGTCTGATCGTGGGGCCCGCGCGGTAACGGACCGGGTGGTTCTCAGACGTCGAAAGGCTCGAAGTGTACGAGGGCGGTGCCGCCGCCCTCGTACACGACCGACACATCGGCCGCGACCGCCTGGCTCGGCCTCCGGTCGCCGAACTCGATGTGCGCGCAGGTGTCGACCTTGTCGGCGCAGAACTCCGGGTCGAGCTCGGTGCCGGGGAACTCCGATTCCGGCCAGGCGTCCAACTCCTTACGGGTGATCCGGAAGCGGACGTCGTACTCCGTGTCCAGCCGGACGCGCGTCCCGCACCGCCGGTCTCGCGCTCCGGCCGGCAACGGGACCCCGGTGAATTCCACCGCCTCGTCGCAGGGGACCTTCGAGGCGCTGTCGAGGGAATTGTCGCTCGTCAGGAAGCCGATGGCGGACCACCCGATCCAGGCGACGGCGAGCGCGGGCAGTGCCAGGAGCGCCAAGGGGGAGCGGAAACGGGCGGCTCTGCCGCGTGTTCCGTCCATGACATCGCCTCCCGCGGACCCTCCCGGACCCCCTCCCCGAGAGGCGGGATCATGTCAGCCGGTAGCTGATCGGAGCAGTCGGGGGTTGCCATTCCCCGCCTGCGATGGGAGAGGATGGCGCCAACCGTACGAAGGGAAATTCACGGTGAGCATCGACCCGTCCTCGATTCCGAATTTCGGGGGCCAGCCCGAACCGCAGGCGGCAGGACCGGAGGGCCCCGTCGTCCCTGACCAGGACCTCGTCAAGCAGCTTCTCGACCAGATGGAGCTGAAGTACGTCGTCGACGACGAGGGTGACCTCGCGGCGCCGTGGGAGGACTTCCGCACGTACTTCATGTTCCGTGGCGAGGACGAGCAGCAGGTCTTCTCGGTCCGTACGTTCTACGACCGCCCGCACGCCGCCGACCAGCGCCCGGTCCTCCTCGACGCGATCGACGACTGGAACCGCCGCACCCTGTGGCCCAAGGTCTACACCCACACCCACGAGGCCGAGGAGGGCGCCGAGGACACCGAGACCTCGGTCCGTCTGATCGGTGAGGCGCAGATGCTCATCGGTACGGGCGTCAGCCTGGAGCACTTCGTCTCGTCGACGGTCAGCTGGGTGCGGGCCTCGATCGAGTTCGACAAGTGGCTGCGGGAGCGTCTGGGGCTGGAGCCGGCCGACAAGGAGCCGGGCGACGCCTCGGACGCGCCGAGCGCCTGAGCGCACAGCCGTTGACGGCGCCGGCGGGACGGCGTCAGCAGAAACGTCCCGTAGCACGACAGCCCGGCCGGGGCGGCGGTCACCACGACCGCCGTCCTCGGCCGGCTTTTTTGTCGGGGTGTGCGCCGACGGCAGTGGCAGCGGGAACGCGGGCAGCAGGGAGCGCGGCTCGGACCCGAAGAAGCCGGAGCCGGACGGACGGCGCAGGACGGGCCGTCGCTCAGAGTCCCTTGAGTCGCGCGACGGCCTCGCGCAGCACGTCCTCCCGCTTGCAGAAGGCGAACCGGACCTTGCTGCGGCCCGCCTCCTGATGGTCGTAGAAGACCGCGTTGGGGATGGCGACGACCCCGCACCGCTCGGGCAGCGCGCGGCAGAACGCGAATCCGTCGGTCTCGCCGCCGAGCGGACGGATGTCGGTGGTGACGAAGTACGTCCCGGCAGGCCGGTAGACCTCGAATCCGGCCTCGGTCAGCCCGGCGCTCAGCAGGTCCCGCTTGGCCCGCAGATCCGCGCGCAGCCCGTCGAAGTAGCTGTCGGGCAGGCGCAGCGCCTCGGCGACCGCGTACTGGAACGGGCCCGCGGAGACGTAGGTCAGGAACTGCTTCGCCGAGCGGACCGCCGCCACCAGCTCCGGGGCCGCGGTCACCCAGCCGACCTTCCACCCGGTGAAGGAGAAGGTCTTGCCCGCGGAGCCGATGGTCACGGTCCGCTCCCGCATGCCCGGGAAGCCCGCGACCGGCATGTGGGTGCCCTCGAAGACCAGATGCTCGTACACCTCGTCGGTGACGACGAGGAGGTCCCGCTCGCAGGCGAGTGCGGCGATCGCCGCCAGCTCCTCGCGGGTCAGGACGGTGCCGGTCGGATTGTGCGGGGTGTTGAGGAGGATCAGCCGGGTGCGGGAGGTGACGGCGGCGCGCAGCTCGTCGAGGTCGAGCCGGTACGTACCGCTGTCCGCGTCCGGGTGCAGGGTGACCGGGACGCGGGTGCCGCCGGCCATGGCGATGCACGCGGCGTAGGAGTCGTAGTACGGCTCCAGGGCGATGACCTCGTCGCCGGGTTCCACCAGGGCGAGCAGGGCGGCGGCGATGGCCTCGGTGGCGCCCGCCGTGACGAGGACCTCGGAGTCGGGGTCGTACGCGAGTCCGTACCTCCGCTGCTGGTGGTCGGCGATCGCGGTGCGCAGTTCCGGGACGCCGGGGCCCGGCGGGTACTGGTTGCCGTGCCCGGCGCGCAGCGCGCGGACCGCGGCCTCCCGGATCTCTTCGGGGCCGTCGGTGTCGGGGAAGCCCTGGCCGAGGTTGATGGAGCCGGTCCGTACGGCCAGCGCCGACATCTCCGCGAAGATCGTCGTGCCGAACTCGGCGAGGCGGCGGTTGAGCAGCGGTCGTCCCTGTGTCATGCCCGCCATCCTGGGCCGAAGCTCTGGAGTTGCTCAAGTCTGCTTTGGCTCCGGGGGGCCGAGGGCATCCCCCACTCACGCGAGAAGCGGTGTGAAGCGGGGGGCCTCGCTTCGGGGGACGGAAGGACGTGAGGTCGATGGAGAACTTTCCTGGTGTGCTGATCGGGGTCGTGGTCGTCGGGTTCGTCGTGGTGCTGCTGCTGGCGGCGGCCAACCGGAGGTCGGGGCGGGTGCGCAGCGGGCGGCGCCGCGCGGGCAGGGGCTCGGGCGGTGGCGCGGCCGCCGGTGGCGGCTGGTGGGCCGGCGGCGGCGACGGCGGCGGCTCGTCCTGCGGAAGCGGCGGCCACTCCGGTGGTCACTCGTGCGGCGGGGGCTCCTCGTGCGGCGGCGGTTCTTCGTGCGGCGGCGGGGGCGGATGCGGCGGAGGCAGCTGACACGGGGCAGCTGGTCCGCGTGGTGAAGGTGCTCGGCGGGTGAACTCCCGCCGGGCACCTTTTTGTTGAGCCGTGCGGCGCGTTGGCGGTGAACAGTTGAACCGTCGGGCCCCCGAGGGGATGGAAACCACGTCAAGTTGGGCAAAAACGCTGTGGACGCGGCGTACTTCATGATTCCCTCGGTGGAGAGAACATTCAGCCCTCGGGCCCCAGTTGGACCTGATCGGGCGTTCCCCACCCCCCACGTGCGTCGTTACGGGGGCGTCCCCTGTCCATGTGTCCATGCGTGTTTTGCGGAGCCGACCCATGCTCACGACCCTCCAGACGTCCTATTCCGATACCCGTGCTGCCGACTTGGCCTGGGCGCTGGGGCGTGAACCGCTCCCGGCCCTGGCCGTGCTCGACCTCGAGCTCGGCGGGGCCCAATTGCAGCTGCGCCTGCTCGGCGCCTCCCACCAGGTGCTTCTCGAAGAGGACGGCGGTACCTGTTCCGAAACGGTCGCCTGCATCCCCGGCAGCTCCACGCCGCTGCCGCTCGGCGTCGCCAAGCGGCTCGGTGACTGGGAGTACGAATTCGCGGCGCGCGTCGAGACGCTCTCCGCGGGCTCCTTCGCCGGGCGTGCGCAGGAGCTCCTCGCGCTGGTGACCGACCATCCGCACGGCCTCGCGGGTACGTTCCCCGGCAGCCCGCACGCCTTCACCGCCATGCTCGCGCAGCGGTCGGAGGGCCAGGTCGGATGGCGCACCTGGCACGCGTACCCGCAGGAGGGGCAGTTGGTGGTGACCCGCACCAGGGTGGGAGTGCGGACGCCGGTGGTTGCGCTCTGAATCGCCTCAACGCGGTTGCGTGCACGGCACTTGCACCCTTGTGGGTGACAAGCAGCGACGCCCTCGTGACGTAGCGTTCGCATCATGATCGACCAGCAGGTGCAGGTGTCGTGGCGAGGGAGTGCGCCGCGTCTTCCCGTGCGACCGCGGACCGGTCGGTTCCTCGTGCTGGTCGCGGTCTTCGTCTGCGCCGCCTGCGGACTGGTCTACGAGCTCGAACTGGTCGCTCTCGCCTCCTACTTGACCGGCGACTCCGTCACCCAGGCGTCCGTCGTGCTCTCCGTGATGGTCTTCGCGATGGGGATCGGCTCGCTGCTCGCGAAACGTTTGCGCAGCCATGCCGCTGTGGGTTTCGGGCTGATCGAGGCGGCTCTCGCACTGATCGGCGGCTGCTCGGCACTCGTGCTCTACGCGTCGTTCGCGTGGATGGGGGAGTCACGCTTCGCGCTGGTCGGGTTCTCGCTCGCCATAGGCATCCTGATCGGCGCGGAGATCCCGCTGCTGATGACGCTGATCCAGCGCGTCGACCGGCAGGACGCGGGCGGGACGGTCGCGGATCTGTTCGCCGCCGACTACGTGGGTGCGCTGGTCGGCGGACTGGCCTTCCCCTTCCTCCTGCTGCCGGCCCTCGGCCAGCTCACCGGGGCGCTGCTCACCGGCATGGTCAACGCGGCGGCGGGCGGGGCGCTGGTGCTGTGGGTGTTCCGGCGGGACCTGACCCGGCGGTCCCGGTGGCTGCTGATCGTCGCCGACGTGACGGTGATCGCCCTGCTGGCCGCCGCCACGGTGCTGGTCGACGACTTCGAGCGGGTGGCACGGCGTGCGGTGTACGGGGACCAGGTGCGGGTCGCCGTACGGACCGACGTGCAGGAGGTCGTCCTCACCGGGGCCGGTCGCAGTTCACTGGACCTCTTCCTGGACGGGCGGCTGCGGGTCAGCGCCCGCGACGAGTACCGGTACCACGAGGCGCTGGTCCATCCGGCGATGAACGGGCGCCATGCCCGGGTGCTGATCCTGGGTGGGGGCGACGGCCTGGCCGCCCGCGAGGTGCTGCGCTACCCGGACGTGCGGAGCGTCACGGTCGTCGAGCTCGACCGCGGCGTCACCCGACTGGCCCGTACCGACCCCGCCCTCTCCGCGCTGAACGCGCACGCGTACCGCGATCCACGGCTGACCGCCGTCACCGCGGACGCGTTCAACTGGCTGCGGGAGGCGTCGCACGGCGGCTACGACGTGGTGATCTCCGACCTGCCGGACCCCGGGATCACGGCGAGCACGAAGCTGTACTCGGCGGAGTTCTACGGCCTGGTCACCGAAGCCCTCGCGCCGGGCGGGCGGCTGGTGGTGCACGCGGGCCCGCCCGTCGTCCGGCCCCGGACGTTCTGGACGGTCGAGGCGTCCATGAGAGCGGCGGGCCTGCGGACCCGCCCGTACCGCATCCTCGGCCGTCCGTCCGGCTTCGCGGCGGGCCCGGACCGCATGACGGACGCTGCGCAGGGCCGCCCCGACTGGGGCTTCGTCCTCGCCCGCCCGGGCGCGAGACCTCCGGCCCTTCACCTGCCTCCACGTCCGCCGAAACTTCGGTTCCTCTCGGAAAGGGAGCTGGCGCGGGCGGCCCGGTACGCGGAGAGCCGACGGATGCGGGGCCAGGTGCCGTCGACGCTCGTGCATCCGCGGTACTGGGAGGAGCCGTGAGGGCGCGAGAGGGCACGCCTGGTCCGGGGGATCGGAGGTGTGTCGCTCCGGGGGAGATCCCGTCTCTTCCGGGTGCGGAAGCGCTGACGGGGCGGCCGTGCCTGAGTAGGCTCGGTTTCCATGGAGCATGAGGTGTTCGTTCCGGTTCCGGTCCCGTCCCTGCTGCGGACGCTGGGCGACTCCGCCCGTGTCGCCCGCTGCGTGCCGGGCCTCCAGCAGGACGCCGACGTGTCCGCGGGCCCCCTGGCCGGCCGGCTCAAGGTCCGGATCGGCGGCCACACGATCACGTACCGCGGCACGCTGACACCGACCGCGCTGCCGGACGGGGCAGGGGTTTCCGTCACCGGTGAGGGTGTGGAGGCGCGGGGCACCGGCTCGGCGAAGCTCGGACTGACGATCCGCCTGACGGAGACGGACGGCGGTACGACGATCGCGTTCACGGGCACGGCGGGCGGCGAGGGCCGCATCGTGGAGCTGGAACCGGAGACGGCGCTGGCGGCGGCGTACCGACTGCTGGACCGCTTCACGCAGCAGCTGGTGACCGAGACATTGGCGACGCACGGCGGGGGCGACCAGCCCGAGGGGGCGGCGTCCGGCGGAGTGCCCGCCGCCTCCGCACCGTCCGACGAGGGGCCGTCCGGCGAATCGCAGTCCGAGGAGGCACCCTCCGCCGAGGCGCCGTCCGACGGCACGCCCCCTGCCGAGGCATCCTCCGACCGGACACCCCCGCCGCCCTCGCTCGACCCCCGTGCGGACGTGGGGTTCCCCGCCCCCGAGGGGCCGCCCGCCGAGGCCGCGCACGCGCGCCGGACCATGATCGGGCGCAGCGCGGAGGAGGTCGACCACGCGCCGCCGCGCGGCCGGTACGCCCCCGTGCCGTCGCCCGAGTCGACCACCGCCGGCGCCACCCTGCGCTGGGTGGCCCCGGCGGCCGCCCTCGCGCTCGCCTCCGCGGTCGTCATCGGCCGGGCGCTGCGGCGGCGGAGGTAGCGGCGCCAGTAGTGTCGTCGTGTGAGCAGTAGTGAGAAGAACGTCCGGCTGTCCGTCGGCGACGCCGAGTTGACCGTGGATCCCGCCAATGGCTGCCGCATCAGCAGCCTCCGGATCGGGGGCACCGAACTGCTGCGGCAGGGGGAGCGGTACGGCTGTTTCCCCATGGTGCCGTGGTGCGGGCGGACCGAGAACGGCCGGTTCCACAACGGCGATGTGCTCCATCAGCTGCCGCTGAACTCCCCGCCGCACGCCATCCACGGCACCGGCCGTGACGCCACGTGGCTCACGGCGAAGGAGGAGGGCGGGACCGACGCCGCGTTCTACTACGACCTGGCCGAGCCGTGGCCGTATCCGGGCCGCGTCACCCAGACCTTCGAACTGGCCGAGGACTCGCTCACGCTCGCGTTCGGCATCGAGACGTACGGGGACTCGTTCCCCGCACAGGCCGGCTGGCATCCCTGGTTCCTGCGCAACCTCGGAACCGGCGGTGACGATGTGCAGATCGGCTTCGACGCCGCCTGGCAGGAGGAGCGGGGCGAGAACCATCTGCCGACCGGCCGCCGGATCCCGCCGCTGCCCGGCCCGTGGGACGACTGCTTCGGGATGCCCGACGGGGTCGACGTGACGCTCACCTGGCCGCAGCAACTGGAACTGAAGGTGAAGAGCCGGACCGAGTGGGTCGTCGTCTACGACGAGCAGGACGAGGCGGTCTGTGTGGAGCCGCAATCGGGTCCGCCGAACGGACTGAACACCGCGCCGCACTATGTCACCCCGATCGACCCGCTGGAGATCGTGACGACCTGGAGCTGGCGCAGGCTGTGAGGCGGGCGGCCTTAAGCTCGTAGCCATGACTGACGTACGTGCTGAGCTGCTCCAGCAGATCAAGGACAAGGCCGTGGTACACGGCAAGGTGACCCTCTCCTCGGGTCTTGAGGCCGACTGGTACATCGACCTGCGCCGCATCACGCTGGACGGCGAGGCTGCTCCGATGGTCGGTCAGGTCATGCTGGACGTGACCGCCGAGCTCGACTACGACTGCGTGGGCGGTCTGACGCTGGGCGCCGACCCGGTCGCCACATCGATGCTGCACGCTGCCGCAGCGCGCGGGGGGCGGATGGACGCGTTCGTCGTCCGCAAGGCGCAGAAGGCGCACGGGATGCAGCGCCGGATCGAGGGCACGGACGTGAAGGGCCGCCGCTGCCTGGTGGTCGAGGACACCTCGACGACCGGCGGTTCGCCGCTGACGGCTGTGGAGGCGGTGCGCGAGGCCGGTGGCGAGGTCGTCGCTGTGGCCACGATCGTGGAGCGGGGTGCGGCTCCGGCCATTGCCGAGGCGGGTCTCCCGTACATCCACGCCTACACGGTGTCGGACCTCGACCTGGCCTGACCTGCGTTTTCTTCGAGGGCGGACGGTTTCACGTGAAACCGTCCGCCCTCGTCGTATGCCTCCAGCGGCCCGGCCCGAACGTTGAGGGAGTCCGCCGAGTGGAGCCGAAGCGAGAGTCTGGGAAGATGGGGGCGACGATGACGTCGCCCCCAGGTCAGGGAACCAGCAACGCACACCCGCACATCCCAAGGAGCGGACAGATGCCCATCGCAACCCCCGAGGTCTACGCCGAGATGCTCGACCGGGCGAAGGCAGGCAAGTTCGCCTACCCGGCCATCAATGTGACGTCGACCCAGACCCTGCACGCTGCACTGCGCGGCTTCGCGGAGGCGGAGAGCGACGGCATCGTCCAGATCTCCACCGGTGGGGCGGAGTTCCTGGGCGGCCAGCACAACAAGGACATGGTCACGGGCGCCGTTGCCCTCGCCGAGTTCGCGCACATCGTCGCCGCCAAGTACGACATCAACGTCGCGCTGCACACCGACCACTGCCCCAAGGACAAGCTGGACGGCTACGTACGTCCGCTGCTCGCCATCTCCGCCGAGCGCGTCGCCAAGGGCCTGAACCCGCTGTTCCAGTCCCACATGTGGGACGGCTCGGCCGAGACCCTCGCCGACAACCTGGCCATCGGCGAGGAGCTGCTGGCCAAGGCCGCCGCCGCCAAGATCATTCTTGAGGTCGAGATCACCCCGACCGGTGGCGAGGAGGACGGTGTCACGCACGAGATCAACGACGAGCTGTACACCACTGTCGACGACGCGCTGCGTACCGCCGAGGCGCTCGGTCTGGGCGAGAAGGGCCGGTACCTGCTGGCCGCGTCCTTCGGCAATGTGCACGGCGTCTACAAGCCGGGCAACGTCGTGCTCCGTCCCGAGCTGCTGAAGGACCTCCAGGAGGGCGTCAGCGCCAAGTACGGCAAGACAGCTGGTAGCCAGCCCTTCGATTTTGTCTTCCACGGTGGCTCCGGCTCCACCGAGCAGGAGATCGCCACCGCGCTGGAGAACGGCGTCGTGAAGATGAACCTCGACACCGACACCCAGTACGCCTTCACCCGCCCGATCGTGGACCACGTGTTCCGCAACTACGACGGTGTGCTGAAGGTCGACGGCGAGGTCGGCAACAAGAAGGTCTACGACCCGCGCAGCTGGGGCAAGTCCGCCGAGGCGGGCATGGCCAAGCGTGTCACGGAGGCCTGCGCCAACCTGCGGTCCACCGGCACGAAGCTGAAGTAGCAGTAGGTACGAACGGCGGCCGTGGGCCCGGTACTCCTTGGGGGTGCCGGGCCCACGGCACGTCCGCGAACGAGCAGAAGGAGCACTGGTGCAGGCGAGCGCACGCTATGACTTCGACACCGTCGTCGACCGCAGGGGCACCTGGTGTGTCCAGTGGGACGGAGTCGCCGACCGGTTCGGGGTCGACGGGCTCCTCCCGTTCACCATTTCCGACATGGACTTCGAGACCGCGCCGGAGGTGCTGACCGCGCTGCGGACCCGCCTCGACCACGGCGTCCTCGGCTACACCAGCTGGCAGCACGACGACTTCCGGTCGGCGATAGCGCACTGGTACGGGACCCGGTACGGCACCGAGCTGGACACCGGCCGGCTGGTCTACGCCCCGTCGGTGCTCAGCCAGCTTTCGCAGCTCCTCCAGATGTGGACGGCGCAGGGCGACGGCGTCGTCGTCCACACCCCCACGTACGACGGCTTCCGCAAGGCGATCACCGGTCTCGGCCGGGAGCTGCGAGGCGTGCCGGTGGGCGACACGGAGGCGCTGGAGCGGGAGCTGGCGCGCCCCGACGCGAAGGTGCTGGTGCTGTGCTCGCCGCACAACCCGACCGGCCGGGTGTGGACGGAGCCGGAGCTCGTCGAGACGGCGGCGCTGGCGGCGCGCCACGGGGTCGCGGTGATCAGCGACGAGATCCACGCGGACTTCGTGCACGAGGGCCATCGGCATGTGCCGTGGGCGCGCGTGGCAGGTGCGGGCGGGGGCCGGTGGGCGGTGATCTCGTCCGCCTCGAAGTCCTTCAACTTCCCGGCGCTGACCGGCTCGTACGGCATCATCGGTGACCCGGCGGACCGGACGGAGTTCCTGCGGCGCATGGAGACGGCCGAGGGGCTCGCCTCCCCGGCGGTCCTGTCGCTGACCGCCCACATAGCCGCGTACCGGGAGGGCGGGGAGTGGCTGGACGCGGTCCGGGCGTACGTCTCCGACAACCTGGCGCTGGTCGCGGAACGCCTGAACACGGCCTTTCCCGAGCTGTCCTGGGAACCGCCGCAGGCCGGCTACCTGGCGTGGATCGACCTGCGCCCGCTGGGTGTGGACGACGAGGCGCTGCAGCGGGTGCTGATCGAACGCGAGAAGGTCGCGATCATGCCGGGGGCGGTGTACGGCGCGGAGGGCTTCCTGCGTCTGAACGTCGGGTGCCCGCGCAGCAAGGTGGAGGCGGGCGTCGAGGCGCTGATCCGGGCGCTGGGGTCGGTGCGGGCGTCGAGGGGCTGATCCGGGCGGTGGGGTCGGTGCGGGCGTCGAGGGGCTGATCCGGGACCGGCAGGTGCCCGTGCCGGACTGGCCGCCTCCCGCCGGACCGGGGATGCTGCTCGCATGGTCGAGACACCCGTCGGTCAGATCCGTGCCGCCTCCGCACCCGGGCGCTGGGTCGTTCTGACCACCGTCCTCGGGTCCGCCATGGCCATGCTCGACTCCACCGTGGTCAACGTCGCCCTGCCCCGTATCGGCAAGGACCTCGGCACCGATCTGGCCGCTCTCCAGTGGACCGTCAACGCCTACATGCTGACCCTTGCCGGGCTGATCCTGCTCGGTGGGGCACTCGGGGACCGGTACGGGCGGCGGCGGGTGTTCGTCGTGGGGGTGGTGTGGTTCGCTGCCGCCTCGCTGCTGTGCGGCGTCGCGCCGAATGCCGGCGTGCTGATTGGGGCCCGGGCCCTGCAGGGGGTGGGCGGGGCGCTCCTCACGCCCGGGTCGCTGGCGTTGATCCAGGCCAGTTTTCACCCGGACGACCGGGCGCGCGCGGTCGGGCTGTGGTCCGGCTTCGGTGGGGTGGGGGCCGCGATCGGGCCGTTCGTCGGGGGGTGGCTCGTCGACGGGCCGGGGTGGCGGTGGGTGTTTCTGATCAATGTGCCGGTCGCCGTGATCTGTGTGCCGGTCGCGCTGCGCCACGTACCGGAGTCGCGGGACCCGCACGCGCACGGGCGCTTCGATGTTCTGGGGGCCGTGCTCGGCGCGCTGGCTCTGGCTCTCGTGACGTACGCGTTGATCGAGGCTCCCCGGCAGGGGGCGTCCGCTGCGGTGATCGGGGCCGCCGTGGGCGGAGTGCTGCTCGGGGTGGCGTTCGTGCAGGTGGAGCGGCGGCGGGCGAACCCCATGCTGCCGCCGTCGGTGTTCGAGTCCCGCCTGTTCACCGCCGTCAATGTCGTCACACTCTGCGTGTACGCGGCGCTCGGCGGTTATTTCTTCCTCTCCGCCATTCAGCTCCAGGTCGTGGCCGGGTACTCCGCGCTCGGGGCCGGGACCGCCCTCCTCCCGAGCACGGTGCTGATGCTGCTCTTCTCCGCCTCGTCGGGCGAGCTGGCGCAGCGCATCGGCCCCCGTATCCCGCTCACCGTCGGGCCGCTGCTGGCCGCCGCCGGGATGCTGCTCATGCTGCGGGTGGGGCCCGGCGACGCCTCCGTCTCCGCGTACGTCCAGCACGTGCTGCCCGCCGTCGCCGTGCTCGGCCTCGGCCTGGTCACCCTGGTGGCGCCACTCACCGCGACCGTCCTGGCCTCCGTCGACACCGCGCGCGCCGGGCTGGCCAGCGGGATCAACAACGCCGCCGCCCGCGCCGCCGGCCTGATCGCCGTGGCCGCGCTGCCGCTGCTCGCCGGGATGGGGCCCGAGGCGTACCGCGACGCCGGTGAGTTCGCCGCGACCTTCCGGCGGGCCATGCCGATGTGTGCCGGGCTGATGGTGCTGGGCGCGGCGATCGCCTGGGCGACCGTACGGACACCGCCTGCGGCCCGGAAGGGCAGGGCGCGTCCGGAATGCACCGTGCACTGCGGTGTGGTGGCACCTCCCCTGGAGCCCGCGCGGGACGAGAACGGGGAGCCGGGCCGGACCTGACCGCTCGGGGCGCCCGGCTACCCCCGACGCGCATGTGCCAGGCACACTTGAACCCATGTCCATCCACGAGAACCTGCTCGGGGGGCCTCCCCCGACTCACCTGCCCGACGACCCGGAGCCGCGCGAGCTGCTCGCGAACGGCACGGCCCCCGCCGATGTCGCCGCGAAGTACCCGACCTCCTCCCTGGCCTGGGCGCAGCTCGCCGACGAGGCGTTCGAGGGCGGCCGCGTCATCGAGTCGTACGCCTATGCCCGCACCGGCTACCACCGCGGCCTCGACGCGCTCCGCAGGGCCGGCTGGAAGGGCCACGGGCCCGTACCGTTCGAGCACGAGCCGAACCGTGGTTTCCTGCGCGCCCTGCACGCCCTGGCGCGCGCCGCGCAGTCGATCGGTGAGCAGGAGGAGTACGAGCGCTGCTCGACGTTCCTCCGCGACTCGTCGCCGACCGCCGCCGAGATCCTGGGATAGCGGGCGCATACGCCCTGTTCACGGTCCCGCAGACGTATTCGCTGTCTGCGGGGCCTGCTCCTTTCGCGGGGCTCCGCTTAGGATGCGGACAGGGGACCGGAGCTCCATCACCTCATGGAAGGGGCGGACCGCTACCCGGAAGCTCGTGTCGAGGAGACAGCAATGTCGACGATCCACCCCGACCCCGAAGCCACCGGTGCGGACACCCCGTACCTGGACTTCGCGGGAACGACTCCGTACGAGGACTATGTCCAGGCGGATGTCCTGACCCACCTCCAGCACCTCCGCTCCGACGATCCGGGCGAGATGGTCTTCCTGGTCACCACTCAGGTCATGGAGCTGTGGTTCACGGTCATCGTCCATGAGTGGGAGACCGCGGCGCTCGCCCTCCGCGAGGACCGGCTGCCGGTCGCACGCGATGCGCTGAAGCGGTCGGTGCGGGAACTCGAGGCGCTCAACGCGTCCTGGACGCCGCTCGCCCAGCTCACCCCCGCCCAGTTCAACTCCTACCGTGGCGCACTCGGCGAGGGCTCCGGCTTCCAGTCGGCGATGTACCGGCGGATGGAGTTCCTGCTCGGCGACAAGTCCGCGTCCATGCTCGTACCGCACCGGGGTGCACCCCGCGTCCACGCCGAACTGGAGAAGGCGCTCGCCGAACCGGGTCTGTACGACGAGGTGCTCGCTCTGCTCGCCCGGCGCGGGCACGCCGTACCGCAGGCCGTGCTGGGCCGGGACCTGACGCAGAAGTACGAGCCGTCCCCCGAGGTCGAGGCCGTCTGGGCGGAGATCTACGCGGACCCCGAGCGGCACGACGAGCTCGTCCGGCTCGGCGAGGCGCTCACCGACGTCGGTGAGCTGGTGTGGCGCTGGCGCAACGACCATCTCGTCGCCACCCGGCGCGCGATGGGCTCGAAGACCGGCACCGGCGGATCCGCCGGGGTCGCGTGGCTGGAGAAACGTGCCACGAAGAACGTGTTCCCGGAGCTGTGGACGGCGCGCAGCCATGTCTGAGACCTTCGCCGCGCGGGCCGCGGCACTTGACGCCGCCGACGAACTCGGCGATCTGCGGA
Organism: Streptomyces sp. NPDC057565; assembly: GCF_042801455.1. Lineage (NCBI taxonomy): Bacteria > Bacillati > Actinomycetota > Actinomycetes > Kitasatosporales > Streptomycetaceae > Streptomyces > Streptomyces sp. NPDC057565. Next base: position 169,327 of record NZ_JBHVFU010000002.1, on the reverse strand, counting down.
AGCTGTTCACCCTCGACGACACCGTGTATCTCGACGGCAACTCGCTGGGGGCGCTGCCCCGGCACGTACCCGCCCGGATGCAGGAGGTCCTCACCCGCGAGTGGGGTGAGCTGCGCATCCGGTCGTGGGACGAGAGCGGCTGGTGGACCGCGCCCGAGCGGATCGGCGACCGGATCGCCCCGCTCGTCGGGGCCGCCGCCGGGCAGATCGTGGTGGGCGATTCGACGAGCGTGAACGTCTTCAAGGCCGTCGTCGCCGCGAGCAGGCTGGCGCCCGAGGGACGCGACGAGATCCTGGTCGACGCGACGACGTTTCCCACGGACGGCTACATCGCCGAGTCCGCCGCCCGGATGACCGGGCACCGGCTCGTCCCCGTCGCCCCGGCGGACGTGCCGGGTGCGGTCGGCCCCCGTACCGCGGTCGTCCTGCTCAACCACGTCGACTTCCGCACCGGCCGGCTGCACGACCTGCCCGGTCTCACCGCCGCCGTGCACGCGGCGGGCGGGCTCGCGGTCTGGGACCTGTGCCACAGCGCGGGCGCGCTGCCGGTCGGGCTCGACGCGCACGGGGTGGACCTGGCAGTCGGCTGCACGTACAAGTACCTCAACGGCGGGCCCGGTTCGCCCGCCTATCTGTACGTCGCCGAGCGGCACCAGGCGGCCTTCGACTCGCCGCTTCCGGGGTGGACCTCGCATGCCGACCCGTTCGCGATGGCGCCGGGCTACGCTCCGGCGGACGGTTCCGTCCGCGGCCGGGTCGGAACCCCCGACATCCTGTCCATGCTGGCGCTCGAAGCGGCGCTGGACGTGTGGGACGGGGTGCCGGTCGAGGCGGTACGGGCCAAGTCGCTGGCGCTGACGGACTTCTTCCTGGAGTGCGTCGGGGCGTATGTGCCGGAGGGCGTGGTCGTCTCGGTCACCCCGGGGGCGCACGGGGAGCGCGGCAGCCAGGTGTCGTTGCGGTGTGTGGACGCGGCGGTCGCCGAGCCGGCGATGCGTGCGCTCATCGCCCGGGGCGTGGTCGGGGATCTGCGGCGACCGGATGTGCTGCGGTTCGGGTTCACGCCGTTGTACGTGGGGTTCGCGGATGTGGAGCGGGCTGCGCGGGTGCTGGGTGAGGTGGTGAGCGGGCCGCTCGGCGGGGCGTGACGCCTGCCGCGTCCCCACGGTCAATCCCCGTGGGGACGCGGTGCCCTGTGCTGATACCGTCCCCGCTGGTCAGGCCAGTTGGGCACCTCTGTCGGATGGTTGGAGCAGCATGTCGGATTCCGCCGCGCGTGATCGGGACGCAGTCGAGACCGAGTCGGCGTTCTCGCATCCGGCTGTCGCCCCCGACACCACCGCCGCCTACGGCACCCACCCCGACCAGGTGATCGACTTCTACGCCCCGCGCGACGGGCGGGCCGGGGCGCCCGTCGTGGTCGTCCTGCACGGCGGTGCGTGGCGGGCGCCGTACGACCGGCAGCATGTGTCGCCGCTCGCGGACTTCCTGGCCCGGCGTGGGTTCGCCGTCGCCAATGTCGAGTACCGGCGCGGCAGCGAGATCCCGCAGCAGCGCGGTTCCGGTGCGGTGGCGGGCTGTTGGCCCGAGACCCTCGACGACGTCGCCGCGGCGATGGACGCGCTGCCCGCACTGCTGGCCCGCGAACTGCCGGAGGCCGATGCGCGGCGGCTCGTCGTCACCGGTCACTCCGCGGGCGGTCACCTGGCGTTGTGGGCAGCGGCCCGGCACGTACTCCCGGAAGGGTCGCCGTGGCGGCTTCCCGCGGCGCCGCCGCTGCGCGGCGTTGTCGCCCTGGCGCCGATCGCCGACTTCACCACGGCGGTGAAGCTGGATGTCTGCTCCGGTGCGGTGGGTCAACTGCTCGGCAGGGAAGAGGACTTCGCGGCCAGGAGCCCGTACGCCGACCCGGCTGCCCTGCTGCCGACGGGAATCGCCACGGTGCTGGTGCAGGGACGCACCGACCTCACGGTGCCGCAGGCGGTCGCGGAGGCGTTCGTCGACGCGGCGGCGAAGGCCGGGGAGACGGTGGGGCTGACGCTGCTGGAGGAGGTCGGGCACTTTCCGTTGATCGATCCGGCGGCGGATGCGTGTGCGGTGGTGGCGGAGGAGATTGCGCAGCTGGCGTGGTGACAGGCGGTCCCGGGGTCGTCCGGTGGCGGCGCTCCCGGCCGTGACCGGTCCGCCCGGGTGGGTCCGAGTAGTCCTTGCGACGGATGCCGCAGGATCCACATCACTGCTGACGACGTCGCGCGCCGCGCCACCTACCGTGAGAGCGTGACCGAGACCACCAAGACCAGAAGTCCCGAGTTCCGGCTGGCCGCAGGGGCGATAGGCGGCCTGCGGCAGGACCTCTTCCATGATGCGTTCGCCTACCGTCCGCTGGCGCCGATGCGGGCCGGCCGGGCGCTGACCCGGCTGGTGCCCGAGCGGATGCGCGCGCGGGCCGGCTGGGCGCCGCACGCGCTGGTCGGGCTGGCCGCGCTGATCACGGTCCTCGTCGGCCTCACCGTGGCGGACGGCTCCGGGGCCTGGTCCGGGATCGAGATCATCGTGATCGGGCTGCTCCCGGCGATACCCGTCGTGATGACCCTGGTCCGGCCGGTCGGCGCGTTCTGGATGTCGATGGGGCTCACCCCGGTGGCAGCCGTCATCGGCGGCAATGACTGGCCGTGGGCGCCGAGCATGTTCCTCGCTCATCTGGTGGTGCTCGTCGTGGTCGCCGCCCGGACCCGGCCCCGTACCGCAGCCTGGATGTGGGTCCTGACCGTGCTGCTCGGCACCGTCATGGAGAGCATCGGCTGGCATTACTCCACGACCACCGCGCCCATGGCCGTGACCTCGGCGTTCGCTCTGCTCGTGGTGACCGTCGTGCAGACCCGCCGGGAAGCGGAGCGTGAGGTGACCGTGCAGCGCACCGTCACCGCCGTGGAACGCGACCGGCGCACGCTGCTGGAGGAGCGCACCACCATCGCCCGTGAGCTGCACGACGTGGTCGCCCACCACATGTCGGTCGTCGCGATCCAGGCCGAGGCGGCGCCGTACCGGGTGGAGAACCCACCCCCCGAGCTGGAGCAGGCCTTCGTCACCATCCGGGAGAACGCCGTCGCCGCCCTCACCGAACTGCGCCGGGTGCTCGGCGTCGTACGGGCCGAGGACTACCGGGCGCCGGACGCACCGCAGCCCACCCTCGCCGCACTCGACGGACTGCTCGCCAACGTGGCCGACGCCGGACTGGTGGCCGAGAAGACGATCACCGGCGCGGTACGTGAACTGCCGCAGGGCGTTGAGCTGTCGGCGTACCGGATCATCCAGGAAGCCCTCAGCAACACGTTGCGGCACGCCCCGGGCGCCACCGCCAAGGTCGAGATCGGTTATGTGCTGGGCGGGCTGGGGCTGAGGGTCGTCAACGGGCCGCCGACCGGTCCGGTGAAACCGTCGCAGGGTGCCGGGCACGGGATCACGGGGATGAGGGAACGGGTCGCGATGCTGAACGGCGAGATGACCGCCGAGCCGGCCGCGGACGGTGGTTACGAGATCACCGCGTTCATCCCCGTACCCCTGGCCCAGGAACCGACGCAGAGCGAGACCTCATGAACGACATCCGTGTCCTGATCGTCGACGACCAGATGATGGTCCGCGAGGGCTTCTCGGTGCTCCTGGGTGCGATGCCGGGCATCGAGGTCGTCGGTGAGGCGGTCGACGGCCGGCAGGCCATCGCCCAGGCGGCGGCGCTCCGGCCCGACGTGGTCCTGATGGACATCCGGATGCCGGAGCTGGGCGGCATCGAGGCGACCCGCGAGATCGTCGCCAACGACGCGGCCGCCAAGGTGCTGGTGCTGACGACGTTCGACCTCGACGAGTACGTGTACCAGGCGCTGCGTGCCGGGGCGTCCGGGTTCCTGCTGAAGGACGCCTCCGCGCGTCAACTCGCCGATGGTGTGCGAGTGGTGGCGGCCGGGGAAGCGCTGCTGGCGCCGACCGTCACCAAGCGGCTGATCACCGAGTTCTCGCGGCTCGCCGGAGCCCCGCGGCCACCCGCGCTGGCTCAGATCGGCGATCTGACGGAGCGCGAGACGGAGGTGCTCGTCCTCATCGCGCAGGGGTTGTCGAACGCGGAGATCGCCTCGCATCTGGTGGTCGCCGAGTCCACCATCAAGACGCATGTGAGCCGGATCCTGGTGAAGCTCGGGCTGCGGGACCGCACGCAGGCCGCGGTGTTCGCGTACGAGGCCCGCCTGGTCACCCCCTCCTGACCTCCTGCTCCCCTTGAGGGCCGCCCGTGACTAAACCGGCCGGTCCGGTTAGCGTCAGTTTATGCACCCGTCTCCGCAGCCCGCCGCCACCGCTACGTTCGACCCCTGGTCACCGGCGTTCGTCGCCGACCCGTACCCCGCGTACACCGCGCTGCGGGCCGCCGGCCGGGTGCACCGGTTCGAGCCCACGAACCAGTGGCTCGTTCCGCACTACGCGGATGTGTCCGCGCTGCTGCGGGACCGGCGCCTGGGCCGGACGTATCTGCACCGCTTCACGCACGAGGAGTTCGGCCGTACGCCCCCGCCGGCCGCGCACGAGCCCTTCACCACCCTCAACGGGCAGGGAATTCTCGACCTGGAGGCCCCCGACCACACCCGGATCCGGCGCCTGGTCTCGAAGGCGTTCACGCCGCGCACGGTCGAGCAGCTCGTCCCGACGGTGCAGCGGCTCGCCGCCGAGCTGGTCGACAGCTTTGTGGGTGCGGGCGGCGGCGACCTGCTCGCCGCGGTCGCGGAACCGCTGCCCGTCGCCGTCATCGCCGAGATGCTCGGCATCCCCGAGTCCGATCGCGGGGCGTTGCGGCCCTGGTCGGCGGCGATCTGCGGAATGTTCGAGCTGAATCCGTCCGAGGAGACCGCGAGCGCCGCAGTCCGCGCCTCGGTGGACTTCTCCGCGTATCTGCGGGAGCTGATCGCGGAGCGCCGCAAGAACCCCGGTACGGATCTGATCTCCGCGCTCATCGCCGCGCACGACGAAGGGGAGCGGCTCAGCGAGCAGGAGATGATCTCCACGTGTGTGCTGCTGCTGAACGCGGGCCACGAGGCGACGGTCAACACCACCGTGAACGGCTGGTGGACGCTGCTGCGTCATCCCGAGCAGCTGGCGGCCCTCCGCGCCGACCACGGGTTGCTGCCCACGGCCGTGGAGGAGTTGATGCGGTACGACACTCCGTTGCAGATGTTCGAGCGCTGGGTCCTCGACGACATCGAGATCGACGGCACGGTCATTCCGCGTGGCTCCGAGGTGGCCCTGCTCTTCGGCTCCGCCAACCGCGACCCGGCGCGCTTCGCGGACCCGGACACGCTGGACCTGTCCCGGCGGGAGAACCCGCACATCACCTTCGGTGCGGGCATCCACTTCTGCCTGGGCGCTCCACTCGCTCGGGTCGAACTCGCCGCGTCCTTCGGTGAGTTGTTGCGCCGGGCGCCCCGGATGCGACTGGCGTCCGAGCCGGAGTGGAACCCGGGCTATGTGATCAGGGGCCTGAAGGAGTTGCGCGTGGAGCTGTGACCGGAAGCGTTCCTCCCGGCACCCGCGCCTCGGGCCCAACCGGTCCGGTACCGCCCTCGATCGCCGGACGGGCCCGAAAGGGCGCCCACTTCGAGCCCGTCCGGCGATCGAGGACAGGAACGGTCACCCGCTCACCCCTGCACGTCCCGCCGCCGGAGTGCTCCCAGTCCCGCCGCCACCAGGACCGCCGCGCCCGCCGTGAGCCACAGCGCCGGCGGCCACTGCATCTCCGTGCCCGGCAGCTTCGGCAGGTGGCTGAACGGTGACAGGTTCATCACCGGCTGCGGCATGTTCACCGCCGGCCCGATCCATCCCAGGGCCAGGCAGATCCCGACGACTCCCCACGAGGCCACTGCCGCCTTCGGGAGCGCGCCGTACAGCAGGACGGTGAGACCTCCGAGCAGCCAGACGGCGGGCAGCTGCGCCAGCGACGCGCCCAGCACGGCCGGGAGTTCGTGGCCGTAGCCGGCGGCCAGGCCGAGGCCTCCGACCGCCATGATCAGTGCCGCCCCGCCGAAGGCGATGACCAGGTGTCCGGCCGCCCAGCCGATCCGGCTCACCCCGCCTGCCAGCACGGGTTCGGCTCGCCCCGCGGTTTCCTCGCCGTGCAGCCGCAGCACCGACGCGACGATGTACAGCGCGGCCACCATCCCCAGCATCCCGACCATCGCGGCGAGGAACGCGTCGGTCAGACCGGCCTGTCCGCCCATCCGTTCGAAGATTTCCTTCGTCTTCTCGTTGGTGCCGACGAGGTCCGCCGCCCCGCCGGTGAGCCCGCCGAAGACGGCGCCGACCGCGGCGAACGACAGCGTCCACCCGATCAGAGCACCGCGCTGCAGCCGAAGTGCCAGCCCGAACGCCGTGGAGATCCGCCCTGTCGCGGGTCCGGGACGCGTCGGCAGGAAGCTCATGCCGACATCACGCCGCCCGGCCAGGGCATACGCGATCCCGCCCTGGATCAGCACCGCGGCCCCGATCACCAGCAGCACCCACCACCGTTCGTCCGCGTAGGCCCGGACGTTCTCCGCCCAGCCGATCGGCGAGAGCCAGTTCAGTACGGACGAGGCGTCATCCGTCGACGAGTCGCCCGCCGCCTTCAGGACGAACGCGGCGCCGATCACCGCCGCCGTCAGCCCCTTCGCGAGCCGTGCGCTCTCCGTGAGCTGGGCGGCGATCGCTGCGGTGCAGGCGAACAGCGCCCCGATTCCGGCGACCGTCAGGGCGAGCGCCACCGCCCCGGCGCCGCCCGCCCCTGACCCGGCCATCCCGGCGACGATCGTCAGGGCGAGCGCGGCGTCGGCGATCAGTGCGGCGAGGAGGGCGGAGGTCAGCGGGGCGCGGCGCCCCACCATGGCGGCGGAGAGCATTTCCTGGCGGCCGGTCTCCTCCTCCTCGCGGGTGTGCCTGATGACGATGATCAGGCTCATCACGGCTGCCATCGCGGCGCCGAAGCCGACCATGCGCCAGGTGACGAGACCGCCGACGGAGTCGTTGAAGACGGGTCCGTACACCGCGCGCAGCGAACTGTTGCCGTTCATCGAGGCGGCGAGTTCGGCGCGCTGGGCCGCGGTGTCGTACAGCGAGGAGAAGGACTTCCCGACGGAGGAGAACGACCCGCCGAGCACGATCACCCAGATCGGCATCATGATCCGGTCGCGTCGCAGCGCGAGCCTGAGCAGGGTTCCGGTGCCGGTGAGCTGCCCGCCCCGGGCGGAGCGTCCGGCACGGGTCGCGGACACGGTCACGGCGGTCATCGCGCCGTCACCCCCGCGCGTTCGTCGGTGTCCGCGGCGTAGTGCCGCAGGAAGAGCTCCTCCAGGGTGGGCGGGGTGCTGGTCAGCGACCGCACGCCGGACGCGGTGAGCGACCTGAGGACGGCGTCGAGCTTGTCCGTGTCGACCTGGAGCGTGACCCGCATGCCCTGGATGTCGATGTCGTGCACGCCGGGCAGGTGCGCGAGCCCGTTGGGCGGCCCTGCCAGTTCGGCGGTGATGCTCGTACGGGTCAGATGCCGCATGTCCGCCAGCGAGCCGCTCTCCACCGTGCGCCCCTGCCGGATGATGCTCACCCGGTCGCAGAGCGCCTCGACCTCGCTGAGGATGTGGCTGGAGAGCAGGATCGTCCGTCCACGCTCGCGCTCCTCGGCGACGCAGCTCTGGAAGACCTCCTCCATGAGCGGGTCGAGCCCGCTGGTCGGCTCGTCGAGGATCAGCAGATCCACGTCGGAGGCGAACGCGGCGACGAGGGCGACCTTCTGCCGGTTGCCCTTGGAGTACGTACGCCCCTTCTTGGTGGGGTCGAGTTCGTACCGCTCGATGAGGTCGGCACGGCGGGCCGGGTCGAGTCCTCCGCGCAGCCGGCCGTACAGGTCGATCACCTCGCCGCCGGAGAGGTTGCGCCACAGAGTGACGTCACCGGGGACGTATGCCACCCGCCGATGCAGCTCGACCGCGTCGTTCCAGGGGTCCCGGCCGAGCAACTGGGCAGCGCCGGAGTCGGCCCGCAGCAGGCCCAGCAGGACCCGGATGGTGGTGGACTTCCCGGAACCGTTGGGCCCGAGAAAGCCGTGAACCTCACCGGTCTCGACCGTGAGGTCGAGGCCGTCCAGCGCGTGTGTCCGCCCGAACGACTTGTGCAGTCCGGCCACGGTGATTGCCGTCGTCATGTTTCTGAACGTACGCTACTTTCACAAACTTGTGAAGTTAAGGAAGCGTATAAAGTCGGGGTGTAGCCCGGGGTCGGGAACCCGCAGGAAATTCAGGGGAGACGATGGGGCGATGAGCAGCGAAACCGGCGCGGACGGGCGTGAGCGCGAGCCGGAGCCCGAGCGCGCGCGTGATGAGGAGGCCGTGTCGCGGTTCGTGGAGCGCTTCGCGGCCGAGATGACCGAGGCGGGCATGCAGCGGATGGCGTCGCGCGTCTTCGCGGCACTGCTCGCGGACGACGACGGCTCCATGACCTCGGCGGAGCTCAGCGAGCAGCTTCGGATCAGCCCGGCCGCGGTCTCCGCCGCGATCAACTACCTCACGCAGGTCAGCATGGTCGGCCGCGAACGCGACCCGGGCTCGCGCAGGGACCGCTACCGCCTGCACAACGAGATCTGGTACGCCACCTTCGCCGGCCGCGACCGGGTCCTGACCCGCTGGGAGCACACCCTCAAGGAGGGTGCACAGACCCTCGGCCCGGACACCCCTGCCGGTACGCGGCTCGCGGAGACCGCGGAGTTCTTCGAGTTCCTGCAGTCGGAACTGGTCGGCATGATGGACCGCTGGCGCGACTACCGCAAGAAGTACGACCTTCCGGGAGGGAAGAACTAGTGCCGTGAGGGGCACTGGGCAAAGCGCAAGAGCCTGGCAAGAGGCCCGGGACACTGGGCCCTGGGCCTCGGCTCGGAACGGCTCAGGTCAGCGGGTGCGACGTCCGGCCGGACGCCTCGTCGATCTCGTCGTGCGCCTTGGTCAGCAGGTTCATGGCGAGTTCGTTCAGTGCTCTGGCACCCGCGATCTCCTCGCCGACCCTCGGCTGCTGGGAGTCGGAGGGGTGGCGGCTGGCGTATCCGTGCGCACGTACCTCGTTCCCGTCGGGAAGCCGTACGAGGGCGGCGGCACGGGTGCGGTGGTTGTCCTCCTCGAATTCCAGCTCGATGTGCCATCCGACAGCGGTTTTCATCATGGCGAACACCTCCAGGACCTGCTACCAGGGTGCGCCTCTTTGCGCGCCCGCGCTCGGTATGTCAGGGGCCGGTCGCGCGCGGGTCGCGGCAGGTGCGACAGGCCCCCTGAACCCTCACGTGCGCGCCCCCGGCGCGGGGATCATCCACTCTCCGCCGTCACCGGCAGCATCAGCCCCCACGCACCCGCCCGCACCGTCCACGTCCTCGTCCGGACCGGGCCGCCGACCTGTATGTCCGCCCGGTAGCGGAAGTCCGCGCCGGAGACCGTGACCGCCTTCGCCTCCGCGGTCACCGGTTCGCCGGTCGTCGTCCGGACCACCACGTCCGCCAGGCCCCTGTCACCGCCCTGCGCGCTCATCGTCACCGATTCGACCGGGCGGTCCAGATCGTTCAGCAGCACCCCGTCCACCTCGACCCGCAGCCGATGGGTGCGGGGCGGGACGGGCGGGGCCGGCGACGGGGCGGGGCGGACCAGGGTCCGTACGAGGGAGCGGCAGGTGTCCCAGACCGCCGTGACACCCGTGTGCGCCGTCGTCGCGCCCGGTGCCGCGGACAGGGCGGGGATGCGCAGGGCGCCCAGGACGACCCCGTCGCTGTCGTCGACCAGCAGGTCGAGCCGGCGCACCGCCCCGTCCAGCGCCGCGCGCGCCGCGGCCACCGCGCCGAGGGGCACGCCGAGCGAATGCGCGAGTTCCAGCGCGGCCGCGGCACCCACCGGGACCAGCGAGAGCACTGCGCCGGCCAGCTCCCGCTCCCGGTGCAGGAGGGTCACGGCGCGCAGCAGCGTCCGGTCGTCGCCGACGACCACCGGCCGCCTGCCGCCCCGGCGGGACAAGGCCCGCGCGAACTCCTCCGGGCTGTCCGGGAGGCAGATCTTGGCGTGCGAACCGGCGCTCAGCACGTCCTTCGCGATCCGGACGGACTCGCCGTCGGTCCGGCGGGCGACCGGGTCGATGACCACCAGCAATTGGTCCGTACCGTTGCCGGGGGGCTGGGCAGCCGACACCTCGGTCCTTCCTCGGGTAGCATCTTGGTGCAAGAGCCCCTTGCGCTATTGCGCCAGGGGCTTCGTCTATTCCGGGGCACCCGGTTCGACGGTTCAGGCTTCGTCGTACATCGTCGTACGGCATGTACGGCGCTTTCGTACGCCCCCTGACCTTGGACATGCCCCGCCCGGAAGGGGTGTACGCCTGTGCCCGCACTTGTGCTGCTCGGTGCTCAGTGGGGTGACGAGGGCAAGGGAAAGGCCACCGACCTCCTCGGTGGTTCCGTGGACTATGTGGTGCGTTACCAAGGCGGCAACAATGCCGGCCACACGGTGGTCGTCGGCGACCAGAAGTACGCACTTCATCTCCTCCCCTCCGGAATCCTTTCGCCGGGGTGCACCCCGGTCATCGGTAACGGTGTCGTCGTCGACCCGGCGGTCCTGCTCTCCGAGCTGAGTGGGCTCAACGAGCGCGGCGTGGACACGTCCAAGCTGCTGATCAGCGGCAACGCTCATTTGATCACTCCGTACAACGTCACCATCGACAAGGTGACGGAACGGTTCCTCGGGAAGCGGAAGATCGGCACGACCGGCCGCGGTATCGGCCCGACGTACGCCGACAAGATCAACCGTGTGGGCATCCGGGTCCAGGACCTGTACGACGAGTCGATCCTGGAGCAGAAGGTCGAGGCGGCCCTGGAGCAGAAGAACCAGCTCCTCGCCAAGGTCTTCAACCGCCGCGCCATCGAGTCCGGCAAGATCGTCGAGGAGATGCTCCAGTACGCGGAGCAGATCAAGCCGTACGTCGCGGACACGACGCTGATCCTCAACGACGCCATCGACGCGGGCAAGGTCGTCCTCTTCGAGGGCGGTCAGGGCACGCTGCTCGATGTCGACCACGGCACGTACCCCTTCGTCACCTCGTCGAACCCGACCGCGGGCGGCGCCTGCACCGGTTCCGGCGTGGGTCCGACGAAGATCAGCCGGGTCATCGGCATCCTCAAGGCGTACACCACGCGCGTCGGCGCCGGTCCGTTCCCGACGGAACTGCTCGACGAGGACGGCGAGGCGCTGCGCCGGATCGGTGGCGAGCGCGGTGTCACCACCGGCCGCGACCGCCGCTGCGGCTGGTTCGACGCGGTGATCGCACGGTACGCGACCCGGGTCAACGGTCTCACCGACTTCTTCCTCACCAAGCTGGACGTGCTGACCGGCTGGGAGCAGATCCCGGTGTGTGTCGCGTACGAGATCGACGGCAAGCGCGTCGACGAGCTCCCGTACAGCCAGACCGACTTCCACCACGCGAAGCCGGTCTACGAGATGCTGCCGGGCTGGTCCGAGGACATCACGAAGGCCAAGACCTTCGCCGACCTGCCGAAGAACGCGCAGGCGTACGTGAAGGCGCTGGAGGACATGTCCGGCGCCCCGATCTCCGCGATCGGTGTCGGCCCCGGCCGGACCGAGACCATCGAGATCAACTCCTTCCTGTAGGACGGACACGACGCGGAGGGGCCGGGACGCAGGCGTCCCGGCCCCTCCGCGCGTTCAGTCCTCCCCGCAGATCCGCAGCCCCTTCGGCGTCGCGCACGGCAGACGACCGTGGGCACGGACGACGTCCTGGCCGCTGCCTCGGCTCAGACAGCCCAGGAAGCCGGAGGCCGGTGAGTCGGCCTGCGGCCGGCCGCAGGTGTCGACGTACGCGATCTCCCGGTACGGGTAGCTGTCAGACCAGTGGCTTCACGGACATCAGAAGATGCCGGTGCGTGGGGCCGCCCTCGGGTTCGTCCCCGGCCGTCCGGCCGGTGATCATGGCGCGCTGGCCGGGACCCATCATGCGGAACTGCACGACCGGCGCGTCGAACGAAGCCAGGGCGTCCATCAGGTACGAGGGGTTGAAGGCGACCGTCAGCTCGTCGGCGCCCTCCAGGACCGCGGGCAGCCGCTGGGACGCGACGTCGTCCTCGTACCCCGCCTGAAGCAGCACCGAGCCGTCGGAGAAGGTCAGATGGAGCGGGCTGTCGCCGTCCGCGACCACCGCGACGCGCTTGACGGCCTCGACCAGGGGCGCCCGGTCCGTGACCGCCGTCGTCGGGTCCGCCATCGCGAACAGCTTGTCGTGGCGGGGGAGTCGGCCGTCCAGGAGGCGAACCGTGGTCCGCATCCCGGCGAGTTCGAAGCCGGCCGATCCGACGTCCAGTGCGACGCGGACCATGCCGGAGCGGCCGAAGGAGCGGGCGATCTCGGTCAGCCGCCGGGCCGACACCACCACATCGGCCGTGACATCCGCCGCCTCCGGTTTCCATCCGAGCGTGCGCACCGCGAAGCGGTACCGGTCCGTGGCGGCCAGCGTCATCGTGTCGCCGTCGAGCCCCAGCCGGATCCCGGTGAGGGTCGGCAGCGTGTCGTCCCGGCCCGCGGCCACGGTCACATGGGCGACGGCCGCGGCGAACTCCTCGGAGTCCACCGCTCCCAGCACCTCGGGCAGCGGCGGCAGCGCCGGACAGTCGTCGAGCGGCAGCACGGACAGCCCGAACCGGGCGCCGCCGCCGATCACGGAGAAACGTGAACCCTCCACCGCGCACACCACCGGACCCTCGGGCAGCACCCGGCACACATCGAGCAGCCGTCGGCCCATGACCAGGACCTTCCCGGCCCGTACGGTCTCCGCCCCCACCTCGATGCGGGCGGACGCCTCGTAATCCAGGCCGGAGATCCGCAACACCTCGCCGTCGGCCTCCAGCAGCAGCCCGCCGAGCACGGGTACGGGCGACCGGGCGGGCAGCACCCGGGCCGCCCAGGCCACGGCATCCGTCAGTGCGTTGCGATCAATGCGGAACTCCATGCGCGGGGCCTCTCTCCGTCGGACCAACGGGGTCCGACGCTAGAGGGCGCCACTGACAACCGACCGCGGACCGGCGTCGCGCGGCCGACGGCAGCGACCACCCCCGTGGGTCGCTGCCGTCGTCCACCCCGCCGTCCCCCGACGCCCCTGTGTCCACGGACGGCACCCGACATCCCCCGACATCCATGCCGTCCGCGGAACACGTTCGGACTGTAGGTCGGCGGGTACCCGACAGGAAGATTCAATTCGCACGGTGTGGGCACCTCGGGGGTAACAGTCCGCACAGCCAAACCGGTACTCTGCACTCCGGTTATCTCCACTGCCGGGGACAGAAGCAGGGGGCAGAAGCAGGGACAGACGGGCACGAGTACGGAGCGGAGGGCCTGTGCGAGCGCAGGAACGGGCCGACGACGTACTGCGGATGAACCGCCTGGCCCGCGTCGGTGGCGTGCAGGAACTGCTGCGCTGGCTGTCGGGGCGCGCCGACGGCTGGGCCGGACTGCTCCACGACGACGGAACCGTCCTGCACGCCGTGGCACGGACCCCGGACCGCACGAGCGCCGCGGCCGTCACGCTCGCCTCCGACGGCGCAAGGGAACTGACGGCCCTCGGCGCACGCTCCTTCACCCTCGACCGTGGCCAGGACACCGCTCTGCTGCTCCCGCTCGACGGCCCGCCCGATGCCCGTGACGCCCGCGTCCCGGTCCTCGCCGTCGTCACGTGCCGTCCGCTGCCGGACGGGCTGGCCACGCTCCTCGCCGACGCGGTGATGCCCCTGGCCATGTGCTGGGCGGCCGAATCGGTCGAACGCAAACGCCGCCGCGTCGACCTCGCGGAGTCCCGCGGCCGGGAAGCGGTGCTGCATCTGCTGATGACCGGCCAGCTCTCCATTGCCCACCAGGTCGCGGGCGCTCTGAAGCCCAGGCTGCCGGACCCCGTCCAGGTGTGCGTGGTGGAGTGCCCGGGCGGGCGGCGGGACGAGGTGGCGAAGGTCTGCGCGGATCTCTCCGGCGGACGGTCCTGGATCGTGCGGTGTCCGGTGTACGCACGCCACTTGATCCTCGTCGTGCCCGCCGGCCCGGGCGGGACCGAGCCGCGACTCGGTCGTGAAGTCGCCGACGTGGTGGACGACTGCGTGGTCGGCGTGAGCGAGGAGGTTCCGCTCAGCGACACGGCGACCGGATACCGGCAGGCGTTCCATGCCCTGGCGGTCGCCCGCGGACTGCCCGTCCGGCACGCCCGGTTCGGCTCGGCACCGGAACCGGCTCTGCTCGTCGGCGCCGAGGGCGCACAGTGGGCCGACGACCTGCTGACGCCCCTCCTCACCCACCTGCCCCGGCGCAGCCAGGACCCCGGCAGTCAGGAACTGGCGGCGACGCTGGGTTCCTGGCTCGCGTTCTCGTCCCATGCGACCAAGCATCTGAAGATCCACCGCAACACCCTGTCCGCACGGCTGCGGTTGATCGGCGAGCTGCTCGGACGCGACCTCAACCGGCTCGCCGACCAGGCCGCACTCGACCTGGCACTGCGGATCCGCGCCACCCCCGCCCGCGCACCCCGTCCTGCCGAGCCCGGGAAGGGGGTCCGCTCCCTGGACGAGATCCTGCGCCGCCCCGACGTTCGGGAGTGGGCGGCCCAGCAACTGCAACCGCTCCGCCGCAACGGCGGGGCGGCCGAGGCGACGGTCCGGTGCTGGCTGGACTGCGAGGCTCAACTGGCGCCGACCGCAGAGGCGTTGGGGATCTCCGTGCCGGGCGCCCGCAAGCGCCTCACCCGGCTCGAAGCGGCACTCCAGCGCTCACTGCTCCAAACACCCAGTGCGCGTTACGAGTTGTGGCTGGCTTTCCGGGCGTTGGCTGTTGCGGGTGTCACCGGCGCGGTGTGAGTTTCACTGCGGGACCCATGGTCGTCGGCCCGAAGCAGGAGGACGGGTTCAGGGGTGTCGCGGGGGCCGGCGAACCCGGCGCCCCCGCGACGCCTGTGCTCACCGCTGCCAGTCGCCGCCCAGAAGCGTTCCAGCGACTGCCGGCAGTCCCAGCGAGCCCGTGCCGAAGGAGACCGCCGACGTGTACACCGGCCGGGTCTTCCCGCCCGGCAGCACCCAGACCGCGCCGCGCCCGTCCTCCTCGCACGCGCCCACGGCGATCTCGGGCCTGCCGTCACGGGTGAGGTCCCCTGCCGCCACCGTGCAGCCGAAGGCGTCGCTCTTCTCCGGGGTGCCCGGCACGCCCGGGGTGTCCTGCTTGAAGGTGTACGAGCCGGCGCCCAGCTGCCCTGTACGGCGACCGGGCACGACGGTGACCGTGCCCGCACCGCCCTTGGTGCCGATCCCCTCGCCGGGCGCGCCCACGACGATGTCGGCGAGCCCGTCCTTGTTCAGGTCGGCCACGGCCACCGCGGCGCCGAATTCGTCGTGGCGCTCGCTCGAACCGGGCACCCCGACGGTGTTCTGATGGAACGTCATGGGCGCTTTGTCCAGCGGGACTCCGTTCGCCGACCCGAACCACACGGAGACGGACCCGCCCACGTGACCGATCGGCCCCACGTCGCTCGGTTCGTCCGGGTCGCCGGCGACGACGTCCCCGTAACCGTCCCCGTTCACGTCCCCCACCGCGACGTTGAGCCCCTCGCCCTCCAGGAGCGGAGGCGGGTACGTCCCGGGGACCGGATTCACCAACACCCGGCCCCCACTGCTTCCGTTCGCCCGGCCGGTGACCTGGAGCTGTTCGGCCACCTTGTCGCCGTTGACATCGCCGTACGCGACGGCGCGCATCCAGCCGATGTCCTCGTTCGGCACGGACGAACCGACGCCGCCGCTCCGGGTGAACGGTCCGGTCAGCTCGGTGGTGAAGTTCCAGTTGGCGATCAGGACCCGCGCCTCGCCCGGGCCGGACACCGCCGCCACGTCCTTGCCCGCGCCCCAGCGCCTCAGCACCTGCGTCGGCAGTGAGGCACCGGAGACCAGGCCCTTCGCGCTGCCCCACAGGACGTACACCGCCCCTGAGTCCAGTGTGGTGCCGACATCCTCGCCGGGCGCCCCGACCACCAGGTCCGCATAGCCGTCGTGGTCGAGGTCGGCGAGGGCGCTGGAGGCGCCGAACAGGTCGCCCGCCTCGGCCGTGCCGGGCACCCCGGCCGAATTCTGCGTGATCACCGCACGCCTGGAGGCGGACACACCCTTGGCGGACCCGTACAGCACGACGAGGCTCCCGGCCCGTTCGCGGCCCGCGACCGAGGCTCCCGGCGCGGGGACCACGAGGTCCCGGTAGCCGTCGCCGTTGATGTCCTGCGGAACCGGCATCGGTGCGGCGGAGGCTGTCCCCCCGGACAGCGTCGCGGCAACGGCGGCGATGGCGGCCACCAGGGCCGCCCGTCTGTATCCGGCTGTGCGTCGTCCACTCATGCTTCTGTCCCCACCCCATGCCCCGCGCCCGACGGGGCGGGACAACCGACTGTTGCCGCATTGACCCACAGTCGGACAAGCTACGCAATGAGGCGGGGGCGGGAAGTACGAACCCGCGCGGAGAGACTTCAGTCCGCCCGGGTGAGGAACGTCGACCAGGTGTCGGGGGCGACCGGGGAAGACGGGACCGTCGGGGAGCCTGGAGTGGGCCGGACGCGGTGACGCAGCTGAACGCGCCTGCCGTGCGTGTGAGTTGCATACCGGCCGCAACGCAGACCGGGCGGGTCCGGCCGCCGGCGTGGCACCTTCCGCCGACGACGCCCGGCAGGTCTGCCGCTGCTCGACGCGGCCGGAGCGCTGCTCGGCTGAACCCTTCAGCCGGTCTTCCTGTACGTGATCTTCTCGCCGGTGTCCGCGTTCTCGCGGCGCAGAGTGCCGTCCGGCAACAGAGCCAGCGTGGTGGCCTTGCCAGGGGTGCAGGACGTCATGGGTTCGCCGAGCGTGATCGTGGAGGGTCCGATATGGATCGGTCCGTCGGGGGACGGTTCATCGGTCAGATCCGCCTGGAAGACGCAGCGGTAGGTGCCACCGGTGTCGATCGGACCCTCCGCGGTGAGCGTGAGGACGGTCTGGCCGACCTTGCCCTGCTGGATGACGAGTTCGCGGGTGGAGTGACCTGCGGAGTTGTCGATGCTGCCGGACCAGGTGCCGAGATAGCCCTCGGGGATGGAGCCGTCGCCGTTCTTCTCCGCGCCGGAGGGGGACGGGGAAGTGTCGGAGGGGGCGTCCGACGGCTCCTCGGACGGGTCGTCGGACGCGGACGGGCTGGGCGAACTGCTGTGGGACACGCCGGATGTCCTGCCGTCGTCGCTCATGAGCGCGTACACCGAACCGCCCGCACCGATGGCGACGAGCACGGCGACCACGATGAGAGCGACGGTCGAACCCGCCGAGCGGCGTGCGGGTTCGGGCTGTGGGGCCAAGGCGGAATAGAGCGGGCCGTACGGAGGCGTGGAGCCGAAGCCGGGGTGCTGCGGTGGCTGCTGCGGATATCCGTAGCCGTACGGCTGTCCCTGACCGGGGTGCGGCTGGGCGGGCAACTGCGGGTAGCCGTGTGCGGGGGCAGGGCCCGGCACGGGGGTTGAGGTGCCGATCGCCGTGGGCATCGCATGGACCCCGCCGGGCGGTTGCGGGGCCGGAGGCTGCGGGGCGGGCTGTTCCGCGGCCGGGGGCACCGCGTCCTCGGGACCGGGCGGGGCGACCGGTTCCGCAGGCCGTTCCGGCTCCTCCGGGTCCTCCGAGTCCAGCAACTCCACCGCGTGACGGCCCAGCTGGGCGAGGAGCGCGCCCGGCAGCCACGGTTCGGCGGGCTCGTCCTCCGCCAGCCGTTCCAGGATCGCGTCCGTCGTCGGCCTGGCGGCCGGGTCCTTGAGGAGGCAGTCCCGGACGAGGTCGACCAGATCCACCGGGACGCCGGCCAGGTCCGGTTCCTCCTGCGCGATCCGGAACATCAGCGCATGGACCTCGTTGTCCGCCCCGCCGAACGGAAGCCTGCCCGTCGCCGCGTACGCCAGCACCGAGCCGAGGCAGAACACATCGCACGCCGCGGTCACCCGCTCGCCCCGCACCTGCTCCGGCGCCATGAAGCCGGGCGAACCGACCAGCGCCCCGGTGCGGGTGAGACCAGCGTCGGTGACGGTGTCCAGTGCCCGGGCTATGCCGAAGTCGATGACCCGCGGACCGTCGATCGTCAGCAGAATGTTGGACGGCTTGAGGTCGCGGTGGATGAGCCCGGCGGAGTGGATGGCCTGGAGCGCGCGGGTCAGCCCGGCACCCAGGATGTGGACCGAGCGCTCGGGCAGCGGACCGAAGGCCCCCGAGGCCGGTCCCACCGGTGCGCCCGCGCGCCCGGAGACGGTGACCTGGAGGGACGGCCCGGCGACGTATCCGGTCGCGACCCACGGCACGGCGGCGTCGGTGTCGGCGTCCAGCACGGGGGCCGTCCACGCCGAGCCGACCTGGCGTGCGGCCTGCACCTCCTGGCGGAACCGGTCGCGGAACTCCTGCTGCTCGGCGAGCTCCTGGCGTACGAGCTTGATCGCGACGGTACGGCCCCGATCGGACCGGGCCAGATAGACCTGCCCCATGCCACCCGCGCCGAGCCGCCCCAGCAGGCGGTACGCGCCGATGCGTTGCGGGTCGGTGGACCCGAGCTTTTCCATGGTGTGCGACCTCCCCCGTACGGTGACACGCCGACGGGTCGAGAATAGCGGCGCACGTCACGCCCCAGCAGTCCGGCCGGGCGTCGGTCCCGTCCGCTGCCGGCTCTGTCCTCGAGCGCCGGACGGGCGGGGTTCATCCGCTGGACGGGACGGGGTTCACGCGCTGGGCGGGGTGGGTTGCGCGCCGGTCACCGCGTCGACTGCAACCGACAGCCGTTCCAGCACCCGCACCGTCTCCGCGAAGCCCTCCGCTCCCAGCTCCTCCGTCAGTCGCGCGGCGAACTCCGCGTGGCCGGGGCCGATCCGGGAGACCGCCGCCCGCCCCTGCTCGGTGGGACGCAGCAGCTTCGCGCGCCGGTGGGCCGGATTCGGTACGTACTCCGCAAGGCCCTTGCCCACCAGCAGATCCGCGATCCGCTGCACGCTCTGCCGGGTGATCCCCATGGCCCGGGCGATCCCGGACACGGGCAACGGCTCGGCCAGCACCGCTCCGAGCACCTGCCACCATGCCGCGGTCAGCCCGGCAGGTGCGGCCAGCTCCTCCGAAACGGCGAGGAACTGGCCGTTCAGCCGGAAGACGCCGAGCGCCGTGCGGCTGAGCGCGTCCTGCTGCTCGCGGCTCATCCCGCCAGCACCTCGTACGCGCTCGCGTCCGAGTCGTGGAAGAGCCGGTACCAGGCGTCGAGTTTCCTGCCCTCGTACACCCCGAGGCGCGCGAAGACCTCGCGGGCGAACGCGACCGGCTCGGTCGGTCCCGCCGTGATGAGGTCTCCGTCGGTCACCGCGTCCGCCTCGACGTACCGGGCGCCGCCCGCGTACCCCGTGGCGGCGAGATAGAAGGAGACGGCACTCGTGTGCGCGCGGTCGTCGAGCAGTCCCTCGCGGGCCAGTCCGGCCGTCGCCCCGCAGATCGCGGCGACCGGCACGCCCGCGTCCAGGAAGGTGCGGGCGGTACGGGCGAAGGGGGCGAGCTCGTCGCCGCTGTCCCACAGGTCGGCACCGGTGAGGATCAGCAGTGCGCTGTCCTCGGGGCGTACGTCGGCGAGGGCGAGGTCCGGCTGGATGCGGAGGCCGCCGAGGGTGGTGACGGGGCCGGCGGTGGGGCCGACCGTCCGCACGGTGAAGCCGTTGCGGGCGAGATACGCGGTGGTGTGGCCGGTCTCCCAGTCGGCGTAGGAGTCGTAGACGGCCAGGTGCACGGTCTTGCGGGTCATGACGACCTCCCGGGCGAGAACCTCATGGACGAAACCTCATGGACGAAACCTCATGGATGGAGCGTCACGAGTGGGGCGTCATGAGTGGGACTGATGACAGCATGCTGTCATTACGGCAGGATGCTGTCAATCAAGCACTCCCGCGCCGACCCGACACCCTGCCCACCAAACCGCCCCACGCCATACAAGATGGCCATGTCGAGCCGCTCACCGCACGACCTACGCTCGCCGCATGACCCCTCATGCCTCCCATGCCTCCCACGCTCCGCAGGTCGACTCCGCGGCCGGTGCGGCCGTGAAGGCCGCCGACCGTGCGCACGTGTTCCACTCCTGGTCCGCCCAGGGCCTGATCGACCCGCTCGCCGTCGCCGGCGCCGAGGGGGCGTACTTCTGGGACTACGACGGCAACCGCTACCTGGACTTCACCAGCGGCCTCGTCTACACCAACATCGGCTACCAGCACCCCACCGTCGTCGCCGCGATCCAGGAGCAGGCGGGCAAGCTCGCCACCTTCGCTCCCGCGTTCGCGATCGAGGCCCGCTCCGAGGCCGCACGCCTCATCGCCGAGCGGACCCCCGGCGACCTGGACAAGATCTTCTTCACCAACGGCGGCGCCGAGGCCGTCGAGAACGCCGTCCGGATGGCCCGGCTGCACACCGGCCGTACGAAGGTGCTCTCCGCCTACCGCTCGTACCACGGCGCCACCTCCACCGCGATCAACCTGACCGGGGACCCGCGCCGCTGGCCGTCCGACAACGGCTCCGCGGGTGTCGTACGGTTCTGGGCGCCGTTCCTCTACCGCTCGCCGTTCCACGCCGAGACCGAGGCCGAGGAGTGCGCCCGCGCCCTTCAGCACCTGGAGGACACCCTCGCCTTCGAGGGACCCGCCACCATCGCCGCGATCATCCTGGAGACGATCCCCGGCACGGCGGGCATCATGACGCCTCCGCCCGGCTACCTCGCGGGCGTCCGTGAGATCTGTGACCGCTACGGCATCGTCTTCATCCTCGACGAGGTGATGGCCGGCTTCGGGCGCACCGGCACGTGGTTCGCCGCCGAGCACTTCGACGTCACACCCGACCTGATGACCTTCGCCAAGGGCGTCAACTCCGGTTACGTACCCCTCGGCGGTGTCGCCATCTCCGCGGAGATCGCCGCCACCTTCGAGACCCGCCCCTACCCGGGCGGACTCACGTACTCCGGTCACCCGCTGGCCTGCGCCGCGGCCGTCGCCACCATCGGCGTCATGGAGGACGAGAAGGTCGTCGAGAACGCCGCTCACATCGGCGAGACCGTCCTCGGCCCCGGCCTGCGTGAGCTCGCCGAGCGCCACCCGTCGGTCGGTGAGGTGCGCGGTCTCGGCGCGTTCTGGGCGCTGGACCTGGTCCGCAACAAGGAGACCCGGGAGCCGCTCGTCCCGTACAACGCCGCCGGCGAGGCCAATGCGCCGATGGCGGCGTTCGGCGCGGCCTGCAAGAAGAACGGCCTGTGGCCCTTCATCAACATGAACCGCACCCACGCCGTTCCGGCCTGCAACGTCACGGAGGCCGAGGCCAAGGAGGGTCTGGCGGCTCTGGACGTGGCCCTGTCCGTCGCGGACGAGCACACCATCTGACGCGCTCCACCCGCATTTCGCGGGCCCATCTGCATGGCGTCCCTCCCCCGTGCCCGGATCCGGGCACACCGGCCCTGGCTTAAGGTGACCCGAAGCCGAAAAGGGAGGGCCGCCATGTGCCCGAGCGGAACTGTGACCCGCAGTACGCTGCGGCAGCAGATTGCGGACGCGCTGCGTGACGAGGTGCTTGCCGGGCGTTTGCAGCAGGGACGGGAGTTCACCGTCAAGCAGATCGCCGAGCAGTACGGGGTCTCCGCGACGCCCGTCCGCGAGGCGCTGTTCGATCTCTCCGCGCAGGGCCTGCTCGAATCCGACCAGCACCGCGGCTTCCGCGTGCACGAGTTCACCGTGGACGACTACCGGGCGATCGTCGAGGCCCGCACCCTGGTCATCGACGGCGTCATCCGCAGCATCTTCGACGGGCCGGTCCGCCCGAAGGGCGCGCAGGCGGCGAAGTACCGCGACGCGCTGGTCTCCGTGCGCCGTCGCGCCGAGGAGGCGGCACGGGCGGCGCGGGGCGGAGACCTCGACATCCTCATCGGCTACGACCTGCGCTTCTGGCGTGAGCTGGGCGCGTTCGTCGGCAACACGTACATCACCGACTTCCTTCACCGGCTGCGCATCCAGGCCTGGGTGTTCGCCGTGCCGTACCTCCGCAGCGACGCGGATGTGCGCGACTGGCTCTGGAGCGGCCACCAGGACCTGGTCGCGGCGATCACACTCGGGGACCGCGACGCGGTGCGCGCGGTGATCGACGGCCACAACGCCCACGCGCTCAGCTGGGCGGAGCGGCTCGCGGCCGGCAACCCGCCGCACCCGGGGCACGGCGGCTGACGGCCCGGCGGCGAGGTGTTCCACAGCCGGACATGAAGGACCACTGTGCGCGACGGCCCCCTCGCATTACGCTGTCCCGACCATCGCGCGAACCGCGCGAGAACCCGTGGGAGAGCGAGACTTCGTGGCCTGTGACCTGTGGCTGGTCCCCCTCGTCGATGTGCTGTGCCACAGCCCCGACAACCCGTTCGCCGAAGAGATAGCCGTCTACGACAACGCGCTGGGCGAGGCCGGACTCCCGGCCATACCCGTCTATGCCTACATGCCGGGTCTGACCGGCGATGTGGCCCCGGTCGCGGGCTTCGACTACGACGCACTGCACTTCCTGCGCCGCGCCTATCTGCTGCAGCTGAGCGGTCTCGCCGTCACACCGGTCGACGAACTGGGCGGCGACTACGAGCAGCTGCTGGAAATGTTCGAGTCCACCGCGAAGCAATCCCACCTGGTCTGGCACTACGACCATGCGGGGGCGTACGTCCCCGTGGACTTTCCCTCCCCGCTCTCCAACGACCAGCTGCTGGAGGGGGGCGGCCCGCTCGGCTCTGCGCACGGGCTGCTGCGGGAGCTGGAGTTCGTCGCTCCGTCCATCGGCATCGATCCGGCGAACCCGCCGGCCGCCCCCCTGCCGCCCGTCGCGCCGACCTCGCTGGAGGAGCCGGCGAGCCCGATTCCGTACGACGACAGCCCGTTCGCCCGGGAGCGGCACGTCTGGCTGGGCCTGCACGCGGCGGCGACCCGCAGCCTCGCCCAAGGCTCCATGATCGTCTTCAGCTGACGCGGCGGCCCGGACCGCCGGGGCCATCGCCCACCGGAGCCACCGCCCACCGGACCACCGTCACCGGGGTGACTCCGGTGGGCGCTGCCTCGGCATGTTCGGTCGGGTCAACGACTGCATCGGGAACCGCCCCGGCGCCGCCCCCGGCTCCGCACGCCCGCCGATCCCGCTCCCCGAGACCAGTGCCTGCATCCCCATCGGCGCAGGCCCGGCCCGGAATTCCACCATCCAGTCCGCGGTCTCGAACCGTACGAGATCCGTGATGTCCTCCGAGAACCGCCGCAGCACCCCCAGGCACCGCTCGGCCGCCTCGCTCGCCGTCCCCTCGGCCGGTCCGAGCACCTCCCGCACGCACTCCGACGCCCAGTCGAACTGCAGCACCTGAAGCCGTCGCTGCACGGCCTGCGCCGTGGCCAGGTTCCTTATCCAGCCGGAGGTCAGGCCGAAGTACCGGTCGCAGGCCATGCAGGCGGCACCCAGCAGCAGCGAGAGATAGCCCCAGCCGGCCACCCCGTGCAGTGCGCCCGTCAGATCGAGCAGCGGCAGCGCCGCGCCCGCGACCGCCCCGGCCGCCGTGCCGATCCGCAGCACCCTGGCGCCGCGCCGCTTCCACACCCGGTCGTTCAGATACCAGCCGGCGGTGCGCAGCGCCTCGGCCTCGACCCAGCGGTACAGCTCGTCGAGGCGTTCCGCGGGTTCGCCCCAGTCGCCGAGCGGGAACGGCTGGCCGGTCAGATCCCGGCCCCGTGCACGGAAGCCGGGGCGTGGCTCCGAGCCCGACCCGGAGCCCGGCTCCGAGCCCGACCCGGAGCCCGGGTCCGAACCCGGCGGAACGGCCGAACCGGGCGCGCCGGACTCGTTGCGGGGCGCCCTCTCGGGCTGCATCTCCGGCTGACTCACCGGGGCACTCCTCTGCACTCTGCGTTTTCGACGTTTCGGACGTGCGTATGGGACGCGTGCACGCACGACGGGCGGACCTTCGACGCGGCCGCCCGTCCCGCTTGCGTAACCCTGCGTGACGGACGGCGCACGTGTGCGTATTGATATGCATGCCCTTCCTACCGCCGAATGGTGGGCCATGGGGCCGAAATCGCGGTATTCCCGGGTGTGCATGGCCTGTGATCAGGTATAGGAGTCTTGCCGCAGTTGACCGGATCTCACCCGAAAGAGTTGCTCGCCAGTGGGTGGGGCGCGGTTCCCGGTGACCACGTAGGCTCGGCATACCGAAACATTTGTCGTCGAAATGCCAGGAGTGACCGTGATTCCCGGTGGTGGCCAGCCCAATATGCAGCAGCTGCTGCAGCAGGCCCAGAAGATGCAGCAGGACCTCGCCCAGGCCCAGGAGGAGCTGGCCGGGACCGAGGTCGATGGTCAGGCGGGTGGCGGTCTCGTGAAGGCGACCGTCACCGGCTCCGGCGAGCTCCGCAGCCTCGTGATCGACCCCAGGGCGGTCGACCCCGAGGACACCGAGACGCTCGCCGACCTCGTCGTCGCCGCAGTCCAGGCGGCGAACGAGAACGCGCAGGCGCTTCAGCAGCAGAAGCTGGGCCCGCTGGCCCAGGGGCTGGGCGGTATGCCCGGTCTTCCCTTCTGATCCGTCGGCACAACAACTACCGTACGTACCACGACAACAACAGCAGTAGCAGTCGAGGCACTCAGCTCAGGAAGGCGTTCCGTTGTACGAAGGCGTGGTTCAGGACCTCATCGACGAACTGGGCAGGCTGCCCGGCGTCGGTCCCAAGAGCGCGCAGCGGATCGCTTTCCACATCCTGCAGGCCGAGCCCACCGACGTGCGCCGTCTCGCCCGTGCCCTCCTGGAGGTCAAGGACAAGGTCCGGTTCTGCTCGGTGTGCGGCAATGTCGCGCAGGAGGAGCAGTGCGGGATCTGCCGCGACGCGCGCCGCGACCAGACGGTGATCTGTGTGGTCGAGGAGCCGAAGGACGTCGTGGCGATCGAGCGGACCCGTGAGTTCCGGGGCCGCTACCACGTGCTCGGCGGGGCGATCAGCCCGATCGAGGGCGTCGGCCCGGACGATCTGCGCATCCGCGAGCTGCTGGCGAGGCTCGCCGACGGCTCGATCACGGAGCTGATCCTGGCCACCGACCCCAACCTGGAGGGCGAGGCCACCGCGACGTACCTGGCGCGGATGATCAAGCCCATGGGGCTGCGGGTGACGCGGCTGGCCAGCGGGCTGCCGGTGGGCGGCGACCTGGAGTACGCGGACGAGGTCACCCTGGGCCGCGCCTTCGAGGGGAGGCGCTTGCTGGATGTCTGACTCCGCCCCGCACGACACCTGCACCACGGCTGGGATCCTCGCGGACGAAACCTTGACGTCTCACGGCGGCTTTACGTTCAGCGGCGCTATGTTCTACTCACCGTTCGCGACCGTGCCCACGGGAGGTCCCCTCGATGTCTGACGCCACGCTGAATTCCGTCACGCAGGACCCGGACGACTTCGCCGTCCAGATCGCGGACCAGATCAAGACGTTCATCGTCGCGGTCGCCGAGGTTTCCAAGGTCGACGAGCCGGAGCAGGCTGTCCCGACCCTGCTCCTCCAGGTCTCCCAGCTGCTCCTCGCGGGCGGCCGGCTCGGCGCGTACGAGGACGTCCTCCCGGACGAGCGCTACGAGCCGGACCTGGGTGCCGAACCGGACGCCGACGGCCTGCGCGACCGGTTCGCGGCCCTTCTCGAACCGATCGACGTCTACTCCGAGGTCTTCGACCCCTACGAGCCCCGCAAGGCCCCGGTCCCGGCCCGCATCTCCGACGACCTGGCCGACCTGGTCACGGACCTGCGTCACGGCCTGGCCCACTACGAAGAGGGCCGCACCACCGAGGCGCTGTGGTGGTGGCAGTTCTCCTACTTCTCCAACTGGGGCTCCACCGCCTCCGCCACCCTGCGCGCCCTCCAGTCCCTGGTCGCCCACATCCGTCTGAACCAGCCCCTCCAGGAACTGGACGGGCTGGACACGGACTCGGAGACCATCGACGACGACCTGGCCGAGGAGGCGGGCCGGGTCATGGCCGAGGAGATCGCCGGACCGCTGGGGCTGCGCCCGGTGAAGTAGCCGTCCGGCCGGGTTCGGGCCGCGGTCCCTGGGCGCCCCCATCCGCGTGCGGCGCTGCGAGTCGCGATCAAGAACTACGACGGGAATCCCCCGGGAATTTCCGGGTGGCGGGTGCCGCATCGGATTCGATCGCACGCGACGCACCGCGCCTTGCGTCGGAGGGTGTGCGGATCCGGTCGGGTCGGAGGTTCCGGGCAGCTGTCGGAGGAGCGGTCGGCACCTGCACCTGCCCGGTCCCTGCTGAAGCCTCCACGGTCTTCGACGGGGAGGAGCTCCGGGGGCGGTCCGGGCGGTTCCGGTTCACGCTGGAGGGGACGGACCCGGAGATCGTGGAACCTGCCGGTGTGGGCTGAGCCACATGCGGGCGTGGTACCGGGATCACCGGGCAGCAGACCCGTACGAGCAGTCCGGGCGACACGCCGATGATCACGTGGTGAGCGGGACATCTCACGATGTGATATCGACGGGGCGATTCCGGACTGCTCGTTAAACTGAGCCGACCGCAGTAACGGATTGAGCGAGGAGCGCACGTGGGCCTTGTCGTGCAGAAGTACGGAGGCTCCTCCGTAGCCGATGCCGAAGGCATCAAGCGTGTCGCCAAGCGAGTCGTCGATGCCAAGAGGAACGGCAACCAGGTGGTTGTCGTGGTGTCAGCGATGGGCGACACGACGGACGAGTTGATCGATCTCGCCGAGCAGGTATCACCGATGCCTGCCGGGCGTGAGTTCGACATGCTGCTGACCGCCGGAGAGCGGATCTCCATGGCCCTGCTGGCGATGGCGATCAAAAACCTGGGCCACGAGGCCCAGTCGTTCACGGGCAGCCAGGCCGGCGTCATCACCGACTCGGTCCACAACAAAGCGCGCATCATCGATGTCACGCCGGGCCGTATCCGGACCTCGATCGACGAGGGCAACATCGCCATCGTCGCCGGGTTCCAGGGGGTGAGCCAGGAGGGCAAGAACATCACCACCCTCGGCCGCGGCGGGTCCGACACCACCGCGGTCGCACTCGCGGCCGCGCTGGACGCCGAGGTCTGTGAGATCTACACCGATGTGGACGGTGTCTTCACCGCCGACCCGCGGGTTGTGAAGAAGGCCCGGAAGATCGACTGGATCTCCTTCGAGGACATGCTGGAGCTGGCCGCGTCCGGCTCCAAGGTGCTGCTGCACCGGTGCGTGGAGTACGCACGCCGCTACAACATCCCGATCCACGTCCGCTCGTCCTTCTCCGGACTGCGCGGCACCTGGGTCAGCAACGAGCCGCAAGGGGACCAGAAGGTGGAGCACGCGATCATCTCCGGAGTCGCCCATGACGTCTCCGAAGCCAAGATCACGGTCGTCGGCGTGCCCGACAAGCCCGGCGAGGCCGCAGCGATCTTCCGCACCATCGCGAACGCCGAAATCAACATCGACATGGTGGTGCAGAACGTCTCCGCCGCGTCGACCGGTCTGACCGACATCTCGTTCACGCTGCCGAAGGCCGAGGGCCGCAAGGCCATCGACGCCCTGGAGCGCAACCGTGGCACGATCGGCTTCGAGTCGCTGCGCTACGACGACCAGATCGCGAAGATCTCCCTGGTCGGCGCGGGTATGAAGACGAACCCCGGGGTCACCGCGGCCTTCTTCGAGGCGCTGTCAGACGCCGGTGTGAACATCGAGCTGATCTCGACGTCCGAGATCCGCATCTCGGTGGTCACCCGCGCCGACGACGTCATCGAGGCGGTGCGCGCCGTGCACACCGCTTTCGGCCTCGACAGCGACTCCGACGAGGCCGTCGTCTACGGGGGCACCGGCCGATGACACCTCGCCGCCCTTCGCTCGCGGTCGTCGGAGCGACCGGGGCGATCGGCGGCGTCATGCTCCAGATCCTTTCGCAGCACGCGGACGTCTGGGGCGATGTGACGCTGATCGCCTCGCCGCGCTCGGCCGGCCGCAAGCTGGTCGTGCGCGGCGAGGAGACCGAAGTCCTCGAACTCACCGAGGACGTGTTCGACGGCGTGGACGTGGCCCTCTTCCTGGTGCCCGACGACGTGTCCGCACGGTGGGCACCGATCGCCGCCTCCAAGGGCGCCGTCGTCATCGACGACTCGGCGGCGTACCGGCTGGACACGGATGTGCCGCTGGTCGTGCCCGAGATCAACCCCCATGCCGTACGGATCAGGTCGCGCGGCATCGTCGCGAGCCCCAACTGCACCACGTTGTCGCTGATCGTCGCCGTCGGCGCCCTGCACGCCGAGTTCGGGCTGCGGGAGCTCGTCGTCTCCTCGTACCAGGCAGTGAGCGGCGCGGGCCGCGACGGCGTCGCGGCGCTGCGCGAGCAGCTGTCGACAGTCGCCGGCACGGAACTGGGCACCAGGCCCGGGGATGTACGCCGCGCCCTCGGGGACGTCGAGGACTCGCCGTTCGCCGCGCCGGTGGCACTCAACGTCGTGCCGTGGGCCGGGGTCGACGCCGGGGACGGTTGGTCGTCCGAGGAACTGGCGATCCGCGACGAGTGCCGCAAGATCCTGGATCTCCCGAGCCTGCGGGTCTCGGCAACCTGTGTGTACGTACCCGTGATCGCGACACACTCCATGTCCGTGCACGCCCGCTTCGAGAACGAGGTCGCAGTCGACCGGGCGCACGAGATCCTGGCGACCGCGCCGGGCGTCGTCCTCTTCGACAGCCCGGCATCCGGCGACTTCCCGACGCCGTCCGACGTCGTGGGCACCGACCCGACCTGGGTGGGGCGGGTGCGGCGGTCGCTGGACGATCCGCGCGCCCTGGAGCTGTTCGTCTGTGGCGACAACCTCCGCAAGGGAGCTGCGCTGAACGTGGCGCAGATCGCCGAAGCGGTGGCCGCAGAATTTCCCCGGACCTGATCCGATCGTTTCTGTACGCTCTATGGACCACCTGTGAGCAAGTTGCTGGTCTGAACCTCTTGAGCTGGGACGTCGGGGTGTCCGACGATGATCTTCGGCGTGCTGGAACCGGTGGCCGGGGAACGTGCGTCTATGCGGTCACTTCTTGCGCGGCGGGGCGCGAAAACGTGGCATTCGGGGAAGAGCAGGTACGTATGAGGGCATATCGCACAGCGCCAAACGCGGTGCCGTACGCGTACAACCCTGACGGGGGGAAACGTGTCCAACTGGCGTGGCAGAGGTTCTCGATATCACAGTGGTGGGCCCGTTGCGGGGCGCTTCAGTGCGTCCGCTCCGGAGGCCCCGCGCACCCGGCGGTATGCCGGTGATTGCGCCCATGCCCGCTGCGCGCCCCGCTCAGCTCCCGTCGCAGCGCGAGGGCGCTGAGCACAGCGTGGCCGCAGGAACCACCGTTGACCACCTCACCGAGACCTACCGCGCCCACTACCGTTCGCTGCTCGGCCTCGCGGCCCTGCTGCTGGACGACACCGCGTCATGTGAGGACGTGGTGCAGGAGGCGTTCATCCGTGTGCACTCGGCGCGCAACCGGGTACGCGAGCCGGAGAAGACACTCGCGTACCTGCGCCAGACGGTCGTCAACCTGTCGCGCTCCGCACTGCGCCGCCGCATCCTCGGGCTGAAGCTGCTCTCCAAGCCGATGCCCGACATGGCGAGCGCCGAGGAGGGCGCCTACGACCAGCTGGAGCGGGACGCGCTGATCAAAGCGATGCGGGGGCTGCAACGGCGCCAGCGAGAGGTACTGGTGCTGCGCTACTTCGCGGACATGACCGAGGCCCAGGTGGCCGAGACGCTGGGCATCTCCCTGGGTTCGGTCAAGGCGTACGGCTCGCGCGGTATCGCGGCGCTTCGCGTCGTGATGGAGGCCCAGGCATGAACTGGCGCAAGCGCAGGCAGGGACGCACGCATGAGCGTGGGATTGACCGGACTGGAAACGGAATTGTGAACCACGGGCCGGAGAACACCTCGAACGCGCAGCCGGACGGGCCTCGGAACCCGCAGTCGGACGCGGACGCCGCCACGGAGACTGCCGCATCCATGACGGGCGCGGCAGGCGCGCAGGGCGGGGGCGACGACCCCGCCGAAACGACCCGGCTCGGAGGTCTGTCGGAGCTCGCCGGCGCGGACTCCGACGACGGTTCCGGCGCAGCCGGCGGCCCCGGCCCTGAACTGGACGAGCTCGCACTGCGCCGTATGTTCCACGGCGCCGTCGAGAACCTCACACCCACCGACGGCGCTCTCGACCACCTGCGGCGTGCCGTTCCCGCCCGGCGCGCCCGGCGGCGGCAGGGCATCGTCG
The DNA here is from genome assembly GCF_042801455.1 of Streptomyces sp. NPDC057565. Taxonomy (NCBI): domain Bacteria; kingdom Bacillati; phylum Actinomycetota; class Actinomycetes; order Kitasatosporales; family Streptomycetaceae; genus Streptomyces; species Streptomyces sp. NPDC057565. The sequence goes on along the minus strand of NZ_JBHVFU010000002.1, from coordinate 138,927 downwards.
GCATGGCGGCCGCGGCGCTGCTCATCGGCACCGCGGTCCCCGCGTTCGTCCATGTCGCCGGCTCCACCAGTTCGGACACCGCCAACCCGGCCATCGCCGGACACGGCGAGCAGGCCCAGGGCGGCAACGGCGGCGTTTCCGGTCCGGAGGCCGACGAGAAGAGCCACGGCGGCAGCACCGACGGACACAACAGCGGATCCAACGGCCACCCCAACAGCACCAGCAGCCCCTCGGGCAGCGGCGGCACGGGCACTGACGGCAGTGCGACGGGCGGAGGTGCCGACCCTGCCGACACCGCGGCGGCTTCGATGCCGGTCTGCAACCCGGGGCAGCTCGGCGTCGCCTCCGCCCAGGCGGGCGCGGCCGGTGCCGACGGCACGGTGTACGGCACGTTCCGTATCTCCAACACCTCCAGCACGGACTGCTCCGTGACCAGCAGCGGCACCGTGGGCTTCGAGACGGCGGGCGCGGCCGACCCGGCCAGGATCGTTGTCGTCCAGCACACCGCGGGCGACCCGGCGGCCGGACTGCCCGACCCGTCGCAGGAGGCGGGCACGGTGCTGCTGAAGCCGTCCATGACGTACGAGGTCCAGTTCGCCTGGGTACCGAAGGACACCTGCCCGACCGCCGGCAGCTCGCCGACCCCGACGCCGACCGACGGTGCCGCGGGTACCAGCGGCGGCACCAGTGACGGCACGTCGCAGACGGAGCCGCAGCTCCGTGGCGCGGACGGCAGCGGAACGCTGGAGGGCAGCGTCGCAGTGACGCACACCCCGGAGCCCGGGGCGCCGGTCGCGGCGGCGAGGATTCCCAATGCCTGCGCGGGCACGATCTACCGGACGGGCGTCATCGCCCCGTCGGCGTAGCAACGACGGCACATACGTGAAGGGGGCCCGCCGGTGGAAACCGGCGGGCCCCCTTCACGTCAGCACGCCTCAGGCGCTGTCCGCGTCCCTCTCGGCCGCGAGGCCGAGCCGCACGTCCCGTGCGGCCTCCGCCTCGCGGCGGACCAGCCGGAACCACATGAAGAGCACGAAGGCGGCGAAGACGAACCACTCGCCGGTGTAGCCGAGGTTCTGGAACGCCTTCAGGTCGAGTCCACTGCCCTGCGGCGCGACGGCGGGTACGGGGCGCAGGGCAGTGGCCCCGCTGTTCTTGGCGGCGGTGCTCTCGCTGTCGGTGTCCTGGAGCGTCACCCATGCGTCGTACACGTCGTACGGGACGAGGTTGACCAGCGATGCGGCGCTGATCATGCCGAGCTGGCCGTCCGGGAGCCCGCCCGCCGGGTCGACGCCCGCAGTCCCCGCGTTCTCGGACGCCTGGAGGTCGCCGGTCACGGTGACTTCACCGGTCGGAGCGGCGGGAACCGCGGTCTGCCCGGCCTTGCCGGGCAGCCAGCCGCGTACCACCGGAAGGGCCTTGCCGCCGTCGGTGCGCAGCATGTTCAGGACGTAGAAGCCGCTCCTGTCGTCCAGTTCCCGGCCGGGCACCAGGAACTGGTCTGCGTACCGGCCGGTCGCGGTGGCGGGGCGCCCGGACGTCACCTTGTCGACCGGCAGGAGATCGTCGAGCGGTTCGGCGGCCCTGCTGCCCGGGGCGGGCTGCTCCTGGGCCTGTTCGTGTGTCTGCACGCGGTCCTCGAAGCGCCCCAGCTGCCAGGTGCCCATGAAGACGCAGAACGGGATGGCCAGAACGGCGAAGAGGTTGATCCCCCACCATCGCGGGGTCAGCAGGAACCGATACACCCCTCCACGGTACGGTCCCCGATCCGGCATCCCGGACCGGGGTGCCGCAAGCACCTCCATCCGCCCGGGCCAGGACGCCGTTCACCCGGGATGCCGCCGGGCGGGGCGGAGGCCGGCGCGGGACGCCGCGCCGGCGCGTGGCGCGGGCCTCCGCCCGGCCCGGGCGCCACCAGGGCGTGGCCGTGGCCCGCGCCGTCGCCGGCCACGGCGCGGGCCGGGCCGCCGACTACCCGAGGTGCCGTCGGGCGAAGTCGAGTTCCAGCCGCACCTGCTTGATCCGCTCCTCGACGACGAGCGAGCCGTGCCCCGCGTCGTACCGGTACACCTCGTGCAGGGCGCCCCGGCCCTTCAGGCGGTCCACATAGTTCTCGACCTGGCGGATCGGGCAGCGCGGGTCGTTGACTCCCGCCGAGATATAGACCGGTGCCTTCACGGCGTCGACGTACGTCAGCGGGGACGAGGCCTCGAACCGCTCGGGCACCTCCTCCGGCGTGCCGCCCAACAGCGTGCGGTCCATCGCCTTCAGGGCCTCCATCTCGTCGTGGTACGCCGTGACGTAGTCGCCGACCGGGACCGCCGCCAGGCCCAGCGCCCAGTCGTCCGGCTGCGTACCCAGGCCGAGCAGGGTCAGATAGCCGCCCCACGAGCCCCCGGCCAGCACCAGCTTCTCCGCGTCCGCGAGCCCGGACTCCACCGCCCACTGCCGTACCACCGCGATGTCCTCCAGCTCGATCAGGCCGACCCGGTGCTTGAGCGCGTCCGTCCACGCCCGCCCGTAGCCCGTGGAGCCGCGGTAGTTGACCCGGACCACTGCGTAGCCGTGGTCCACCCAGGCGGCGGGCCCGGACGCGAACTCGTCACTGTCGTGCCAGGTGGGGCCGCCGTGGATCTCGAAGACGGTCGGGAACGGTCCCTGCGCCGGACTGGCGGGCCGCTGCACGAGTGCGTGGATCCGGCCGCCCGGACCGTCCACCCACACGTCCTCCACCGGAACAGACTCCGGAGCCTTCGCACCCGGCGGATCGAGCACCACCGCGCCGGTCGTGGACCGCACGACCGGCGGCTGCGCGGCCGACGACCACAGATACTCCACCGTGCCGTCCGGCCGGGCCGTGGCACCCGACACCGATCCGGCCGGCGTCTCCACCCGGACCGGAGCGGCATCTGTGCCCGGCTCGAACCGCCACAGGTCGCTGCGGGCCTCGAATCCGTGCGCGATCAGCAGCGCGGAGCCGTCCGGATACCACTCGGCGCCCACGTCACCGGGCAGATCGATCGCGAGGTCCGTCTCCGTCCCTGCCACCGGGTCCCAGATCATCGGCTCCCAGCGTCCCCGCCGCTGATGCCCGATCAGCAGCCGGGTGTCTCCCGCCACCGGCGCGAAGCCCAGCACGGTCAGTCCCAGCTCCTCCGTACCGCCCTTGGTGTCGTCGAGCTCGGCGACCGTCGTCCCGTCCGGCCGCACCACGCGGAGCGCCGAGTGCATCGCGTCGCCGTGCTCGGTGTGCTCCAGGGCGATCAACGTCCCGTCGTGCGACAGGTCCCCGACGCCCGCCGACTCGCGGTGCCGGTAGATCTCGACGGGCGCGGACCCCGGCCGTACGACATGGATCGTCGTCCCGTCCTCGTCGGTGGAGCGGCCGATCACCGCCGTCCCGTCCCGTCCGATCGCGAGCCCCGCCGGGTAGGAGGGGGCGAGACCGGGAGCCGCCGGCACGTCCGTCGTTCCTTCACCACCACCGCCGTGGAACGGCTGGCGCATCCACACTCCGAACTCGTCCCCGTCGGTGTCGTCGAACCACCAGATCGCCTCGCCGTCCGGGGTCAGCACCCCGTCCGTCGTCCCGTTGGGCCGGTCGGTGACCTGTCGCTGATCCCCGCTCGCCCGGTCCCATGCGTACAGCTCGTACGTCCCCGTCGCGTTGGAGACGAACAGCGCACGATCCGGCGCGTCCTCCGCCCAGTCGGGCAGCGACACCCGGGGCGCCCGGAAGCGCTGCTCCCACACCGGAACGGAATCGGTCGTCTGTGCCGGAACGGAGCCGTTCGCCCGCGTCGGGGCGGAGTCGGTCGTCGAGCCAGTGATCTCAGTCATGCCCCCCATTCTGCGTCGGGCCCGAAAAATCCGTTCGCATCGTCCTCAGCCTGTGGATAACCTCCCCGACATGTACTCCCCGACTCCGGACGACTGGCGCGAGGCCAACCGCGCGCGCTGGGATGAGCGCGTGGCGATCCATACGGCGAGCGACTTCTACGACCTCGACGCCTTCCGGGCGGGCAAGGACGCGCTGCGTGCGTTCGAGCTCGCGGAGGTCGGGGACGTCACGGGAAAGTCGCTGCTGCATCTGCAGTGCCACATCGGGCTCGACACTCTTTCCTGGGCCCGGCACGGCGCCGCGCACGTCGTCGGGCTCGACTTCTCCGAGCCGGCCGTCGAGGCCGCCCGTGGTCTGGCCCGGGAGCTCGGGTTCACCCCGGACCGGGCGGCGTTCGTCGCCGCCGATGTGCATGACGCGGCGGAGGCCGTCCCCGATTCCTCGTACGACATCGTCTACACCGGCATCGGTGCGCTGAACTGGCTGCCGGACACCCGCCGCTGGGCCGAGATCGCCGCCGCGCTCGTCGCGCCCGGCGGATTCCTCTATCTCGCGGAGTTCCATCCGCTGACCGACTGCCTCGACGACGCGACCGGCTCGACGATCACGTACGACTACTTCAGCCGCGACGCATGGGTCGACGAGACACCGGGTACGTACGCGGACCTCGACGCACCGACCGTCCACAACCGGAGCGTCGAGTGGCAGCACCCCGTCGGTGACGTGGTGTCTGCGCTGGCCGCCGCAGGACTGCGGATCGAGTTCCTGCACGAGCACGACGTCTCCCTCTTCCAGCGGTTCGCGGCACTGGAGCGGCACGCCGACGGGTTCCATCGCTTCCCGTCCGACCGGCCCCGCATTCCACTGATGTACTCGATCAAGGCGTCGAGGCCGGCCACGGGTTGAGCGAAGGCCGGTTGTCAGTGGTGGGGTTCAGACTCGGACCATGACTGCCGATCTGCGCGCCACGGTGGAGACGTACTGGACCGCGGCCGAGACACGTGACTGGGACACCTTCGCGACGACGCTCGCCGAGGAGGTGCTCTACGACCTGCCGCAGACCCGCGAGCGCATCCGCGGCAAGGAGCGGTATCTCCGATTCAACCGGGAGTACCCGGGGGACTGGCATGTCCGCGTTGAACGGATCGTGGCCGACCGGACAGGCGAACAGGTGGCCGTACGGACGGTGTTCACCGCAGGCCTGGAAGAGATGCACGCCATCCACTTCTTCACGGGGGACGACCAGGGCCGGATCGTGGAGATCACGGACTTCTGGCCGGAGCCGTACGAGCCTCCGGCAGGGCGGGAGCACCTCGCCGAGCGTTACTGAGGCGCGGCTTCAGGGGCGGCCTCTACGGGGGTGGGGCCGGCCCGGTCCCAGCCGGGGGCGCGGACGTCCACGGTGAGGGTGTTCATCACGACCTCCTCGCCGCAGGTGCGGCAGACCCACGCGGCGTCGAGGTCGTGCCCGTGCCCGCCCTCGACACGGGTATCCGTACTGCCCGGCTGGGGGACGCTGCCCGGCTCATGGACCATGACGACGGGCGGCTCGTCGAGCACCCAGCGGTCGCCCCAGTCCAGCAGGGCCCGGATCACCGGAGCGAGGTCCCGGCCCGCCTCGGTCAGGTGGTACTCGTAGCGCGGCGGCCGCTCGTTGTACGGGCGTCGCTCGACCACCCCGGCCTGCTCCAGCGAGCGCAGCCGGGCCGCGAGGCGGTCCCGCGGCGCCCCGGTGTTACGGGCGATCGCCTCGAACCGATGGTTGCCGAAGAAGATCTCGCGCACCGCGAGCAGGGCCCACTTCTCGCCCACCACGTGCAGCGTGGCGGCGGCGGAACAGGGCCGCCCGGGCAGGGCACCTGTGTCGATCCGGCTCACGGAACCGTTCATTGCACTCACCTCTACAAGGTTGCCATCTCAAACTCACTGGCGCTACCTTGCGGCCATGACAGTTGGAGAATCAAACTCGCTAACGGATGCGGCTGACCCCGCGCCGCCCGCGGCGAAGGGCTCGGCCGCGCGCTCCCGCGTCACCGCCTGGATCATTTCGGCCGGTGTCTTCGTCGTGAACCTCGACCTGTTCATCGTCAACGTCGCCGTCCCCGCCCTCGGCGACTCCTTCCACGGCAGCTCCCTCGCCTCGCTGTCCTGGGTGCTCAACGCGTACGCGATCGTCTTCGCCGCCCTGCTCGTCGTCGCCGGCCGACTGGCCGACCGGTACGGGCACCGGCGCGGCTTCCTCCTCGGGCTGGCGGTCTTCACCGTCGCCTCCGCGCTCTGTGCCGTCGCCCCGGGCGTCGGCTGGCTGGTCGCCGCCCGCGCCCTGCAGGCCGCCGGAGCCGCCGCGCTGATGCCGACATCGCTGGCGCTCCTGCTCGTCAACACCCCGCCGGAGCGCCGACCGCAGGCCATCCGCGGCTGGGCGGCGATCGGGGGGATCGCCGCCGGTCTCGGTCCCGTCATCGGTGGGCTGCTGGTGGAGGCCGACTGGCGCTGGGTGTTCCTCGTCAACGTGCCGGTCGGTGCGGTCGGACTGGTGGCCGGGGCCCGGCTGCTGCCCGACGCCCGCCCGGACCGCGACGGCCGCTTCCCGGACCTGGTCGGCGCCGCCGTGCTCACGCTCGCCATCGGTGCGCTCGCGCTCGGACTGGTCAAGGCCGATGCATGGGGCTGGGGTTCGCCGGAGGTGATCGGCTCGCTCGTCGCCGCGGTCGCGCTGGGCGGGGCGTTCTGGCTGCGCTCCGCCCGGCACAGCGCCCCGATCGTCGAGCTGCCGATGTTGCGCACCCCGGCCTTCGCGGCCGCCACCCTTGCCGCGCTTCTCTTCACCGTCGCGTTCGCGGCGATGCTGCTGACCTCGGTGCTCTGGTGCCAGCAGGTGTGGGGGTACTCGGCGATCCGTACCGGACTGGCCATCGCACCCGGCCCGTTGGTCGTTCCGGCGCTCGCCGTCACCTCCGGCCCGGTGGTCCGTCGCCTCGGCGCGGGCCGCACGGCGGCGCTCGGCTGCCTGCTGTTCGCTGTCGGTCTCGGCTGGTGGGCGGTCGCGCTCGACACGGTCCCGCACTACGCGACGGGGTTCGTGCCCGGCATGCTGATCACTGGCATCGGCGTCGGTCTCGCCCTGCCCACTCTCGTCGGTGCGGCTGCGGCGGCCCTGCCACCGACACGGTTCGCGACCGGATCGGCCGTCACCACGATGGCGCGCCAGACCGGTTCGGTCCTCGGCGTCGCCCTGATGGTCACTCTGCTCGCCACCCCGGAGACCCCGGTCGCGGCACTCGACGCGTTCCGGCACGGCTGGTGGGCCGCGGCCGCCACCGCCCTACTTGCCGCAGTGACGGCCCTCGCCCTGCCCCGGCCGGGCACTGCGAGCCGCGCCTGAGGGGGCGGCAGACGTGTGGCGGCCCACCGGAGACCTCCCGGCGGACCGCCACCTTTCCGTACCGTGCGAACGCGTTACCCGTTGCGTATTACGCGACCGAGCGGAAGGCGGGCAGATATCCGCCCGACTGCCCCGCGGCCTTGGGGTGGTACGAGTTGTAGACCGGCAGCGTCACACTGTTGAGCCAGGCGTCGCCGGAGCACAGCTCATGCCCGGTGAACTCGTCGACCACGCCGGAGAACGTGAATCCGGCATTGGCCGCCTGTTTGGCGATGACGCCGTTCAGCACGTCGGACGCATTGTTGATGGCCGAGCGCTCGGTCTCGGTGAGCCCGGCGACGCACGTCCCGTTCAGCTGGTAGAACCGCGGATATCCCAGCACCACCACATGGGCCTGCGGGGCACGGGAACGGATGGCGCTGTACAGCGAACCAAGGCCGGACGGAAGCGAGTTCTGCATCTGCGACACAGCCGTGTTCACGCTGCTCACACAGGTGGACTCGCTGTACAGGACGCAGTCCTGCATGACGTCGGCGAAACCGACGTCGTTTCCGCCCGCGGTGACGCTCACCAGGGTCGTCGACGAACTCAGCACACTCAGCTGGCTGCCGGCGACGGAGCCGGTCGTGGCACCCGAGCATGCGACGAAGGCGAAGGAGGCCGGCGAATTCGCCGCCGCCCAGAGGTAGGGGTAGGCCTTGGTGCTCCGGCGGCAGTCGCCGGAGTCGGAGAGATAGCTTCCCGAACCGACGCCGGCCGAGTAGGAGTCGCCGAGGGCGACATACCCGCCGGCGGCGGCCGAGGAGGTTGCCGAGGCCGGCTGGGCCATGCCCAGCGCGGCCACGGCGGCGAGGACCAGAGTGGACGCGGACGCCCAGAATCTCCGTACTGACATACCTGTCAGCCCTCCGAAGTGTGGGGGGTGGGTGGGGGGTTGAGTGAGCGAGGACGTTTCTAGCAGCTGTTGATACCCGTCGGTAATAGCTGCGTCAGAACTCGTCTGAAATGCCCGAATGATCGTTCGTTCGGGCATGCTGAACCGCCCGTCCACCATGGGGCGCCGGGAGAAGGAATGCGTTGACCGGGAGGGCCTCGTCGCGCATGCGGCGCGAGGAGTCATGAACTTTCCGCACAGTCACGCGTCTCGCTGAAGGCGGGGTCGCGACATCAAGGTGCCCCCCGAGGCCCCGGAAGACGTGTGCGGGACCCTGCGCCTCGACACACAGGAACGGGCCCGGCCCGTCCGTCCGGCAGGGACCAACTCGCCGTCCTCGTACCGCGCGGCCAGGAGTCCGGTCTGCCCAGGGCTACGACAGGACGTCGGCCGGAGGGCGCCGCTCCCGGCCAAGTCGCCCAACAGTACGGGGACATGCCCAGGCCGACTCCGAGGGCGCCGTAGTGACTGATGCGGAGGGGGCGTTCGCCCTGGCCTGACGGGCCGGAGCGCGCGGCACGCCCGGTCTGCGGCACCCGGTCAGTCCCACTCCGGGCTGTCGCGCGGCGGGCATCCCGGAGTACCCACGGAGGGCCGGCGGCGGGGTGCGCCACTAGGGCGTCCGTGCCGCGACGCTGCTGAGCGTCGTGTCGGCGCAGGACGCGGACATCATCACGCCCGCTCAAACGCGGACACACGTCATGAACACGCCCGGCCGCGCCGATGTCGGCTCGTCGGGCGCTCACCGGCGCCGGACTACGAGCGGCGTCCGGAAACGGCCGGCCGGCCGCCGGCAAGCTGGATTTCGGCGCCCCGCCTGACGGAGCTGCGCCGCGTACGCAGGAAACTGCTCCGTTCGGACGGCGGACCGGTCGCTCCGACCGTGGCCGCGACGGGCCCCGGCGTCTGCGGCATCGACAAGGCGCACAGTTGCGGGCTGCCCGGAGACCGAGATGACGCTGCCGGCGCTCGGGGCGCGGGCGGCGGCGCGACGGATCCTGACGGCCGGATCACCGCCGGCCTCGGTATCGACATCGAAACTCGCCGCAGCGGGCGGTTTGTTCACTGCGATGCGCTTCGCGGTCGCAACCGGCCGGGCGAACGCGCCGGACGGGGAGTCCGCACTCGGCGCGCGGGAGGTGCTGCGAAATCACCGAAGGGGCGCACGGCATCGGGCCCGGTGGCCGGGCAGGGCGGCGGATCCGGTCCCGCTCACGCCAGGCACCCTGAACCCGGCGCCGATGCCGACGGCTGTGGAGCGTTCGCGCCGACCGTGCACCCGGGCACAGGGGACACACGGTCCTCGTCGGCGGGTGGCTCATGGCACAGGGCAGGTGATTGCTCGCACGACACCGCGCGACTCCGTCATCCGGCCGCGGCACGCCTGCGGCGCGCCGCCGCAGATGGCGCCCGAGGCCGTGCGGATTCAGGCCGACGCGCAGACGCACTCTGTGGTGGCCCCCACGCGGGGTGCCACCACAGCGCTCTGGTCACGGTCGGCCGTCGAAGATCAGTTGTGCCCGAACCTACGCTGCTTCCGGTGGGAGACCTGCTCCGATATCGCGCGCACCGGCCCAGGTGCATCCGGAATATGCGTCCGCGGCTGTTCCTTGGTCTCCGCGGGCGCGCTGCGTTCGTGGCCACCTGTGCGGGCACCGCGATTCTGTCGGCTCTGCTTCTTGCTCACGATGACGCCTCCTGTAGCCGATCTCGGACGTGGGGCCACTTTCAGATTCGCATGTGAGTACGAAGCGCGCATTCCGGGCGTCCGGGGCCGGGGGAGTGCGGCGCGTCGCGAGGGCTGGGTCGCCGCCTGTGTGGTCGGTCCGATCGTGCGAGTCCGGCCACCGCGGTGCGTCGCTGCTCAGGGGGGCCGGTCCTGCGGGACGATTTCGACGATCAGGGCCCCTACCGGCGCCCTGATCTCGTCGCGGATGGGGCGGGCGGCTTCCGACGCCCCGGTCGGCACCTCCAGCTCCCGCTCGAGGTGCCGCTCGCCGGGGCCCGACGAGGCCGTGGCCGGGGGAGGGCGAACCGGCAGCGGCCTCGCGGAGGCGAAATCTGCCTCAGGGGCGGGCAATTCGGTGAAGAAGGAGGCGCCGACGCCACCGGAACGTGGACCGGCGAAGCCCGGACGGGATCCCGGTTCCTCCACCGCCCCTGCTGATGCGCGTTGCTCGGGGACCGATGGAGATCCGTACCCCGCGTCGAGACGCGCACCCAGCGAAATCCGACGCGCACAGGGGGATCATCGGGCAACCTCGGGGTGCGAGAAGTCGACCAAGGTCTTCTCCCGGACGGATTCCCAAGGAGCCCCGGAAACCACTCAGGGGCCTGATCCACTTAGTGGATCAGGCCCCTGACCTGGTATTTCAGCTGTCGGGGTGGCGGGATTTGAACCCACGACCTCTTCGTCCCGAACGAAGCGCGCTGCCAAGCTGCGCTACACCCCGATCGCCGCCGGTCTCCCGGCGACATCGATTACTTTAGCCCACCGGCGGCCGGAGACGAAATCCGGTTTCTGCCCCGGTGGGCGAGGCACCCCCGGGTTTCAGTCGCGGGGCGTCAACGTCAGCAGGGTCGCCTCGGGCGGGCAGGCGAAGCGGACCGGGGTGTAGCGGTTCGTACCGCAGCCTGCGGAGACGTGGAGGTAGGCGCGCCGGTCGCCGACCGTGTGGCTGGAGAGCCCTCTGACTCGGTCCGTGTCCAGGTCGCAGTTGGTGACCAGGGCCCCGTAGAAGGGGATGCACAGCTGGCCGCCATGGGTGTGCCCCGCCAGGATCAGCGGGTAGCCGTCCGCCGTGAAGGCGTCGAGGGTGCGCAGGTAGGGGGCGTGGACCACGCCGATGGACAGATCGGCGCCCGTCTCGGGGCCGCCCGAGACCTCCGCGTACCTGTCGCGCTTGATGTGCGGGTCGTCGAGGCCGGTGAAGGCGAGCTCCAGGCCGTCGAGCTTGAGTCGGCCCCGGGTGTTGCTCAGGTTCAGCCAGCCCGCCTCGTCGAACGCATCGCGCATCGGCTCCCACGGGTTGTGGACGACGCCGACCGCGGGGGCGTTGCCGTTGAGGCCGTGCTTGCCCTGGGCCTTCTCGAGGAGGTAGCGGGCCGGGTTGCGGAGCTTGGGGCCGTAGTAGTCGTTGGAGCCGAAGACGTACACACCCGGGAACTCCATCAGCGGACCGAGCGCGTCCAGCAGCTCCGGTACGGCCTCCGGGTCGGAGAGGTTGTCGCCGGTGTTGACGACGAAGTCCGGGCGCAGGCCGGCCAGCGACTGCAGCCAGCCGCGCTTCTTGCGCTGGCCGGTCACCATGTGGATGTCGGAGACCTGCAGCACGCGCAACGGGCGTGCTCCGTGCGGGAGTACGGGGACGGCGACCCTTCGGAGCCGGAACGAGCGGGCTTCGAAACCTGCCGCGTAAGCGAGCCCGGCGGCGCCGACCGCTGCGCCGACTGCCGTGACTCTCAGGGGTACTCCGTAGCGTGCGCGCATGTGCCCATCGTCGCAGACACGATGTGGTGACAGGGAAACCGGCAGGCGGTGGCCACCTCGCACCTGCCACAATCAGCACATGACCACGCTCAAGTCCAAGCTCAAGGAAGACCTCACCACGGCCATGAAGGCGCGCGACGAGCTGACCTCGTCGACGCTCCGGCTGACCCTCACCGCGATCACCAAGGAGGAGGTCAGCGGCAAGACGTCGCGTGAGCTCTCCGACGACGAGGTGCAGAAGGTCATCGCCAAGGAGGCGAAGAAGCGCCGCGAGGCGGCCGAGGCCTTCGCCCAGGGCGGCCGGACGGAGCAGGCCGAGCGCGAGAAGGCGGAGGGCGAGCTGCTCGACGCGTACCTGCCGAAGCAGCTCAGTGACGACGAGCTGGGTGCGATCGTCGCGTCGGCGGTCGACGAGGCGAAGGCCGCCGGCGCCGAGGGACCGCGGGCGATGGGTGCCGTCATGAAGATCGTGAACCCGAAGGTCGCGGGGCGCGCGGACGGCGGCCGGGTGGCCGCCGCCGTGAAGAAGCTCCTCGCGGGCTGAGCGGACCGTACATACGAGGAGGTGGGGTGACCCGGAATGTTCCGGGTCACCCCACCTCCTCGTTCATGGACCGAGCGGCCGGTCAGGGACCCTTCGTGCCGCCGTGACCCGGGCGCTGGGGTCCGTTGTTCCCGCCGAGGAAGTCCGGCGGGACGCTGATGCCGGGGAACGGGTCGTTGCCGTCGCCCCTGTCCCGCCTTCTGTCCCGGCCCCTGCCCCGGTCCTCGTCCGAGTTGTCCCGCGGGGCCGGGATGTTGACGGTGTTGAACGACGGGGCGGGCAGCCCGTTGAGGGCGTTCGTCATGGCGTCGCGCCAGATCGGTCCGGGGACCTGACCGCCGTACACCTTGTCCTGGTACACGCCACCGATGGTGATGTTCTCCATCTCGACGCTCTGGGACGGGCTCCCGACCCAGACCGCGCCGGACATGTTCGGCGTGTAGCCGACGAACCAGGCGTTCTTACGGGCGTCGGTCGTACCCGTCTTGCCCGCGTTGTCGCGGTTCTGCAGGCCGGCCTCCCGACCGGTACCTGAGTCGACCACGCCGCGCAGCAAGGTGTTGACGGTGTCGGCCGTCGTCTGCGACATTGCCTGCGAGCAGGTGGTCTTCGGTACCGGGAGCGACTTGCCGTCCGCCGTCCTGACCGCCTCGATGGCGATCGGCGTGCAGTAAGTGCCCCGGTTGGCGAAGGCGGCGTACGCGCTGGCCATCGTGAGCGGCGAGAGGCCGTTGGAGCCGAGGGTCAGCGTGGACGGGTTCTGCGGCAGCTTGGTGCCGTCACCCTGCACCACACCGAGCTTGTCGGTCATCTGGGAGACCGGGCACATGCCGATGTCCTGGAGCATCTGGACGAAGTAGGTGTTGACCGACATCTCCATCGCTTCCGTCAGGGCGTACGGCCCCTCCTCGGACTCGCTCTCGTTCTCCAGGTGATACTTCGGCACGCCGTCGTTGACCCACGGCTTTCCGCAGGTCTGAACCGTGTCCGGGTAGTCCATCTCGTACGGCGCCGAGTACATCTGCGTCGCCGGCTTGCCGCCCTCTATGGCTGCCGCGGCGAGGAACGGCTTGAACGTCGACCCGGTCGGGAAGCCGTAGTTCGAGCCGCCCTTGTCCTTGTTGACCGAGTAGTTGTACTGGGTCTCGTTCGGTCCGAAACCGTACGGCTTGGACTGGCCCATGCCCATGATCTTGCCGGTGCCGGGCTGGACCAGCGTCACGGCGGTGGCGACCTTGTCCGTCTTGTAGACGTGGCTCTTGATCGAGGACTGCACGCCCGCCTGGGCCTGCGGGTCGAGCGTCGTGCGGACCGTGAGTCCGCCCTGATTCCAGACCTTGGCCCGCTCCTCCTTCGTCTTGCCGAAGACCGGGTCGGCGAGGAAGACCTTGCGGACGTAGTCACAGAAGAAGGCGGCCCCGCTGACGGCCGTGATGCAGCCGTTCTTCGGCTTGCTGACCCTCAGCTTGATCGGCGTCGCCTGTGCCTTCTTCGCCGCGGCCTGCGTGATGTCCCCGACAGCCGCCATCCGCTGGAGCACGGTGTTGCGACGCTTGGTCGCCTCCTGTGCGTCGTTGACGGGGTCGTAGCGGCTCGGCGACTGGACGATGCCGGCCAGCAGGGCGGCCTCCTCCAGCTTCAGGTCCTTCGCCGACTTGGAGAAGTAGCGCTGGGAGGCCGCCTCGATGCCGTACGCCTGCTGCCCGAAGAACGTGATGTTGAGGTAGTTCTCCAGGATCTTCTTCTTGCCGAGCTCCTCCTCGACCTGGATCGCGTACTTCAGTTCCTGGATCTTGCGGCCCATCGTCTGCTGGGTGGCCTGCGCGACCTTGTCCGGGTCGTCGCCCGCCTCCTCGACGAAGACGTTCTTCACGTACTGCTGGGTGAGGGTCGACGCGCCCTGCGCGGTGCCGCCCGCCTGCACGTTGCGGTTCATCGCGCGCAGGATGCCCTTGAGGTCGACCGCCCCGTGCTGGTAGAAGCGGGCATCCTCGATCGCGATGATCGCCTTCTGCATGTACGGGGAGATGTCCTTGAGCGGAACGACGGTGCGGTCACGCGAGTAGACCGTCGCAAGCATGCCGCCCTTGCTGTCCAGGATCTTGGTGCGCTGGCTCAGCGGCGGAGTCTTGAGGTTGGCCGGGATCTCGTCGAATCCCTCGACCGTCCCCTTCGCGGCGAGCCCCAGTGCTCCGGCGGCCGGCAGCGCGATGCCTGCGAGCACGACTCCGGAGAGTGCGGCGACACCGAGGAACTTGGCGGCCTGCTGGGTCGCGGTGAGACCCCCGCCCGAGCGGTTCTTTGGCATGGGGGCAGCCTACGTTCTCATTCGCCGGACACGCGTATATGCCTTGGCCTAAGCTGCTCACAACTGTCACAGCAGTCCGGTTCCGTATCAACCCCCATGCAGCACTCGGCCGTGACCCGGTCTCGGTTCGGCCAGCGCCTCGGGCGCCCCGAATTCGCCCCATGTGTCATCGAATGCCCGTTGTGACTCAGGTAAATTGTCCCTATTTTGAAGGGATATTCTTGTATGCCCTCACCTCACTCCCCTGGGTGATCTGCCGCGTACGCATAGTCCGTTCGGGCCATTCAAGATTGGGCCCGAAGGGGGTGTTGTGCTGTCGCCACCTTCCGTAACGTCCTCAACTGGCAGCGGTGAATATGCCGCTACCGCCGTGGGGGAGCCTCGATTCGGGAGAGGACGGCGCCGGGATGGGCTGGGTAACCGACTGGAGTGCGCAGGCAGCCTGCCGCACTACCGATCCGGATGAACTGTTCGTACAAGGGGCAGCGCAGAACAGGGCCAAGGCGGTGTGCACCGGTTGCCCGGTGCGGACCGAGTGCCTGGCCGATGCGCTGGACAATCGCGTCGAATTCGGTGTTTGGGGCGGAATGACGGAACGGGAGCGTCGCGCGCTGCTGCGCAGGCGACCCACCGTCACGTCCTGGCGCCGACTGTTGGAGACCGCTCGCAGTGAGTACGAGCGGTCGACGGGCATCCTGCCGGTGGCCATCGGTCTGGACGACGAACTGCATGAGACCTACGCCGCCGTGGGGTAGACCGCCGGGGGGCCACCCGGCCGTCCGGGTGAGTTACGCAGCTCCGGCCGGAGCGGAATCGGTCGCGAGCCGGTCCCCGACGGCCCGCAGTCCTGCGAGGTCGTGCACATCTCCGGGCAGCGCCGCGACTTCGGTCACGGCGACCTCGGGATGCAGTGCGGTGAAGCGGTCGCGGGTGCGCTGTTCGCGCGCGACCACCTGCATGCGTTCAGCGTGCAGCCGCAGCAGGCCTGCGGTCAGCTGCTCGACGGAGACGGCATCAGCCTCTGGTTCGGTGTCAGCATCCTGGGTGTCCTCGGAACGGGAGGGGGAGGGCGGCGACTCGGGGTCTTCGGGGGAGGTGACTGCCGAGTCGGCCGGGTCACGAAGTCCAGCCTTCCCTGTGCTCTGATCCACAATGCCGATGGCGTCAAGATTTTCTGCGGCTGCCAGGGCGCGCTCGGCGGAGAGCCGGGCGGCGTCACTGCCGTGGACCCGGTTGAGGACCAGACCGGCCAGGGGCATGTCCTCCGCGGCCAGCCGTTCCACGAAGTAGGCGGCCTCGCGCAGCGCGTCCCGCTCCGGTGTCGCGACGACGAGGAACGCCGTGCCGGGCGCCTGCAGCAGTCTGTACGTGGCATCCGCCCGGGTCCGGAAACCACCGAACATGGTGTCCATCGCCGCGACGAACGTCTGTACGTCACGCAGGAACTGGCCACCCAGCAGCTTGCCGAGCGTCCCGGTCATCATCGACATGCCGACGTTGAGGAACTTCATCCCGGCCCGGCCGCCCATCTTCGCCGGGGCCATCAGCAGCTTGATGAACTTCCCGTCCAGGAACGAGCCGAGCCGCTTGGGTGCGTCCAGGAAGTCCAGCGCGGAACGCGACGGCGGGGTGTCGACGACGATCAGGTCCCACTCGTTGCGCGCCCGCAGCTGCCCCAGCTTCTCCATCGCCATGTACTCCTGCGTGCCTGCGAAACCGGCCGACAGGGACTGGTAGAAGGGGTTCTCCAGGATCGCGCGCGCCCGCTCGCCCTCCGCGTGCGCCTCGACGATCTCGTCGAAGGTCCGCTTCATGTCGAGCATCATGGCGTGCAGTTCACCGCCGCCCTCACCGGCGCTCTCGATGCCCGGCACCCGGCGCGGGACGTTGTCCAGCGAGAGGATGCCCATCGACTGGGCGAGCCTGCGGGCCGGGTCGATGGTGAGGACGACGACCTTCCGGCCGCGCTCGGCGGCCCGTACGCCCAGCGCCGCCGCGGTCGTGGTCTTGCCGACACCACCCGAGCCGCAGCACACGATGATCCGGATGTCCGGATCGTCGAGCAGCGCGTCGGTGTCCAGCACGGGCGCGGTGCCCGTGGCTGTGCCTGTACCGGCGTCCGTACGCGCATCGGTGCCCGGTTCCGTACCCGCTCTCATGCACCCACCCCTTGGCCCGCCTCGTCGCCCATGCCCTGCTTGCGGAGTTCGACCGCCAGGTCGTACAGACCGGGCAGGTCCACGCCTTCGCCGATCAGCGGAAGTTCGTTGGTCGGCAGGTCCAGATCCGCGAGGACCGCGCGCTGCTCGCGCTCCAGCTCCACCCGCTGGGCATGCTCGGAGGCCTGCTCGATCAGCGGACGTACCAGCGCCGCGGACCCGGTCACGCCCGCCCGGGTGAGCGTCTTGGCGATCTCCTTGCGGCGGCCCCCCGAGGCGGTACGCAGCGCGTCCTCGTCCAGCAGATGCGGCCGCACCATGTTCACGATGACCCGGCCCACCGGCAGTTCGGCCGCCCGCAGCTCCGCGACGCCGTCCGCGGTCTCCTGGACCGGCATCTCCTCCAGCAGCGTCACCAGGTGGACCGCTGTCTCCGGGGACTTCAGCACCCGCATCACGGCCTGCGCCTGATTGTGTATCGGGCCGATCCGGGCCAGCCCCGCCACCTCGTCGTTCACATTGAGGAAGCGCGTGATGCGGCCGGTGGGCGGCGCATCCATGATCACGTAGTCGTAGCTGTACCGGCCCTGCTTGTCCTTGCGGCGTACGGCTTCGCAGGCCTTGCCCGTCAGCAGCACGTCCCGTACACCGGGTGCGATCGTCGTGGCGAAGTCGATCGCACCGAGCTTCTTGAGCGCCCGGCCCGCGCTGCCGAGCTTGTAGAACATCTGGAGGTAGTCGAGGAGCGCACGCTCCGCGTCGATCGCGAGGGCGTACACCTCGCCGCCGCCCGGCGCGACGGCGATCTTGCGCTCCTCGTACGGAAGGGAATCCGCCTCGAAGAGCTGGGCGATGCCCTGCCTGCCCTCGACCTCGACGAGGAGGGTGCGCTTGCCCTCGGTCGCGAGGGCGAGCGCGAGGGCGGCGGCGACCGTGGTCTTACCGGTACCGCCCTTGCCGCTGACGACCTGGAACCTGCTCACGTATTCGAGCCTAACCAGTACGGCCCCGGGCTACGCACGAGCCCGTACGTGCCAGGCATTACAGTCGGCCTATGACCAAGTGGGAATACGCGACCGTGCCCCTTCTCGTGCACGCGACGAAGCAGATTCTGGACACCTGGGGCGAGGACGGCTGGGAGCTGGTCCAGGTCGTTCCCGGCCCGAACAACCCCGAGCAGCTCGTGGCCTACCTGAAGCGGGAGAAGCCGTAGTGGCGGGCGCCGTCGAGGCGAAGCTCGCCGAACTCGGGCTGACGCTGCCGGACGTCGTACCGCCGCTCGCCTCGTATCAGCCGGCCGTCCGGTCCGGGGTGTACGTGTACACATCGGGCCAGCTGCCCATGGTGGAGGGCAAGCTTCCGGTCACCGGCAAGGTCGGTGCGGAGGTCACGCCGGACGAGGCCAAGGAACTGGCCAGGACCTGCGCGCTCAACGCGCTGGCCGCCGTGAAGTCGGTCGCGGGCGACCTGGACCGGATCAAGCGGGTCGTGAAGGTCGTGGGCTTCGTCGCCTCGGCCTCCGACTTCACCGGGCAGCCCGCCGTGATCAACGGTGCGAGCGAGCTGCTGGGCGCGGCGCTCGGCGACAAGGGCGTGCACGCGCGCAGCGCCGTGGGCGTCGCGGTGCTGCCGCTGGACGCGCCGGTCGAGGTCGAGGTGCAGGTCGAGCTGGACGGGGCCTGAGCCGCTGCCGCAGTGAGGCGGGTACCTCCCTGATCCGTGATCCCGTCCGGTCCGTGCGACCGGACGGGATCACGCGTTTCACGGCCCGGGTCCACGCCTGAAGCCCGTCGCGCCCCGTGCGCCCCTTGCTGCCTCTCGAACATCGTCGCGGTTCCGGATAGCCTCCGGCCATGTCCAATGGTCAGTGGTACCCACCGGAATGGCCCGACCGGATCCGGGCACTCGCCGCAGGTGAGCTCACGGCCGCGACGCCCCGGCGCGCGGCCACCGTGATGCTGCTCCGGGACCCCGCTGACACCGAGGGCGGGCCCGCCGTCCACATGCTGCGCCGCCGCACCTCCATGGCTTTTGCCGGGGGTGCGTACGCCTATCCGGGTGGCGGCGTCGACCCGCGCGACGACGATCGGCTCGTCGGCTGGGCCGGACCCGCGCTGGAACTCTGGGCCGAGCGGCTCGGCGTCGGTACGGTCACCGAGGCGCAGGCCATCGTCTGCGCGGCGGTCCGCGAGACGTACGAGGAGTCGGGTGTCCTCCTCGCCGGGCCGACCGCCGACACCGTCGTCAGCGACACCACGGGTGCCGACTGGGAGGCGGACCGCGAGGCCCTCGTCGCCCGCGAGCTGTCCTTCGCCGAGTTCCTCGACCGGCGCGGGCTCGTGCTCCGCTCCGATCTGCTCGGGGCGTGGGCGCGCTGGATCACGCCCGAGTTCGAACCCCGGCGCTATGACACGTGGTTCTTCGTCGCCGCGCTTCCCGAGGGCCAGCGCACCCTCTCCCATGGCCCTGAAGGCATGGGAGGTACCCCCTCCGCCTCCACCGAGGCCGACCTCGCGCTATGGATCTCCCCGGCGGAAGCCACCGACGGATACGACCGGGGCGAGCTGCTCATGATGCCGCCGACCGTGTCGACGCTGCGTCAGCTGCGCCCGTACGGCACCGCTGCCGAGGCGCTGAAGGCCGCGTCCTCCCAGGACCTCACCCCCGTACTCGCACAGGCGCGGCTGGAGGACGGTGAACTGGTGCTGAGCTGGCCGGGGCACGACGAATTCACCAAGCACATCCCGACCGGAGATGGTTCCGCATGAGCGACGCAGCAGCGCTGCCCGGGCAGCCGCGCGGAGGGGTCCTCTCCGGCCCCGCGACCGCCCGTACGGTCAACGTTCTCGCCCCCAACGCCTCGGCGATGACGCTCGACGGCACCAACACCTGGATCGTCGCCGAGCCCGACTCCGACCTCGCGGTCGTCATCGACCCGGGCCCCCTCGACGACAGCCATCTGCAGGCCGTCATCGACACCGCCGAGCGCGCCGGCCGGCGGATCGGCCTCACGCTCCTCACCCACGGTCACCCCGACCACGCGGAGGGCGCGGCGCGCTTCGCCGAGCTGACCCGTACGACGGTGAGGGCGCTGGACCCGGCGCTGCGGCTCGGCGAGGAGGGGCTGACGACGGGCGACGTGATCACCACCGGAGGGCTCGAACTGCGGGTGGTCCCGACCCCGGGGCACACCTCTGACTCGCTCTCCTTCCATCTGCCCGCCGACCGGGCGGTGCTGACCGGCGACACGATCCTCGGGCGTGGCACCACGCTCGTCGCGCACCCGGACGGGCGGCTCGGCGACTACCTCGACTCGCTGCGGCGGCTGCGCTCGCTGACGGTCGACGACGGGGTGCACACGGTGCTGCCGGGGCACGGTCCGGTCCTGGACGACGCGCAGGGCGCGGTCGAGTTCTATCTCGCCCACCGCGCGCACCGGCTCGCCCAGGTGGAGACGGCGGTGGAGGCCGGGCACCGCTCGGCCACGGAGGTGGTGGCGTACGTGTACGCGGACGTGGACCGGTCGCTGTGGCCCGCGGCGGAGCTGTCGGTGCGGGCGCAGCTGGAGTATCTGGGCGAGCACGGGCTGATCTGAGCCGCTGTTACGCCCGTGGCGCTGATATCGGGGCTGCGAGGCGCCGTGACGCGCGAGAGGCCCCGCCGGACGGCGGGGCCTCTCGCGTCGTGAGGGGGGCCGGCTAGCGCGAACGCTTCGCCAGGCGCTCCACATCCAGCAGGATCACGGCGCGTGCCTCCAGGCGGAGCCAGCCGCGGCCCGCGAAGTCGGCAAGCGCCTTGTTGACCGTCTCGCGGGAGGCGCCGACCAGCTGGGCCAGCTCTTCCTGGGTCAGGTCGTGGACGACGTGGATGCCTTCCTCCGACTGGACGCCGAACCGGCGCGACAGGTCGAGGAGGGCGCGGGCGACACGGCCCGGTACGTCGGAGAAGACCAGGTCGGACATCTGGTCGTTGGTCTTGCGCAGTCGACGGGCGACAGCGCGCAGCAGGGCCGTAGCCACCTCGGGGCGGGCGTTCAGCCAGGGCTGCAGGTCGCCGTGGCCGAGGCCGAGGAGCTTGACCTCGGTCAGCGCGGTGGCGGTGGCGGTGCGCGGGCCCGGGTCGAAGAGCGACAGCTCACCGATCAGCTCGCCGGGGCCGAGGACGGCCAGCATGTTCTCGCGCCCGTCGGGGGACGTGCGGTGGAGCTTCACCTTGCCCTCGGTGACCACGTACAGGCGGTCACCCTGGTCGCCCTCGTGGAAGAGAGCGTCGCCGCGTGCGAGGGTCACCTCACTCATCGAGGCGCGGAGCTCCGCGGCCTGCTCGTCATCGAGCGCCGCGAAAAGCGGGGCGCGCCGCAGAACGTCGTCCACGAGTTCTCTCCTTGTCGGCCTGTTCAGGGAACCGTGGTCCCCATCATGCCGGACGGTAAAACAGTGCGATCAATCACAAACCAGTTTGACGCACGGGCGCGCCCCATCGTGCCGCAGGGGGCTGATTGGGGACGGATCCACAGTGACCGGAGCGGATGTCAGTGCCTGGCTCTAGGCTGGCCGGGTGTCCAACAAGCCGGTGAGAGCCCAGGCCAAGGGGGCTGATGAGGTGTCGGAAGACCGTAATTCCGCTGTGGGCGAACAGTCTGCGAGTCAACCGACAAAAGCCGCAAAACGCCCACCCCGGGAGTCGGTGACGCCGGTGACGTCCGGGGGGCCCGCGAAGGCGTCCAAGGGGTCCGCAAAGAAGGCCGCGGCATCGGCGAAGAAGTCCGGGGCAGCGGTGAGGCCGGGAAAGTCCGGGAAGCCGGAGTCACACCTCGCGATGGTCCGCCGCGCCCGCCGGATCAACCGCGAGCTCGCCGAGGTCTATCCGTACGCCCATCCGGAGCTGGACTTCCGGAACCCCTTCGAGCTCCTGGTCGCCACGGTCCTCTCCGCCCAGACCACCGATCTGAGGGTCAACCAGACCACTCCCGCGCTGTTCGCCGCCTACCCGACCCCCGAGGACATGGCCGCGGCCGTCCCCGAGGAGCTGGAGGAGGTCATCCGGCCGACCGGCTTCTTCCGGGCCAAGGCCAGGTCGCTGATAGGGCTCTCCGCGGCCCTCAGGGACAACTTCGGCGGTGAGGTCCCGGGGCGGCTCGCGGACCTGGTCACGCTGCCCGGCGTCGGCCGCAAGACCGCCAATGTCGTCCTCGGCAATGCCTTCGGCGTCCCCGGCATCACGGTCGACACCCACTTCGGCCGACTGGTCCGCCGCTGGAAATGGACGGAGCAGGAGGACCCGGAGAAGGTCGAGGCGGAGATCGCCGCGATCTTCCCCAAGAGCGAGTGGACGATGCTCTCGCACCGCGTCGTCTTCCACGGCCGCCGCATCTGCCACGCCCGCAGGCCCGCCTGCGGCGCCTGTCCGATCGCCCCGCTCTGCCCCTCGTACGGCGAGGGGGAGACGGATCCGGAGAAGGCCCGGAAGCTCCTGAAGTACGAGATGGGCGGACAGCCCGGCCAGCGGCTGAGCCCGCCGCCCGACTACCCGGGCAAGCCCGCGCCGGCGCTGGGCGCCGGGTGACGGAGCGCCCTTCCGGAACGAAATGCGCGACCGCAGGCGTTGTGAGACGAGGGGTGCCTATGAAGACGCACGAACAGAGCCACGTGGAGGATCACTCCGCGGGCGTGGGCCGGGACGGCGCGATCACCGTCTCGACGGACGGGCTGCCCGAGTGGCTCGAGCCCGTCGCCCGCGCCGCACGGACCATCGAGCCCCAGCAGCTCAGCCGCTTTCTGCCGCCCGAGAACGGCGCCGGGCGCCAGTCCGCCGTCCTGGTCCTGTTCGGTGAGGGCGAGCGCGGGCCCGAGCTGCTCCTGATGGAGCGCTCGGGGTCACTGCGTTCCCACGCCGGGCAGCCCTCCTTCCCCGGGGGAGCCCTGGACCCCGAGGACGGCGACCAGGCGACCGCAGGACCGCTCAGGGCGGCTCTGCGGGAGGCCGAGGAGGAGACCGGACTCGATCCGCGCGGCGTCCAGCTCTTTGCTGTGCTGCCCCGGCTCTACATCCCGGTGAGCAGTTTCGTCGTCACGCCCGTACTTGGCTGGTGGCGGGCGCCGAGCCCGGTCGGGGTCGTCGATCCGGCCGAGACTGCCCGGGTCTTCACGGTTCCCGTGGCGGATCTCACTGATCCGGCCAATCGGGTGACGACGGTGCATCCCAGCGGTCATCGAGGCCCGGCATTCCTGGTCGAATCGGCACTGGTCTGGGGTTTCACCGCCGGGGTGATCGACCGCATTCTGCACTTCGCGGGTTGGGAGCGCCCCTGGGACGGTACCAGGCAGGTGCCGCTCGACTGGCGCGCATGACAGGCTGACTTCCGTGCTGGGCCGTTCGGGCCTGCCCGGTCCCAGCCGAACGAACGGGTCCGGTGACGAATCTGCGAGGCAATAGACGGTGAACGTGCTGGACATCCTGCTGCTGGCCGGCGCCGTGTGGTTCGCAGTGATCGGCTACCGCCAGGGCTTCGTCGTCGGCATCCTGTCGGTCATCGGCTTCCTGGGCGGCGGCCTGGTCGCCGTCTATCTGCTGCCGGTCCTGTGGGACCAGTTGACGGACGGCTCCGAGGTCTCCTCCACGGCCGCCGTGGTCGCGGTCATCATCGTGATCGTGTGCGCCTCCGTCGGCCAGGCTTTCACCACCCACCTCGGCAACAAACTCCGGCGGTACATCACGTGGTCGCCCGCCCGCGCCCTCGATGCCACCGGCGGCGCACTCGTCAATGTGGTCGCGATGCTGCTGGTGGCGTGGCTGATCGGTTCCGCGCTGGCGGGCACGTCGCTGCCGACGCTGGGCAAGGAGGTGCGTAACTCCTCGGTGCTGCTCGGCATCTCCCGGGTGATGCCCGCCCAGGCCTCCACCTGGTTCGCGGACTTCTCCTCCGTCCTCGCGCAGAACGGCTTTCCGCAGGTCTTCAGCCCCTTCGTCAATGAGCCGATCACCGAGGTCAGGGCTCCGGATCCGGCCCTGGCCGGCAGCCCCGTCGCGGCCCGCGCCAAGCAGTCCATCGTCAAGGTCGTCGGTACGGCCCCGAGCTGCGGCAAGGTCCTCGAAGGCACCGGCTTCGTCTTCTCCGACCGTCGGGTGATGACCAACGCCCATGTCGTGGGCGGCGTCGACGAGCCGACCGTCCAGATCGGCGGCCAGGGGCGGCTGTACGACGCGAAGGTCGTCCTCTACGACTGGCAGCGCGACATCGCTGTACTCGACGTCCCGGATCTCGACGCGAAGCCGCTGAAGTTCACCGCTACGGACCGCGACGCCGCGACGGGGAACGACGCCATCGTCGCGGGCTTCCCGGAGAACGGCTCGTACGACGTACGCTCCGCGCGTGTCCGCGGCCGCATCGACGCCGACGGCCCGGACATCTACCACCGGGGTACCGTCCGCCGCGATGTGTACTCGCTCTTCGCGACGGTCCGCCAGGGAAACTCCGGCGGACCGCTGCTGACCCCCGACGGCAAGGTGTACGGGGTCGTCTTCGCCAAGTCGCTGGACGACCCCGACACGGGCTACGCCCTGACCGCCGACGAGATCCGCCAGGACATTGCCGACGGCCGCACCGCCAACCAGCAGGTCGACAGTCAGGCGTGTGCGCTGTAGGGAAACGGACAGGGGTCGGCCCGGGTCCGATTTGTGTGATCAGGTCAGGACTGCGTCATCCGCGGGGATGGCGCAGCCGCGCCGAGACCCAGCGGGCCCGGCGGCGGAGAATATGCGGAATGCCCAGCTGGGGATCATGCAGGTCATGCACACCGAGCACCCGGCCTCGAGGACCGTCCCCCTCATGAATGCTCGGATCCGCCGTAGCGGTCGAGCGACGATTGCGTGCTGCGTCACCGAAGTCGTGCGTCCAGCCCATACCCCGACGTCTGCCCGTGCCTCATGGTCGGTAATCGTGCGGGCGCCAGCCAATCGGCCTATGCGCCGGGCAATTGGCTGTTCGTCGGACAACTGTGCACTTCCGGCCACCGGTTGGTCGCGACCGGTTACCTGTTCGGCCGGCCTCAGGGCCCGTCCCGGGGCTACCGGTCGGGCTCGGGATCCTTGAGCCAGTTGATGAGTTCGGTCGAGAAACCGGCTGGATCCTCCTCGTGCGGGAAGTGCCCCAGACCATCGAAAAGTCGCCAACGGTACGGCGCTTCGACGTACTCGCCGGACCCCGCCGCACTCCGCGTACGGGCCACCGGATCGAGCGAACCGTGCAGATGCAGGGTCGGCACCCGTACCGGTCGTTTCATCCGGCGGTTGAACTGGACGCCGTCCGGGCGCGCCATGGAGCGCACCATCCAGCGATACGGCTCGATCGAGCAGTGAGCCGTCGACGGGATGCACATCGCACGCCGGTAGACGTCCACTGCCGCGTCGTCGGGGAACTCTGACGCCCGCGGCCCCGACCAGTCACGGATCAGCCGGCCCACCAAGGCCCCGTCGTCCGCGACGAGCTGACGCTCAGGCACCCAGGGGCGCTGGAAGCCCCAGATGTACGAGCCTGCCCGGGACTGCGCGAAGTCGGAGAGCATCGAGGACCGCCAGCGGCGCGGATGCGGCATCGAGGAGACCACCAGCCGGCGCACCAGCTTGGGCCGCATCACCGCGGCCGTCCAGGCGAGGTATCCGCCCATGTCATGACCGACCAGCGCCGCGTCCGGCTCACCGAGCGACCGGATCACGCCGGTGACGTCGAGGGCCAGGTTGGCGGGGTCGTACCCCCGCGGCGTACGGTCGCTGCCGCCCACCCCGCGCAGATCCATCGCGACGGCACGGAACCCGGCGTCGGCGAGCGCGGTCAGCTGATGGCGCCAGGTCCACCAGAACTGCGGGAAACCGTGCAGCAGCAGTACCAGGGGGCCGTCGCCCAACTCGGCGATGTGGAAGCGTGCCCCGTTGGCCGCCACATCCCGGTGGATCCAGGGACCGTCGATCCGTACGGGACTGCCGGAGCCGGAGCCAGGGCCTGTTGAGCCGGAGCCGGGGCCTGCCGAGCCGGAGCCCGGGCCGGGGCCTGTGGGGCCGAATGCGCTGGAATCGGGGACGGTCATGTGGACGAGCGTGCCACAGCGGACGCATTGTCCTTGACCGCGGACTTCGCTCCGGCGTTCTCCGTCCGCGTGCCGCCCGAGGCGGTGACGGCCGGGCGACCGACACTCGCCGTGATCGCCGGACGCGGGTGCGGCTTGGCGCCCTGCAGCACGGCCGCCGACAGCTTGGCCGACGCGATCGACTTCTCGGGCGGCTTGACCTTCTTGAACTTGGCCATGGCGATCAGCGCGAGCACGATCGCCAGCAGAATGAACGCACCGCCCACGATCAGGAACGACCAGGCGAGCCCGAGACCCAGGTTGTGGATTCCGTACGCCGCCGCGAAGCTCAGCACCGGCAACGAGAACAGGATCAGCACTCCCGCGACGATGAACGCCACACTGCCGGTCACACCCCGCTTGACGTCCTGCCGCACCTCGGCCTTGGCCAGGGCGATCTCGTCGTGCACCAGCGCGGACATCTCGGCCGTCGCCGAGGCGACCAGCTGACCGAGACTGCGGTCGGTGCTGCCCGCGTAGTTGCCGGGGTCGCTCATCCCTGACTCCCTCTTCTGCTCTCCTGCTCAACACATCTGGTGTCAGATCATGCCGGACTGTCCGGCTTGCTGCTCGCCACCCCCGCAACTTGGGCAAGGCGCCGGTGCTCTGCAGCCTTCTTCTCGTAGATCGCGGCCATCCGGAGGTGGTACGCCGGATCGTCCTGTTCGTAGATGTCGGGTACCCCGTCCTCGTCCTCGTCGAGCTCCTCCGCCTCGTACAGCGCCCGGTAGGTACGTACCCGGAGTTTGAGCAGCACACCGGAGAACACGGCCGCCATCAGCGACCCCAGCAGCACGGCTGCCTTGATCTCGTTCTCGATGAACGCGTCGCCCTCGAACGCCAGCTCACCGATGAGCAGCGAGACGGTGAAGCCGATCCCGGCGAGTGAGGCGATCGCGAAGACGTCCGCCCAGGCCAGGTCCTTGTTCAGCTCCGCCTTGGTGAAACGGGCGGCCAGCCACGTACCGCCGAAGATGCCGACCGTCTTGCCGACGACGAGCCCCAGCACGACACCGAGCGTCTCGGGCCGCGTGAAGACACTCGCCATCGCGTCACCGGAGAGTGACACCCCGGCCGAGAACAGCGCGAACAGCGGCACGGCGAGGCCGGCCGACAGCGGGCGTATCAGGTGCTCGATGTGCTCGCCGGGGGAGTGCTCCTCGCCCTCGCGCCGGGTGCAGCGCAGCATCAGCCCCATGGCGACACCGGCGATGGTGGCGTGGATGCCGCTGTTGTACATCAGTCCCCAGATGACCAGGGCGAGCGGGATGTAGACGTACCAGCCGCGCACGTTCTTGCGCAGCAGGAGGTAGAAGACGGCGAGGCCGACGAACGCGCCGACGAGGGCGGCGAGGTCGATGTCGTCGGTGAAGAAGACCGCGATGATCAGGATCGCGAGGAGGTCGTCGACGACGGCGAGCGTGAGCAGGAAGGCGCGGAGCGCGGACGGCAGCGAGGTGCCGATGACCGCGAGCACAGCGAGTGCGAAGGCGATATCGGTGGCCGTGGGGACGGCCCATCCGGCGGTCGAACCGCCGCCGATCACTGTCACCAGCGTGTAGACGACGGCCGGCGCGGTCATTCCGGACACGGCGGCGATGACCGGCAGCGCGGCCGCCTTGGGATCGCGCAGCTCACCCGCGACCAGTTCGCGCTTGAGCTCGACGCCCGCGACGAAGAAGAAGACCGCAAGCAGCCCGTCGGCCGCCCAGTGCTGCACGGAGAGATTCAGGCCCAGGGACTCCGGCCCGAAGTGGAAGTCGCTGAGGGCCCGGTAACTCGAGCCGAGGGTGTTCGCCCAGACCAGCGCCGCGATGGCGGCACCCAGCAGGATGACTCCGCCGACGGTCTCGGTACGCAGGGCGTCCGCGAGGTAGTTCCGCTCGGGGAGGGAGAGACGCCCGAGGAAGGTCCGGCGCGACGGCGAGGGTGTGGGGGTGGGCGCGGCCACGAGTGGAGACCTCCGGGTCGGTACGGCAGCGATGGCATGGCTGATGCACTTGCCGACCAGACTTCCCGGCACACCCTGTGGAGATTTCTTGATGTGTTGTTGACGTTGCTGCCACTGTACCCGGGGTGTGCGGGGGCGTATCCAGTGATCTTCACCTTAAATGCCCGAGGGGCCCCCGGCGCGTTGCCGGATGCCCCTCGGGTTCGTACACCTACGTCGGCCGGTGCTCCGGCCTTCTGCCTGTGCCTCTGTCAGTCCTCGGACGAAGACGTCGGCAGCTGAGTCTGGATGAGGTCCATCACCGAGGAGTCGGTGAGCGTGGTGACGTCGCCCAGCTCGCGGTTCTCCGCGACGTCACGCAGCAGACGCCGCATGATCTTGCCGGAGCGGGTCTTCGGCAGCTCGGCCACCGGCAGGATCCGCTTCGGCTTGGCGATCGGGCCGAGCGTGGCACCGACGTGGTTGCGCAGGTCCGCGACGAGTTCGTCGGAGGCGGACGCCGTGCCACGGAGTATCACGAACGCGACGATGGCCTGACCGGTCGTCTCGTCGGCCGCGCCGACCACGGCCGCCTCGGCGACGGACGGGTGCGACACGAGCGCCGACTCGACCTCGGTCGTCGAGATGTTGTGCCCGGACACGAGCATCACGTCGTCGACCCGGCCGAGCAGCCAGATGTCGCCGTCCTCGTCCTTCTTGGCGCCGTCGCCCGCGAAGTACTTGCCCTCGAAGCGCGACCAGTACGTGTCGATGAAGCGCTGGTCGTCACCCCAGATGGTGCGGAGCATCGACGGCCACGGCTCGGTGAGGACGAGGTAGCCGCCCCCGCCGTTCTCCACCTCGTGGGCTTCGTCGTCGACGACGGTGGCGGAGATGCCGGGCAGGGCGCGCTGCGCCGAACCGGGCTTGGTGGCCGTGACACCGGGGAGCGGCGAGATCATCATCGCGCCGGTCTCGGTCTGCCACCAGGTGTCCACGACCGGGCACCTGTCGGCGCCGATGTGCTTGCGGTACCACATCCACGCCTCGGGATTGATCGGCTCACCGACCGAACCGAGGACCCGCAGCGAGGACAGGTCGAACTTGGCGGGGATGTCGTCGCCCCACTTCATGAACGTACGGATGGCGGTCGGCGCGGTGTACAGGATCGTGACGCCGTACTTCTGCACGATCTCCCAGAAACGCCCCTGGTGAGGGGTGTCGGGCGTGCCCTCGTACATGACCTGCGTCGCGCCGTTGGCCAGCGGCCCGTACACGATGTACGAGTGCCCGGTCACCCAGCCGATGTCGGCCGTGCACCAGTAGACATCGGTCTCCGGCTTGAGGTCGAAGACCGCGTTGTGGGTGTACGCGGCCTGCGTGAGGTAGCCGCCGGAGGTGTGCAGGATGCCCTTCGGCTTACCCGTCGTACCCGAGGTGTAGAGGATGAAGAGCGGCTGCTCCGCCTCGAAGGCCTCGGGGGTGTGCTCGGCGGACTGGCGGCCGGTGATCTCGTGCCACCAGATGTCGCGGCCCTCGGTCCACGCGGTGTCCTGGCCGGTGCGCCGCACCACGAGGACGTGTTCGACGCTGTCGATACGGGATACGGCGTCGTCGACCGCGGGCTTCAGTGCCGACGGCTTGCCGCGGCGGTAGCCGCCGTCGGCGGTGATGACGACCTTGGCGTCCGCGTCCTGGATGCGGGCGGCGATGGCGTCGGCGGAGAAGCCGCCGAAGACCACCGAGTGCGTGGCGCCGATGCGGGCGCAGGCCAGCATCGCGACGGCGGCCTCGGGGATCATCGGCAGGTAGACGGCGACCCGGTCGCCCTTGGCGACACCGAGCTCGGTGAGGGCGTTGGCGGCGCGGGAGACCTCGTCCTTCAGCTCCGCGTAGGTGATCGCGCGGCTGTCGCCGGGCTCACCCTCGAAATGGATGGCGACCCGGTCGCCGTTGCCCGCCTCGACGTGGCGGTCCACACAGTTGTACGCGACGTTCAGCTTGCCGTCCGCGAACCACTTCGCGAAGGGCGGATTGCTCCAGTCGAGCGTCTCGGTCGGCTCCGTGGCCCAGGTCAGGCGCCGGGCCTGCTCGGCCCAGAAGCCCAGCCGGTCCGCCTTGGCCTGCTCGTACGCCTCGGCTGTGACGTTGGCGTTCGCGGCCAGATCGGCGGGCGGTGCGAACCGCCGCTCCTCCTTGAGCAGATTGGCCAGGCTTTCGTTGCTCACGACATCTCCCATTCCCAGGGTGTCCGTTGTGTCCCGGGGCATAGCTCATCAGGCCAGGGGCCGGGTGACAAGTGTCTGCCAGGAATTGGTTTAGACCTGTGTTTTCGTGTATGGGGCACGGTCCCGCCCCCCACCTGCGATGCGGTGCAGCACAGTGCAATGCGGAAGCGGGACCACAAGGTCTCACGGACCCGGGGTGCGTGCGGTTCAGGCGCTTGTACGTTCCAATTCACCGGAACCGGAAGGATCGCCGGGGCCCACGTGGTCGAAGACCTCGTCGATACATGTACCGGCGCTCGCGCCCTCGGTCAGGAGGTATGCCTGCGCCTCGCCGACATGGAAGTACATCCCGTGGAGCTGCAGTGTGCCCGCGGCGAGTCGCCGCGATACCGATTCGTGGGCGCGCAGATGGTCCAGCTGCTGGACCACGTTGGTGAGGCAGAGCTGCTCCACGGCATCGGCGGGCAGCCGGCCGGAGATCCGCGCCCAGGCGCGATGCCGGGACTCCATCCGTTCCAGGCTCGGCAGACCGTGCCGCAGCCACCGCCACAGGGACGTCTGCGGGTTGTCCGGCTCGGCGCCCAGCAGTGCCTGCATCGCGCCGCAGCCGGAGTGGCCGCAGACGGTGATGGACTCCACCTGCAGCACGTCCACCGCGTACTCGATCGCGGCGCCCACCGAGTCGTCGCCTGCTTCCGCGCCCGGTGGCGGCACCAGATTGCCGACGTTCCGCACGGTGAACAGGTCTCCCGGACCGCTGGCTGTGATCATGCTGGTGACCAGCCGGGAGTCCGCGCAGGTGATGAAGAGCTGGGAGGGGCGCTGCCCCTCCCGGGCCAGCCGGGCCAGCTCCTCGCGCACCAGCGGAGCCGTGTTGCGCTGGAACGAACTCAGACCACTGACCAGCCGGTGCGCGCCGGTCCGACGAGGGGTGGCGGGGAGTGCGGTGGATGAAGGAGCGCCGGGAACGGGTTCGGCGGCTGGGGCCGCGGCGCTCGTGGCGGGCGTTGAGTTGCTCGTGACGTCGGTCGTGGTGTCGGCCGCCGTGGTGTCGGTTGTTCCGGGGCTGGGGCGGGTGGCGGTGGCGTGGTGCTCACTGCCGGCGTCGGCTCGCGTGCCGCGGTCGCGGTGGACGCTGTCCGGTTCGGGCCGGTCGTGGCAGTGGTGATTGCGCCACGGCGTCCAGGGGCGGCAGCAGGAGTGCGCCGCCGAGGCAGGCTCGGCGATCCGGCCCCCGGATCTGCCGGTGAAGACGACCCGGCCGCCCTGGGCGGTCTGCGCGTCGCTCCAGTCCTGGATCGTCTCGTATGCCGCATGGTCCATGAAGAAGCCGTCCAACTCGACGACTGCATCCCCGCCTTGGGGAAGCCGGCCGAGCATTCGGCTGAGCCGTGGAACCGCGAGGAACGTCAACTGCCCACGCACAACCACGAGATGCTGTCCGCCCTGATCCGTCACCGTGATCCGTGTCCGGGCCAGCCGGTGCAGAGCGATGACGACGGCCACCGCGATACCGATCGCCACACCTTTCAGCACACCGAAGAGCACCACACCGGTGATCGTCGCCCCGTAGACCGGGAATTCGCGGTGCTTGTGAACATTGCGGATATGGGCGTAGCTCACCATCTGGATGCCGACCATCATCACCAGCGCGGCGAGCGCGGCCAGCGGGATCCACTCCAGCGCCGTGACCAGCAACCCGGCGGCGAGCAGGACCCAGACGCCGTGCAGAACGGTGGAGGCGCGGCCGGTGGCCCCGGCCCGTACATTCGCCGAACTGCGCACAGCGCCCCCTGACACCGGCAGCCCGCCCAGCAGGCCGGCCAGGACATTGGAGATGCCCTGGCCGCGCAATTCGCGGTCGAGGTCGGCGCGCCTGACCGGCGGGGCGGTCGGGACTGCCGACGCGGGAGACTCGGTGCTCTGCCGCCCGGCGCGGTCGGTGGTCAGCTTGTCCACCGCGACCGCTGCGAGCAGTGATTCGAGGCTGGCCACCAGCGTCACGGTGAACACGGCGGTGGCGAGGGCCAGTACGGGGCCCTGCGGAAGTTCGGGCAGGGCGTGCGACCGCCAGGAGGGCAGATCCACCCGGGCGGTGCCGGGAGCCGCCACCGCCGCCACCGCTGTGGCGATCGCCACCGAGGCGAGGGCCGCCGGAATTCTCCGGACCGCCCGTCCGATCCGCCCGGGGAGCCGTGGCCAGGCCATCAGGATGGCGATGGTCAGCCCGCCGACGAGAGGAGCGGCCGGGCTGAGACGGTCCAACTGGGCAGGCAGGGCGAGGGCATTGTCGACGGCTGAGCTCTGGGGTGAGCCGCCGAGCACGATATGCAGCTGGGCCAGTGCGATGGCCACGCCGATACCCGCCAGGGTGCCGTGCACGATGGCGGGACTGACGGCGAGAGCGCTGCGCGCCGCACGCACCGCCCCCAGCAGGATCTGCAGCAGCCCGGCGCCGATGGTGATCGCGCAGGTGGTGCGCCAGCCGTAGATCTGGATCAACTCGGCTGTGACCACGGTCAGTCCGGCGGACGGGCCACTGACCTGAAGGGGGGTGCCGCCGAGCAGTCCGGCGACGATGCCGCCGATGGCCGCGGAGACGAGTCCGGCCTCCAGTGGGGCGTCCATGGCCACGGCGAGGCCGAGCGACATGGGGACGGCAATGAGAAAGACAGTGATCGATGCGGACAGGTCGGCGCCCGCGATACGGAATCGTCCGCCGCGACGCGGCGGTGGCGGGCTGTGAGGTCGCTTCATTCCCGGGCCGTTGGACTGGCGCCAACTGCGGGACGTGTGGTCATCACGAGTGGGGACGCAGGCAGACATGTTCCCGTCTCCTCCGGGGCGGCGCGGTCGCGGAACGTGGGGGACGCGGCCGTGGGTCACGGCGTGCAGCGGCGGGATTTCTCAATTCTCGGTAAATAGATCGTAATGGAGAGTAAAGAATCGTGTCCATTATTGAGGGCAAATAGTCGACTCAATCACCCATTCACGTGAATAAGAAGCTTTTCGTACGGCATGTCGTGCCGATTCGCTCAGGTCTGTGTGCGAGTGTGACCGCACCGTGTCGGCGCATTCCACGCAAATTACCTGAAAAGGAAGAGGGTGGACGGATGATGGTCGCCACGAAGAGGGTCGCCCTGGGGGTCATGGCCGTCGCGCTCGTTGCGGGAGTCGCCGGCTGTTCCGGCTCGGATTCCGGTTCGGCTCTCGGGGCTGCGGGTCCGGGTGCGGAGAAGGGGGCTGCCGGACCTGAGAGGAACGCCCCCGAGAAGGCCTTCCGGCTCGTCGGCGACGGCTCGACCTCCTTCACCGGCAGTCAGCCGAAGCAGCCCGTGCCGCTGCGCCTGGCGCCCGGTCAGACGCCTCCGCAGTTCGTGGTGTTCTCCTGGGACGGCGTGGGTGGGGACAGCCGGGAGCTGTTCTCCCACTTTCGCGAGGTCGGCAGGAAGTACCACGCGAACATGACCTACTTCCTCAGCGGCGTGTACATGCTGCCGGAGGAGAAGCGGGAGCTCTACGACCCGCCGAAGCACAACGCGGGCAGCTCCGACATCGGCTTCAGCGACATCAAGGGGATCCGGGACACCATCACCCAGATCCGGGGCGCCTGGCAGGACGGCGACGAGATCGGCACCCACTTCAACGGTCACTTCTGCGGCCCGGACGGCGGCGTCGGCACCTGGTCGGTCGCCGAGTGGAAGCGCGAGATCAGCCAGGCCAAGTCCTTCGTGAAGAAGTGGAGGACGAACGTCCCGGACCTCGCGGACGAGAAGCCGCTGCCCTTCGACTACGACACGGAGCTGGTCGGCGGCCGCACCCCCTGTCTGGAGGGGCGGAAGAACATGGTGGCCGCAGCGCGGTCGATGGGCTTCCGCTACGACTCCAGCGGCGTCGGTGAACAGGTCTGGCCGAAGAAGAGGGACGGCGTCTGGGACCTCTCCCTGCAACGCGTTCCGGTGCCGGGGAGGGGGTTCGAGGCGCTGTCGACGGACTACGACTTCATGTCCAACCAGTCCGGGACGGCCGTACAGGGCGACCCGGACCAGTACGAGTACTGGGGCGACCAGATGCGCGACGGCCTGATCCAGGCCTTCGACCGGGCGTACGAGGGGAACCGGGCGCCGCTGATCATCGGCAACGACTTCGAGTCCTGGAACGGTGGCACGTACATGCGCGCCGTCGAGGAGACCATCGAGACGGTCTGCACCAAGGAGGGCGTGCGCTGTGTGTCCTTCAGGCAGCTTGCCGATTGGCTGGACGCCCAGGACCCGGCGACGCTGGCGAAACTTCGCACACTCGACGTCGGCCAGGCGCCGAAGGAGGGCTGGGCGGCCCATCTCGCCGCCCAGGCCTCCGGAACGGCCGGAACTCCGGGAACCGTCAAGGCTCCCGGTGAATCCGACACGAAGCCGGTGGAGCACTGAAGCCCGTCGATCCGCCGCCCGCCGGGTCGTCGGTGGACGGGGCCTCGGACGACCGGCTCACGCGGGCTGCACGGCGGCTGCCTGTGCGCTCCGCTCGTCGAGCACGAAGGCGGGGTCGACCTGGGCGGCCAGGTCGGCGCCCGTCTTCTCGTTGCCCCAACTCTCCGCGTTCTTCAGGTGGAAGTGCACCATCTGACGCGTGTAGCGCTCCCAGTCGCGCTGCTCGTACGAGTCCTCCGCGGCGTTCTGCAGAGCCTGCAGGGCCATCCGGTTGTCCGCCTCCAGAAGCTCGAAGCGGGCCGGACGTCCCTTCTCCATCGCACGGACCCAGTCGGAGTGGCCGACCGTGACCAGCAGGTCGTCGCCGACCTCGGCCTGCAGGAAGTCCAGGTCGTCCTGGCCCTGCACCTTGTTGCCCACGACCTTCAGGGCGACCCCGAAGTCCCGTGCGTACTCCTTGTACTGGCGGTAGACCGAGACGCCCTTACGGGTCGGCTCGGCGACCAGGAACGTCATGTCGAAGCGGGTGAACATGCCGGACGCGAACGAATCCGAACCCGCGGTCATATCGACGACCACGTAGTCGTCGGGGCCGTCGACAAGGTGGTTGAGGCAGAGCTCGACCGCGCCGACCTTGGAGTGGTAGCACGCCACCCCGAGATCCGACTCGGTGAACGGTCCGGTGGCCATCAGTCGGATGTCCCCGTCGTCGAGCCCGACCGTGCGGGCGCACGCATCGTAGACCGGGTTGTCCTCGCGGACCCGCAGCAGCCGCGAGCCCTCGCCGGGCGGAGTCGTCTTGATCATCGTCTCCACCGAGGCGATGCGGGGGTTGCTGCCTCGCAGATACTCCTTGATCAGGGGCAGGTGCGCACCCATGGCGGGCAGTGCCGCGGCCTCCTCCTCGTCGAGGCCGAGCGCGGCCCCGAGGTGCTGGTTGATGTCGGCGTCCACCGCGACGACATGGGCTTCGTTGGCGGCGAGGTGGCGAATGAAGAGCGAGGACAGCGTGGTCTTGCCGCTGCCGCCCTTCCCCACGAAAGCGATCTTCATGTTCACCTAGGGTAGCGGTGCAAACGCGCTGCGCAGTCACCCTTCGTGAAGAAGGCCACTCCGGGGTGGTAAGGGCGCAGGGGGCGCGTAGCCTCGCTACTTATGAGTACGACTGCCTCAGATCCGCTCGCCGCCCTGGGTGCCCTGCCGGGCGTCTCCGATGCGGTGGACTCCGTACGCAAGGCCGTCGACCGGGTCTACGGCCACCGCGTCATGCGGCGCCGCAGCAGCGAGATCACCGCGGAAGCGGCGCTCCGTGGCGCCCGTGGCTCCGCCGCACTCTCCGGCGCCGACTGGAACCTGGAGGAGGTGCGCCGGCGCACCGACTTCAGTGGCGACGAGGAGTCGCAGGTGATCGGTGCCGCCCTGCGACTGACCGCGGAGGCGGGCCAACTGCTCTCGATCTGGCGGCAGTCGCCGCTGCGGGTTCTTGCCCGGCTGCACCTCGTGGCGGCAGGCGGGGCCGCGCCCGACGACACTGTCGGCCGCCCGCGGCTGGCCGGTGAACCGGTCGACGAGCCGCTCATCGAAGCGCCGCTGCCCGATGCCGACGAGGTCGCCGGCCGGCTGGAAGGGCTCTCGGGATTGATTCTTTCGGGGAGTGCGGCGCCCGCCCTGGTGACGGCCGCGGTCGTGCACGGCGAACTGCTGGCGCTGCGTCCCTTCGGCTCGCACAACGGCCTTGTCGCGCGGACCGCCGAGCGGATCGTCCTGATCGGGAGCGGGCTCGACCCGAAAGCGATCTGCCCCGCCGAGGTCGGTCACGCCGAGCAAGGGAGGGCGGCGTACGTCGCGGCGTTCGAGGGGTACCGGTCGGGAACGCCGGATGGGATGTCCGCCTGGATCACACACTGCGGGCGCGCGGTGCAGCTGGGAGTCAGGGAGTCGACGGCGGTCTGCGAAGCGCTTCAGCGCGGAGCCGCGTGACGGTCCACGGGGCTGTCGGCACACACCTCAACTGACGGACCCGTCAACCCTGTTGCGTTTCGTCAGCTTCACTGCCCGATAAAAGGGTTGCGGCGGTACCGTCCTCGGTACCGCCGCTGGCACGTCCACCCAGTTACCATGCGTCCTCGAAAATTGCCCATCAGGTCGGGAACTCAGCCCGTTCCCTGGTGCGGCTGGCCCGTAATCGACGGGTCGACGTCGCGTGGGTGCTGGGTATTCATGCTCGGTCCGTGGGGCCTTCTCTGCGTTATCAGGTAATCCTTTCGGATGTCCTTGGTCTCGCGGGCCGTTGAGTCCTTTGTACTCCAGAGTCAGGGCAAGCGGTAGTGCTGGCCTTACTTCTTTACTTTTGCGTTCAAATACTTCAAATACGGGCGAGCCGGGTGGGTGGTCGGGGGCGGAATCCGCACGCCGGCGGAGTGTGTCGGACGTGAGTGGTCGGCACCCCGGCCCACGTCCCGGAACGGCGGTCGAGGGCGCGCTCGGGTGTGGGCCTGACTCGGGGCCGGGTCGGGTGCAGGAGGTCAGCCGGATGCTGTGGTCGTGCGCCGGCGCGAGGTGTACCAGACCAGCCCCGCTGTGACGGCCGCCGCGCCCACCGCCGCCGCGGCGACGAGTGCCGGGCGCGCCGGCATGGAGAAGGCGGGCAGCCGCTGCTTGAGTCGGACCGGGCGATTGAAGACGAGAATCGGCCACTCCCGGAGCGTCGCCTCACGCCGCAGCGCGCGGTCCGGATTGACCGCGTGCGGGTGGCCCACGGACTCCAGCATCGGTACATCGGTCGCGGAATCGCTGTATGCGTAGCACCGCGAGAGGTCGTACCCCTCGGACACGGCGAGCGCCTTGACTGCCTCGGCCTTCGTCGGCCCGTATGCGTAGTACTCCACCTCACCGGTGAAACAGCCGTCGTCGCCGACGACCATCCGGGTGGCGACGACCCGGTCGGCGCCCAGCAACTCGCCGATCGGCTCGACGACCTCGGCGCC
Organism: Streptomyces sp. NPDC057565; assembly: GCF_042801455.1. NCBI lineage: Bacteria > Bacillati > Actinomycetota > Actinomycetes > Kitasatosporales > Streptomycetaceae > Streptomyces > Streptomyces sp. NPDC057565. The sequence continues at coordinate 101,572 of NZ_JBHVFU010000002.1, read as the reverse complement.
CGAGGTGGAAACGATGACCACGTCGCGTCCGGCGGTGTGGTGCTCCTCGATGAGGGTCGCCGCCTCGTCGTAGATGATCGGGTCGATCAGATCGTGCAGGGTCTCGGCGACGATTTCCTTCACCTGCTGGACGTTCCAGCCCTTGCAGAGCGCGGAGAGATATTCGCGCATCCGCTCCATCTGGTCGTGATCTGCGCCCCCGGCGAGGAACACGAACTGTGCGTACGCGGTGCGCAGTACGGCACGGCGGTTGATCAGTCCGCCTTGGTAGAAGGACTTGCTGAAGGTCAGAGTCGATGACTTCGCAATGACCGTCTTGTCCAGGTCGAAGAAGGCTGCTGTGCGCGGCAAGGAGTGGTTTTCCACAAGGCAGAGCATAGGGGCCCACCATTCGGCGTAAACTCCGGTGCATGGGTTTGCCTGAGAAGGCTCTCGGGTACACCATGGAAGTCACGGATCGTTCGCGACCGTGCTAACCCGGTCCGACTCCTCCCCCCCCGAGTCGGCCGTGGGGACGACCCCCGCTCTCCCCCCCGGCGGGGGTCGTCGCATGTCCGGACGCGTTTCCATCGCTCGGAATCAAGCATCCTGTCTCCTTACCGGCCGCGGCGGCCTGTCTTTTCGGCCCTCCTGCATGACTGCCTGTCGTCACAGTGTGTAACGGAAGTGATGCTCTCCGGAAGTCGCCGGTTTGGGTGACCGAGATATTCACAACGGTGGAGTTGTTCACAGTTTTAGAGCAAGATCCACACGATTTTCCGAAGCGCTGCACGGTGATTCCACCCGTGAAGTCCGCGGGTTCCGGATATCGCCGATCTCGGAACGCTCCGAGATCGCTGCGAAACCGCGGTGAAGGTGCAGTGAGAAGGGGGCGGAGATCGTGGCTGAATCCATCGCACGGGATCGTCTGCAGCTCGTCGGAGAACGCCGGGGCGGACCGTTGATCGTGACCGAGGATGTGGAACTGCTCGACGATCTGCTGCGGCTGTGCGCGGCCGCCGGCGCGGAGCCCGAGGTGCACCACACGCTGCCCGAAGGCAGAGGCGGCTGGGAGCAGGCTCCGATGGTCCTGGTGGGCGACGATGCGGCTCCGCGATGCCGCGGAGCGCTGCGCAGGCAGGGCGTGATGCTCGTCGGGCACGACCAGGACGCGCCGGATGTCTGGCGGCAGGCCGTCGAGATCGGGGCCGAATATGTCCTGCGGCTGCCCGATGCGGAGAGCTGGCTCGTCGATCAGATCGCCAATGCGGCGGAGGGGGTGGGGCGGCCCGCTCTCACCGTCGGGGTGATCGGCGGGCGGGGCGGCGCCGGCGCGTCCACGCTGGCTTGTGCTCTCGCCGTGACCGCTGCCAGGGCCGGGCGGCGGACGATGCTGATCGACGGCGATCCGCTGGGCGGTGGCATCGATGTGCTGCTCGGCGGCGAGCGGGCCGAGGGAATGAGGTGGCCGGATTTCGCCCATTCCAAAGGGCGGGTTGGCGGTGGTGCCCTGGAGGAGTCGCTGCCCGCACTGCATGGGCTGCGGGTGCTCAGCTGGGGGCGTGACGACTGGGTGGTCATCCCACCGCAGGCCATGGAGGCGGTGCTGGCGGCCGCCCGCAGGCTCGGCGGGGTGGTGGTCGTCGATCTGCCGCGCCGGGTCGACGAGTCGGTGGCGAAGGCGCTGGCGCAGCTGGACCTCGGGCTGCTCGTGGTCCCCGGTGAACTGCGGGCGGTCGCGGCGGCAAAACGCGTGGCGTCGATGGCCGGGATGGTCCTGGGCGACCTGCGGGTGGTGGCACGCGGCCCCTACGCGGCGGGGCTGGACGAGCGCTGGGTGGCGCAGGCGCTTGACTTGCCGCTCGCCGGTGAACTCCCGCTGGAATCAGGCTTGCTGGCGGCTCAGGACGACGGAGCGCCGCCCGGCTCCAGTGCCCGCGGGCCGCTCGCCAGATTCTGTACGGCGTTCTGGGAGCGGGCGCTTGCCGGTGGAGTCGGCGCGGGCCCCGATGGGGAAGGTGCGTCATGACCGACGGGCTCCTCGATGCCGTGCGGCAGCGGCTTGCGCAGAGCGGCGCCGCACCGACCCCGGCCGGAGTGGCGGCCGCGCTGCGCGCCCAGGGAAGGCTTCTCGGTGATGCCGAAGTCCTCGGCGCGGCAGAGGAGTTGCGCGGAGAACTTGTCGGTACGGGAGTTCTGGAACCGCTGCTCGCCGATCCGGCGGTGACGGATGTGCTGGTCTCCGCACCGGACCGGGTGTGGATGGACCGGGGCAGTGGGCTCGAACTCACCGGGGTGACCTTCCGCGACGCTCCGGCGGTGCGCAGGCTGGCGCAGCGGCTCGCGGCGGTGGCGGGACGGCGGCTGGACGATGCGCGGCCCTGGGTGGACGCGCGGCTTCCGGACGGGACCCGGATGCATGCGGTCCTGCCGCCGGTGGCCGTGGGTTCCACCTGTCTGTCGCTGCGGGTGGTGCGCCCCCAGGCCTTCTCGCTGGCGGAGTTGGTCGCGGCGGGCACCGTACCGCCGGGTGGTGACCGGGTGCTGCGGGCGCTGGTCGAGGCCCGGGTCTCGTACCTGATCAGTGGCGGGACGGGGGCGGGGAAGACCACGTTGCTGTCGAGTTTGCTGGGTGCCGTCGGGGAGCGGGAGCGGATCGTGCTCGCCGAGGACTCGGCGGAGCTGCGGCCGGACCATCCACATGTGGTGCGGCTGGAGTCACGCCCTGCCAACCAGGAGGGTGCCGGACGGGTGACTCTGCGGGACCTGGTGCGGCAGGCGCTTCGGATACGGCCCGACCGCCTGGTGGTCGGGGAGGTGCGGGGCGCCGAGGTCACCGAACTGCTCGCTGCGCTGAACACCGGCCATGAGGGTGGCTGCGGGACGGTTCACGCCAACGCTGCCGAGCATGTCCCGGCGCGGCTGGAGGCGTTGGGAACAGCAGCCGGTCTTGACCGCGTGGCGCTGCACAGTCAGCTGGCGGCGGCGCTGTCGGTGGTGGTCCATCTCGTACGGGACCGGGCCGGGGTACGCCGGATCGCCGAGGTGCATGTGCTGGAGCGGGATGCGGCCGGGCTGGTGGTGACCGTCCCGGCGCTGCGGTGGGGAGCCGACGGCTTTGTCCACGAGCGGGGCCGGGAGCGGCTGTGGTCTCTGATCGGGGGTGTGCTGTGACCGGTGGCACGGCGGTGGGGGCGCCGGAGTGGGCGACGTATGCGTCGGCCGTGTGTGCGGGGGCCGCGGCCTGGCTGATGGTGGGGCGGGGCCGAGGAACGCGGCGGGCGCGGGTGTTGTTCGTCGGGTCGGTCCTGGAGCCGGAGCCGCTGATCGGCCGCGACCGGGTCCGGCTGTGGTGCGCGGGGATGTTCCGGGAGCCGCGGGAGTGGCTGTGTCTTCCGGTGGCGTTGCTTCTCGCTGTGCTGGGCGAGTCCGTGCTGCCGGTGGTCGCGGGGGCGCTGGCGGTACCGCTGGTGCGGCGATGGCTTCGGAAGCGGGCCGGGCGGCAGGAGCGGGAGCGCCGGGCGGATGCCGTGGTGGCGCTGTGCGGTGCGGTGGTGGGCGAACTGCGGGCCGGGCACGAGCCGGGGCAGGCACTGCTGGTGGCGGTGCGTGGCACGGGGGCGATGGGTGCGGCGGAGGCCGCGGTGTCGGCCGCGGCGCGGTTCGGTGGCGATGTGCCGGGGGCGCTCGGACGGGCGGCGTGCGAACCCGGACTGGAGGGGCTCGCCGGCGTGGCGGCCTGCTGGCGGGTGGCGGTCGACGGCGGGGCGGGGCTGGCAGCCGGTCTGGACCGCCTGGAGGGCGCACTGCGGGCCGAGCGGCGTCGGCGGGAGGAATTGCGGGCGCAGCTGGCGGGGGCCTGGTCGACGGTGGCCGTGCTGGCGCTGCTGCCGGTGCTCGGTCTGGGGCTGGGGGCGGCGCTCGGGGCCGACCCGTTGGGGGTGCTCCTGCACAGTCCGGCCGGGCTTGTCTGTCTGTTGGCGGGCGGGCTGCTGGAGACGGCCGGTCTCTGCTGGGCCGGCCGGATCGTGCGGGCGGGGGAGGGGCCATGAGCGAAGGGGCCGGCGTGCTGGCGCACATCGTCCGTGGGCCGGTTCCGGTGGCGGTCGCCCTGGGCGCGGTCGGATACCTGGCCGTCTGCCTGGCCGGGCGGAGGCGGTGTCGGGTGGTGCGCCGCCGGGGCGCGGTGCTGCTGGCGGTCGACGCCCGGAGGCGAGGGCGCAAGCGGCCGGTGTCCGGGGCCCGGGTGCAGAACTGGGCCGTGCTGCTGGGCGCCGCGGTGACGGGCTGGTTCCTCGTCGGTGGTCCGTGGGGGTGCGCGGTCGGACTGGTGGCGGCGTACGGCACATGGCGGTGGCAGCAGACGCGGCATCGGCGCAGACCCGCTGTTTCCTCTGCGGAAGCTGCGGAGACCGAATGCCGGCTCCCGTTGGCGGCCGACCTGTTGGCGGCGTGCATCTCCGCCGGAGCCGGCCCGAGAGAAGCGGCCGAGGCGGTGGGGGAGTCGCTGGGCGGTGCGGTCGGGGAACGACTGGCACGGACGGCGGCGGAGATCCGGTTGGGCAGCGAACCCGCCGTGTCCTGGGGGAGGTTCGGCGAGATACCGGGCGCCGGCGCGCTGGCCCGCTGTCTGGACCGGGCGGGTTCGACCGGGGCTCCGGCAGCGGAACCGGTCGCCCGGCTGGCCGAGGCGATGCGGGCGCAGCGGTCGAGCGAGGCCGTGGCGCGCGCCCAGCGGGCCGGCGTCCTGATCACAGCTCCGGTGGGGCTCTGTTTTCTGCCCGCCTTCCTGGCGGTCGGTGTGGCACCGGTGGTCATCGGCCTGGCGAACGGACTCCTGCAAGGCCGATGAACAAAAGCATTGAATGAGTAACCAAGCGGAAAAAGAACACTTCTGGGGGTTGACATGGCAGGGCAAATCAAGCGCGTCAGGAGCTGGGCACGGGGTGTGGCGCGCCGAGTCCGGACGGACCGTGGGATGACGACGTCCGAGTACGCGGTGGGGACGATCGCCGCCTGCGCGCTGGCGGCGGTGCTCTACAAGGTGGTCACGAGTCCGCCGGTCATGGCGGCACTGCAGTCGATTCTCACGGACGCCCTCGATGCCAAGGTCTGAGAGGCGTTCGGGGCGCGGAGTCGGGGACCGCGAAGGGGGAGGAGGAGACCGGGGTGCGGTGACGGCGGAGGCGGCCATGGTGATCCCGGTGCTGGTGTTGTTCGCCCTGGCTCTCCTCTGGGCGCTGATGGCCGCCTCCGCCCAGATCCGGTGTGTGGATGCGGCAAGGGCCGGGGCGCGGGCGGCGGCCCGGTCGGAGCCCGAGGCGCAGGTGCTGGCCGTCGCCCGTTCGGTGGCACCCGACCGGGCGCGTGTGGAGGTGGAACGGGCCGGGGAGCTGTGGCGGGTGCGGGTGGCGGCGCCGACGCCCGGACCGGGTGCGCTGGCCCTGACGCTGAGAGCGGACGCGGCAGCGATGGCCGAGGACACGCTGGGGGCGGAGCCGTGACGGGGGCGATTGGGGCGGTGCCCCTGCGACGGAAGCGACGGGTGCGACCGATCTCGTGGGTGAGGCGGGTCCGACGGGCGTTGCGGGTGGTGGGTTCGCGCGGGTGTGGGGAGAGGCGTGATCGGGGGGTGGCGACGGTGTGGGCGGCGGTGACCACGGCAGCGCTGTGCGCGGTGTTCGCGGCCGTGCTTGCGCTCGGCCAGGTGGTGGTCGCTCGGCACCGGGCCGGCGGGGCGGCGGACCTGGCGGCCCTGGCAGCCGCCGACCGGGCCCTGCGCGGGGCCGAGGTGGCGTGCAGGGCGGCCGCGGAGGTGGCCGAGGCGCAGGGTGCGGCGGTGGTGCGGTGCGCCGTGCGGGGGGAGATCGCCGATGTGACGGCCCGGGCGCGGTTCGGGCCGTACGCACCCGAGGTCAGGTCCCGGGCGGGCCCTCCGACGGGCGGTCCCGGTCCGCCTCCGGGCTCGGCGGCTCCCCCGCCTGCTCCGGGTCCGCCGGGGCGGAGCGGAGGAGTTCGGTGAGGAGGCGTACGGCCCCCCGCTTGTGCAGCGGATCGTTGCCGTTGCCGCACTTGGGGGACTGGATGCACGACGGGCAGCCTGCCTCGCACTCGCAGGACGCGATGGCCCGGCGGGTGGCGGTGAGCCAGCTGCGGGCGGTGTGGAAGGCCCGCTCGGCGAATCCGGCACCGCCCGGATGACCGTCGTACACGAAGACCGTCGGCAGCAGGGTGTCCGGATGGAGGGGCACGGAGACGCCGCCGATGTCCCAGCGGTCGCAGGTGGCGAACAGGGGCAGCAGCCCGATCGACGCGTGTTCGGCTGCATGCAGGGCGCCACCGAGGATCTCCGGATTGATGCGGGCGGCGTCCAGCTGGTCCTGGGTGACCGTCCACCACACCGCGCGGGTACGCAGCGTGCGGGGTGGCAGATCGAGCTTGGTCTCGCCGAGGACCTCGCCGGTGATCAGTTTGCGACGCAGGAAGGAGACGACCTGGTTGGTGACCTCCACGGAGCCGTAGCAGAGCCTTCCGTCACCCCAGGGGATCTCCGTATCGGTCTCCAGGACGGTGATGGAGGTGGTGTCACGGGCGGTCGTCGAGTACGGCGGACCAGCCTCCTCGACCAGCGCCACCGAGTCCTCCAGATCCAGTTTCCGGACCAGATAGGTGCGGCCCTGGTGGAGGTGGACAGCCCCTTCGTGGACGGCGGTGTGCGCGGCCGACTCGTCGACGGTGCCCAGCAGCCGGCCGGTACCCTCCTCGACGATCTGGACCGGGCGGCCGCCCTCGCCACGGATGTCGGTGAGATCGGCGGCCCGCTCGCGCCGGGTCCAGTGCCAGCCCGACGCCCGCTTGCGCAGCAGCTTCGCGGCCTCCAGCTGCGGCAGCAGCTCGGCCACGGCCGGCCCGAACAGCTCCAGGTCGCTCTCGGTGAGCGGAAGCTCCGCGGCGGCAGCGCACAGGTGGGGGGCGAGGACGTACGGGTTGTCCGGGTCCAGAACGGTCGACTCCACGGGCTGCTGGAACAGAGCCTCGGGGTGGTGGACGAGGAAGGTGTCCAGCGGGTCGTCGCGGGCCACCAGGATCGCCAGGGCGCCCTGGCCGGAGCGCCCGGCGCGGCCCGCCTGCTGCCACAGCGACGCCCTGGTGCCGGGGTAACCGGCGATGACGACGGCATCGAGGCCCGAGACGTCGATACCGAGTTCGAGGGCCGTGGTGGCGGCGAGACCGAGCAGCCGGCCGGAGTGCAGGGCGCGCTCCAGGGCGCGGCGTTCCTCGGGGAGGTAGCCCCCGCGGTAGGCGGCGACCCGGTCGGGCAGCGAGCGGTCCACCTCGGCGAGGCGTTCCTTGGCGATGACGGAGATGAGCTCGGCGCCGCGCCGGGAGCGCACGAAGGCGACCGAGCGGACGCCCTGGACAGTCAGGTCGGTGAGGAGGTCGGCGGTCTCGGCGGTGGCCGTACGGCGTACGGGGGCGCCCTTCTCGCCGTGCAGCTCGGTCAGCGGTGGCTCCCACAGGGCGAAGACCATCTCGCCGCGGGGCGAGGCGTCGTCGGCGACCTCTATGACCGGGAGACCGGTGAGGCGGCCCGCGGCGACCGAGGGCTGCGCGGCGGTCGCCGAGGCGAGCAGGAAGACCGGATCGGCTCCGTATCGGGCGCACAGGCGGCGGAGTCGGCGCACCACCTGGGCGACATGGGAGCCGAAGACGCCGCGATAGGTGTGGCACTCGTCGATGACGACATAGCGCAGGGCGCGCAGGAAGGAGGACCAGCGCGGATGGGACGGGAGGATCCCGCGGTGCAGCATGTCGGGGTTGGTCAGGACGTAGTTGGCGTACTGACGTACCCATTCGCGTTCCTCGACCGGAGTGTCGCCGTCGTAGACCGCGGGCCTGACCGCGTTGCCGAGCGGCGCCGAGAGGTCCTTGACCGAACGCCGCTGATCGGCGGCGAGCGCCTTGGTGGGGGCCAGGTACAGGGCGGTCGCGCCACGGCCGTTGGGGGCCTCCGAGCCGTCGAGCAGGGCGCTGAGGACCGGGGCCAGATAGGCGAGCGACTTGCCGGAGGCGGTTCCGGTGGCGATCACGACGGATTCGCCGTCCAGGGCGTGTTCCGCGGCGGCCGCCTGGTGTGCCCACGGATGGTCGATACCGGCTTTCTGGACAGCGGCGATCACTTCCGGCCGGATGCGATCGGGCCAGATGGCATGGGCACCCGTCCGCGGGGGCAAGTGCTCCGTATGAGTGATGCGCGCGGACCGGCCCGCCGCTGTGGCGAGTCGGTCGAGGACCATGGCGGGAGAGGGGCGGGAGTCCCTGCTCTCGGGTGGTCGACTGGGGCGGTGATTCTTGGCCATCGGCACCGAGTGTGTCACCGGCGTGACGGACAATGGTCCCAAGGCGTCGTGCATGGCTGCTGGTAAGTGATTGAATGCCATCGCGGCTGGCGATCCGTCCCCTGGCTCCGTCGGGGAGACCGAGGGGCGACCGCTCGATAGCAAGGTGCTGGAGGATCCGTGGACCTGTCCTTGTCGACTCGCAATGTGTCCGGCCCTGGTGGCGACCGTACGGTCGTCGAGGTCGGTGGCGAGATTGATGTGTATACCGCGCCCAAGCTGCGCGAGCAGTTGGTCGAGTTGGTGAATGACGGCAGCTACCACCTGGTTGTCGACATGGAAGGTGTCGACTTCCTCGACTCCACCGGCCTCGGCGTGCTCGTGGGCGGCCTGAAGCGTGTCCGGGCCCATGAGGGCTCACTGCGCCTGGTCTGCAACCAGGAGCGCATTCTCAAGATCTTCCGGATTACTGGTCTGACCAAGGTGTTCCCGATCCACACCACGGTCGACGAGGCTGTCGCGGCCACCGACTGACGGCGGACCGCCTGCTTTCGGATCGGCCGGCAGCCGGTCGGTCCGGCAGCCGGTCGGTCCGGCGGCCGGTCGGTCCGGGGCACAGCCGGGCCGGGGTGCGGCCCGTTCGGCGGACGGCTGGTTCGGTGGAAGTCGTGGTGCCGGGTCCGGCATTCCGGCAGCCGGGCCGGGCTGTCGGCTGCGACACGCCCGGCAGCGGGCTGTCGGCCATCGGTGAGATCGGCTTCCGGGTGTCGACGGGGTGACCCGTCGGTGGGTCGGTGGGCCGACTGCCGTCGGTCGCATGTCGGCTGTCGGAGGCCGGTGGCTCTTCCGGCTTCCGGAGGAAGAGAGAGCGGGGGTACCGGGCATTGTGCCCGGGCCCCTGAGATGCACGCCCGTACGTCTGAGGGGGATCGCATGGCCACCGTTGAACTCCGCTTCAGCGCCCAGCCCGAACACGTCAGGACGGCCCGCCTCGTGGCGGCCGCTGTGGCGCGCCGGGCCGGGGTCGACGAGGCAGTGCTCGACGAGGTCCGACTCGCCGTCGGCGAGGCCTGCAGCCGCGCCGTAGGGCTGCACCGCAACCACGGCATCACCGCTCCGGTCAAGGTCGTCCTGACCGAGGAGGAGAAGTCCTTCTCCATCGAGGTCGGCGACGAGGTGCCCGTCCCCGGCGGTGAGGCCGGAGCAGCCGAGGCGTCCGGCGCGGGGCCCGGCCAACCGGATACCGAGACCGACGCCGACAGCGAGGACGAGATGGGGCTCGCGGTCATCAGCGGCCTCGTCGACGATGTGGAAGTCAGATCGGGAACCGATGGCGGAGTGATCCGCATGAGCTGGCCGAAGACGCCCGCAACACTGCATCCCTGAGGCGCCGGAGGCGTCACAGCGGGCCGGCCCGTCGCGGCGCCGCCCCGATCCGTAACTCCTGATCCACTCTCCGAGGCCCTGCCGAGCAGGGCCTTTTTCCATTCCTGCTTGATCAGCGATCTACGGACAATGCTTCTGCCCCATTACTGCATTCGGAGCAATCCGAGGGTGCGATCATTTACCGATCGGTGGGTAAAGGCGATTTACATTTACTGCGGACTGTTTTGATCAGGTTCTGCTCCCTACAATCCGTCCACGTCTTGAGCGCTGAGCGTCAAGGAGGACGTATGGCGGGCTTCATCAACACACCACTGGCAGAACTGCCCGAAGTTTCCGCACTTTCCGACCGACCCACCTCTCTCGCGGCCGCGGTACTCACCGATGACAACCGCGTCATCGTGATCGTCATCGCGATCGTCGCCGTCGCCGCACTGATCGTCGCCCGACTGCTGGTCCGCCAGGTGCTGGCGGCCGGCGAGGGCACCGACCGCATGAAGGAGATCGCGGCAGCCGTCCAGGAAGGTGCGAACGCCTATCTGGCCCGGCAGCTGCGCACTGTCGGCGTCTTTGCCGCCGTGGTCTTCTTCCTGCTTCTGCTGCTTCCGGCCGACAACTGGTCGCAGCGCGCCGGCCGGTCGCTGTTCTTCCTGGTGGGTGCGCTTTTCTCGGCGACCACCGGATACATCGGCATGCGTCTGGCCGTCCGCAGCAATGTGCGGGTGGCCGCCGCCGCGCGTGAGGCGACTCCGGCGGAAGGCGAACCTGAAAAAGATCTCACCGACGTATCGCACCGGGCGATGAAGATTGCTTTCCGTACGGGCGGCGTGGTCGGCATGATCACGGTGGGACTCGGGCTGTTCGGCGCCTCGTGCGTGGTTCTCGTCTATGCCGCCGACGCGCCCAAGGTGCTCGAGGGCTTCGGGCTCGGCGCCGCGCTCATCGCCATGTTCATGAGGGTCGGTGGTGGCATCTTCACCAAGGCCGCCGATGTGGGCGCCGACCTCGTGGGCAAGGTCGAGCAGGGCATCCCGGAGGACGACCCGCGCAACGCAGCCACCATCGCCGACAACGTGGGCGACAACGTCGGCGACTGCGCGGGCATGGCGGCCGACCTGTTCGAGTCGTACGCCGTGACGCTCGTCGCCGCGCTCATCCTCGGCAAGGCCGCTTTCGGCGACTCCGGACTGGCCTTTCCCCTGATCGTGCCGGCGATCGGCGTGGTCACCGCGATGATCGGCATCTTCGCGGTCGCCCCGCGGCGCGCCGACCGAAGCGGGATGACGGCCATCAACCGAGGCTTCTTCATCTCCGCGGTGATCTCGCTCGTCCTGGTGGGGGTGGCCGTCTTCGTCTACCTCCCGTCCTCGTACGCCGACCTGAACGGCGTCACCGACAGCGCGATCACAACGCACAGCGGTGACCCACGGGTCTTCGCCCTGGTCGCCGTTGCCATCGGTATCGTGCTGGCCGCGCTGATCCAGCAGCTCACCGGCTACTTCACCGAGACCGGCCGGCGCCCCGTCCAGGACATCGGCAAGTCCTCCCTGACCGGCCCGGCCACCGTCGTACTCGCCGGGATCTCCATCGGTCTGGAGTCCGCCGTCTACACCGCGCTGCTGATCGGACTCGGCGTCTACGGGGCGTTCCTGCTCGGCGGTACGTCGATCATGCTGGCGCTCTTCGCGGTGGCCCTCGCCGGGACCGGGCTGCTCACCACCGTCGGGGTCATCGTCGCCATGGACACCTTCGGACCGGTCTCCGACAACGCGCAGGGCATCGCCGAGATGTCCGGCGACGTCACGGGCGCCGGTGCCCAGGTCCTCACCGATCTGGACGCCGTCGGCAACACCACCAAGGCCATCACCAAGGGCATCGCCATCGCCACCGCCGTGCTGGCGGCGTCGGCGCTCTTCGGCTCGTACCGCGACGCGATCGCCACGGCGGTCGACAAAGTGGGTGCCAAGGCCGGGGAAATGACCCTCAGCCTCGACATCTCGCAGCCCAACAACCTGGTGGGGCTGGTCCTCGGGGCCGCGGTCGTCTTCCTGTTCTCCGGCCTGGCCATCAACGCGGTGTCCCGGTCCGCCGGGTCCGTGGTCTACGAGGTGCGACGGCAGTTCCGCGAGCGCCCCGGGATCATGGACTACACCGAGAAGCCGGAGTACGGGCGCGTCGTCGACATCTGCACCAAGGACGCCCTGCGTGAGCTCGCCACGCCCGGGCTGCTCGCGGTGCTGGCGCCGATCGCGGTGGGCTTCACCCTCGGTGTCGGGGCGCTCGGTTCGTACCTCGCGGGCGCGATCGGTACCGGGACCCTGATGGCGGTCTTCCTCGCCAACTCCGGAGGTGCGTGGGACAACGCCAAGAAGCTCGTCGAGGACGGTCATCACGGCGGCAAGGGAAGCGAGGCCCACGCCGCCACCGTGATCGGCGACACAGTCGGCGATCCGTTCAAGGACACGGCGGGACCGGCGATCAACCCGCTGATCAAGGTGATGAACCTGGTGGCGCTGCTCATCGCGCCGGCGGTGGTGCAGTTCAGCTACGGGGCGGACGCGAGCGCGGGCGTGCGGGCGGTGGTGGCGGTGCTCGCCCTCGCCGTCATCGTCGGCGCGGTCTATGTCTCCAAGCGTCGCGGGATCGCCGTGGGCGACGAGGACGACTCCGACGACGACGGCGGCGCGACTGCCAAGTCGACCGATCCGGCTGCCGTTTCATGAGGCGGGTACAGGGAAGGGGGCGACAGCTCGCGGGCTGTTCCCGATCAACCCGGGGCAGCGCCTGATCCAGCAAGGGCATGACCTGGTCAAAGAACGGGTGGACGGTGCATCCTGATGCGCTGTCCACCCGTTTGCCATTCGCCTGCCGCGCGCGTTCACCCGTTCGCGCGTGAGTTGTATCTCCCTCATTTCCCTTGGTGCAAATGGCTACAAAAGGTCATCCATCGGACGACCGGCACCCGGATGGAGGTCATTTGGCGTGTAAGTTCCGGGGCCGAGAGCCTTGGAAGGGACCGATCCGGTGAACAAGAAGCTTGCAGCCGCACTGTCCGGCGGTGCGGTACTGGTACTTACGCTGTCGGGCTGCAGCGACGACGGCGGCAGCGACAACAAGGTCAACGACTGGGCCAAGAAGGTTTGCGACCAGGTCAAACCCCAGCTGCAGAAGATCGCGAACGCCAACGCCGCCATCCAGCAGCAGACCGCAGACAACAGCAAGCCCGCCGATGTCCAGAAGACGGACTCGGCCGCCTTCCAGCAGATCTCGCAGGCGTACAAGGCGCTGGGCACAGCTGTGGACTCGGCGGGTGCACCGCCGGTCGACAACGGCGAGACCACGCACAAGGAGGCCGTGAAGGAGCTCAACGCCTCCTCGGCCGCTTACGCGGAGCTGCAGAAGAAGGTCGACGCGCTCGACATCAAGGACCAGGCGAAGTTCGCCGACGGCCTGAAGGGCATCGCCGACGAGCTGAACAAGATCAGCACCAATGGTGACCAGGCGCTGAAGAAGCTCCAGTCCGGCAAGGTCGGCATCGCGATGGCCAAGCAGCCGGGTTGCCAGAAGCCGACGGCTTCGGTCCCGCCGGCCGCCACGCCGTCGAAGACCCCCGAGAAGTCGGCTTCCGCGTCGCCCAGCAAGAAGCCCTGACAGCGGCGGTACGACCGGCCCGGCAGCTCCGATGCTGCCGGGCCGCTGCCGTTGTCGGTGGGAGCGGCCACAATGGGCGGGTGAGTACGACCAGTCTCCCCGCGCCCGACCGTTCGCCCCGGCTCCGCGAAGCCCTGCTCGCTGCCGCCTTCACCGCCGACGGGCTCCTCGACCTGCTCGGCGCGCCCGCCTATGCCGCGCTCGCCCGCAGCGAGACGGTTCCGGCACTGCGGGCCACCCGTGGCGACTCCCCGCTCGACACGCTGGTGCGGCTCTTCCTGCTTCAGCGCCCCGTCCCGTACGAGCGGGCCCGCGCCGCGCTCCCGCTGGACGAGTGCGTCGAGGACGGCTGGGTGATCCGCGCGGGCGAGGAGGTGCGGGCCGCCGTCGATGTGCGGCCGTACAGCGGGCCCGAGGGGCAGGACTGGTTCATCGTCTCCGACCTGGGCTGCGCGGTCGGCGGCGCGGGTGGCATCGGTTCGCACGAGGAGGGGGTGGTCCTCGGCGTCGGTGGGGCGTCGTCCACACTCGCCGGGATCACCGTCCGTACGCCGGTCGCCTCCGCGCTCGATCTCGGTACGGGCTCCGGCATCCAGGCGCTGCACGCCGCGCAGCACGCCATCCGGGTCACGGCCACGGACCTCAACCCCCGCGCCCTCGCCTTCGCCCGGCTGACCCTTGCCCTGTCCGGTGCCGCCCCGGCCGATCTGCGCGAGGGTTCGCTCTTCGAGCCGGTCGGCACCGAGACGTACGACCTCATCGTGTCGAATCCGCCGTTCGTCATCTCGCCGGGCGCCCGTCTCACGTACCGCGACGGCGGCATGGGCGGCGACGACCTGTGCCGGACGCTGGTGCAGCAGGCCGGCGACCGGCTGAACGAGGGGGGATACGCGCACTTCCTCGCCAACTGGCAGCACGTCCAGGGCGAGGAGTGGCAGGACCGGCTGCGCTCCTGGGTGCCACGTGACTGCGATGCCTGGGTCGTCCAGCGCGAAGTGCAGGACATCACGCAGTACGCCGAGCTGTGGCTGCGCGACAGCGGCGACCACCGTACGGACCCCGCGGAGTACGCCGCACGGTACGACGCCTGGCTGGACGAGTTCGAGGCCCGCAAGACGAAGGGCGTCGGCTTCGGCTGGATCACGCTCCGGAAGTCCGCGGCCGCGGCCGACGGGAATCCGTCAGTCGTGATCGAGGAGTGGCCGCATCCGGTGGAACAGCCGCTCGGCGCTGCCGTGGAGGCCCACTTCGCCCGCCAGGACTATCTGCGGACGCACGATGACGCGGCGCTGCTCGCCGACCATTTCATGCTCGCTCCGGAAGTGATGCAGGAGCAGGTCGGACTGCCGGGTGCGGAGGACCCCGAGCATGTGGTGCTGCGTCAGAACCGCGGCATGCGGCGCGCGACGAAGGTCGACGCAGTCGGTGCCGGTTTCGCGGGCGTCTGTGACGGGACGCTGCCCGCGGGCCGGATCCTGGACGCGATCGCCCAGTTGATGAACGAGGACCCGGTACTGCTGCGCGACCGTACCCCGCAGGCGATCCGGCTGCTGGTGGAGGAGGGGTTCCTGGAGCCGGTGGGGGAGGCCTGATGAGCACGGAGCGGGCGGTGACCGCCGGGTGATCCGGATCGAGCTGGACGAGGCGGCGCTCGGCGCGGCCCGGATCGCCATCAGCCCGCTGTGGGACGCTTTCTGCAGCCTGCATCTGGCCAAGCCGCACCGTACGCCCTCCTGGCCGTACGAGAAGTGGGTCGGGCGGGCCCGTGAAGTGCTGCGCGAGGACGATCGGACCGCGGCGCTGCGGCTGCTGACCGACGGCCCGCTGAGCTTCCCGGACTTCCTGCTCCCCCGGCCGGTCGGCGCCTCGTCCGTCGAGACGGAGCTGGACATCATCAGGGCCACGCCGCCCGAGGTCGTACGGGCCGGGGTCGAGGAGCACTATCCGGGACTCGAGGACCATCCGCGCATCCGGCCCTACCTGGCGGATCCGGAGGCGGCCTGCGCCGCGCTCGCGGATTCCTACGCCGCGTACTGGGAAGGGGCGATGGAGCCGCACTGGCCGACTGTGCGGCGCCTCGTCGAGGACGAAGTCCTGATCCGCGCCCGGACGTTCGCGACCGAAGGCATCGACGCGCTCTTCACCGGGCTGGAGGCGCGGGCCCGGTGGACACCGCCGGTCCTTGAGCTGACCAAGCACATCGACGCCGAGTACCGGGCGGGCGAGCGGAGGCTCCTGCTGGTACCGCTCGTCTTCGCCGAGGGCTGCCGGCTCTACTCCACCGACGATCCCGAGGTCATCGCCGTCTCCTTCCAGGCCCGCGGCGCGGGCGCGCTCCGCGACCCCGCCGGGGCCGGACCGGAAGCCACCGACCGGCTCGGTGCGCTGCTCGGGCGGGGCCGGGCATCGGTGCTGCGCCAGCTCGGCGGGCCGCTCACCACGGCAGGGATGGCCGACCGGCTCGGGCTCGCGCCGAGCACGGTCTCCGAGCACCTGTCCGTCCTCGCCGACGCGGACGTCGTCACCCGCCACCGGGTCGGGCGCAGCGTCTACCACCAGCTCCCGGACACCGGCCGGGCGCTGCTCGCGCTGCTCTTGGGCGAGGACGTGCTGCGCGCCGTGTCCTGATCGGGACCGGGGCGTGAGCGACGATTCGGCCGCCCCCGAATTGATGGCCGGTGCGGTAGGGACAGGCCTAGCGTCCCCGCCATGCTTGCGATCGAGGCGAAGAATCTCCGCCGCACCTACAACAGCCGCACCGGCTTTCTGCGCCCCCGCCGTACCGTGACCGAAGCCGTGCGTGGCGTCAGCTTCGAGGTGGCGCGCGGCGAGCTGTTCGGACTGCTCGGCCCCAACGGAGCGGGCAAGACCACCACCATCAAGATGCTCAACACCCTGCTGCTGCCCACCTCCGGCACGGCCCGGGTCCTCGGCCACGACGTGGCGTCGGACCCGGTCGCCGTACGCCGCAGGATCGGTTACGTCTTCGGCGGCGACCGGGGCCTGTACGACCGGCTCTCCGCCCTCGACAACCTGCGCTACTTCGCCGAGCTGTACGGGGTCGAACCGCGCGACCAGAGGCGCAGGATCGCCGAACTCCTCGATCTGGTCGGCCTGGCCGGCCGGGAGAAGGAACGCGTCGAGGGCTACTCGCGCGGGATGCGGCAACGCCTGCACATCGCCCGTGGCCTGCTGCACAAGCCCGATGTCCTTTTCCTCGACGAGCCGTCCATCGGCGTCGACCCGGTGGCGGCGCGCGATCTGCGTCGTACCGTCGCCGATCTGCGGACCGGTGGCACCACCGTCCTGCTCACCACCCATTACATGGCCGAGGCCGATGAGTTGTGCGACCGGATCGCGGTGATCGCGGGTGGCACGATCCAGGCTCTCGGCACCCCGGACCGGCTCAAGTCCCGGGTCCAGGAGCGCGACATCCTGGAGATCGAGGCGTACGGAGCGGCCGACGAGCACCTCGACCGCATCCGGGAACTCCCCGGGGTGCGCGGAGTGGCTGCCGAGGAGCGCGGCAGCCGGCAGGCCGTCATGGTGCAGACGGAGCGGGGCGCCGATCTGCACTCGCGGGTCCTGGCCGCGCTCGACGGGATCCGGATCGGACGCGTCGTCACGCGCGAACCCACCCTGGAGGACGCGTACATCGCGATCGTCGAGGAGTCGGAGAGTGGTGCGGACGGTGGGCCCGGGGCCGCGGCGGCCGACCGGTCCGAGGAGGTCGTGGCATGACCACGATGACGACCGTGCCCCGGATTCTGCGCCTGACCCTCGTCGGCGTGCGTACCCATGTCTCGTACATGAGCCGCTCACCGCTCGAAATCACCTTCGCCGTTCTCGTTCCCCTCGTGTACGCGACCCTCGCCGTCCACCTCTTCCGTGCCGCGGACGACCCCGACCGTCTGCTGACGGCTGCCGTCGGAGCGGGGCGACCGCTTCCACCTGCTGGGCAACGCCGTTGTCTCCGCCTCTACCGCCTGCGTCTACGGCGGCACCATGGCCGTCGCCAACGAGCGTCGTTACGGCACGCTCGGTGCGGTGCTGCTGAGCCCTCGGCACCGGGCTCCGCTCTGGTTCGGGCGCGCCCTGCCGTACGTACTGAACGGCCTCCTCATCAGCGTCTTCACGCTCACCGCCGCCACTCTCCTGCTGGGTCTGCGGATTCCGGTTGGTGCGCTGCCCGGTCTTGCCGCAGTGCTGCTCGCCGCCTCGGGCGGGTGTTCCGTGTTCGGCCTCGCCCTCGGGGCGCTGGGTCTGCGTTTCCGTGATGTGTTCCTGGTGTCGAATGTGGCCGCTTCCGTACTCCTGCTGCTGACCGGCGAGAATGTGCCGCGCGAGGCACTGCCGGAGTGGATGCGGGCCGTCGGGGACGTTCTCCCGCTGACCCATGCCGCCGAGGCCGCGCGGGAGTTGTCCGCAGGTGGTGGCCTCGACCGGGGACGGCTCGGCGCCGAGCCGGCGACGGGGGCCGGATACGCGGTGCTCGCTGTGGTCCTGTTGGCGGTGTTCGAACGTGGCAGCCGGCGTCGCGCGACCTTCGACCTGATGTGATCCGGCCAACGAGCGCGGACCGGGCGGCAGCGCGACCCGGCGGACCGCGGCACTGGAGTTCACCCGGGGTTCGCACCGGTGTCGCCCCCGAGTGACAGCCTCCCCCTGACTCGACGCGGGCGACGGCCCCGGGCCGGGCGGTCACGGAGAGGCGTACGGGCATGGAGAGCGGACCTGCGGTATTCGCCGGAACGACGTTCGCGCTGTTCGGGACCGCGCTGCTGGTATGGACGGGGGCGTGCGTCGTGCACCGCGCGCCGGTGGCGTACAGGGTGCGCCCCGTCCTCTCCGCCACACTCGCCACTCTGTTCGGCGTACTTTTCCTCGTCCTCGGTGTGGGGTGCTTCACCCGCATCTGATCCACGGCTGCCGCCTCGCCACCCGCGTCGCCACCGTGTGATCACCCGGCCCGGGACGTGAACACGCCCGGTTGTCCCGCCCCCCCGCCCCCGGCGGCCGCAGCACCGCCACCGCGCCGCGAAACCCGCAGGCAGCGACCGCGCACGCCGCGTATCGGGCACTCCGGGCGGCAGGAATGGCGGAAGTCGGGTTACCGTTCGAGTGGCCGTTGCGGGCTTTTGCCGTTTGACACGGGGGCGGGTTGTACCGTCACACTCCGCAGCGACAGCACCGTCGGCAGCGTCATCGCGCTGCCCGGATGCCCATCGAGTGTCGACCGGAGAGAAGAGCGAAGTTGTCCCCGACCAGCGAGACCGCACAGGGCGGCCGCCGACTCGTCATCGTCGAGTCGCCTGCCAAGGCGAAGACGATCAAGGGCTACCTCGGCCCCGGATACGTCGTCGAGGCGAGCGTCGGGCACATCCGCGACCTGCCGAACGGCGCCGCAGAGGTTCCCGACGAGTACACCGGCGAGGTCCGTCGGCTCGGCGTCGACGTCGAGCATGACTTCCAGCCCATCTATGTCGTCAACGCGGACAAGAAAGCGCAGGTCAGAAAGCTCAAGCAGCTGCTGGCCGAGTCCGACGAACTCTTCCTCGCCACCGATGAGGACCGCGAGGGCGAAGCCATCGCGTGGCACCTGCAGGAAGTACTCAAGCCCAAGGTCCCGGTCCACCGGATGGTCTTCCACGAGATCACCAAGGACGCGATCCAGGCCGCCGTCGCCAACCCGCGCGAGCTGAACCAGCGCATGGTCGACGCCCAGGAGACCCGCCGTATCCTCGACCGCCTCTACGGCTACGAGGTCTCGCCGGTCCTGTGGAAGAAGGTCATGCCGCGACTCTCGGCGGGCCGGGTCCAGTCCGTCGCCACCCGCCTCGTCGTCGAGCGGGAGCGCGAGCGCATCGCCTTCCGTTCCGCCGAGTACTGGGACCTGACCGGCGCCTTTGCCACCGGCCGTACCGGTGACGCCTCCGATCCGTCGACGCTGACCGCCCGCCTCAGCGCGGTCGACGGCCGCCGGATCGCCCAGGGCCGCGACTTCGGTCCGGACGGACTGCTGAAATCCGGCTCCGGCCAGGTGCTGCACCTGGACGAGACGAACGCGCGGGCCCTTGCCGCCGCGCTCGCCGACTCCGCGTTCGCCGTGCGGTCCGTCGAGTCGAAGCCGTACCGCCGTTCCCCGTACGCCCCGTTCCGTACGACGACCCTCCAGCAGGAGGCGAGCCGGAAGCTGGGCTTCGGGGCGAAGGCCACCATGCAGGTCGCCCAGAAGCTGTACGAGAACGGCTTCATCACCTACATGCGTACCGACTCCACGACGCTCTCCGACACCGCGGTCTCCGCGGCGAGGGCGCAGGTCACGCAGTTGTACGGCGCCGACTACCTGCCGGAGAAGCCGCGTACGTACGCCGGGAAGGTCAAGAACGCGCAGGAGGCGCACGAGGCGATCCGCCCCTCCGGCGACCGCTTCCGCACGCCCGCCGAGACCGGTCTGGCCGGCGACCAGTTCCGGCTCTACGAGCTGATCTGGAAGCGGACCGTCGCCTCCCAGATGAAGGACGCGGTCGGTAACTCGGTCACCGTGAAGATCGGCGGCCGGGCGAGCGACGGACGCGACGCCGAGTTCTCCGCGTCCGGCAAGACGATCACCTTCCACGGCTTCATGAAGGCGTACGTCGAAGGCGCCGACGACCCGAACGCCGAGCTCGACGACCGCGAGCGCCGGCTGCCGCAGGTCGCCGAGGGCGACGCGCTGTCCGCCGACGAGATCTCGGTCGACGGCCACGCCACCAAGCCCCCGGCCCGCTACACCGAGGCCTCGCTGGTCAAGGAGCTGGAAGAACGCGAGATCGGCCGCCCGTCGACGTACGCCTCGATCATCGGCACGATCCTCGACCGCGGCTACGTCTTCAAGAAGGGCACGGCGCTCGTCCCGTCCTTCCTCTCCTTCGCCGTGGTCAACCTGCTGGAGAAGCACTTCGGCCGGCTCGTCGACTACGACTTCACCGCCCGGATGGAGGACGACCTCGACCGCATCGCGCGGGGCGAGGCCCAGTCCGTGCCCTGGCTGAGGCGTTTCTACTTCGGCGAGGGCGACGACGCCGTCAGCGGCGCGGCCTCCGCCGCGGGCAACGGCGACGGCGACCACCTCGGCGGTCTCAAGGAACTCGTCACCGACCTCGGCGCGATCGACGCCCGGGAGATCTCCTCCTTCCCCGTCGGCAACGACATCAAGCTCCGCGTCGGGCGCTACGGCCCGTACATCGAGCGCGGGGAGAAGGACGCCGAGGGCCACCAGCGCGCGGACGTGCCGGAGGACCTGGCGCCCGACGAGCTGTCGGTCGAGTACGCGGAGGAGCTGCTGGCCAAGCCGAGCGGTGACTACGAGCTCGGTGCGGACCCGGTCACCGGGCACCAGATCATCGCCAAGGACGGGCGCTACGGCCCGTACGTCACCGAGGTGCTGCCCGAGGGCACGCCGAAGACCGGCAAGAACGCGGTGAAGCCGCGGACCGCGTCGCTCTTCAAGTCGATGTCGCTGGACACGGTGACGCTGGCGGACGCGCTCAAGCTGATGTCGCTGCCGAGGGTCGTCGGCGAGGACGCCGAGGGTGTCGAGATCACCGCGCAGAACGGGCGCTACGGCCCGTACCTGAAGAAGGGCACGGACTCACGTTCGCTGACGTCCGAGGACCAGCTCTTCGACATCACGCTCGAAGAGGCCCTTGCGATCTACGCCCAGCCCAAGCAGCGCGGCCGCGCCGCGGCCAAGCCGCCGCTGAAGGAGCTGGGCACGGACCCGGTGAGCGGTGCTCCGGTCGTCGTCAAGGACGGGCGCTTCGGCGCGTACGTCACCGACGGCGAGACGAACGCGACGCTGCGGACCGGCGACAGCGTCGAGGACATCACGCCGGAGCGCGGCTACGAGCTCCTTGCGGAGAAGCGCGCCAAGGGACCCGCCAAGAAGAAGACGGCGAAGAAGGCCCCGGCGAAGAAGGCGCCCGCGAAGAAGGCGACGGCGGCCAAGAAGACGGCAGCCAAGAAGACGACCGCGGCAGCCAAGAAGACGACCGCAGCGAAGAAGACGACGGCCGCGAAGAAGACGACCGCGGCGGCGAAGAAGGCGACCGCGTCGTCCGTGGAGGACTGACCGCACCGGCGGTCAGCACCTTCCCGAACACCTGGAGGGGCTGGACATTCCAGCCCCTCCGGCGTGCGGGGGAGCACCTCCTCACCCCACTCGGGCGCCCATATGTTCGGATGGGGCCGTCGCTGACCGGACCGCTCCGGATAGGCTGGGCGGATGACGCGAGCCGAGCAGCCAACGGTCGTGAGCCCCACCTCCGACACTCTTGCCGCAGACTCACGCGAGCGCGCCGTACGAGCCCTGTTGCGTGTTCCCCCGCTGAAGCGGTTGTGGAGCGCGCAGCTCGTCGGCGGTATCGGCGATGCACTCGCCCTTCTCGTGATGGTGCTGCTGTCTCTGCAAGCGGCGGTCCTTGAGGGCTCATTCGGATCCGGATACCGCGGGGCGGCCTTTGCCGTCGCCGCCGTGTTCGGTGCCCGAATCCTTGCCACGCTCCTCTTCGGAGCCGTACTCCTCGGGCCGCTGACGACGCTCACCGCGCCCGGTGGACCGCTGGACCGGCGATGGCTGATGATCGGGGCGGACGGCCTGCGGCTCGCGCTGCTCGTCGTCGCGCCGTTGTGGATCGACTGGACGCCCGGCAGGGCGCTCATGATGATCCTCATCACCGTCTTCGTCACCGGCGCCTGCGAACGGCTGTGGACGGTCGCGAAGGAGAGCGCCGCGCCCGCGCTGCTGCCCTCCCCGCCCCCCGAGGGCGCCGCGGTACGCCCGCTGCCGGACCACCTCGACGCCCTGCGCAGGCTCTCCCTCCGTACGGACTTCGCCGCCGTCCCCGCCGCCGCGGCCGTTCTGCTGATCGCCACGCTGATCGGCAATCTGCTGGGCTCGGGTCTTGAGTGGTTCTCCTTCCACCAGGCGGCTCTCGGCTCGTACGTCGCGGCCGGACTGTTCTCCGCCTCGATCTCGACCCTCTACTTCCTCGAACTCCCCGGTTCGCCGACGCCCCGCCCGCGCTCGCCGCTGGAGGGTCTGCGACGGCCGTCCACCGGCAGCGGCCCGGACAAGGGCCGCACCGGCGCCGTCCCGCTGATCGTCGGCGCGTGCGCGGCCGTCGCCGGAGCGATCGCCGCCGCAGCCGCCGTCGCCGCACTGCACGCCTACGACCTCGGTGGCGGACCGGTCACGTTCGCCCTGCTGATCCTCACCCTGACGGGCGCCACAGCCGCCGGTATCCGTACGGCGGAGAAGGTGCTGCCCACCCTGTCGCGGCGCCGGCTGCTCGTCTTCGCCACCGCTGTCACCGGGGTCGCGCTCCTCGCGATGGGCCTGGTGCCGGACACGGCGACCGTGGTGTTCCTCGCGGTCCTCGCCGGTTACGCGGCGGGTGTCGCGGCCAACACCGGCCACACGCTCGTCGACCAGGAGACCGAGGAGTCCCGCCGGGCCAGGACGACCGAGCACCTCCAGGCAGTCGTCCGGGTCCTGGTCGCGCTCGGCGCGGTCGCGGGACCGCTGCTGGCCGCAGCGATCGGCACCCACCGGCTGACGGTCGGCGACTTCGTCTTCGCGCACGGCGGCGCCGCATTCGCCCTCATGCTCATCGGTGCCCTGCTGCTGCCGGTCGCCGCGATCGTCCTCGCGAAGACGGATGACCGTTCCGGAGTGCCGCTGCGCCGTGACCTGCGCGAGGCCCTGCGCGGCGGCGAACCGGCTGTCGCCTCCGCCGCCACCGGCTTCTTCCTCGCCCTGGAGGGCGGCGACGGGGCCGGCAAGTCCACCCAGGTCGAGGCGCTCGCCGAGTGGATCCGGGCCAAGGGCCACGAGGTCGTCGTCACCCGCGAGCCCGGCGCCACGCCGGTCGGCAAGCGGCTGCGCTCGATCCTGCTCGACGTGTCGTCGGCCGGGCTCTCGAACCGGGCCGAGGCACTGCTCTACGCAGCCGACCGCGCCGAGCACATCGACTCGGTGGTCCGTCCGGCGCTGGAGCGCGGCGCGATCGTCATCTCCGACCGCTACATCGACTCGTCCGTCGCCTACCAGGGCGCGGGCCGCGACCTCTCCCCGACCGAGATCGCCCGGATCTCGCGGTGGGCGACGAACGGACTCGTACCGCATCTGACGGTGCTTCTCGACGTCGACCCGGAGACCGCGCGGGAACGGTTCACCGAGGCGCCCGACCGGCTGGAGTCCGAGCCGCCCGAGTTCCACGCCCGGGTACGGTCCGGTTTCCTCACGCTGGCCGCCGCTGCCCCGACCCGCTACCTGGTGGTGGACGCCGGCCAGGAACCGGAATCGATCACCACCGTCGTGCGCCACCGGCTCGACCAGCTCCTGCCGCTCTCCGAGGCCGAGATCAAGGCCCAGGAGGAGGCGCGCAAGGCGGCTGAGGAAGAGGCCAGGCGCAAGGCCGAGGAAGAGGCGGCGCGCAAGGCGGAGGAGGAGCGGCTGGAGCGCGAGCGCCAGGAGCAGCTCGCCAAGCTCCGCGCCGAGGAGGAGGAACGCAAGCGCCGCGAGCTGGAGGAGGCGCGGCAGCGCGAGGCCGAGCGGCAGGCGGAGGAGGCCCGTCTGCGGGCCGAGGAAGCGCGTCGGGTCGCCGAGGCGGAGCGGGTCCGGCGCGAGGCCGAGGAGCAGGCGCGCGAGGCCGAGCAGGAGCGGCTGCGCAAGCTGGCCCAGGAGGAGGCCCGGCTGCGCAAGGAGGCCGAGGCGCGGCGGCTGGAGAAGCAGCGCAAGGCGGAGGAGGCGCTGCTGCGGGCCGAGGCTGCCCGGCGGCAGGCCGAGGCCGAGGCGGCCGCGGCGGCGGAGGCCGCCCGCGCGGAGGCGGCGGCGTCCGCTTCCGTCCCGGACAACGAGCTGACGGTTCCGACACCGGTCGTCAGCCCGAACGAGGTGACGCAGCCGGTGCCGTCACCGGTCGACACGCCTTCGGACCAGGCCGAGACGGCGATGATCCCGAGGATCACCGATCCGTCCGAGCGGCCTGCGGCACGGGACGCCACGGGCTCCGCGGACGAGACCGCGGTACTCCCGCCGGTGCGGGACGTAGGTGACGAGCAGCCGACGGACCGCGTTCCGCGGGGCATTTTCCGCGACGAGCGTCCGACGGACGCCGGCCCGGAGGGCGAGAACGAGCGCACCCGGGAGCTGCCGCAGATCAGCGATCCGCACGCCGTCCCGGAGGCAGCCGAGGCCCGGCGCCCGGGCCGGGGCCGCCGCCGTCGCCCGGAGTGGGCCGAGGAGACTCCGCTGGACGATCTGCCGACCCTGGCCGACGAGCTGCTCGGCGACCACGACCGGGACGACGAGGGCCGTGGCACCTCCGGACGGGGCCGTCGCCCGCGCCGCTGAGAGCGGCCGCGGCGGGTGGCCCGGGGGTGAGGGGCGGACCGGATCGCCGGGAATGTCAGACCCTTCCCCCACAATGGGAAGCCGGAGCCGTAGACCACCACCGGAAGGGCGGTGACCAATGACCGTATGGGACGACCTGGTCGGCCAGGACCGGGTGCAGAAGCAGCTCGGTGCGGCCGCCCGGGACGCCGATGCGCTGGTCACCGCCATTTCCGCGGCGGATCAGGTGCCTTTGGGGTCGAAGATGACCCACGCCTGGCTGTTCACCGGACCGCCGGGTTCCGGGCGGTCCACCGCTGCCCGCGCCTTCGCCGCCGCCCTCCAGTGCACCAGCCCGGACCGTGCGCTGGGCGGCGCGCCGGGGTGCGGTTTCTGCGACGGCTGCCACACCAGCCTCATCGGGACGCATGCCGACGTCGAGGTGGTCCGTACGGACCTGCTCTCCATCGGCGTGAAGGAGACCCGTGAGCTGGTCCGCCGCGCCCAGCTGTCCCCGGCCGTGGGCCGCTGGCAGGTGATCATCCTGGAGGACGCCGACCGTCTCACCGAGGGCGCGGGAAACGTGCTCCTGAAGGCGGTCGAGGAGCCCGCGCCCCGTACGGTGTGGCTGCTCTGCGCACCCTCGCTCGAAGATGTGCTGCCCACCATCCGGTCCCGCTGCCGTCACCTCACCCTGCGCACGCCCCCCGTCGACGCCGTTGCCGATGTGCTGATCCGGCGTGACGGAATCGAACCGGAGCGGGCCGCGGCAGCTGCTCGTGCCACTCAGGGGCACATCGGCCGGGCCCGACGCCTGGCCACCGACGAGAAGGCCCGTGCGCGACGCGCTGCCGTGCTCAAGCTTCCGCTCCGGGTGGAGGACATCGGTGGTTGCCTCAAGGCCGCCCAGGAGCTGATCGACACCGCCACGGAGGACGCGAAGCAGGTTTCCGAGGAGGTGGACGCCAAGGAGACGGAGGACATGAAGGCCGCGCTCGGCGCGGCTGCCGGAGGCCGGATGCCGCGCGGCACGGCCGGGGTGATGAAAGAGCTGGAGGACAAGCAGAAGCGCCGCAAGACCCGTACCCAGCGCGACAGCCTCGACCTCGCTCTCACCGATCTGACCGGCTTCTACCGCGACGTACTGGCGCTGCAGCTGGGCTCGCAGATCGCCCTCGCCAATGTCGATGTACGGGACGCACTCGACCGCATCGCCGGGTCCTCGACGCCCGAGCGCACCCTGCGCCGGATCGAGGCGGTGATCGCCTGCCGCCGGGCGCTGGACCGCAATGTGGCGCCGCTGCTCGCGGTGGAGGCGATGACGGTGGCTCTGCGCGCCGGCTGATCCGTCCGCACCTCGTTGCGCACCGCCGATTCATCCGAATGGGTAACGAAACGGGCCGGTCGCCCCCTGAAGGCTACGCTCCGGGCATGGATACCAGGCGTCTGCTCCGTACCTTCGCCACCGTGCTCGGCACGACCGGCCTCCTCGTCTCCGGCTGCAGCAAAGGCGGTTCGACGACGAGCGCGTCGGGCTCGACGCCCGCCGCGCCGACGGCGGCGCTCCAGCCGTACTACGCGCAGCATCTGAACTGGCGGGACTGCGGCGTCTCCGGTTTCCAGTGCGCCACGATGAAGGCGCCCCTCGACTACCGGAAGCCGGACGGCGGCGACATCAAGCTGGCCGTCTCCCGGAAGAAGGCCACCGGTCCGGGCAAGCGGATCGGCTCCTTGCTGGTGAATCCGGGCGGCCCCGGCGGCTCGGCCATCGGCTACCTCCAGAGCTACGCGGCCCTCGGCTACCCGGCCCCGGTCCGCGCCCGCTACGACATGGTCGCCATCGACCCGCGCGGCGTCGCCCGCAGCGAGCCCGTCGAATGCCTCACCGGCCCGCAGATGGACGCCTACACCCAGGTCGACCAGACCCCCGACGACAGCGCCGAGGTCTCGGAGCTGGGCACGGCCTTCGAGAAGTTCGCAGATGGCTGTGAGCAGCGCTCCGGCACGATCCTCCCGCATGTCTCCACCGTCGAGGCGGCCCGCGACATGGACATCCTGCGGGCCCTGCTCGGCGACGAGAAGCTGACGTACGTCGGGGCGTCGTACGGCACCTTCCTCGGTGCGACGTACGCCGAACTCTTCCCCGGCCGCACCGGCCGTCTCGTCCTCGACGGTGCGATGGACCCGTCGCTTCCGTCGCTGGAGATGAACCGCGATCAGACGGCGGGCTTCGAGACCGCGTTCCAGGCCTTCGCCGCGGACTGTGTGAAGAAGTCGGACTGCCCGCTCGGCACCACCTCCACCGCCGACGCCGCGACCCGCCTGAAGCAGCTCTTCGCCGACCTCGACGCCAAGCCCATCCCCGCCGGCGACTCCCGCAAGCTCGGCGAGTCCCTCGCCACCACCGGTGTCATCGCCGCCATGTACGACGAGGGGACCTGGCCCCAGCTCCGCAGCGCCCTCGCCGGCGCCCGGGCGGGCGACGGGTCCGGCCTGCTCGCCCTGTCCGACAGCTACTACGAGCGCAAGCCGAACGGCACGTACGCGAACCTGATGTTCGCCAACGCCGCGGTGAACTGTCTGGACACGCCCCCGGCCTTCACCGGCCCGGACGCCGTCGAGCAGGCCATCCCCGGCTTCGAGAAGGCCTCCCCGGTCTTCGGCAAGGCCTTCGCCTGGGCTGCCCTGAACTGCGCCCACTGGCCCGTTGCGCCCAGCGGCACCGCGCACCGCATCACGGCGAAGGGCGCGCCCCCGATCGTCGTGGTCGGCACCACCCGTGATCCGGCGACCCCGTACAAGTGGGCCCAGTCCCTCGCCGCCCAGCTCTCCTCGGGCAGGCTCCTCACGTACGAGGGCGACGGTCACACCGCGTACGGCCGCGGCAGCCACTGCATCGACACGGCGATCAACACGTACCTCCTGGACGGCACCCCGCCGACCGGGGGTACGAAGTGCTCCTGACCTGCCGCGGCTCCCTTCGCCCACCTGACCTGCGCATTCGGCTCCGGAGGCGGGTGGTGCGGAGCACCCTTGGAAACTGTGTAAACTTAGCGACGCTGCTGCTCGCACCATAGTGCGACAGGGCGTGCCGCCTTAGCTCAGTTGGCCAGAGCAACGCACTCGTAATGCGTAGGTCTCGGGTTCGAATCCCGAAGGCGGCTCTGTGGAAGCCTCAGGACTCACTCGCCGTGACCTGGGGCTTTTGCTTTTGTCGGACGCGGCGTGAGGTCTGAACGGGGCGGCGAGTTCCGTCGACCTGTTGGGCGAGGCGGACGGCTTCGGCGGTGAGTCGGTCCCGTGGTTCGGGTTCGGCGGCAGCGGCCTTCTGGGCGGCCTTGTCGGCTGCTGCCTTCGCGAGTCGGGCGGTTGGTCCCGGCCTCGACCCGTACCGGGCCGGAGAACTCCACCAGCGCCCTCTCGACGGCGAGCAGCGGGCCGGTCATGAAGCGAATGCAGCGGATGTGCGTTTGCCGGGCGGCGAGGCGACCGCGGTGCAGGGGCTCACCGGCTCGCACCAGTGCCCGCGCACGCACACGGTGGCCCGTCCGCCGGCCGCTGTGGTGATGACTCCCAGGGCCAGGCACCCGACCAGATCGACCGGGGTCTGCGCGGCGGACCGTGTGGCGGGGGCGGGTCGCCTTCTTGCGGCATCGCATGGCATCCCATGGCGTCGGGTGGCTCCACGTGGCGCCATCCGGTGCCATGTGGAGCCATTTCGCGCTCCCCGAAGCGCATGAGCACGCATGGCGCCACAATCGCTCAGGTAGGTGCCAGTGTGTTTCCGCAGGTCAGGGCAGTTTTGCCGGTGACCGACCCAGAGATGTCGCCTCGCGGCTTGCGTGTGGCGCCATAGTGGTGCCATGATGGCGTCATGGACCTCACCCCGTATGTCGACACCCTCCGCCGCGAACTTGCGGTGGCCGCCGAAGCCGGCGGCGACGAAGCCCGCGAGCTGGCCGAGAGGCTCACCGCTCCCCTGGAGTCGGCAACCCGGCTGACCATGCTCAACGTGCTCTCCGCCGCGATGGACGAGATCACCCGCGAACTCGCCCCCGGCTCGGTCGACGTACGGCTGCGCGGGCTCGACCCCGACTTCGTGGTGACACCGCCACCCGCCGACGGCGGCGCCCCCGCGGAGCCGGTCGCGCCCGTCGAGCCGTTCAAGACTCCGGCCCCGGCCGATGGCGATGAGGGCGGCACCGCCCGCGTCAACCTGCGTCTGCCGGCCCACCTCAAGGCCCGCGCCGAGGAGGCCGCGGCCCGCGAGGGCCTGTCGGTCAACGCGTGGCTGGTGCGCGCCGTGTCGGCCGCGGTCGACGGCGGCACCCGGCCGCGTACGACGGAGAAGACCCGGACCATCGGACAGAGCTTCACGGGCTGGGTGCGCTGACCGCGCCCCCTGCCCGCACCTTCACCCACACCACGTCCCACCAGTGGGGACGACCCAAAGACTCAAGAGGACGGGACAGCCATGCCTTCTTTCGACACTCCCGCACCGATCTCGGCCACGGCTCACGTGGAGGCCGGTTCCATCCAGTTCACCGCGGGCGACCGCCTCGACACCGTCGTCGAGGTGCAACCCCGCGACCCGAAGCGGGACCAGGACGTACGGGCGGCCGATCAGACCGAGGTCACGTACGCGAGTGGCGTACTGACCGTCAGGACGCCCAAGTCCAATCTGTTCGGCCGCACCGGCACTGTCGACGTGACGGTCGAACTGCCCACAGGCTCGCGCGTCGACATGACCGGCGCCTGGGCCCAGGTGCTCGGCGAGGGCCGGCTCGGCGAGGTCCGCGTGAAGACCTCGTCCGGTGACGTCCGCCTCGACGCGACCGGCCCGCTGAAGCTGACCGCGTCGCACGGCTCGATCACCGTGGACCGGGTCGAGGGCATGGCCGAGATCACCACCAGCTCCGGCAGCCTGCGCGTCGGCCTCGTCGACGGCCCCGCCGTCCTGAAGAACTCGCACGGCACCACGACCGTCGGCGCCGCGACCGGCGAGCTGCGGGTGAGCGGCGCCAACGGCGACATCGAGATCCGGCGTGCCGAGGACTCGGTCACCGCCACCACCGCCCACGGCACCCTGCGTGTGGGCGAAGTGGCCGGTGGCACCGTCCAGTTGGAGACCTCCTACGGCGCCATCGAGGTCGGCGTACGCGAGGGCACGGCCGCCTGGCTCGACGTCAGCTCGGGCTCCGGCCAGGTGCGCAACACGCTCGCCGCGTCCGAGGCCCCCGAGAAGGCCGAGGGCGCCGTCAAGGTCCGCGCCCGCACCCGGCACGGCAACATCGACATCCGCCGCGCCAAGTCCTGAGCGCCACATCCACAACCGGCCCCATCCCCAACCCACTTCAGCCTTCGAGCGGAGGGCCCCATGCCTTCTCCTGTCATGCCCACGTCCAGGCGGGGGGACGGTCACCCGTCGCCGGCCGCCGTCTCCACCGTCGGTCTGCGCAAGTCGTACGGCGACAAGACCGTCCTCGACGGCATCGATCTGCACATCCCGGCCGGGTCCGTGTTCGCGCTGCTCGGACCCAACGGCGCCGGCAAGACCACCGCTGTGAAGATCCTGTCCACGCTCATCACCGCCGACGGCGGGCAGGCCCAGGTCGCGGGCGACGACATCGCGACGTCCCCGGACGGGGTGCGTGCCGCGATCGGCGTCACCGGGCAGTTCTCCGCCGTCGACGGGCTGATCACCGGCGAGGAGAACGTGCTCCTCATGGCGGACCTGCACCACCTCTCCAAGCGCGAGGGGCGGCGCGTCACCGCCGAGCTGCTGGAGCGCTTCGACCTCACCGACGCCGCCAAGAAGCCCGCCCAGAGCTACTCCGGTGGCATGAAGCGCCGCCTCGACATCGCCATGACGCTGGTCGGCAACCCGCGGATCATCTTCCTCGACGAGCCGACCACCGGCCTCGACCCGCGCTCCCGCCACAACATGTGGCAGATCATCCGCGAGCTCGTCGCGGGCGGCGTCACCGTCTTCCTCACCACCCAGTACCTGGAGGAGGCCGACCAGCTCGCCGACCGCATCGCCGTGCTCAACGACGGGAAGATCGCCGCCGAGGGCACCGCCGAGGAGTTGAAGCGGCTGATCCCCGGCGGACACGTGCGGCTGCGCTTCGCCGACCCGGCCGCGTACCAGAGCGCCGCCGTCGCCCTGCGCGAGGCCTCCCGGGACGACGAGGCGCTGTCGTTGCAGATCCCCAGCGACGGCAGCCAGCGCGAGCTGCGCTCCATCCTCGACTGGCTGGACTCGGCCGGCATCGAGGCGGACGAGCTGACCGTGCACACCCCCGACCTCGACGACGTGTTCTTCGCTCTGACCGGCGGCGCCGGCATCCCCAACCAGCCCAAGGAGGATGTCCGATGAGCTCCCTCTCCCTCGCCGTACGCGACTCGTCCACGATGCTGCGCCGCAACCTCCTGCACGCACGGCGCTACCCGTCCATGACGCTGAACCTGCTGCTCACCCCGGTCATGCTGCTGCTGCTCTTCGTCTACATCTTCGGCGATGTGATGAGCGCGGGCATCGGCGACGGCGGTGCCGACCGGTCCGAGTACATCGCGTACCTCGTCCCGGGCATCCTGCTGATGACCATCGGCGGCACCACGATCGGCAGCGCGGTGTCCGTCGCCACCGATATGACCGAGGGCATCATCGCCCGCTTCCGCACGATGGCGATCCACCGCGAGTCGGTGCTCATCGGGCACGTCGTCGGCAGCGTGCTGCAGTGCGTGATGAGCGTGGTACTCGTCGGAGCCGTCGCCGTGGCGATCGGCTTCCGGTCCACGAATGCCACCGTCCTGGAGTGGATCGCGGCGGTCGGACTGCTCACGCTGTTCGCCCTGGCGCTCACCTGGATCGCGGTCGGGATGGGTCTGTCCAGCCCGAACGCCGAGGCGGCCAGCAACAACGCCCTGCCGCTGATCTTCCTGCCGCTCATCTCCAGCGCGTTCGTGCCGGTCGACGCGATGCCGGGCTGGTTCCAGCCGATCGCCGAGTACCAGCCGTTCACCCCGGCCATCGAGACGTTGCGCGGGCTGCTGCTCGGTACCGAGATCGGCTACAACGGGTGGCTGGCCGTGGCCTGGTGCGTGGGGCTGGCCGTGCTCGGCCACGTCTGGTCCAAGTCGCTGTTCAACCGCGACCCGAAGTAGGGGTCGGCAGCTCACGGGCCGCAGCCCGCAGCTCGTCCCACTCCAGGGCGGCGTGCTCCGACACCGCGTCGGCGTACGCCGCCCCGTCCATGGGTATCGGGCTCGAGTCCCGGAGGCGGCTCAGGGAGACCCCAGGACTCACCCGTCGTGACCTGGGGCTTTTCCTTCGGGCTACTGGCTGGTGCATGTCCTGGGTCCGTTCCCCGGCGGCGGTGCCGCCCTGTCCGCCATCGGTTCAGCGAGCCCTTCGGGCCACCACCCGCCATGCAGCGTCCGGGCCGCCCCATCCGTGGTGAATCTTTTTTGCTTCTTCTCTTGACTACGGACAAATAAGGAGGAAGCTAACTAATACACCAGACAACCGGTGAGAGCCACACCGCCGATGGAGACGTCCATCGACCCGAGTGACACCCATCTCGGCAACTGGCTAGGCTCCCGGCAGAGCAACGTATCGACAATCGGAGCCGTCGGCGACGACTGGCGCTTACGGGTCGATATGGGGCACCGGGAGCCACCGTATGTGCGCTCCGGGTCTGTGCGAGCCGATGAAACGCCGCGCGACATCCTGAACCGGTTGCTGGAGAACCTCTTGCAGGTCTCCGATCCGGAGGTGGCGGACCGGGCGTACTTCTCAGGGTTAGTGGCGACTGATCGCTGACGAATTCGTCATATGGAGGGTCTCGGGTTCGAATCCCGGAGGCGGCTCAGGGAAACCCCAGGACTCACTCAACGTGACCTGGGGTTCTTTCATGTCCGGACGAGATCGGTGCCCGTCTCGGGCGCTGGGGCCGAGACGTCCGTGGCCGCGGGCGCACGCAGAGTCGGGCGCGGGGTCCGGCCCGGCGGCGGTTGACAGGCGCGAGCGGCCAAGACCATGATTCCACTAGTTGACTAGTTGAATCTGAGGAGGGTGTACCCGACATGACCACTCCGGACACCGCCGGGAGCCCGTGGGCCCTTGAGGCGCAGGGGCTGGGGAAGAAGTACCGGCGCGGATGGGCGCTTCAGGACTGTTCGTTCAGGCTGCCCGCCGGGCGGATCTGTGGACTGGTGGGGCCCAACGGGGCGGGAAAGAGCACCCTGTTGGGCATCGCGACCCGGCTGGTGGAGGGCACGACGGGCGAACTGCGCATGTTCGGGGTGCCGGTGGACTCTCCCGGCGTCATGCCGCGATACGCCTTCCTCGGCCAGGAGAAGGCGCTGTTCAAGCGCTTCACCGTCGCCGAGACGCTCAGGACGGGGCAGGAACTCAACCCGCGCTGGGACCAGGCGGCGGCCGAGCGGATCGTGCGGGCCGGCGATGTTCCGCTGCATGCCCGGATCGGCACCCTGTCCGGGGGGCAGCGCACCCGGGTGGCATTCGCGCTCGCCTTCGGCAAGCGGCCCGACCTGCTGCTGCTGGATGAGCCGATGGCCGATCTCGATCCGCTCGCCCGGGACGAGATGAGCGCGTTGCTGATGGCCGAGGCCGCCGAGCGCGGCACGAGCGTACTGATGTCGTCCCACATGCTCACCGAAGTGGAGGACATGTGCGACTACCTGCTGGTCGTCTCCGGCGGGCGGATCCGGATGGCCGGTGAGACGGACGAGCTGATGGCACGCCACAAGCTGGTCACCGGAGCGGTGGGGGAGTCCGGGGAGCTTCCCGCAGGGCTGGCGCTTCACACCGTGGTCGAGGCCCGTACGACAGGTCGCCAGTTCAACGCCCTGATACGGACCGAGGGTCCCGTGCACGGCGACTGGCGGTCGATGGAACCCAGTCTGGAAGAGATCTTGCTCGCCTATCTCCGTTCGCCCGAAGCGCCGCCGTTGCTCACCCCCACCGCCCGGCCCGACCGGCGAGCGGAGCGTGCGGCATGAGCACTCTCACCCACACCCCGGCCGGTACCGCCGGCAGCCGGAGGGGCCTGCTGCGGATGCGCGGCCTGGCCTGGTTGATGTTCCGTCAGCATCGCGTCATGTTCCTGATGGTGGCGGCGCTCACCGTCCTGGGCGCCGTCTGGCTCGTCTACCAGCGTGCGGCCTCGCTGGACGCCGTGCGCGGCGCCGGCTGGCCGGGCAGGTCTGCCGACAAGGTCGACAGCGGCGTGGTCCTGGCGATCCACTCGAAGCTTGAGAAGACCGTGCCCATTCTGAGTGCGCTGCCCGTGATCCTCGGGGTCTTCTGCGGCGCCCCGTTGATCGCCTCCGACCAGGAGCAGGGCACGGCGCAGCTGGCCACCACGCAGTCCGTGCCGCGCAAGCGGTGGCTGAGCTACAAGCTGGGCACCGGTCTGATTCTGGTTCTGCTGCCCACGATCGTCCTCGGCTCCCTGTTCACGTGGTGGTGGCGGGCGGTCCGCGTGTTCGGCGAGGGGGACTGGATGCAGGGCACGGTGTTCGACAACACCGGGCCGATGCTCGCCGCGCTCACCCTGTTCACCGCCGTCGGCGGCATCGCGATCGGACTGATCGCACGCCGGGTCCTGGCCGCCATGGTCGGCACGTTCCTCTTCGCCGTCGTGACGCAGGTCGCCTGGTCGTTCGTCCGGCCCGAGCTGGCCACCCCGCGCCGGATCTCCTACCCGATCGACGCCGAGTTCCCGGCGAAGCTCTCGGACGCGGTCCAGATGGACAACTGGGTCAGCACCGCCTCCGGGGAGCTCTTCGGCTACGGCACCTGTGTCCAGGAGGAGAAGTACGAGGCGTGCCTCGCCGACAAGGGCATCGTCAACGCCACGGTCGAGTACTTCGGCTACGACCAGATGCCGGCCATGCAGTGGACCGGGGCCGGAATCCTGGGAGGCCTCAGCGCGCTGCTGATCGCCTTCATCGTGGTCCGGGTCGGCCGACGTCCATTGTGAACCGCGAGGCAGAGGGCATGTCGGGCCTTCTCCCGGCACCGGTTCGCGGACCGTCGTCCGTACCGGGCGGCGGCATAGGCTGGAGGGGCGCTGCACGCGGAGGACGCCGACCGCCGCGGTGCGGGAGGACAGGAACGGCAGGAAGGGGGGAGCGAAGTGAACGAAGTGATGGCGTTCCGCATTGATCGCCGCTGCGGCGTCCCCACCTACCTGCAGATCGTCAGGCAGGTCGAACAGGCCTTGCGCATGGGCGTGTTGGCCGTGGGCGACCGCTTGCCCACCGCGGCACAGGTGGCCGCGGCCACCAAGGTGAACCCGAACACCACGCTGAAGGCGTACCGGGAACTGGAACGGGCCGGTCTCGTCGAGGTCCGCCAGGGCGCGGGGACGTTCATCACGCACTCCCTGGCCGAACCCCTGACCGGCGCCGACTCCCCGCTGCGTGCCGGGCTCTCGGACTGGATGCGCCGGGCGCACGAGGAGGGGATGAGCGGTGAGGACGTCCGCAGTCTGATCACCGCGGTCTTCGAGGAGACATTCGCGCGGCCGCTGTAGGACGAGGAGGGCCTGCTGCAGCCCTTGGGTATTCCGGGTCGTCCGGCACACCGAGGCCGCCGTCGCCCCTCAGCGACCCGTCGTCGGACCGATCCTCATCCGGCCCACTCGCTGATCAGGCCGGCCGCTTCGTCGATGAACTCCCGTTCGTCCTGCGTCAGGTTCGGGTCCGCCGCGCGGCGGCAGACCGCCTGGGCCAGCTGGGCGTCCGGGATACCGCCCTGGTCGGCGAGGTGGGGGAGCAGTGCGGTGAGCAGGGAGCGGGCGCCCGTGGCCAGCGGGGAGGTGCGGTCGACCGCCACCTGGGCCAGGATCAGCGACGACATGGCCCGGTCGAGGGCGGGTGGCCCCTCCGTGGCGGTCCGCCAGTCGATCACCACCGGGCCGTCGGGCGTCAGCATCACGTTGTCCGGGTGCAGGTCCAGGTGGAGGATCCGGTCCTCGGGCTCCGGGGAGAGCCTGGCCGGGATCGTGTGCAGGTCGGTGAGGAGACCGGCGAGGATCGCGGCTCCCTCGTCCCCGGTGAGTGCGCCGGAGAGCAGGGACTCGAGCATGGTCGGGCCGGTCAGGCGTTGCAGTACGAGGTCGGAGGGGGTGGCGGCGGCCGGGCTCGGGCCGAGGCGGGGGACCGGGTAGCCGAAGGCCGAGAGGTAGGACATCACGGCCAACTCCGGTCTGGCATCACTGCTGTCGCGGTAGCGGCGCAGGACCCATGCCTCGTCCATCGCGTACACATCGGCAGATCGTCCCGTGCCCAGCAGGTGGCCTATTCGCATGAGGGGAACCTACTGCCGTGGCCGGATGCCGGGGAGATCACCAGCGCATATGGACGTCCTCCGCCCAGCCGAGGAGCTGCTCGACGACGATGTCCTGGCCCCGGTCGTCCCTGATCCGGCCGTTGTAGTGGCCGAAGCACTGATCGGTGCGGTTGGCGAGCAGGCCGGCGTCGGTGCGGGTGGAGCGGTTGTGGAACGGGGTGAAGGCCAGGTCGACCTGGGGGCTCCCGGGGGTACGGATCGTCCAGGGGGCCAGGTGGTCCGTGGGGCTCCAGCGCCATTCCAGCTCCTCGCCGATCTTGCTGAGCCGGCCGTCCACGCAGAGCGCGTTCTCGGTGGAACCGGTGCCCTGCGTCCAGCGCCCGCCGAACTGGAGGCCGACGGTCCGGCCGTCCGTACGGCCCGAGGCGGCACCCCAGTTCCAGTCGACCGAGCGCGGCCAGCGGCCCCGGCCGTGGTCGAGGGTGGCCCAGGCGTCGCCGTCGGCGCCGAACTCCAGGACCCGTGTGCCGATCCGGACCGTGCCGGAGGCGGGGCGTGCGGTGTGCTTGGACGTGTACTGGAAGCGGCGCTCGCTCCAGGGCACGACGACGGAGAGCGTTTCGTGGCCGGTGGGCAGGGCGGCGAAGAGGTCGACCTCGACGGGTTCCTTCTGCGGGGTCAGGCAGCGCGCCCGGAGGCGGGTGCCGCCGGGTTCCTCGCGGATCTCGATCCTGACCGCGGTGCCTGTGGGGCGTTCCGGGCCGACCACGGTGTCCGTGGTCCCTCCGCCGGTGGGTGCGGGAGCTCCGGCGATCGTCTGCGGGAGGTGGACGCCGCGGCCTCCCGGGACGATCGCGGTGCGTTCGGTCTCGCGGCCGCCCGCCCCGTACTCGAGCACGTACACCGTGTTCAGCGCCAGGAAGTCGAGACTGCTCACGGTCAGCGCGACGAGATGGGTGGGCGTGGTCACGCACCAGTACTCCCACCGCTTGGTCCGGCCCCAGCCGCGCAGATTCGCCCGGTGCAGGGGGCGCCGGGACCACCCGACGGCCGCCGGGTTCAGCCTCCCGTCGGGGCGGCAGAGGTCGACGGGCTCGGTGATCTCGCGCTCGGTCGTGGCCATGCGCGGAGCCTATCGCCGCCGGTCACAGGGGCCCATGAGGCGAAGTGGAGGGGACGGGATCTCCGGAAGGTGACATGTGCGCGGCAACGGTTTCGGCAATTGCCCCGCAGACGAGGAGAGTTCCGTGGAGAGACCCGTCGGGCGAGCGAGAAGACGCGGACGTTCGCCGATCCGCGGGGCGGCTACGCGTACCGCACGAGCGGCTCCGGGTGCTGCTTCATCGGCTTCCCCATCAGGCGCGGCAGCAGCCGGTCCGGGTTCGTCGGCGCCGGGCCCTGCGGAACCCCCGGGGACGGCACCGGCGGCCACGACCAGAGCATCGGTCGCGCACCACCGCTGCGCGGGCATGCACCCGGTGCCCGGGCGACGCACTGGGGCGCGGGGCGCGCCCGGTCCGGGCCGGAAGGGAAACGTTCCTGGTCCGGGGCGTTTCCCCCGTTCGGTCGGCGCCCTGTGCGGACGGCTCGCGGAGTAGCCTGAAGAAGTCTCGGCCTGCGCGCGCGAAGGGGGCCGTCTCTCATGGACACCTTGATCACCGTGGCGGTCGTCCTGGCGATGATCGCGCTGGCGGCGTACGTCATCCATCTGCTCAATGCCCGGCACCGGCATCAGCATCTGCGGGCCGTGCATTACGACCACGGGCTGGCCGGGTTCGGCGGGTTCGGAGGGCCGGGTGCGGGTACAGGGCGCGTCGTTCCGCCTGTGGAGACAGTGCAGCCCACGAAGCCGACGCGGCCCACGCAGCCCACGAACCCCTTGCGGAAGGGCGAGCCCGGGACGGAGGAGGCCGAGCACCCCGACGGCTGAGTTCTGCTACTTGGCGTCGGAGTAGCGTTCCACGATCGCCGTCGTAAAAGGGAAGCGCACCGGCGTCCTGCCGAAGGCGGTCCGCCCCGCCAGGTCACCGGCGGCCCGGATCGCCTTCACGACTGCCTCGGCCTCCTCCTCGGGGCAGTGCACCATCACCTCGTCGTGCTGGAAGAAGACCAGTTCGGCCCGGAGACCGGCGGCGGCCAGGGACCGGCGCAGTGCGGCCAGGAACAGCAGCGCCCAGTCGGCGGCGCTGCCCTGCACCACGAAGTTACGGGTGAAGCGGCCGCGCGCCCTGGCGTTCGTCGAGGCGTAGCCCGGCGTGAACTCGCCCTCCACGGAAGGCTGCTCGTCGCTCTCCTGCGGGATGCCGGCCTCGTCGTCGTCGCCGCTCCCGGCCGCCGGCGGACTGGTCCGGCCCAGCCAGGTCCGTACGAGACGGCCCTCCTCGCCCGCCTTCGCCGCGTCGTCGACATACGCCACGGCGAGCGGGAAGCGTCGTCGCAGCGCCGCGAGGTTCTTCAGGCCGTCGCCCGAGGTCTGGCCGTAGATCGCTCCCAGCAGCGCCAGCTTGGCGTGGTCGCGGTCGCCGTGGAAGGCGCGGTCCGACAGCGCCGTGTAGAGGTCGCCGTCATGGCCCGCGACCTCCATCAGGCCGGGGTCGCGGGAGATCGCGGCCAGAACCCTCGGCTCCATCTGGTCGGCGTCGGCGACGACCAGCCGCCAGCCCTCGTCGGCGACGACCGCCTGCCGTATCACCTTGGGGATCTGCAGCGCCCCGCCGCCGTTGGTGGTCCAGCGGCCGCTGACGGTTCCGCCCGGCTGGTACTCGGGGCGGAACCTGCCGTCGCGCACCCAGTCCTGGAGCCAGCTCCAGCCGTGCGCCGTCCAGATCCGGTACAGCTTCTTGTACTCGATCAGCGGCTTCACGGCCGGATGGTCCAGTTCCTGCAGCTCCCAGCGGCGGGTCGACTTCACCTTGATCCCGGCCTGCGCGAACGCCCTGACCACATCGGCGGGAAGGTCCGGGCGGACCCGACGGCCGAACGCCGTGGACACCTCTTCGGCCAGCTCGGCGAGTCGGCGGGGTTCGCCGCCGCCGGCGTACCGCTCGCCCAGCAGGTCGTGCAGGAGCTCCCGGTGCACGTCGGCCCGCCAGGGCAGGCCGGCCCGGTTCATCTCGGCGGCGACCAGCATTCCGGCCGACTCGGCGGCCGTCAGCAGACGCATGCGGCCGGGGTGGGCGGTGGCGTCGTGGCGGCGGAGCTGCTCCGCGTACACCTGGAGGAGCGCGTCGAAGGGGATGTCCATGCCGGACTGCGGCTCGAAGAGGGAGGACTGCGAACCGGGCTCCGCGGCGCGGGAGGGGGGATCGGGGGGTACGGGGGCGTTACGGAGGCGGGCGTGGGCGGCCGCGGCGGAGCGGGGTTCGCCGAGCCGGCCCTCGTGTGCGAGGAGGAGGGACTCGGCTGCCTCGATGTCGTAGCAGCGGTCGATCCGTACGCCCGCGTCGAGCAGACGGGGATAGATCTCGGCGGTCGACCGCCAGACCCAGCGGATGACGTCCGGACGGGAACGGACTGCCTCCACGAGGTCGGGTTCGGTCAGGACCGGGGCGGCGGGGAGGCCGCCGGCAGTCAGAGGGGTGAGGCGGGCGCCGCCGGTCTCTGTGGTGGCCAGAGCCCAGCGTTCGGTCATGTGCGTGAGTCTGGCAGGTGGGACTGACAGCGGGGCGGGGCCGGCTGGAGGGCGGGTTCCGATGGCCGGGTTCGTTCACGGTGCCGCCGGGGTCGACCCGGTCGACTGCAGGATCCGGTACGGCTGGATGGGGCAGGTCTTCCGGGCCCACGAGGTGAGCGAGGCGGGTCACGTACGGGGGAATCTCGTGCTTCTGCGCTGAGCTGCCCGCGAACTCGCCCGGATACAGAGGCGGTTCGCAGGTCGGGGCGCTTCGGCCACAGCAGGTGGGGCACCAGCAGGTGGGGCACCGACCG
Source organism: Streptomyces sp. NPDC057565 (assembly GCF_042801455.1). Lineage (NCBI taxonomy): Bacteria > Bacillati > Actinomycetota > Actinomycetes > Kitasatosporales > Streptomycetaceae > Streptomyces > Streptomyces sp. NPDC057565. Next base: position 61,593 of record NZ_JBHVFU010000002.1, on the reverse strand, counting down.
CTGTGTACGGCCACCGCAACCCGGTCGGACCGGCGCTCACCGTGATCGTGCCGATCGTCGTGATCATCGCGATGGTCGTGATGTTCAGCAGTCACAGCCCGCGCCGACCCGCGCTCCGGTTCACCGGCGCCGTACGGCCCGTGGGAGCATCGCCGCCGCCACCGCCACCACCGTGCACACCCCGGCCGCAGCCCCCACCACCGGCCACTCCACCGACACCGTCACCGGTGCGGACAGTGAGGCGAGTGCGGCGCCCAGTCCTGCCAGGTTGACCGCGGTCACGGCCATGCCGAGCGCCGCCCCCAGCGCCACCGCGAGCAGCGTCTCCCCGGCGACGATCCCGAGGACCCGCGTGCGGGTCGCCCCGGCCAGCCGCAGTGCGCCCAGCTCCGCGGACCGTACGGATCCCGCCATCAGCAGCGTGTTGGCGAGCGCGATCGCCGTGTAGACGAGGGCGATGCCCAGCACCACCAGCAGGCCGAGCCGCGTCTGCGGGCTGGAGCGCGGATGTGTGGCGGCCAGCCACTGCTGCGTCGTCCGCACTGTGCCACCGGTGCCGTGCAGTGCGGCGGCGACCGCCGTCCTGTCCGCGCCGGGGGTGAGGCGTACGTCGATGCGGTCCACCGGAGCCGTCGGTGCGTTCGCCGCCGTGACGTACGCGCCGTTGTTCCCCGTACCGATGGCCAGCACCGCCGCGATCCGCAGCGACACCGGGCGGCCGTCGCCGAGCCATACCCGTACCGTCGCGCCCACCGTGTGATGTTCCCATTCCTCGTTCACGACGATCGAACGGTCGTCGAGGTCACGGACATCGCCCGCCACCACCGGCAGCCGCTCGACGGCCGCGAGTGTCTTCGCGTCGTCGACGGCCCGCGCCTCCGCCTCGATGAGCGCGGTGCCCTCCTCCCGTACGAAGACCGCGGTCGACGCGGACGCGGACAGCATCGCCCCGGGGATCCGCCGTACCTCGAGGTCCGCGCCCGTCACGACCAGATCGGCCCGGGTGTGCTCGCGCGCCTCGGCGCCCCTCGCCCGGGCCACCGTCGTCGCGGAACCCGGCACCGAGCCGGCCAGCGCCACCGCGATCAGTACGGGAGCGGCCACGGCGGCCGTACGGCGCAGGGACGCCGCCGCATTGGCCCGTACGAGCATTCCGGTCGCCCCGGGAAGCCGGAGCAGCCGGGTCACAGGGCGTACGAGCAGTGGCGCGAGCAGGGCGACACCGGTGATCAGCACCATCGGCTGTGTCATGTACGTCTTCCGCTTCAGGAGCCCGGACGGGTCTGTGACCAGCGACTTCGTCATCAGGAACCCGGCCCCCGCGAGCAGCGCGAAGCCCAGTAGCCGACGCACGGGTGGCAGCACGCCCGCATCGATGTCGGCCTCGCGCAGCGCCTCGGCCGGACCGGTCCTGCCTGCTCGTCGCGACGCCGCCCAGACGCCGGTCAGTGCCACGGTCAGGCCGGTCCAGAACGCCGCGTGGAGCGGCCAGGCCGTGGGGCGGATGGTGAACCAGGAGGGCGCCATCCCGCCGTCGACCAGGAGCCGGGCGAGGTGCGGTGCGCCCCGGTCGCCCAGTGCGCATCCGGCCGCCGAGGCGAGGGTGCCGACCACGGCTGCCTCCACCAGCAGCAGTCGCCGCAGCTGGCCGGGGGTGGCGCCCGCCGTGCGCAGCAGACCGAACTCCCGTCGGCGCAGTGCCACCGCGAAGGCGAACGTCGACGCGACGACGAAGACCGAGACGAACGCGGCGACGGAGCCCGCCGTGCCGAGCAGGGCGTTCACGGCCGACAGGGCCTCGGCGTCCCGCGCGGTCACCGGGTCGGCGCGGCGGCGTTCGTCGCCGGTGAGGACCTCCGCGCGGTCGCCCACGACGCGGCGGACCTCGGCGACGGGGGCGTCCACACCCACGGCGTCCGGGCCGCCGCCGACGTCCTGTCCGTCGCGGGCCACCGGTCCGAGCGCCGCCAGGTCGCGCAGGAGTTTGATATCCACAGGGTGTGGATGAGCGAGTCTCCTGGTGACGTGAGCGGTGGACGGTCCGCGTCGGACCCGCACGGTCAGCGTGTCGATGCCCTTCACCACCACCGGCGATGCGGCGAATCGCTGCGGCTTCCGGTCCGGCGCGTCGAAGGTCGAGGCGAGTCCCAGCCCCATGGTCGCGGTCAGCCCCACGCCGAGCGCGAGCGCGACGAAGGTGCCGATGAGAGCGGTCCAGCGGGTCCGCAGCGCGGCCAGGGCGAGGGTCAGCACGATGCCACCTCCGCGCGATCCCTGATCGCAGTGTCCGCACGGGCCGCGCTCGGGCGCGCTGCGGCCGTCCAGGCCGCGATCCGTTCCACGGAGAGTCCGGTCAGGTCGTCCGCGACATGTCCGTCGACCAGGAAGACCACCCGGTCCGCGTACGCCGCCGCCACCGGATCATGCGTGACCATCACGATCGTCTGTCCCTCCCGGTCCACCAGTTCCCGCAGCATCACCAGCACCTCCTGGCTCGTCGCGGTGTCCAGTGCGCCGGTCGGTTCGTCCCCGAAGAGCACCGCGGGCCGGGTGATCAGGGCCCGCGCCAGTGCCACCCGTTGCTGCTGGCCGCCGGAGAGTTCGGTGGGCCGGTGGTCCGCCCGGTCGGCGAGTCCGACCCGTGCGAGTGAGGCGCGCACCTCGGTACGGGACGGCCGGCGTCCCGCGAGCCGCAGCGGCAGCGCCACGTTCTGGGCGGCGGTCAGCGAGGGGACCAGGTTGAACGACTGGAAGACGAAACCGATCCGGTCCCGGCGCAGCAGTGTCAGCCGGCGCTCGCTGAGCCCATTCAGCGCCGTTCCGCCGACCTCGACCGTGCCGGACGTCGGCCGGTCGAGCCCGGCCGCGCAGTGCAGGAGCGTCGACTTGCCGGAGCCGGAGGGCCCCATGACGGCGGTGAAGGTGCCGGGGCGGACGGTGAGGTCGACGCCGCCGAGGGCGTCGAGGTTCCCGTACGAGCGTCGGACGGAGCGGAGCCGTACCGCGTCGGCGGCAGCAGTGGAGGTCATGTCTTCGATCGAACCGCGCGCGGAACCTCCGGACACGACCACCAGAACCCGTATCCGCGGTAGGGCCAGGCCTACCCCGCCGCGCCGCCCTGCCTACCCTGACCTCATGGAACCGGTGATCGACCAGGCATTTTCGGCAGCCCTCTACTCGGACGGCGACGCCGGTCTCGACGCCGGTGCCTCCCTCCTCGCCGCCGATCCGGCGGCCGACGCGGAACTGGTCCGGCGCGGAGAGGAGTTTCTCCGCCGGGCCTGGGAGCGTGGCTGGCAGCCCGCCGATGTCGTGCGGATCGTCCGCCGCGAACTCGACGAGACCGGGGCCGGGCTCGCCGCCGGGCTGATCACCTCGGAGACCGGCCGGTACGAGCAGCTGCCGCCCCGCTGGCGGTCCCAGCTGGCCGAGCTGCCCGCGCCGCCGCCGCGGAACCGGCCCGACCGGTTCTCGTACGCCTCCGCCCTCCTCGGTCTCTACCGGCTGCTGCTCCGGCTCCCCTCGATCGAGCCGGTCGGCCCGCCGCCCGGCGCCCCCGGCCGCCTGCTCGATCTGCCGCCCGCGCACGACGAACCCCGCATGCTGACCCGGATCCGCGCGCTGCTCGCGAAGGCGGAGGCGACCGGGTTCCCGGAGGAGGCGGAGGCCCTCACCACCAAGGCACAGGAGCTGATGGCCCGGCACTCCATCGACGAGGCCCTCCTCGCCGCCCGTACGCACAGCAAGGAGGCACCGGGCGCCTGCCGGATCGGGGTCGATGCCCCGTACGAGACGGCGAAGGCGATCCTGCTCGACGCCGTCGCCTCCGCGAACCGCTGCCGTGCCGTGTGGAACAGCGAGTTCGGCTTCTCGACGGTCGTCGGCTTCGAGCCGGACCTGGAGGCGGTGGAGCTGTTGTACACCTCCCTGCTGGTCCAGGGCACGGCGGCGATGACGAAGGCCGAGGCGGGCCAGCGGGCCGGCGGACGCAAGCGGACCAAGACGTTCCGGCAGTCCTTCCTGATGGCGTACGTCCAGCGGCTGGGTGCGCGCCTGGCGTCCGACACCGCCCGGGTGACCGCGGCCTCGGTCTCTGAGGGAGTTGCCGCCGACGGCGATCTGCTGCCGGTCCTGGCGGCGCGGGACGTGGCGGTCACGGACGCCGCGGACCGGATGTTCCCTCGGACGACCAGCACCCGGGTGCGCGGAGTGACGGACGGCGAGGGCTGGGCGCACGGCACGGCCGCCGCCGACCGGGCCCGGATGGGCGAGCGGCGGCCGGGCATCGACGGTCCCCGGTAGCGAGGCGTACGCGACCGGCGGCGCCCCTCTGTCGACCGGATGACCGTAAATCCCCATAAGGGGCATTCCGGCTAGGCTCGGTCCATGAGCTGGCTCCGGGCACTGAGAGAGACCGCCCGCTCGGGGCTGACGATCGAGCGACGGCGCCTCGAACCGCTCATCGCGATCCGTGGTGCGGCCGGACTCGCCCTGGTCATCGGGGTCGGCCTCGCCTTCTTCGGGCCGGTGGTCGCCGCCAGTTCCGCGTTCGGCGCGTTCCAGGCGGCCATCGCCACCTTCCAGCGCAGCTGGCGCCCCCGGCCCGTCCTGGCCCTGGTCTCCGGTGCGAGTCTCGCGGTATCGACGTTCCTCGGCTATCTCACCGGCGCCCATCTTCCGCTGTTCATGGCCCTGCTGGTCCTCTGGACGTTCCTGGCCGGGCTGACCTGGGCGGCCGGGCCGACGGGCGGCATCATCGCCGCGTCCAACGTCGGCATCATGCTGGTCACGATCACCCTGCCCACCTCCGTCGCCCAGGCGGCCGTACACGCCGTGATGATCGCGTTCGGCGGGGTCGTCCAGGCGGCGCTGATCGTCCTGTTTCCGATACGCAGATGGGGCGCCCAGCGCGACGCCCTCGCCGACGCACTGGCGGCGGAGGCCGACTACGCCCGCAGGCTGCGCCACGACCCGGTCGCCGAGTTCGACCCGGTTCCGCTGATGACCGCCCGCAGCGCCGCCGCCGTCACCCCGCGCCAGGCCCGCCACCGCCCCGCCGAACTGCATGGCTCCCGCGGCCTCGCCGAACGGATCAGGCCGGTGCTCGCCTCGCTCGCGGACCCGGCGGTGGGCATCCCCGCCGAAGGTCCGGAACGCGACCGGGTCCGCGAGCTTCTCGCCGCCGCAGCCTCCGTCCTGGACGCCGCGGCCCGCGCCATCCGGCACGGCGCCCCGGTGCGCCTCCCCGCCCCCGCCGTCGCCGCCCTGAGGACCCCCGACACCGGGGCGATCCTCACCGGAGCCGCGCGCCGTGCGGCGCGCCGCCTCAGCGCGCTCCTCGCCGATGTCATCGAGACCGCCGAGGGCGACGGGACGAAGGAGGACCGGGCGGAGGCCGATGACGCGGCCGACACGATCGCCCCGCACCGCCGCCGGCCCACCCTGTTGCGGCTGGTGCCCGTCGTCCTGCGGGCGATGCGCGCCGAACTGCGCCCCGGTTCGCCGATCCTGCGGCACGCCGTCCGGGCCACCGTCGTCGTCGCCGTCGGCTATCTCATCGGCGCCGCCCTGCCGTTCGGTCACGGCTACTGGGCGCCGATGGCCGCCGTCATGGTGATGCGGCCGGAGTTCTCCCAGACGTACGCCCGAGCCGCGGGCCGGTTCGGCGGCACGATCGTCGGGGTCTTCGTCGCTACCGCCATCGTGCAGGCCACCCACCCCGGTGCAGGTCCCGCCGCCGCGCTCGCCATCGTCTGCGCCCTGCTGATGTACCTGCTGATGCGCACCGGGTACGTGGTCGGCCAGGCGTGCGTCTCCGCGTACGTCGTCTTCCTGCTCGGCATGGCGGGCGAAGCCTGGTCGCAGACCGTGGGCGAACGCGTCGTCCTCACCCTGGTGGGCGGGCTCCTCGCGATGATCTCGTATGCCGTCTACCCGGCCTGGGAAACCCCTCGGCTGCGCAACCGGCTCGGCGACTGGCTGGCGGCCGGCGGGCGGTACGCCGCCAGCGCCGTCGACCAGTACGCGGATCCGGCGGAGCGCGGCCCCGAGGACGTCCGCGCCGCGCTGCTCGTCTCCCGCGAAGCCCGTATGGCCTGGCAGGAGGCGGTCGCGAGGGCCCAGCACGAACCCGTGCGCCACCGCGGCCTCTCCCGCACGGCCGCCGAGGACGCCCAGCACGCCCTCGCCCAGCTGGGCCGGGCCGCGATGCTGATGGAGGCGCATCTGCCGGAGGGTGATGCCATCCCCGTCCCCGCCGCCGCGCAGCTCGCCGACGCGCTGCGTCGGGCCACCGAGCAGGGCGCGAAGGACGTGCGGGAGCGCCGCGCACCGCGCTGGGAGGCGGTCCGTGAGGCGCTGGAGCGGTGGGACGAGGAGGACGAGCGGCGCGGGCGAACATCCGATCCGGTCGTACGGAACGGAGCCGATCTGCTGCTGGAGTCCCTGGAGGAGTTCTCCCGGGCGCTGGACGCCGGGGCGGGCGACCGGCCCGGGACGAGCGGTGCCGGACGGAGCTGAACGGCCCGGCGCCGCTCCCGCGTCACGGGGTGGGCAGGCCCGGCAGTCCCGTCGGCAGCGCACCCGGCTCCGTCTTGGCCAGCGTGTCCTTGCCGCCGGCGTCCCACTCCACGACGATCGTCCTGCCGTCGTTGGACGCGATGGCTCCCATGGTGCGGGCGGTGTCGCCGTCGGTGCACTTCAGCGCCAGCATCACCTTGCCCATGTCCTTCACCTCGCCCGAGCAGACGTGGGCGTCGGCGACGAGCGCGGCCTTGCCGGCGGTGACGGACAGGGCGACGGCCTTGCCGTCGGTCATCCCGGCCCACGTCCCGTCGAGCGCCGCGGCGTCTCCCGCGGAACCGCTGTCGCCGCCGTCGGCGGGTGCCGAGGTGGGCCCGTCGGCAGCGCCGGTGTCCGAGTCGCTCTTCCCGCTGTCACTGCCGCAACCCGTCAGTGCGACCGCGACGGCCAGACCCGCGACGACGACGGCGCCGGTTCGTACGAGTGGGTGCACCTGGAATTCCCCCTTGTTGATGAAAGACCGCCCAAAGTTACCAGGGCGTGCGGATCGATTTTCGGGGCAACTCCTGCTGCCGGGAGCCAAATAGACGCTCCGACCGTCTATCTCTCCGGAGAGCGGGCAGGCGGGCGAAGGTAAAGCTGTAATCAAGAGAACACCCCGCGTGCACGTGCATCTGCTCATGCATCGGCATATGAACACAGCTATGATCCGAACCAGTTGACACTTGCACCTTGCAACTCGGGGAGCGTCCTGTGCACCACGTGTACAACGGCATGGCCGCCACAGAGCTTCGCGGAGTCGTCTGGCAGAAGAGCAGGCACAGCAACTCCCAGGGATCCTGCGTGGAGTTCGCCAAGTTGCCCGACGGGGATGTGGCGATGCGGAATTCACGCCATCCCGACGGGCCCGCCCTGGTCTATACGCCGGCCGAGATAGAGGCGCTGCTGCTCGGCGTGAAGGACGGGGAGTTCGATCACCTGATAGCGGGCGGCTGACTGCCGTACGGGCGGAAAACGCAGGCCGTGCGCGCGGAACGCCGCGCCGGGCTTCGCGTGTCAGGCGGTGTCGGAGAGCCGGAACAGCGCCCAGACCACCTTGCCGCGCAGGGCCTGCGAGCCCGCGGGCGGATGCTCCGGACCCAGTGCGGGGGACGGGTGCCAGCCCCAGCCGTCACTGAACGACTCGACCAGGAAAAGGCCGCGGCCCGACTCCGCCGAGTCCGGCGCCTCGGACGCCACCGGACTCGCCTGACTGGGGTCGCGCACCGCGCACACCAAGCGTGAGGACCAGCGCATCAAGTGCAGCTTCACCGGAGCCTCCTGAGGGTCCCTCGGGGCCTCCTCGGGCAGCGCATGCCGCAGCGCGTTGGTGACGAGTTCGGAGACGACCAGGGCGACGTCGTCGAATCGGTCGCTCAGCTCCCACCGGGCCAGCGTCGCCTTGGTGAACTGGCGGGCCCCACGGACGGCTTCGTACCGGGCCGGCAGGGTGCAGGTGGCTGATCCGGAGGCGGCTGAGGGATCGATGGGGGGAAGCCCCTGCCGTAACGGCCCGAGCATCGTCGATCCATTCGTCCCCATGCGAGGCACTCCCGGGATTCGCGGCTGTAGCGGTACTGCGGTGGTACAGCGGCACAACACGAACGAGCACGCAGGTGCGCGGGGCCCATGGTTCCGAATGCGCTGAGCAGATGCAAGGGCAGATGCACGTGCACGCGCCGGACCTGTCCGACCCCGTGCCGGTTCTTGCTCATTTCTTCCTGCGGACAGTTTCATGGCTTTCTGTAAGTCTTCTCATTTCTGTAATCGAATGAGTACGGGCTGAAGCATTTTGATGGCAGAATCCGGCTCTTGGGGTTCAGGGGGTGCCCCGATGCCCGGGAAGCGATGGGGAGGGTTGGACCAGTGGTGGCAGGCGAGTCGAGTGGATCCGTGGTGCGGCGCATCCTGCTGGGCTCTCAGCTCAGGCGGCTGCGCGACTCGCGCGGCATCACCCGCGAGGCGGCCGGCTACTCCATCCGTGCTTCCGAATCGAAGATCAGCCGCATGGAGTTGGGACGGGTGAGCTTCAAGGCCAGGGACGTCGAGGACCTGCTCACGCTCTACGGGGTCACGGACGAGGTGGAGCGCGACTCGCTCCTCGGCCTGGCGCGCGAGGCCAACGTGGCGGGCTGGTGGCACAGTTACGGAGACGTGCTGCCCGGCTGGTTCCAGACATACATCGGTCTGGAGGGAGCGGCCTCGCTCATCCGGATCTACGAAGTCCAGTTCGTCCACGGTCTGTTGCAGACCGAGGCGTATGCGCACGCCGTCGTCTCCCGCGGCATGTCCGGCGCCCCCGTCGCCGAGATCGACCGCCGGGTCGCGCTCCGGCTCGAGCGGCAGAAAGTCCTCGTCTCCGAACGCGCCCCGAGCTTCCATGCCGTGCTGGACGAAGCGGCACTGCGCCGCCCGTACGGCGAACGCGAGGTGATGCGCACGCAATTGCGGCATCTGATTGAAATGTCGGAACAGCCGAACATCACGCTTCAAGTGATGCCCTTCAGTTTTGGCGGGCATGCCGGAGAGAGCGGCTCCTTCACGATGCTGCGATTCCCGGAATCCGACCTGTCGGACATTGTCTATTTGGAGCAGCTGACAAGTGCGCTCTATCTGGACAAGGCCGAGGAAGTCGCCCAGTACGAAAAGGCGATGACGCGGCTCCACCACGACAGTCCGGGTCCCGAGGAGAGTCGTGATCTGCTCCGCGGCCTTCTCCAACTCTCCTGATTCATCAGTACGATGACGTATCAACAGGAGTCTGCACCTGCAGTAAGGGATCGCATGTCCTTCTTCAACGAGCTGGCCAACCAGTACATCGACGGTGAGTGGCGGACCGGCACGGGCTCGTGGGACATCATCGATTTCAATCCGTACAACGGGGAAAAGCTCGCCGCCATCACCGTCGCCACCGCGCAGGAGGTCGACGAGGCCTACCGAGCCGCCGAGCGCGCCCAGCGGGTCTGGGCCACCACCAACCCGTACGAACGCCGCCTCGTCCTCGAACGCGCCCTGCGTATCACCGAGGAGCGCACCGAGGACATCATCGGGGCGATCAACGACGAACTGGGCGGCACCCGGCTCAAGGCGGAGTTCGAGATCGGCTGCGCCAAGGACTTCCTGCGCGAGGCGATCCAGCAGGCGGTGCGCCCCGAGGGGCGGATCCTGCCATCCCCGGTGGACGGCAAGGAGAACCGCGTCTACCGGCTGCCCGTCGGCGTCATAGGCGTGATCAGCCCGTTCAACTTTCCCTTCCTGGTGACGATGAAGTCGGTCGCACCGGCCCTGGCACTCGGCAACGCGGTCGTCATCAAGCCCAACCAGAACGCTCCCGTCGTCGGCGGCGGACTGATCGCCAAGATCTTCGAGGACGCCGGGCTGCCCGCCGGACTGCTCAACGTCCTGGTCACCGACATCGCCGAGATCGGCGACGCGCTGATAGCGCACCCCGTGCCCAAGGTGATCTCCTTCGCCGGCTCGGACCGGGTCGGCCGCCATGTCGGTGCGACCGCGGGCGGACTCTTCAAGCGGACCATCCTCGAACTCAGCGGCAACAGTGCCCTGGTGGTGCTGGACGACGCGGACATCGACTACGCGGTCGACGCGGCCGTCTTCAGCCGCTTCGTCTACCAGGGGCAGGTCTGCATGGCCGCCAACCGCATCCTGGTGGACCGCTCCCTCGCACCCGAGTTCACCGAGAAGTTCATCGCCAAGGTGGCGGCGCTCAGGACCGGCGACCCGCGCGACCCCGAAACCCAGATCGGCCCGGTCATCAACACCTTCCAGGCCGACGCGCTGACCGCGCTGGTCGACCAGGCGGTCGTCGAAGGTGCCACGGCGCTCGTTCGGGGCGGTACCCGCGGCAATCTCGTCGAGCCGACCGTCCTCGCGGGGCTCCCGGACGACTCGCCGCTGCTCGCCCAGGAGATCTTCGGTCCGGTGGCGCTGCTGATGACCTTCGACGGCGAGGAGGAGGCCGTACGGATCGCCAATGACACCCCGTACGGGCTGAGCGGCGCCGTGCACACCCGGAACGCCGAGCGCGGGGTGCGGTTCGCGCAGCGCATCGTCACCGGAATGTTCCACGTCAACGACTCCACGATCGCGGACGACCCGATGGTGGCGTTCGGCGGCGAGAAGTTCTCCGGGGCCGGGCGGCTGAACGGCGACGCCACCGTGGAGGCGTTCACCACCCAGAAGTGGATCTCGATCCAGCACGGCCGGACGGAGTTCTCGCTCTGATGCACGCCTGTTGAGGACGGAAGCTGTCCGCAAGTGTCCGTAGCTTGGTCGGTGTCAGGAAGACACCGAGCGCAGGCTCGAACGGTCCCGAAGGGCGGACATCATGGTCACTCACGTTCCCGCAGAGGCGCACGGCGACGAGCGCGGCGCGCTCCTCTCCTTCGTCGAGGCCCAGCGCGGCGCGATCCGGCGCTCGCTGCTCGGACTCACCGAGGAACAGGCGGCGAGCCGGCCCAGCGCCAGCGAACTCTCCCTCTCCGGGCTGCTCAAGCATGTCGCGGAGACCGAGCTGAACTGGCTGTGCCTCGCCCAGCAGCGCCCCAACGAGAAGGCCCGCACCGAGGAGACCTGGGCGGACAGCTTCCGGCTGGTCGGGGACGAGACGGTCCCGCAGATGCTGGAGTTCTGGGCGAAGGTCGCGGCGGAGACCGAGGAGTTCATCCACTCGGTGGAGAGCATGAACGACACGTTCCCGCTGCCCGAGGCGCCCTGGTTCCCGAAGGGCGAGCGCTGCTCGATGCGCTGGCTGCTGATCCATCTCGTCGAGGAGATCGCCCGGCACGCCGGGCATGCGGACATCATCCGGGAGTCCCTGGACGGCCGGACCGCGTTCGAACTGGTCGCCGAGGAGGCGGGCTATTCTAGTCAAAGTTGAATAGGAAGGGTGGGTGGGATGTCCGCGATCCGGCTGCTGGTCCTCGGTGCCGTGCGCCAGCACGGCCGGGCGCACGGCTATCAGGTCCGCAACGACCTGGAGTACTGGGGCGCCCACGAGTGGTCCAACGCGAAGCCGGGCTCGGTCTACCACGCCCTGAAGCAGATGGCGAAGCAAGGGTTGCTGATCGCCCATGAGGTCGCCCCGAGCACCGCGGGCGGCCCGCCCCGTACCGAGTACGAGATCACCGAGAAGGGCACCGAGGAGTACCTCGCCCTGCTCCGTGCGGCGCTGACCTCGTACGACCAGAAGATGGATGTGCTGTCGGCGGGCATCGGCTTCATCGTCGACCTGGAACGGTCCGAAGCGGTCTCGCTGCTCAAGGAGCGGGTGGCGGGGCTGGCGGCCTGGCGGGCCTCGGTCACCGAGTACTACACGCCCGAGGGTGGGCCCGAGTCGCTCGGTCACATCGGCGAGATCATGAACATGTGGGTCCACTCGGCGGATGCGGGAGCCGAGTGGACGCGGGGGCTGATCGAGCGGATCGAGGGCGGCGCGTACACCTTCGCGGGGGAGGGCGATCCGTTCGTCGGGGTACTCGCCGAGGGTGAGGAGAACCCGTACGCGACCGGCGTGCCGGATCCCGGGGATCTCGACTAATCAAGTTTGACGAATGGGTTGGATCCCGTTACCTTTCCCTATCTAGTCAAGTTTGACTAGATGCCCTGCGGTGGCGACGAGAGGGTGTGGCGAAGGTGGCGGACGCGATCGTTCTCGACGATGTGCACAAGAGGTACAAGGGCAGGCGCGCCCTGGACGGCCTCGATCTCACGGTCGGCCGAGGCACGGTGCACGCCGTGCTGGGGCCCAACGGTGCGGGCAAGACCACGGCCGTACGCATCCTGTCCACGCTGCTCCGCCCCGACAGGGGCCGGGCCGAGGTGGTGGGGTTCGACGTACGGAGCGAAGCCGGTGAGGTCCGGCGGCGGATCGGACTGCTCGGGCAGCACGCCGCCCTCGACGAGCAGCTCGGCGGACGGCAGAACCTGGAGATGTTCGGCCGGCTGCACCATCTGGGCGCACGCCGGGCGGGCATACGGGCCGACGGACTGCTGGCCCGCTTCGGGCTCGCGGACACCGGCCGCAAGCCGGTCGAGGAGTACAGCGGCGGTATGCGCCGGCGGCTCGATCTGGCCGCGTCCCTCATCACCGACCCCGAGGTGCTCTTCCTGGACGAGCCGACGACCGGACTCGACCCGCGCGGCCGCGCCGAGGTGTGGTCGTCGGTGCGCTCCCTGGTCGGAGGGGGCACGACCGTCCTGTTGACGACGCAGTACCTGGAGGAGGCCGACCAGCTGGCGGACCGGATCTCGCTGATCGACGGCGGTCGGGTGGTCGCGGACGGCACCGCCGACACGTTGAAGGCGCGGGTGGGCGGGGACCGTATCGATGTCGTCGTCCATGACGCATCCCAACTGGAGTCCGCTGCGGCACTCCTGACGGACGGCGCGGTTCTCGACGCCGACCGGCGGCTGATCGGGGCGCCCGCCGGGGACCGGATGGCGACACTCACCCGGGCGGTGCGGGCGCTGCAGGAGGCGGGGATCGAGGCGGACGACATCGCGGTGCGCCGCCCCACCCTCGACGAGGTCTTCATGGCGCTCACGGGCACGGGCACGGACGCGGAGGTTGCCGCATGAGTGCCATCGGTACGCGCGCCGGCACGAGCGCGGCCGGCTGGGTGCTGGCCGATTCGTGGACGATGACCCGGCGCGAACTCGCCCACTGGGCGCGGCAGCCGGTGCGGATCGTCGTCGGTCTGGCCTTTCCCGTGATGCTGCTGCTGATGTTCACGTATCTGGTCGGCGGCGGCCGAGGCGTCGACGGTGACCACGCCGAGTTCCTGGTGCCCGGCATGCTCGCGCTGACCATGGCGTTCGGCCTGGAGGCGACCATGCTCGCGGTCACCCAGGACCTCACCAAGGGCGTCATCGACCGGTTCCGCGCCATGCCGATGTTCTCCGGCTCGGTGCTGGTCGGCAGGAGCGTCGCGGACATGCTCCAGTCGGTGGCGGCGCTCGCGGTGATGATCGGCGTCGGGTACGCGGTCGGCTGGCGCTGGCACAACGGGCTCACCGCGGCGCTGGGCGCGGTCGGGCTGCTCCTGCTGCTGCGGTTCGCGATGCTGTGGATCGGCATCCAGCTGGCGATGGTGGCGGGGAGGCCCGAGATGGTGCAGGCGGTGCAGATCCTGGTCTGGCCGGTCGGCTTCCTCTCCAACGTCTTCGCGGTACCGGAGTCGATGCCGGGCGGGCTGGGCGCGGTCGTCGAGTGGAACCCGATGTCGGCGACGGCCACAGCGGTCCGCGGACTGTTCGGCAACCCCGGGGGCTCCGGAGGTTCATGGGCGGCCGCCCATGCCGAACTTCTCGCGGTGGCCTGGCCGGTGGCGCTGATCGCGGTGTTCTTCCCGCTGGCGGTGCGGAGGTTCGCCCGGCTCGGCGGATAGAACCTCCGGGCCCTGCCTCAGTGGTGGAACGCCGTCGGCACGTTCCGGTCGTGGCTCAGCGGATGCCGCTGGGAGCGGAGGTCGGGCAGCAGCAGGCGCAGGTCCTCCATGAGCAGTTCCGCGAGGTCCGAGGAGAAACCGTTGCGGCACACCACCCGGAGCACCGACAGGTCCTGTCGGTTGGCGGGGAAGGTGTACGCGGGCACCAGCCAGCCGTGCTCGCGCAGCCGCCGTGACACGTCGAAGACGTCGTACGCCCGCACATCGGGCGCGGTCGTCAGCGCGAAGACGGGCAACTCGTCGCCCCGGGTGAGGAGGTGGAAGTCGCCCAGCTTCTCGAACTGGGCGGCGAGTGTGCTCGCCACATCGCGGGACGCCTGCTGAACGGCCCGGTAGCCCTCCCGGCCCAGCCGCAGGAAGGTGTAGTACTGAGCCGCCACCTGGGCGCCGGGCCGGGAGAAGTTCAGCGCGAAGGTCGGCATGTCGCCGCCCAGGTAGTTGACCCGGAAGACGAGATCCTCGGGGAGTTCGGCGGGCGAGCGCCACAGCGCCCAGCCGACACCCGGATAGACCAGGCCGTACTTGTGCCCGGAGGTGTTGATGGACGACACCCGGGGAAGCCGGAAGTCCCACACCAGCTCCTCGTCCAGGAACGGCGCCACCATCGCCCCGGACGCACCGTCGACATGGACGGGGATGTCGAGCCCGGTGCGCTCCTGCAGCGCGTCCAGGGCGGCGCAGAGATCAGCGATGGGCTCGTACGAACCGTCGAAGGTGGAGCCCAGGATCCCGACGACACCGATGGTGTTCTCGTCGCAGAGTTCGGCGGCGGCCTGCGGGTCGAGATGGAAGCGGCCGCCCTCCATCGGGACCTGCCGGGCCTCGACCTCCCAGAAGTTGCAGAACTTGTCCCAGCAGACCTGCACATTGATGCCCATGACCAGATTGGGCCGGGCGGTCGCCGGGTAGCGGTCGGCGTTCCTGGCCGCCCAGCGTCGTTTGAGCGCCAGGCCGGCGAGCATGCAGGCCTCGCTGGATCCGGTGGTCGAACAGCCCACGGCCGTCGACGGGTCGGGGGCGTTCCACAGGTCGGCGAGCATCGCCACACAGCGCCGCTCCAGCTCGGCGGTGCGCGGGTACTCGTCCTTGTCGATCATGTTCTTGTCCCGGCACTCGCCCATCAGTACCCCGGCCTCGGGCTCCATCCAGGTGGTGACGAAAGTGGCGAGATTGAGCCGGGAGTTGCCGTCGAGCATCAGCTCGTCATGGACGAGTCCGTACGCGGTGGAGGGCGGCAGCGGACCGTCGGGCAGCTGGTGCCTGGGCGGCGCCGACGTCATGCCCGCGGTCGGGTCCGCCTCCCCGAAAAAGGGGTTGAGGGCGAGCCTGCGGCGCTCCGCGGACTGTTCCCTGCCGTGGTTCGAACCCTGATGGAGAGGCATCGGCGGACAGCCCTTCTCAGTTGGTGGTGGTTCTGGCGGGTGGTCTGCTCTGTGCCCGGGGTCACTTCCCGGCCGCGAGGCCGTCGTCCGTGGGGCAAGCGGGGCATGACCATATGAATGCGACGATACGGACAACTGTGGTGACCGGCGCGTCGGACGGGGCCGGGAGGGGCCCGGCTCACCGCAGCGGTGTGCCGTCCGCGTGCAGCTGCATCTGTGGCCGTCCGGTCACCAGAAGCCAGGTCGGCAGTGAGGCGAAGGCGAGCAGCGGCATTACGGCCGAGTCGCTGACCAGCACCGCCGCCGTGAACAGGCTCAGCCAGCCCTGCCGGGTGACGGCCAGCAGGACCCCCAGCACCGCGCTCGGCACCGCGAGGGCCAACGGCACCGTGTCGACCAGCGCATGGGCGCACATGCCGAGCGCGACGCCCACGAAGACGGCCGGGAAGATCCGCCCGCCCCGGAAGCCGCAGGTCGCGGCGATCACCAGGGCGGCCGTCTTCACTGCGGCCATGGTGGCGAACTCCCCGGCCGACCAGCCGCTCGGATCGGCGCTGAGCTCCTTCACCTCGTCCAGCCCCTTGAAGAGGGTGAGACGGCCGCCGAGTGCGCCGAGCAGCCCGAGCAGCAGACCGCCGGCGGTCAGCATCAGGACCGGATGCCGCAGCGCGCGGAACGCCCGGTGCGTGTACGGCACCGCGTACACCGCCGCCAGACCGAGCGCCGCCCCCGCCGAGGCGATCACGGTCGACGCGAGCAGGTCGACCCAGTGCGCTCCCGGGTACGGCGGCAGCGACAGGTCGAAGCTGGGATGGGCCAGCAGTGTCATGGTGAGCGCCCCCGCGACGCCCGCCGCGAGCGGGGCGAAGAGCCGGTCCCAGAGCGCGCCCGGTTCGCGGCCGCCCGCGCTGAGCGACTCGGTGAGGATCAGGGCCGCGGCGACCGGGGTGCCGAAGAGGGCGCCGATCGTCCCGGCCGAGGCGAGCGTGATCCAGAGCTCGGCCGTACTGTCCGGGGCGGCCCGGAGGCCCAGCCAGGAGGCGAGCGCGATGTTGGCGGCGGTGATCGGGTTCTCGGGCCCCAGGCTGACCCCGCCCGCCAGCGCCAGCACCGTCACGACCAGCAGTCCGGGGATGACGTCCGGAGGCAGCGGCGGATCGACCAGCCCGGTGGTGGCCGGATCGGGGCCCGCGTGGCCGTGCACCGTGCGGACGATCAGCCCGACGGCGAGGCCGGTCGCGGGGAGCATGACGATCATCCACACCGAGGAGTACCGGCCGATGGAGAGCGCGTCGGGAAGCGTCTTCCAGAGCACGGCCTGGAGTTGCTCGGCGAGCAGGCTGACGGCGAGCAGGATCAGGGCCGAGGCCGTCCCGACGACCAGGGCGGGCACGATGAGGAGCAGCAGCCGGCGCGCCGGGGTGGGCCGGGCGAGAGCGACGGAGTCGGAGGCCATCGGGTCACCATAACGACGCAAAAGGCGTATAACTCACCCATTGCATCGGGGTGGGAGGGCCATTTCGCGCTTGCACCTCACGTCGCGTCAGGGTTCAGGCTCGGGTCCGTACAGAAGCACCGGCGTACGGAGCGAAAGCAGAAGGGAGTGGAGAGCCGTGGACTTTTCCGTGGGACAGGTCGCCGGGTTCGCCGGAGTCACGGTGCGCACCCTGCACCACTACGACGGGATCGGACTGCTCTCGCCCGGCGGGCGCAGCCACGCGGGTCACCGGCGTTACAGCGACGCCGACCTCGACCGGCTGCAGCAGATCCTGTTCTACCGGGAACTCGGCTTCCCGCTCGAAGAGATCGCGGTGCTGCTCGACGACCCAGACGCGGATCCGCAGGACCACCTGCGCCGCCAGCACGCGTTGCTGTCCGGCCGGATCGCCGAACTCCAGAAGATGGCCGCCGCCGTCGAAACAGCCATGGAGGCACGGAAGATGGGTATCAATCTCACGCCCGAGGAGAAGTTCGAGGTCTTCGGGGCCAAGGACCCGGAGGAGCACGCGGAGGAGGCGGAGCGGCGTTGGGGCTCCACCGCCACGTACGCGGAGTCGCAGCGTCGGGTGGCCGGCTACACCAAGGACGACTGGAAGCGGATGCAGGCCGAGGTCGCCGAGTGGAGCGAGGCGTACACCGCGGTGATGGAGGCGGGCGAACCCGCCGACGGGGAGCGGGCGACGGAGCTCGCCGAGGCGCACCGGCTCCACATCTCCACGTGGTTCTACGAGTGCACCTACGAGATCCACCGTGGGCTCGGCGAGATGTACGTCAGCGATCCGCAGTTCCGCGCCTACTACGAGTCGATCGGGCCCGGCCTGGCCGAACACCTGCGGGATGCGATCAACGCCAACGCGGAGCGCCGGGCGTAGCGCCGGGTACGGGGGTCGAGAGCGCCTCGGCCCCCGTCGGTGCCCGTCGGGACGTCAGGCCTTCTCGACGACGGCCGCCGTGCCGTACGCGCAGACCTCCGTGCCGATGTCGGCCGCCTCCGTCACATCGAACCGCATCATCAGCACCGCGTTGGCGCCGCGCGCCTTCGCCTGCTCGACAAGCCGCTCCATGGCCTGATTGCGAGTCTGGACGAGGGTCTTGGTCAGCCCCTTCAGCTCGCCGCCGATCATCGACTTCAGCCCGGCGCCGATCTGGCTGCCGAGGTGACGCGAGCGCACGGTCAGACCGAACACCTCACCGATCACCCGGGTCACCCGGTACCCGGGGACGTCGTTCGTGGTGACGATCAGGACATCGGACTGTGCCGTCTGCCCGCCGCCGTAATCCTCAATGCCCATCGTGTGGCACCTCCTGGGGACAGCTTTGTCCCGGTTCACCCTGTGTGCATCCCCGCGCGGTGCACTGGAACCCGGAGCTGTCTTCCGGCGTTGATAGCTTTGGGCGGCCACGCAGCTGCCATCGACCGATCCTGGAGCCCGGACCCTTGAATACGCTTGCGCTCGGACCGAGCTGGCTGGACCCGGACTATCTCATCGGGCAGTTCGGACTGCTCGGTGTGCTGGTCATCGTCTTCGCCGAGTCCGGGCTGTTGATCGGCTTCTTCCTGCCCGGCGACTCCCTGCTGTTCACCACGGGTCTGCTGGTGACGACGGACAAGCTGCACACCCCGCTGTGGCTGGTCTGCGTCCTGGTGGCGCTGGCGGCGATCATCGGCGACCAGGTGGGCTATCTCTTCGGCCGCAAGGTCGGACCTTCGCTCTTCAAGCGCCCCGACTCCCGCCTCTTCAAGCAGGAGAACGTCGAGAAGGCCCACGAGTTCTTCGAGAAGTACGGGCCGAAGTCGCTGATCCTGGCCCGCTTCGTGCCCGTCGTGCGTACGTTCACGCCGATCATCGCCGGTGTGAGCCGGATGAACTACCGCTCGTTCATCACGTTCAACATCATCGGCGGCGTGCTCTGGGGCGTCGGGGTCACACTGCTCGGCGCCGCGCTCGGGCAGATCGAGTTCGTCCGCAAGAACATCGAGGCGATGCTCATCCTGATCGTGCTGATCTCGGTGGTGCCGATCGCGATCGAGTTCCTGCGCGCCCGCAGCAGGTCGAAGAAGGAAGCGGCCGCCGGGGGCGGCGAGGACCGGGGCCCGATCGCCGGCGGTGGCACCCCGTCCACGGGTCAGCGCGGCCGCCACGCCAGGCGCTGACCGCTGCTCCATACGGGGCCCGTACCCGGGTCAGAAGCCGCGCGTCCGCTTGGCCGCGCGGCGGTTCGCCCCGCCGACCGCCCCGGGCACCCGCATGAACAGCCGGGAGATCTCGCTTCCCAGATTCACCCCGATCGCGATGGCCAGCGCCGTCGCCACCGCGGTCGACAGCGAGGCGAGCCCGGCGTTCACATTGCCCTGTGCCATGCCCAGCAGACCGAAATACGTGGCCGAGCCGGGCAGCAGCGGGCCGATAGCCGCCGTGATGAACGGCAGCGACGACATGTACCGGTAGCGCGAGAGCAGCTGCCCGAACAGGCCCACCAGACCGGCCGCCGTCGCTGTCGCCGCCACCGGCGAGATGTTGCCGGTCCTGGCCATGGCGCCGTAGATCACCCAGGCCACGGCGCCGTTGAGGGTCACCGCCAGCACGGTGGACCGCTCCTGCTGGAGCAGGATCGCGAAGGCGAAACAGAGTGCCATCGATGCCAGGATCTGCACCACCGGACGGTCGTGGGCGACGAACCTGGCTTCGGGGTTCAGTTGGGCGCCCAGCTGAAGTCCCAGATACAGGACCAGCAGCACACCGACGACGATGCCGATGAACAAGTACATGACTTCGAGCAGACGGGCGGCGGCGGTGATGTAGAAACCGGTCAGCCCGTCCTGCACACCCGCCACCAGGGCCCGCCCCGGCAGCAGAGCGAACAGCCCACCGGTGATGACGGCGGACGGCCGGATGTCCGTCGAGTGGGTCAGGGTCAGCGCGACCCCTATCGCGGCCGGGGGCATCGCCGCCACCACGAACTGGTAGAACTCCGGCAGCCCGCGCCCGGCGCAGAGCCAGGCGAGCCGGTCGCCGAGCATCGCGCCGACCGCCGCCACCACGAAGACCAGTGCGTTGCCGCCGACCAGCACCGATGCCGCACCCGCCAGCCCGCCACCGGCCAGCGTCAGCACCCAGCCGGGGTACGGATGCCGGTTGCGGCGGATCTCGGCGAGCCGCCGATAGGCCTCCTCCAGGGAGACCTCGACGTCCTCGTGGGTGATGTCGTCGATGAGCCGGAAGACGGCGGCCAGCCGCGTGTAGTCGGTGCCGCGGCGTCGTACGGTACGGCTCGCCGTCACCGGGTCGTCGACCAGTGACGGCTGGTGCGAGATCGACAGCAGGGTGAAGGTGACCGTCGGCTCGCACCGGTCGAGACCGTAGGAGCGGGTCACCGCGAACATCGCGGCCTCGACGTCCTCCGCGCCCTCCCCACCCGCGAGCAGCAACTCGCCGATACGCAGCGTCAGGTCGAGCACGCGCGGCACCGCTGGGCCCGCTTCGTCGGGCTTCTGCACCGGTTCGGGGGCCGGCCGCTCGGCGACCGGCATCCGCAGCATCGTGCGCATCCGGTCCTGCCAAGGAGCTTCCTTGGTCAGTCGGATCATGGGGATGCCGTGCGCGGGAGTGAAGGCGGGCGGCGACTGGCCGGCGTTGTACGCGCGCGGCGGGGCGAAGGCCGAACCGATCGTGTCCGAACCCGAGCCCGAGCCGGAACCCGGTCCGGAAGCGGAACCCGATCCGGGGCCGGCTCCGGACCCCTGCGGTTCGGTCGTCAGACCGGCCGGGAGGGCGAACTCCGACGTGGGGTGGTCGTCCTCGGACGGCGCAGCGGGGCGCTCCACACCGGCCGGCGGGACAAAGGCGCTGCGCGCCTCGTCGGACTGGGGCTTCTGATCCTCGGGACCGCCCGGTTCCGCCACCACTGGACCTCGCTCGTTCTTGGCTGCGCGTCTTGGGTTGCGCTCCTGCCCAGTATGGGCACGGACATGGGCACACATGCGAAACGGGCGGCACACCGCTGAGGGATGTGCCGCCCGTTCCTTGCGCCGAACTCATTACGGAACCGCAGCGGGCACCGTAAGCGGAACCGGGATCACGCCTGCGCGGCGGTCACGGACACCGCTGTGTCAGTGCTTGCCGCCCTGCGCCTCGAGGCGCTTGTAGGAGGCCTCGATCTCGGCCTCGGCCTCGGCGCGGCCGACCCAGTCGGCACCCTCGACGGACTTGCCGGGCTCCAGGTCCTTGTAGACCTCGAAGAAGTGCTGGATCTCCAGGCGGTCGAACTCCGACACGTGGTGGATGTCGCGCAGGTGCTCCACCCGCGGGTCGGAGGCCGGGACGCACAGCAGCTTGTCGTCGCCGCCGGCCTCGTCCGTCATGCGGAACATGCCGATGGCGCGACACTTGATGAGGCAGCCGGGGAAGGTCGGCTCGTCCAGGATGACCAGCGCGTCCAGCGGGTCGCCGTCCTCGCCGAGGGTGTTCTCGACGAAGCCGTAGTCCGCCGGGTAGCTGGTCGAGGTGAAGAGTCGACGGTCCAGGCGGATCCGACCGGTCTCGTGGTCCACCTCGTACTTGTTCCGCGAACCCTTCGGGATCTCGATGGTGACGTCGAACTCCACGGGTGGCTCCTCCATGATCAACACATACGACTGGTGATTAAGTGTCCCCCACGGAGATGTGTGCTCGCGAAAGGGGCTGGTCAACGGTGGCCGAGCCGGTGAAAAGACCGTCGTTCAACCCGTTGAACGCGTTGCGCAGGCCGGCCGTGGCGGGTTGCCTGAACAAGGTGAACGGATGGAGCAACTGGCAGTTCACGGCAGGCTCCGCCGTCCTCGGCCTGGCGCTCGCAGCCGGCGCCGTCCTCGCCGCCGGTCCCTGGGACTCGGGTCAGCGTAAGGCCGAGCAGCAGTGGGCCGCCGCCAGGGACCGTACAGGTGGCGCACATCACGAACCCGCAGCGCCGGCCGCACCGGCCCCCGCCCCGAGTGCCCCGGCCGTCCTCGCGGCCCTCGGCACCCGGGTCGACAAGGCCGCCCCGGACGAGCCCGACACTCCGGACGGAGCAGCGGCCGCTCTCCGCGCCACCCTCGACAAGCTGCTGGACTCCTCCGCGCTCGGCACCGTCCGTACCGCTGTCGTCATCGACACGGCCACCGGCAAGCGGCTGTACGGGAAGGGTGCCGACACCGCGATGACGCCCGCCTCCACCATCAAGATCGCCACTGCCGTCGCCGCACTCTCCGCCCTCGGCCCCGACCACCGCATCGCCACGACCGTCCGGGCATCCCCGGACTCCCGAACCCTCACCCTCGTGGGCGGCGGCGACCCCACCCTCGACAAGGCGGCGCTGCGCGAACTGGCCGCCGGCACCGTACGAGCCCTGCGCGACCGGGGCGTCGACACCGTCCGGCTCCGGTACGACACCTCCCGGTACTCCGGCCCCGCCCTGCACCCGATCGGCCCCAACGAGAACATCGCCCCGGTCAGCGCCCTGATGCTGGACGAGGGGCGGCTCGACCGGACGGACAGCGGACCCGCCCCGCGCAGCGGCGACCCGGCCCGTGACGCCGCCCGCACCTTCGCCGGACTCCTGAAGGACGCCGGTATCGGCACCGGGTCCGCGCCCGCGCCGGGCCGCGCTGCCGCCACGTCCAGGCCGGTCGCCAAGCATCTCTCCGTCCCGCTGTCCGCCCTGGTCGAACGGGCGCTGACCAACAGCGACAACGACATCGCCGAGGCGCTGGCCCGGCAGACCGCCCTGGCCACCGGCGAACCGGCCGACTTCGACGGCGGCCGACGGGCCGTCACCGCCCGACTGAAGAAGCTGCACCTGCCGCTGGCCGGCGCGAACTTCGCCGACGGCAGCGGACTGAATCGCAAGGACAAGGTCACCGCCGGGCTGCTGGCGGGCCTCCTCGCCCGCGCCGCGGAACCCGGCCGCCCCGAGCTGCGCCCCGTCCTGACCGGCCTCCCGGTGGCCGGATTCACCGGCACGCTCAGCAACCGGTACACCTCGACCTCGCGCGGCACCGGACTGGTCCGTGCCAAGACCGGCACCCTCACCGGGGTGAACACTCTCGCCGGGACGGTCGTGGATGCACAGGGCCGGCTGCTCGCCTTCGCCTTCCTGGCGTCCGGCACGACGTCACCGGCCGAGGCCCAGTCCGCCCTCGACGCCCTCGCCACGAGCCTCGCCGTCCGTACCCGATGAGCCGGTCAACAGCACACCGCGGACGGACCCGAGCACGTACGGTTGACGCATGACGAGCATCGGTGGTGCCGAGATGGTCGACTGGAATCTCGCGGTCGCGACCGCGACCCGGCTCGTGCGGCCGGGACCCGACATCAGCCGCGAGGAGGCCCGCGAGGTTGTCGCGGAGCTCCGCAGGCATGCCAAGGCGTCGGAGGAGCACGTCCGTTCCTTCACCCGGATGATCCCGGAGGGGGCCGAACCCGAGGACACCCCGGTCCTGGTCGTCGACCGGGCCGGCTGGATCAGGGCGAACGTCGCGGGCTTCCGCGAACTGCTCCGCCCACTCCTGGCAAAAATGGAGAACCGGCGCTCCAGCAGCCCCGGCGGAGCCGTGCTCGGTGCGGTCGGCTCCAAGGTGACCGGCGTCGAGTTGGGCATGCTGCTGTCGTTCCTGGCCTCCCGGGTCCTCGGACAGTACGAGACGTTCGCCCCCGCGAGCCGTGAGCTCCCGGCTCCCCTCAGCGGCGGCGGCAGACTGCTGCTCGTCGCCCCGAACGTCGTCCACGTCGAGCGCGAACTCGACGTCGACCCGCACGACTTCCGGCTCTGGGTCGCGCTCCACGAGGAGACCCACCGCACTCAGTTCACCGGTGTCCCCTGGCTCCGCGACCATCTGCAGGGCGAAATCCAGTCGTTCCTCGACGAGACCGACGTCGACCCGATGACTGTGCTGGAACGGCTCCGCGAGGCCGCCCAGTCGCTCGCCGGCAGCACGCCCGAGGGCGAGGAGGGCGAGGACGGCGGCCGCAGCCTCGTCGAGATCGTCCAGACCCCCGCCCAGCGCGAGATCCTCGCCCGGCTCACCGCCGTGATGTCCCTGCTCGAGGGACACGCCGACTACGTGATGGACGGTGTCGGCCCCGAGGTCGTCTCCTCCGTCGGAGAGATCCGGGAGAAGTTCCAGCAGCGTCGGGCGCGCGGCGCCAGCCGCCTCGACCAGGCGTTGCGCAAGCTCCTCGGCCTCGACGCCAAGCTGCGTCAGTACCGGGACGGCGAGCGGTTCGTGCGTGCCGTCGTCGACGAGGTCGGCATGGACGGCTTCAACCGGATCTGGACGTCCCCGAACACGCTGCCCACCAAGGCCGAGATCGCCAAACCGGCGGACTGGATCGCGAGGGTGCACCGTAGGGCAGAGCCGTGATCATGGGGCGGTCGACGGGGGAAGCCGGAAGAAGTACGCCCCGGTAATCACCCATCCGAGGGACCGTAGGGGCATGGGAAGGCGTGCAATGCTCGATGAACGGCTTGACTCTGTCACCATCGACGCACTCTGGGTGACGGCACTCTTCCCGTCCCGACGCTCCGAGGTACCCCCAAAACGTCACGAAGGGCACCGGACATGGGTCCCCATCCTGCGGTCGCGGCGATACGCCTGGCGGTCCGCCGCGTACTCCACGATGTACTGAACGAATTCGCCGAACGCACCGAACGCGCCCCGCGCCCCGAGCTCGCCGACGCCGGCCCGGGCAGGCGGCGCCCCACGCTCCCCGAACGCCCCGACGCCCCGCTGGTGCTGGTGGCCTGCTCCGGCGGCGCCGACTCCATGGCGCTCGCCTCCGCCCTTGCCTTCGAGGCCCGCAAACTCGCCGTCCGGGCCGGCGGCATCACCGTCGACCACAACCTCCAGGACGGGTCCGACGTCCGCGCCGCCGAGGTCGTCGCCCGCCTCGCCGCCATGGGCCTCGACCCGGTGGAGGCCGTCTCCGTGCACGTCGGCCGCGACGGCGGACCCGAGGCTGCCGCCCGCGACGCCCGCTACGCCGCTCTGGACGCCGCGGCCGAGCGCCACGGCGCCGCCGCCGTCCTGCTCGGCCACACCCGTGACGACCAGGCGGAAACCGTCCTGCTCGGCCTCGCCCGCGGCTCCGGCATCCGCTCGCTCTCCGGCATGGCCGCCGCCTCCGGCCCGGCCGGCCGCTACCGACGCCCCTTCCTGCAGCTCGACCGGCAGACCGCCCGCAAGGCGTGCCTGGTCCAGTCCCTGCCCGTCTGGGACGACCCGCACAACGTCGACCCCGCCTACACCCGCTCCCGGCTGCGCCACGAGGGCCTGCCCGCCCTGGAGAAGGCGCTCGGCAAAGGCGTGGTCGAAGCCCTGGCCCGTACCGCGCAGCTCTCCCGCGACGACGCCGACGCACTGGACACCTGGGCCGCCGAGGCCGACACCGCCGTACGGGACGACGCCGGGCAGCTGGACTGCGCCAAGATGTACGCGCTGCCCCCCGCCGTGCGCCGTCGGGTGCTGCGCCGGGCGGCCGTAGAGGCAGGCGCTCCGGCCGGTTCCCTCTTCGCCCGCCACATCGAGGAAGTCGACCGTCTGATCACCGGCTGGCGCGGCCAGCAGGCCATCAACCTGCCCGGCCGCGTCGAAGCCCGGCGCCAGGGTGGCAGACTGGTGATTCGGCAGAGCTGAAGCACGAGCGGCTGACATGCAGGCGAGCGGCCGCGCACGGCCGGGACACCACCCCGGACGGGGCAGGCAAAGAAAGAGACGCGGGTGAACGAGAAGGACATGGGTACCGACCTTCAGTCGGTGCTCCTCACCAAGGAAGAGATCGACGCGAAGCTCGTCGAGCTGGCCGCGAAGATCGACGCGGAGTACGCGGGCAAGGACCTGCTCATCGTCGGCGTCCTCAAGGGCGCCGTGATGGTGATGGCGGACCTGGCGCGCGCGCTGTCCACCCCCGTCACGATGGACTGGATGGCCGTCTCCTCGTACGGCGCGGGCACCCAGTCCTCCGGTGTCGTCCGGATCCTCAAGGACCTGGACACCGACATCAAGGGCAAGCACGTCCTGATCGTCGAGGACATCATCGACTCGGGCCTGACCCTGTCCTGGCTGATGTCGAACCTGGGCTCGCGCGAACCCGCCAGCCTGGAGATCTGCACCCTGCTGCGCAAGCCGGATGCGGCGAAGGTCGCGCTCGACTGCAAGTGGGTCGGGTTCGACATCCCCAACGAGTTCGTCGTCGGCTACGGGCTGGACTACGCGGAGAAGTACCGCAACCTGCCCTTCGTCGGCACGCTCGCCCCGCACGTCTACGGCGGCTGAAGGCCCCCGCAGCCCTCCTCCGGCCCGCGCACCCGACCCGGGTGCACCCTCGGGAACCCCTGACGGGTCCCCGGCGTTGGAGCCTTTGAAGGCGGGTTTGACAGACGGCTCAGGCGGTCGCAGGCGACAATGCTGGGGTACCGTCCGAAGAACAGTCTTTTCTCACAGCAGCATTTACCTACGGGCAGGAGGGACGGGGCGACTTCGCTCCGTATGGATGGACGTGAAGCGATACTTCCGTGGGCCGGTCATGTGGATCGTGCTGGCCGTCCTCGCCGTGGTCGTGTTGATGCAGGTCGTCGGCTCGTCGGGCGGCTACAAGACGGTGGACACCGGCAAGGTGATCCAGGCGATCAGCAGGAACCAGGTGGAGCAGGCCAAGCTGACCACCGGCGACGAACAAATCCTCAAGATCGAGCTGAAGGACGGCCAGAAACTCTCGGGCGAGTCCGGCAGCAAGTTCCAGGCGAGCTACATCGGTGACCAGGGTGTCCAGCTCGCCGACACGCTGCAGAAGAAGTTCGAGAGCGGTGACATCGAGAAGGGTTACACCGTCTCGCCGTCGAAGCAGTCCCCGTTCCTCTCGATCCTTCTCTCGCTGCTGCCCTTCGTCCTGATCGTGGTCGTCTTCCTGTTCCTGATGAATCAGATGCAGGGCGGCGGCTCCAAGGTCATGCAGTTCGGCAAGTCCAAGGCCAAGCTGATCACCAAGGACACCCCGAAGACGACCTTCGCCGATGTGGCCGGGTCCGACGAGGCCGTCGAGGAGCTCCACGAGATCAAGGAGTTCCTCCAGGAGCCGGCGAAGTTCCAGGCCGTCGGCGCGAAGATCCCCAAGGGCGTCCTGCTGTACGGGCCTCCCGGTACGGGCAAGACGCTCCTCGCACGCGCCGTCGCGGGCGAGGCCGGCGTCCCGTTCTACTCGATCTCCGGTTCCGACTTCGTCGAGATGTTCGTCGGTGTCGGTGCCTCCCGGGTCCGTGACCTGTTCGAGCAGGCCAAGGCGAACGCCCCGGCGATCGTCTTCGTCGACGAGATCGACGCCGTCGGCCGGCACCGTGGTGCGGGTCTCGGCGGTGGTCACGACGAGCGTGAGCAGACCCTGAACCAGCTGCTCGTCGAGATGGACGGCTTCGACGTGAAGGGCGGCGTCATCCTGATCGCCGCCACGAACCGGCCGGACATCCTCGACCCGGCGCTGCTGCGCCCGGGCCGTTTCGACCGGCAGATCGCGGTCGACCGGCCGGACATGCAGGGCCGTCTCGAAATCCTCAAGGTGCACCAGAAGGGCAAGCCGGTCGCCCCGGACGTCGATCTCGGCGCCGTGGCCCGTCGTACGCCCGGTTTCACCGGTGCCGACCTGTCGAACGTGCTGAACGAAGCGGCGCTCCTCACGGCGCGCAGCAACAAGAAGCTGATCGACAACGAGATGCTGGACGAGGCGATCGACCGCGTCGTGGCGGGCCCGCAGAAGCGGACCCGGATCATGTCCGACAAGGAGAAGAAGATCACCGCGTACCACGAGGGCGGACACGCCCTGGTCGCGGCGGCTTCCCCCAACTCGGACCCGGTGCACAAGATCACGATCCTCTCCCGCGGCCGCGCCCTCGGTTACACGATGGTGCTGCCGGAGGAGGACAAGTACTCCACGACGCGCAACGAGATGCTCGACCAGCTGGCCTACATGCTGGGCGGGCGCGCGGCCGAGGAGCTGGTCTTCCACGACCCGACCACCGGCGCTGCGAACGACATCGAGAAGGCCAGTGCCACGGCCCGCGCGATGGTCACGCAGTACGGCATGACGGAGCGGCTCGGCGCGATCAAGTTCGGCGGCGACAACACCGAGCCCTTCCTGGGCCGGGAGATGGGCCACCAGCGCGACTACTCGGAAGAGGTCGCGGCGCTCGTCGACGAAGAGGTCAAGAAGCTCATCGAGACCGCGCACAACGAGGCGTGGGAGATCCTCGTCGAGAACCGCGACGTTCTCGACAACCTGGTTCTCCAGCTGCTGGAGAAGGAGACCCTCGGCAAGGAGCAGATCGCCGAGATCTTCGCCGGAATCGTGAAGCGTCCGGCCCGCCCGGCGTGGACCGGCTCCGCACGGCGTACGCCGTCGACGCGGCCGCCGGTACTGTCGCCGAAGGAGCTCGCCCTCACCAACGGGGTCACCACGGCCAACGGGTCGACCCCGACGGACACCGCCGCGGCCACCGAGGCGATCCCTGAGGACCGTCCCGAGAGCTAGTGCGGACGCCGGTGTGGCCCCTGTCACGGGGCTCCACAGACCCGGAATGGATGCCGCGCCCCCCAGGTTTTAGCCTGTGGGGGCGCGGCTTTTGTATGTCTGCGCGATGTCCGCGCAGGTGACAGCTCAAGGAACGAGGCACAGATGACCGACCCGGTGACGCTGGACGGCCAGGGTTCGATCGGTGAGTTCGACGAGAAGCGGGCCGAGGCCGCAGTGCGTGAGCTTCTCCTCGCCGTCGGGGAGGACCCGGACCGTGAGGGGCTGCGTGAGACACCGGGACGGGTGGCGCGGGCGTACAAGGAGATATTCGCGGGTCTGAGCCAGCAGCCCGAGGACGTCCTGACGACCACGTTCGACCTCGGCCACGACGAGATGGTGCTGGTCAAGGACATCGAGGTGTTCTCGACCTGCGAGCACCACCTGGTGCCGTTCCGTGGAGTCGCGCATGTCGGGTACATCCCGGCCACCACCGGCAAGATCACCGGCCTGTCGAAGCTGGCCCGGCTGGTCGACGTCTACGCGCGGCGCCCGCAGGTCCAGGAGCGGCTGACCACGCAGATCGCCGACTCACTGATGAGGATCCTGGAGCCGCGCGGAGCCATTGTCGTCGTCGAGTGCGAGCACATGTGCATGTCGATGCGCGGCATCCGCAAGCCCGGGGCGAAGACGCTGACCTCGGCGGTACGTGGCCAGCTCCGCGACCCCGCGACGCGCGCCGAGGCGATGAGCCTGATCATGGCCCGCTGAGGGCCGGAGGCGGTGCCGGTGGGCCGGGCGGGGTCGGAGCGTCAGGCGGAGGCGGCGCTCTTGTCGTCGTCCTTGTCCTCCGGGAGCTTGCACACGCGCTCCAGGAACAAGGCGGCGGCGACCACCCCGATCCCGGCCAGCACCGCGAAACCGGCGTAGATCGCCTGGTCGCGGCGGGCCGGGATGTCGAGCGAGCCAAGCAGGAAGACCCCGGTACCGCCGTACAGGCCGGCGACCAGCGACACGACCAGGGCGCTGGCCTGGCCGAAGACCACGGCGCGGGCGGCCATCAGCGGCTCGACACCCTTCGCGCCCGGGCGGCGCTCGCGCTGCGCGCGCAGCCGGGAGCGGATGGAGAGCGCCGTCGCGAGCAGGATGACGGCGATCACCGCGAGCACGATGGGCGCGGCGAGGGGCACGCTCGGCAGGGTCCCGAGGGAGTCCCAGAGGCGGGCACCGCCCCAGGACAGCACGCCGGCCGCGGCGAAGAGTCCGGCCAGTACCCCGAGCCGTAGTTGCTTCACCGAGAAAGCCGCCCTTCGCCGCCGGCCGACCGGGCTGTCCGCCCGTCTGTCCGGCTGTCTGTTCTGTGTCCTGTGCTGACCTGCCCTGAGCCTAACGACTACTCGGGCAGGCGGAGTTCCAGATCGGCCCGGGGGTGTACGCCGCCGCGGCCGATCGTGCCGAGCAGCTCCGCCACCGGGCCGTGGCCGGGCAGCTGCGCCTCGGGGTCGATGTCGTGCCACGGGGCGAGCACGAAGGCCCGCTCGTGGGCCCGGGGGTGGGGAAGGGTCAGCGCCGGGTCGTCGGAGACCACATCCGCGTACGCCACGATGTCCACGTCGATGGTGCGCGGGCCCCAGCGCTCCTCGCGGACGCGGTCGAAGGCCTCCTCGATGGCCTGGCCGCGTTCCAGGAGGGAGGACGGGGGCAGCGTCGTCTTCACGATGATCACCGCGTTGAAGTACGACGGCTGGGAGCCGGGGGCGACACCCCACGGCTCCGTCTCGTACACCGGGGAAACCGCCTTGACCCGGAGGCCGGGGGTGTCCTCCAGGGCGTCGATGGCGCCCTGGAGGGTCTCCAGGCGGTTGCCGAGGTTGGAGCCGAGCGAGATCACGGCCGGTTTGGGGTTGGAGAGGGTGACGTCCGCCGCGTCGACCTGCTCGACCACGGAGGCGGGCACCGGCTGTACGGTCGGGTCGCTCTGCCCCTCGGTAGAAAATGCAGTCATGCTCGGCTCCGGGTGATGGTGATGGTCACATCGTCGAACGGGACGGTGATCGGCGCATCCGGCTTGTGCACGACGACCTCGACCTCCTCGACGCCTTCGTGTCCCAGGCACTTCTGGGCGATGCGCTCCGCCAGTGTCTCGATCAGATCGACCGGCTCTCCCTGCACGATGTCGACGACCTCCTCGGCGACCACGCCGTAGTGCACCGTCTTGGCCAGGTCGTCGGCGGCTGCCGCGGGGCGGGTGTCGAGGCCGAGAACCAGGTCGACGATGAAGGTCTGGCCCTCTTCCCGTTCCCGGGGAAAGACGCCATGGTTCCCACGGGCCTTGAGGCCGCGCAGCGCGACACGATCCACGCGAATCACTCCTGCTCTTGTTGGTCGTAGAGACACGGGGCCGCGTGCGGACGGCAAGGTGCCCTGTTTCGAATCTACCTGCGAGCGCGGACAGTGCTCGCCCGTGGGGGCTATGGACGGGACCGTGCGGGGCTGGTAGGCGCGTCCCCTACCCCGCAGCCCGGAGTCCAATCCCCTCGGGGGCGTATCCGCCCGGGAGCGCGCCCCCGCAAGGGGGTCAGGAGGGCGACTCGTCCTCGTCCTCGTCCTCGGACTCGGTCAGTACCGGGGACCCGTGATGGGACCAGAGCTTCCAGCCGTCCTCGGTGCGGCGGAACACATTGGTGGCGACGACGAGTTGGCCGACCAGCGGTCCGAGCTCGCCGCCGTCCTCCGCGGGGCCGCCGCTGAGGATGTTCTCGGTGCAGGTGACCAGGGCCGTGTCCCCGGTCATCGAGACCCCGACATCGGTCAGGAAGAACTGGATGTATTCGGTGTTCGCCATGATCAGGGCGTAACTGCGCAGTACCTCGCCGCGTCCGCTGAGCACCGGCCAGCCGGGGTGGACGCAGGAGATCGTGAGGTTCTCGCCGGGCAGCCAGAGCCCGGAGAGCGCGTCCAGGTCGCCGCGTTCCATCGCCTCGTAGAAGGCGGTGTTGGCCTGTTCGACCGCCGCGATGTCGGCGGCCACCTGTTCCTGGTCGTCGCTCACGCGGCTCCCTCGACGGCGCGGGCGACCCGGACGGCGTCGGCGGTCGCCCGGACCTCGTGGACCCGGACGGCCCAGGCGCCCGCCTGGGCGGAGAGGGCGGAGATTGCGGCGGTGGCCGCGTCCCGTTCCCGGGCGGGCGGTGGTGCGGCGCCCTCACCGGCCAGCACATGACCGAGGAACCGTTTGCGGGAGGCGGCGACCAGCAGGGGGCGGCCCAGCGCGCGCAGCTCGTCGAGATGGGCGACGAGGGAGAGATCGTGGGCGGCGTCCTTGGCGAAGCCCAGGCCGGGGTCGACCACGATCCGTTCGGGGGCGACGCCGCCCGCGACCACCGCGTCCATCCGCGTCCGCAGCTCCGCGACGACCTCGGCGACGACGTCCTCGTACACCGCACGGCTGTTCATCGACTCGCTGAAGCCACGCCAGTGCATGACCACGAACGGCGCTCCGGCGGCGGCGACGACCGGGATCATGTCCGGGTCGGCGAGCCCGCCGCTCACATCGTTGACCAGGGCCGCACCTGCGGCGACGGACTGTTCCGCGACCCGGGCCCGCATGGTGTCCACGGAGACCGTGACGCCTTCCTGGGCCAGCCCCCGGACGACCGGGATCACGCGCCGCAGCTCCTCGGCCTCGTCCACCCGGCTGGCGCCGGGACGGGTCGACTCGCCGCCGACATCGACCAGGTCGGCGCCTGCGGCGACCAGGTCGAGGCCGTGCTTGATCGCAGCCGTGGTGTCGAACCAGCGGCCTCCGTCGGAGAAGGAGTCGGGGGTCACATTGACGACACCCATGACCGCACAGCGGTCCCACTCCGGCAGGCCCTGGACCGTGCCTCGTCCACGCAACGTACTCATGCGACCAGCGTAGGCCCGTACGGAGCGGTGTTACGCCGCGCTGGGACCGTGCTCCGGTCCGGGACCCGTTGCGTGGGCGCAGGGACGGGGCCGGGAGGCCGGGAACCGGCGGGCGAACGGACGGGGCAGGCCGACGTTGACGAAGCCCTCGGCCTGCATCGCGGCGAACGAGATGCGGGGCAGGTCGCGGCTGGTGCGATAGACGACGAAGCGGGGCTCCCAGCGGGGCCGGAACTTGGCGTTGAACTTGTACAGCGACTCGATCTGGAACCAGCGCGACAGGAAGATCAGCAGCCCGCGCCAGCCCCGCAGCACCGGGCCCGCGCCCAGTTTCTCGCCGCGGGCGAGCGCCGAGCGGAACATCGCGAAATTCAGCGAGACACGTTCGATGCCGAGCCGGGGCGCGTCGTGCAGGGAGGCGACGATCAGCAGCTCGTTCATCCCGGGGTCGGCGGCGCGGTCGCGGCGCATGAGCTCCAGGGACATGCCGTCCGTGCCCCACGGAACGAAGTGGAGCACGGCCTTGAGATCGCCGTACGGGGAGTCGGCGGTGTGCTCGTCGGCCTTGTGGGCGGTGGCGATGATGCAGTCGCCGTCGGCCGGGTCGCCGATCCGGCCGAGCGCCATGGAGAAGCCGCGCTCGGTATCGGTGCCGCGCCAGTCGGCGGCGGCCCGCCGGATGCGGGCCAGCTCGGTCTCGCCGATGTCGCGGACGCGCCGCACGCGGGTCTCGTAACCGTTGCGCTCAATGCGCTTCACCATCTGGCGCACGTTGCGCATGGCGCGCCCGGCGAGTGAGAAATCCGCGACATCCACCACCGCCTCGTCGCCGAGCTCCAGCGCGTCGAGCCCGGTCTCGCGGGTCCAGACCTCGCCGCCCGTCTCACTGCAGCCCATCACCGCGGGGGTCCAGGAGTGCGCCTTGGCCTCGTCCATGAAGCGTTCGATGGCGCCCGGCCAGGCCTCCACGTCGCCGATCGGGTCGCCGCTGGCCAGCATCACCCCGGACACCACGCGGTAGCAGACGGCGGCCTTGCCGCTGGGGGAGAAGACGACGCCCTTGTCGCGACGGAGCGCGAAGTGGCCGAGCGAGTCGCGGCCGCCGTGCTTGTCGAGGAGGGCCCGCAGCCGGACCTCGTCCTCCTCGGTGAGCCTGGCGGCCGGATGTTCGGGGCGGAACGCGAGGTAGATGGTGGTGACGGCGGTCAGCAGACCGAGTGCGCCGAGCGAGTACGCCACGGTCCAGGAGGTGACTCCGGCGTACTCGACGGGCCCCTCGAAGCCGAAGAGTCCGTACAGGACGTGCTGGAGACGGTCGGCGATGGAGGGGTTGCCCACGACGTGGCCGGGGTGAACGGAGACGATGATCAGTCCCAGGCCGAGCGAACCCGCCCCGAGGAGAACGAAGTTGGCCAGCGCCCTCCATCGGCTGCGCGGGTCGGGGAGCGCGGCGAATTCACTCCGGTGACGGACCAGCAGATAGCAGAGCGTGAGGGAGACGAGGGCGCCGAGGACCGAGTGCCGGTAGACGAACTGCGCTGCCGCGCCTGCCGGCAGCAGGACCACGGCGGCGCGCCAGGCCCGCCGTTTGTGCCGCTTGAGGCCGTGGGCGAGGAGTAGCAGCAGGACGCCTGCGCTCAGCGACAGCGCGGCGGCGAAGGGGCCGAGGGCTCCTGGAAGGACTTCGGCGAGCGTGTGCATCCGGCTGTGCCGGAAGCGCGGGAACACCCCTGCGGCGACGTCGATCAGACCGACGAGGGTGCAGGAGGCGCCGACGAGCGCCGGTACGGATTCGGGGCGCGGTCCGCGTACGAACTTGCGTACAGCATTCGGAACCGATCCTGATTTATCCCCATCTAGCGTGATAGACATCGCTTCCCGTGGCTCCGCGAGAGATTCTTGAGTCCGTCGGCCGAGCCGGTCCGGACGATGTGCGACCTCTAGGACGAGGCTTCCGGGCGGTGGGTTCACCCGCATCCCGGAAAATTCCTGACAAGAAAGCTCACTCAACCATGGGGCTCACCAGCAAGGCAGTTCTGACGCTGTCCACTGTGCCGGCCGTCGTACTGTTCGCTGCCACGGTCTTGATCTGGCCGAGACTGGCGCGCCGCAGTGTGCCCGCGGTGTTCGGCCGCGTCGGCCTGCTGCTGGCGACCCAGGTGATGGTCTTCGCCTCGGTCGGCCTGATGGCCAACAACTCCTTTCTGTTCTACGGCTCCTGGGCCGACCTCTTCGGCGGGCAGCAGGAACTGGGCGTCGTTACGGACGGGGCGGCGGGGACCCTGGCATCGAAGAACATCGTCCGGGTCGGGATACAGCAGCCGGACGTTCCCGGTGGTTCGCACCCCACGGCGGGCGGCCGGATCGACAAGGTCGTCATCGCGGGGCGGCGGTCGAAGATCGAGAGTTCGGCGTACGTGTATCTTCCGCCGGAGTACTTCCGGCCGGAGTACGCCCACCGGCAGTTCCCCGCGGTCGTCGTCCTCACCGGCTATCCGGGCACCGCGGAGAACCTCCTGAAGAGGCTCGAGTATCCACGCACCGCACTCGATCGGGTGAAAGCCGGACGGGCACAGCCGATGATCCTGGTGCTGCTGAGGCCCACGGTCGCCCCGCCGCGGGACACCGAGTGCGTGGACATAGCGGGCGGGCCGCAGACCGAGACCTTCTTCGCGAAGGACCTGCCCCAGGCGGTCTCGGACTCGTACCGGATCGGGAAGCGGGCACGGAACTGGGGCATCATCGGCAACTCGACCGGCGGGTACTGCGCACTGAAGATCGGTCTGCACCACCCGGACAGATTCGCGGCGAGCGCCGGTCTGTCCGCGTACTACAAGGCGGCCGAGGACCCGACGACCGGTGATCTCTTCCACGGGAACCGGGCGGAGCGCGAGCGCGCGAACCTGCTGTGGAGCCTGGACCATCTGCCCCAGCCCGACTCGTCGTTCCTGGTGACGACGTCACGGCAGGGCGAGGGGAATTACAGGAGTACGCGGAAGTTCATCTCGAAGGTGAAGGCGCCCGCCCAGGTCTCCTCGATCGTGCTGGACAGCGGCGGGCACAACTTCAACACCTGGCGGCGGGAGATCCCTTCGGCGCTGGAGTGGATGAGCAGTCGGCTGAGCGAGAACTGACCGGGTGCGGCAGGCCGGTGGAGATGCCGGGCGCATGCCCCCGGTTCAGATCGAGCCCGCCCGGGCCACCGTCTCCACGTTCACGTCGGCGCGCGGCAGGTCCTGGGCGTCCGCGTCGATCGAGCGGCGCAGCGCCTCATGGAGGCGGGCAGGGGTGAGCACCCCGAGGAACCGGCCGGAGCTCTCCTTGTCGATGACCGCGATCCAGCCCGCGTCGTGCTGCAGCATCGTGGCGAACGCCTGCTTGAGCGGGGCGCCGACGGGGAGCCACGCCTCCATGCGGCGGGCGTGTTCGCGGACCGTGCCCTCGGCGTCGGCGAGGGCGGTGCCGGCCGGGATCCAGCCGTGCAGATGGTCGTCGGCGTCCAGGACGACGGCCCAGCGCGCGCCCTGGGCACGCAGCCGCTCGGTCGCCCGGGAGATCGGGTCGTCCAGATGGACGACGGGCGGCTGGTCGAGGTCGCTCTCCTCGATGGGGGTCACGGAGAGCCGCTTGAGGCCGCGGTCGGCGCCGACGAAGTCCGCGACGTACGGGGTGGCGGGGGCACCGAGCACGGTCGCGGGGGAGTCGAACTGCTCGATGGAGCCCTGACCGTAGACGGCGATGCGGTCGCCGAGCCGGACGGCTTCCTCGATGTCGTGCGTGACGAACAACACGGTTTTCCGGACCTGGGCCTGGAGTTTGAGGAATTCGTTCTGCAGCCGTTCACGGACCACCGGGTCGACCGCGCCGAAAGGCTCGTCCATCAGCAGTACCGGTGGATCAGCGGCCAGCGCCCTTGCCACTCCCACGCGTTGGCGTTGACCACCGGAGAGCTGGTCCGGATATCGGTCGCCATAAACGGAAGGGTCAAGTCCGACGAGATCCAGGAGTTCGGCGGCGCGTTCGCGGCCCTTTCCCCGCTTCCAGCCCAGGAGATGAGGAACCGTCGCGGTGTTCTCCAGCACCGTCTTGTGCGGAAACAGTCCGACCTGCTGGATCACATAGCCGATACGGCGGCGGAGCCGGACGGGGTCGATGGCCGATATGTCGTCCCCGTCGAGGAATATCCGCCCCTCGGTCGGCTCGATCAGCCGGTTCACCATCTTCATGGTGGTGGTCTTGCCGCAGCCGGACGGCCCTACGAGCGTGACCAGTTCACCCTCGGCCACTTCGAAGGAAAGGTCGTCGACTGCGGTCGTGCCGTCGGCGTACCGCTTGGTGACGTGCTCGAAACGGATCATGGTTCCCCATTGTGGCGCGTGCTCTGTGAAGGACATGTTGCTGGAATACAACGGCCTCGGCGATTGTCAGTGGTCGGGGATAGGGTCGCCAGACATCGGTACGGACCGGCGAACGGGAGGTGGGGGACGGATGGCCGGACAGAACTGCCTGGTGACGAACGACTGGATCTGCGGTGAGTATCTCCGTTCCCGTAGCCAGGAGTTGACCGATGCGACCGTTCAGCACATCTGGATCACCGCTGTCTCGGTGGTGATCGGGCTCCTGGTGGCATTTCCGCTGGCGCTGCTCGCGCGCCGCAGCCGGCGCATCGCGGGACCGGTGCTCGGACTGACGACGGTGCTCTACACCGTGCCGTCGCTGGCGATGTTCTCGCTGCTGCTGCCGCTGTTCGGGCTCTCGGCCGCGCTGGTCGTCACCGGTCTGGTGCTGTATTCGCTCACCATTCTCGTACGGAACATCCTGGCCGGGCTCGAAGCCGTGCCGCAGGAGGCGAAGGACGCCGCGAAGGGCATGGGATACGGGCCGGGCCGACTCCTGTGGGAGGTCGAACTCCCGCTCGCCCTGCCCGCGGTGATGGCCGGGGTCCGGATCGCCACCGTCTCCACCATCGCGCTCACCACGGTCGGCTCGATCGTCGGCAGAGGCGGCCTCGGCAACCTCATCGAGGACGCCCTGCCGAGCTTCTTCAAGGCGCAGGTGCTCACCGCTTCGGTGCTCTGCGTGCTGCTCGCGGTGGTCGCGGACCTGCTGCTGCTCGGGGTGCAACGGCTGCTGACCCCCTGGACCCGCATACGCACGACGCGCGACGCCGTGGGTGTGGTCGCCAAGGTGAAGGCGGTCTGACCCATGGGAGTACTCGGCGAGGCCTGGACCTGGCTGACCACCGGCGCCAACTGGTCGGGGGAGAGCGGGGCTGGGCACCGGCTCGGCGAGCATCTGTACGTCAGCGGGGTGTCGCTCGTGCTGGCCGCCGCGATCGCGCTGCCGGTCGCCCTGTACCTGGGGCACATCGGGAAGGGCGGCGCACTGGCCGTGAACCTCTCCAACGTGGGGCGGGCGATCCCGGTCTTCGCGGTGCTGGCCCTGTTCATGGTGTCGCCGCTGCGCAACGCCGGTTATGTGCCGACGATCATCGCGCTGGTCCTGTTCGCCGTGCCGCCGCTGCTGACCAACGCCTATGTCGGGATGACGGAGGTGGACCGGTCGGTGGTCGAGGCGGCGCGCGGCATGGGGATGTCGGGCGGCCAGCTCTTCGTGCGGGTCGAGCTCCCGCTCGCCTACCCGATGATCATGACCGGTCTGCGCTCGGCGGCGGTCCAGGTGATCGCCACGGCGACGATCGCCGCCATGGTCGGTCAGGGCGGGCTCGGCCGCATCATCACCGCCGGCTTCAACACGTACAACACACCGCAGGTGGTCGCCGGTGCGCTGCTCGTCGCCGCGCTCGCCCTGGCGGTGGAGGCCGTGCTGGTGGGGCTGGACCGGGCTCTGTCGCCGCTCCGCCGCCGCCGGACCGCCTGACCCATCCGATTGCCCGACACAACTCGTAATCAGCCCTGTTGCTGTGGACGGAGAACATCATGAGCAAGACCTCGCGCATAGCGGGCGCGGTCATCGGCATGGTCGCACTGGCCGGCTCGCTCGCCGCCTGCGGCGGCGACAGCCTGGAGAAGGACAAGGGCGGCTCCGCCGCGTCCGGTGACTCGGGGAAGAAGGGCTCGCTCGTCGTCGGCGCCGCGGCCTTCACCGAGTCCAAGGTGCTCGCCGAGCTGTACGCACAGATCCTCGGCGACGCCGGATACAGCACCTCGGTCACCACGGTGAAGAACCGGGAACTGTACGAGCCGTCCCTGGAGAAGGGCGAGATCGACGTCGTACCGGAATACGCCGCGACGATCGCCGAATTCCTCAACGCCAAGGCGAACGGCGCGAAGACGGCCGAGAAGAACCCGGTCGCCTCCGGTGACGCGGCGGCCACCACCGCCGCGCTGGAGAAGCTCGCCACCCCGCGCGGACTGAAGGTGCTCCCGTACGGCGAAGCGGTCGACCAGAACGCGTTCGCGGTGACCAAGGAATTCGCCGACAAGAACAAGCTCAAGACCCTTTCGGATCTGGGTGCGTCCAAGCTGAAGGTGAAGATCGCGGCGGGTGACGAGTGCGAGGTGCGGCCCTTCTGCGCACCGGGTCTGAAGAAGACGTACGGCATTGATGTCACGGGTATCGACCCGAAGGGAGTCGGCACCCCGCAGTCCAAGCAGGCCGTCAAGGACGGCAAGGACCAGCTGGTCCTCACGACCACCACCGACGCGGTGCTGGACAGCTACAACCTGGTGTTCCTGGAGGACGACAAGAAGCTCCAGAATGCGGACAACGTCGTTCCGGTTCTCAATGCCAAGGACGCCGGAGCGCAGGACATTGCCGATGCGCTCGGCAAGCTCACCAAGACGCTCACCACCGAGGACCTCGCGGAACTGAACCGCAAGGTCGACGCCGAGCGTGCCAAGCCGGCCGATGTGGCCAAGGACTATCTGCAGTCGAAAGGTCTGATCAAGAAGTAGGAAGGGACTACTTCGGAGGCCGTCGGGTAACCCGTCAGGTAACCGGCGGGGAACAGATTGCCGGGCGGCCTCCCAACCGACCCGTACGCACGGTAAATTTCAGGCCATGCCACGTGGACGTCATCGCCATTCGCCACCTCTGCACAGAATCCTTCCGCCCTCGGTCGTCGCCGGAGCGTCGGTCGTCTGTGCTGCGGGTGCCTGGCTCCTCGCCGAGCCCCTGGTCCTGCGCGGACTGGTCGCCGCCGTTGCGGCCGCAGCCGTCACCGGTGCGTATCTGATGCGCTCCTGGGACCGGGAGGCCGGCCGTCGCGTCGCGGAGCTGATGCGTGCCCGCGCAAGCGACGAATGGAAGACCGAGGAGCGCATCGCGGAGCTCGAGGCCGACCTGGAGGAGTCGCGGGCCCTGCGCGTCCGGCTGGAGACGAAGCTGCGCCGCAAGCGTGTGGAGCTCGCCGGTCTGCGCGGCGAGCACGCCGCACTGCTGCGCCGTTACGCCAACGCCGAGACCGAGCGGGCCAGCGCGCTGGAGGGACGCAGGCAGCTCGCGCTCGAAGCCGCCTCGCCCCGGGAGCTGCCCGCCGCCCGCTCCACGCCGACACCGGCCGCGTATGCGCGCGCCGCCCAGGCCCTGCAGGACCTCACCCGCAACGCCGCGCTCCAGGAAGCCCGCCGCACCGCCGAGCAGGCCAGGAAGCGCGATCTCGCGGAGCGCGCCCAGGAGGCGGAGGAGTACAAGGGGAAGCACGCGGCGGCCGATGCCGAACAGCACCGCCGCCTGTCGCCCGCCCTGCCCCCGGCCCGCCCGTCCACCGCGCTCCCCGCGCCGCGCGCAGTCCCGGCCGCCAGCGCGGTCGTTCCGTACGCCGCGTCCCGCCGTCATTCGGTGCCGCAGGGCAGCTTCGACTTCTTCGGTACGCAGAAGGCGCACGTCGCGATCGAGTCCGTGCAGAACGAGGACCTCGCGGACGTGGTCGGCGAGGAGGCGCTGGCAGCGCACCGCACGGGGGCGGCGCAGAACCGGGCCGTCGGCAAGGTCATCGACCTGACCGCGCACGACGAGACGGAGCAACTGGACGTCGTGGAGCTGCGCAGCGCGATCTCCTAAGGGCTGTCCCGTCATCCCTGACGGAACAGCGCGCGGCGTCGGATGCGGTGCATCGCCAGGCGGAGGAGCGTCCTCGTACTGGGCGTATTCGGGCGTTCCGACAACGCAGCGAGGTGCCGTAGCCGGCGTCGTGCGCCCGCCAGGGATGACGGGACAGCCCTTAGGGCCTGCCCTGCCGCGGGGTGTCGGCGGCAGGAGCTACTTGTCGATGTCGCCGACGACGAAGAACAGCGAGCCCAGGATCGCGACCATGTCGGCGACCAGCGTGCCCGGCAGCAGCTCGGTGAGCGCCTGGATGTTGTTGTACGAGGCGGAGCGGAGCTTCAGCCGGTACGGGGTCTTCTCGCCCTTGGACACCAGGTAGTAGCCGTTGATCCCGAGCGGGTTCTCGGTCCAGGCGTAGGTGTGGCCCTCGGGGGCCTTCAGCACCTTGGGCAGCCGCTGGTTGATCGGACCGGGCGCCAGCCCGGCCATCCGGTCCAGGCAGGCGTCCGCCAGGTCCAGCGCGTTGTGGGTCTGTTCCAGCAGGCACTCGAACCGGGCCAGGCAGTCGCCCTCGGTGCGGGTGACGACCTTGAGGGTGTCCTGCAGTTCCCCGTACGCCAGATACGGCTCGTCGCGCCGCAGATCGAAGTCGACCCCGGAGGCGCGGGCGATCGGCCCGGACACCCCGTACGCGTGCACGGTCTCGGCGGACAGCACACCGACACCGCGGGTACGGCCCCGGAAGATCTCGTTGCCGAGCACCAGCCGGTCGTACACGTCCATCCGTGAGCGGACCGAGGCGACGGCGTCCCGGGCGCGGCCGAGCCACCCTGCGGGGAGGTCCTCCTTGAGACCGCCGACCCGGTTGAACATGTAGTGCATCCGGCCGCCGGAGACCTCCTCCATCACGGCCTGCAGCTCCTCGCGTTCCCGGAAGGCGTAGAACACCGGGGTGATGCCGCCCAGTTCGAGCGGGTACGAGCCGAGGAACATCAGGTGGTTCAGCACCCGGTTCAGCTCGGCGAGGAGTGTCCGTGTCCAGACCGCTCGCTCCGGGACCTCCATGCCGAGCATCCGCTCGACAGCCATCACGACACCCAGCTCGTTGGAGAAAGCCGACAGCCAGTCGTGACGGTTGGCGAGCATCACGATCTGCCGGTAGTCGCGCGCCTCGAAAAGCTTTTCCGCACCGCGGTGCATATAGCCGATGACCGGCTCGGCGTGCTGGATCCGCTCGCCGTCGAGGACGATCCGCAGACGGAGCACGCCATGTGTCGAGGGGTGCTGCGGCCCGATGTTGAGCACCATGTCGGTGCTCTCCGCCGCGCCACCGATGCCGACCGTCGTCTCCGTCATACGGCCAGTATTCCCTGCGCGCCGCACAGCGTGCTCCGGGCCCCGGGCTTTCCGGCCCGTCCGCCCGGCACCCCGGACCGCATTGCCTCCGGGGCGCTGCCGCGGAGCCCGCTCGTCAAACGCCGGAGGGGCTCGACAGGCTCGCCCCCACCCGTTGCATCAGCCATCCGAAATCGCCCAGTCCGCCCCGTGCGGTCAGCTCGGCCGCCTCGCCCGCCGACGCCAGCGCCCGCACATATGCCGCCGGGTCGGTCGAGGCGAGTGCGAGCGACGGCCGCTCCCCGCTGACCCCGAGCCCGCGCAGCGCCTCCCGCTGATCCACCACCTCCGGCTCCATCCCGCCCCCCGCACCCGCCGCCGCGCACGCGTCCAGCGCCACATGCGAGGTCAGGTCGCAGCTGCCGTCCGGCACCGGCCGCACCTCGCGCCCGGCCCGGAAACCGGTCAGCGTGCCGAACGGCGGCCGCGCCTCCCGTACGTGGGCGTAGTCGACCGCCACGGCGAGCCCCTCGGACAAGGTGGCGACCACCCGCGCCCACGCCTCGTCGCGCGGCCGCCCGATCTCCGCGCGGCTGCCAGGACCGGCCGACGGCCACCAGCGGCGCAGCCACTCGGCGTCCGCCCCGGTCACCGGTGAGCCCAGCCGTTCCGTGCCGTCCGTCGTCCGGACAAGCACATACCGGTCGACGCCGTCCGCGTCGGTCTCCGCGACCGGCGTCGGCACGTTGTCCAGCCACTCGTTGGCGAACAGCAGCCCCCGCACCCCCTGCGGCGGCTCGGCGCACCACTCGATCCGGGGGTCCAGACCCGGCGGCCGGGCAGCGATCTCCACCGCATACGCCCGCACCACGAGCCCCGCCGGGGCGTTGCCCGGCAGCGCCGCCAGCACCCCTGTCAGCAGCTCGCCCCGCCCGGCCCCCAGGTCGATCAGATCGATCCGGTCCGTTCCCAGCTCCCGCGCCGTCCCGGCCAGCAGTCTGGCCACGGCGGCGGCGAACAGCGGCGAGGCATGCACGGAGGTGCGGAAATGCCCGGCAGGCCCCTCGGGGCTCCGGTAGAACCCCCCGTCCCCGTACAAAGCGGTCTCTGCCGCCTCCTGCCACCCACACCACTCATCCGTCACGGAGCCAAGTCTCCACCTTGGGGAGTACGGTCCCTGGAACCGGATCGGCCCTTCGGCTGACCCGGTCACCTGTCGGCCTTCCCTACGCTGGGTTACGTGCAGCGCCTCTACGACTTCATCCGCAGACACCCGACGGGCGTCGACACCTTCTGGGCTGTCGTCCTCCTCGGTCTCTCCGGCGTGTCCGTGGTGGCCGACCCGAGCCGCGGATCGGAGCGGCTCCCCGCCGTGCCGATCATCATCGGTCTCTGCCTGGTCGTTGCGCTGCGCCGCCGGGCACCGGAGAAGATGCTGCTGCTCGCCGTCGCGATGGGCGTCGCGCAGCTGGTGTTCGGTGTCGGACCGAGCGTCGCGAACTTCGCCATGCTGGTGATCACCTTCACCGTGGCCACGGTCGGTGAGCGCTGGGCTTCCCGGCTCGCGCTGGTCTGCAGTCTCTGCGCGGCCGGTCTCTCGCAGCTGCGCTGGCCGAACGAGCCGCACGGCAACTGGACGCAGGAGGTCTTCGTCGTCATCGTCATGACGGTGCCGTTCGTGCTCGCCTGGGTGCTCGGCGACTCGATGCGGACCCGGCGGGCGTACTTCGACCAGTTGGAGGAGCGCGCCGCCCGTCTCGAGCGGGAGCGCGAGGCGCAGTCGAAGGTCGCGGTGGCCGCCGAGCGGGCCCGTATCGCCCGCGAACTGCACGATGTCGTCGCACACAACGTCTCCGTCATGGTGGTGCAGGCCGACGGCGCGGCGTACGTGATGGACGCGGCGCCCGACCAGGCCCGGCAGGCCCTGGAGACGATCTCCAGCACCGGCAGGCAGGCACTCGCCGAGATGCGCCGGCTGCTCGGCGTGCTGCGGACCGGCGACGCCCAGGAGAGCGGGGAGTACGTCCCACAGCCCGACGTCGAGCAGATCGAGGACCTGATCGAGCAGGTCAGGCAGACCGGCCTGGCAGTGGACTTCAAGATCGAGGGAACCCCGCGCCCGCTCCCCAGTGGGGTCGAACTGACCGCGTACCGCATCGTGCAGGAGGCCCTGACCAACACCCGCAAGCACGGTGGCCCGGACGCCGGTGCGAGTGTGCGGCTGGTCTACTTCGACGACGGGCTCGGGCTGCTGGTCGAGGACGACGGCCGGGGCGCCGCGCACGAACTGTACGAGGACGGCGGCGCCGACGGCGCGGGCCACGGGATGATCGGCATGCGGGAGCGGGTCGGCATGGTCGGCGGCACGCTCGACGCCGGGCCGCGCCCCGGCGGCGGTTTCCGGATCAGCGCGCTGCTGCCGCTCAAGCCCGCCCACTAGCCCGCCGACCCTTGCTGGACAGGAACAGGAGACAAGAACCCTCATGGCGATCCGCGTGATGCTCGTCGACGACCAGGTGCTGCTGCGCACCGGTTTCCGGATGGTGCTCGCAGCCCAGCCGGACATGGAGGTCGTTGCCGAGGCCGGCGACGGCGCGGAGGCGATCGAGACCCTTCGTTCCACCGCCGTGGATGTGGTGCTGATGGATGTCCGCATGCCGAGGCTGGACGGTGTCGAGGCGACCCGGCGCATCTGCGGCGGGCCCGATGCGCCCAAGGTGCTCATCCTGACCACGTTCGACCTCGACGAGTA
This sequence comes from Streptomyces sp. NPDC057565, assembly GCF_042801455.1. Classification (NCBI taxonomy): domain Bacteria; kingdom Bacillati; phylum Actinomycetota; class Actinomycetes; order Kitasatosporales; family Streptomycetaceae; genus Streptomyces; species Streptomyces sp. NPDC057565. The sequence goes on along the minus strand of NZ_JBHVFU010000002.1, from coordinate 17,162 downwards.
CGCCTTCTCCGGACTGAAGGCGGGGGCCAGCGGCTTCATGCTCAAGGACGTGCCGCCGGGCGAGCTGCTCGCCGCGATCCGTTCGGTGCACAGCGGAGACGCGGTCGTCGCCCCGTCCACCACGCGACGACTGCTCGACCGCTTCTCGCCCTTGCTGCCGAGCAGCGGCGACGAACCGCGGCACAAGGACATCGGCAAGCTCACCGAACGCGAACGCGAGGTGATGCTGCTGGTGGCGCAGGGCATGTCGAACGGCGAGATCGCGGCACGCCTGGTGCTGTCCGAGGCGACGGTGAAGACGCACGTCGGCCGCATCCTCACCAAGCTGAACCTGCGCGACCGGGTGCAGGTCGTGGTCCTCGCGTACGAGACGGGGCTGGTGCGGGCCGGCGGGGGCGGGGCGGGCTGACCCCGCAACGCATCGCGGTCTCTCCGCGGGACCCGTCCGGGCTCAGGCGCAGGCGGCTGGACCGAGCCCACGGCCGCCCGGCGCCGCTCACCGCAGCACACCCTCCAGGAAGTCGCTGCCGAGCCTGGCCACCACGGTCAGGTCCAGCTGGTGCAGTACGTAGCGGCCGCGGCGTCGTGTGGTCACCAGGCCAGCCTTCTTCAGCACCGAAAGATGCCGGGAGACCTCGGGCGCCGTGATGCTGTGCGAGTCGGCGAGTTCACCGGTGGTGTACGGGGAACGGGCGAGGTTGCGGCACAGGCGCATCCGCATGGGGTGGGCCAGTGCCTCCATCCGCAGCTGCAGGATCTCGACCGAGGCGGGGGACGGCAGCTCCGGGCGGTGCACCGGGTAGTGGATCACCGGGCGCCAGCCGGGTGCGTGCAGCACCATCAGATGCGGCCAGCCGAAGCTGGACGGGATGAGCGTCAGCCCGGCGCCGATGGACGGGTCGGTCGCGGTGGTCGAGCCCTCGGTCATCTTGTCGACGCTGATCCGGCCGCGGCTCTCGTCGAGCGAGAGCGCTGCGGACACCGCGCCCAGCGCCTCGTCGGCGCCCTTGCGGCGCAGCAGATCCGTCTTGTGCCGGGCGTCGGCGACCAGCTGGACCTGGACCCGGCGCCAGGTGTCCGCGAAGAACGCCTCGTCGCAGTCCTCGAGGAGGCGCCGGACCCAGCGGCGTACGGGGGCGGGGTCGGCCAGCAGCTGCTGGGTGAACTCCACCTGCCGCGGACCGCGCGCCGCCGCCATGTCCAGGGCGCGGGCGCGCATGCCCGGGTCGCTGAGCGGGGAAGGGGCGCCGATCCCGTACAGGCTGGCGCAGGTGAACTCCAGGGCGGCGGCGACGAACCGCTCGTCGTCCAGCCGGTCGAGGATGTCGAGGTCCTCGGCGAGCGTCGCCCCGGTCCTGCCGTCACCGCCACGGACCCCGGCGAACGGCATGAAGACGTCCGAGAACGTGTTCCGCCACAGGAACTCGGCCTCGTGCAGCCGGTCGGCCAGGTCCGGCTCCAGCGCACTGCCGGTCGCCGTCGCCCAGCCGTGCAGGCCGGGGTGGTGCCCCGGCTCGGAGAGCGCATGCAGCGCGAGCCCCAGCTCGGCGAGGGGCGAGGTCTCGAAGACGATGCGTTCGGACGGCAGTCCCGCGATGTCGATGTTCACGCTCACCCCTCCATAGTGCGGGGCGAGGCGAGAGCGTCACGCGCCATTTGACGGTGGTCGTCAATCGACGGGCCGGACCCGCCGGAGCGGCCCACGCTGAGGTCATGGACGCGATGCAGCAACACATGCTCGACAGCTACCGCGCAGCTCAGCACGGGGAAGCGCCGCCGCCGCTGCCTGGCCGGCACGACCGGGGGGGCGTGCGGGAGGCCCGTGACGCCCGCCGCTTCGCAGCGGTGATCGAAGGCCGCCCGGCGAACCGCCGCTGGAGAACGGCCCTACGAGAACGCCTCATTCGCCGCCCGCCGGGCACCGTCGGCCGGTCCGGCGGCCCCGCCCGGCCCGGCACTTCCGGCCCGTCCGGCGGGTGAGGACGGAACGGGTGCTCGGACGAACGGGGCACCCGCCGACCGGGGCGGTGGCCCCGGCGCCACCAGCTTGCCCGTCCTGCGCTTGAGGACGGAACGGCCCCGGACGCCCCGCACCCGCCCCCCTCTAAGCCAGCCGCCGCACGAATTCCCCCACCGCTTCGCGCACATCGCGTTTCGTCCACTCCAGTCCCGCCTCCGCCACCGTGACCTCCGTGTACGACATCCCGGGTGGCCCCGCGGCGGCCGGGTGCCACCTCCGGAAGAGCGCCACGCCCGTCTCCTCCGCCTGCCGCACTCCCGCCTCCGTCAGGACATCCTCCGGGTACGGCAGCCACACCTGGAACTGATGCGTGTGAGGCGGCTCCGGATGCACCCGGAACCACGGCACCGCGGACTCCATGAACCCCTCGGCCAGCGCACCGGCCACTACCTTCGCCTGCGCCACGTACGAAGCCAGTTTCGGCAGCTCCCGTTCCAGACCGATCAGCGCGGCCAGCGCCGCCGGGAACTGCTGGAAGAGCTGCCCGCCGTACCGGTGGCGCCAGGTGCGCGCCTCCTCGATCAGGGACTCGGGACCGGCGAGCGCCGCCCCCGACAGCCCGCCGAGGGTCTTGTAGAACGACACGTACACGCTGTCCGCCAGCGCCGCGATCTCCGGCAGCCCGCGTCCGAACCGGGGGGCGCACTCCCACAGCCTCGCGCCGTCCATGTGCACCACTGCATCACGTTCGCGCGCGGCCGCCACCACGGCCTCCAGCTCCTCCCACTCCGGCAGGACGAAACCGGCGTCGCGCAGCGGAAGCTCCAGCATCAGCGTGCCGAACGGTTCGACGAAGTCGCGGATCTCCTCCGCGGTGGGCAGCCGCGGCGCGGACGTCGGGTGGACGGTATGCAGCCCGCTCACCACCCCCAGCGCGCCCCGCTCGTGCACCTCGGGGTGGGCGAGCGGGTGCAGCGCCACGGTCGGATTGCCGGTGCGCCCCGCCCAGCAGCGCAGGGCGACCTGCTGCGCCATCGTCCCGGTCGGGAAGAACGCAGCCGCCTCCATGCCCAGCAGCCCGGCGATCCGCGTCTCCAGCTGGGCGACGACGCCGTCCCCGTAGATGTCCGCGGGCTGGTCCGGGTCGGCGACGGACGCGGCGTGCTCGGCGAGGTCGGCCAGTTGCTCCCCGAGGGTGCGGTCGGCCTGCGGCCGCGCAAGGGCCCGCTCGGCCCGCCGCCAGGCGCCGAGCCGGCGAAGGCGCTCCGCCTGTTCGTCGTCCGGGGAGCCACCCCGTACCTCGTCCCGCACCTGCACCTGCTCATCCGTGTCTGCCATGGGACGATCATCACGCAGAACGCCGCCCCCGCCCACACCGCTGCGCGGCCCCTCCCCCGTCGGCGATCCACGCGTTCGTCCACAGCCTGTGGACGGCCGGGGGCCCGGACGAAACGCTGGCGTAGCATGCAGAGAAATCGTCCGGTACCCCCCGCGGACTGGAACGGAAGGCCATCGCCCGCGTGAACGCAACAACACCCAGGGAGCCCCTCGACGCGAGGGACCGCCCCGCCCGCCTCACCGTCGGCGTCGTGGGCGCGGGTCGCGTCGGCCCCGCTCTCGCCGCATCCCTGCAGCTCGCCGGACACCGCCCGGTCGCCGTCTCGGGTGTCTCCGACGCGTCCGTGCGCCGCGCCGCCACGCTTCTGCCCGACGTCCCCCTCGTGCAGCCCGCAGAGGTGCTCGCCCGCGCCGAGCTGGTGCTGCTGACCGTCCCCGACGACGCCCTGCCCGGCCTGGTCGAGGGTCTCGCCGAGACGGGCGCGGTCCGCCCGGGACAGCTGATCGTCCACACGTCGGGGCGCTACGGGACCCGGGTCCTGGATCCCGCGCTGCGGGCCGGCGCCCTGCCGCTCGCCCTGCACCCGGCGATGACGTTCACCGGCACGGCTGTCGACGTACAGCGGCTGGCCGGCTGCTCCTTCGGAGTCACCGCCCCCGAGGAGCTGCGGCTTGCCGCCGAGGCGCTCGTCATCGAGATGGGCGGCGAGCCCGAATGGATCGCGGAGGAGTCCCGTCCGCTCTACCACGCGGCGCTCGCCCTCGGTGCGAACCACCTGGTCACCCTGGTCGCCCAGTCGATGGAGCTGCTGCGCACGGCGGGGGTCGCGGCCCCCGACCGGATGCTCGGCCCTCTCCTCGGCGCCGCACTCGACAACGCGCTGCGCTCCGGTGACAACGCGCTGACCGGCCCGGTGGCCCGCGGCGACGCAGGCACGGTCGCCGCGCACATCGGCGAGCTGCGCAGGCACGCCCCGCAGACCGTGGCCGGTTACCTCGCCATGGCCCGTGCGACCGCCGACCGGGCGCTCGCGCACGGCCTGCTCAAGCCGGAACTGGCGGAGGACCTGCTCGGCGTCCTGTCCGACGGTGCGACCGGTGCGGGCGGCGCGGGCAGCACCGGACCGGGAGGGATCCGATGAACACGACCGGAGCAACCACACTGCTGCGTACCGCGGCCGAACTCGACGCGTTCGGCGCAGGCAAGGGGCCGCGGGCCGTCGTCATGACGATGGGAGCCCTGCACGAGGGCCACGCCACCCTGATCCGTGCCGCACGCACCGCCGCGGGCCCGGACGGCCAGGTCGTCGTCACCGTCTTCGTCAACCCGCTGCAGTTCGGTGAGGCGGCGGACCTCGACCGCTACCCCCGTACCCTCGACGCCGATCTCGCCGTCGCGGGCGCGGCCGGCGCCGACGCCGTCTTCGCCCCGTCCGTCGACGAGGTGTACCCCGGCGGCGAACCGCAGGTCAGGATTGACGCGGGCCCGATGGGCGAGCGTCTGGAAGGTGCGTCCCGCCCGGGACACTTCGACGGGATGCTGACCGTCGTCGCCAAGATGCTGCACCTCACCCGCCCCGATGCCGCGTTCTTCGGACAGAAGGACGCCCAGCAGCTGGCGCTGATCCGCCGCATGGTGCGCGATCTGAACTTCCCGGTGGAGATCGTCGGCGTGGAGACGGTCCGCGAGCCCGACGGACTCGCGCTCTCCAGCCGCAACCGCTTCCTCGACGCCGAGGAGCGCCGCACCGCCCTCGCCCTCTCCCGGGCCCTGTTCGCCGCCCGGGACCGGCTCGCCGCCCAGCAGGCGCTGCACGCCCGCGCGCAGACCACTACGGCGACGACGGGCCGGGCCGCCGCGCTCACCCGCCTCGGTGAGGTCCGCGCGGCCGCCGACACCCAGGCGGTGGCCTGGGCCCGGCCGGACGACGGACCCACGGCGGTACGCGCTGCCGCGCGGACGATCCTCGACGACGCGGCCGCCGCGCAGCCCCCGCTCGCACTGGACTATCTGGCGCTCGTGGACCCGGCCGACTTCACCGAGATCCCCGATGACCGGACCACCGGTGACGCGATCCTCGCCGTTGCCGCGCGGGTGGGTGCCACCCGACTCATCGACAACATCCCGCTGACCTTCGGAGCCGACACGTGACCGGAATACGGCTGACCGCCCCCGCCCCCGGCTGGGCCATCGACGCGGATGTCGTGGTGGTCGGCTCCGGCGTCGCCGGCCTCACCACCGCGCTGCGCTGTGCGGCCGCGGGCCTCGCCACTGTCGTCGTCACCAAGGCCCGGCTCGACGACGGCTCCACCCGCTGGGCGCAGGGCGGCATCGCGGCGGCGCTCGGCGAGGGCGACACCCCCGAACAGCACCTGGCCGACACCCTGGTCGCGGGCGCCGGCCTGTGCGACGAGTCCGCGGTGGGGACCCTGGTCACCGAGGGCCCCGACGCAGTACGCCGCCTGATCGAGACCGGCGCGCAGTTCGACACCACCGACACCGGCGACATCGCGCTCACCCGTGAGGGCGGCCACCACCGCCGCCGTATCGCCCACGCGGGCGGGGACGCGACGGGCGCCGAGATCTCCCGCGCCCTGGTCGATGCGGTCCGCTCCGCCGCCCTCCACACCGTGGAGAACGCCCTGGTGCTGGACCTGCTGACGGACGCCGAAGGGCGTACCGCGGGCGTCACCCTGCACGTCATGGGCGAGGGCCAGCACGACGGCGTCGGCGCGGTCCACGCCCCCGCGGTGGTCCTCGCCACCGGCGGCATGGGCCAGGTCTTCTCCGCCACCACCAACCCGCCGGTCTCCACCGGCGACGGTGTCGCGCTCGCCCTGCGGGCCGGTGCGGAGGTCTCCGACCTCGAGTTCGTCCAGTTCCACCCGACGGTCCTCTTCCTCGGCGCGGACTCCGAGGGCCAGCAGCCCCTCGTATCGGAAGCGGTACGGGGTGAGGGTGCCCATCTCGTCGACGCGTCCGGTACGCGGTTCATGGTCGGACAGCACGAACTGGCGGAGCTGGCGCCCCGCGACATCGTCGCCAAGGCCATCACCCGTCAGATGCAGCTGCACGGCACCGAGCACATGTATCTCGACGCCCGCCACTTCGGCGCCGAGATGTGGGAGCAGCGGTTCCCCACGATCCTGGCGGCCTGCCGTGCCCACGGCATCGACCCGATCACCGAACCCGTCCCGGTGGCCCCCGCCGCGCACTACGCCTCCGGCGGCATCCGCACCGACCTGCGCGGCCGGACGACGGTCCCGGGTCTGTACGCGTGCGGAGAAGTCGCCTGCACGGGTGTGCACGGCGCGAACCGGCTGGCGTCCAACTCGCTCCTGGAGGGGCTGGTCTTCGCCGAACGCATCGCTGCGGACATCGTCGCGAACGGTCCGCGCACCGTGCAGGCCCCGGCCTCCGAAATCCCGGCCGCCGGATCCCCCGCCCCCTCCCCGCTCCTTGCCCCCGAGGTGCGGCCGCAGATCCAGCGGATCATGACCCAGGGCGCCGGAGTCCTTCGTTCCGCCGCAAGCCTCGCCACCGCCGCCGACGAGCTGGAGGCCCTGCACCGCAGCGCCGCCGTCGACGCCGAGGCGGCCGAGCCCAAGGTCGCGGTGCCCGGCGTCGAGGCATGGGAGGCCACTAACCTGCTCCTCGTCTCGCGCGTCCTGGTCGCTGCAGCCCGGGAGCGCGAGGAGACCCGCGGCTGCCACTGGCGCGAGGACCGGCCCGAACGCGACGACGAGACCTGGCGCCGCCACCTCGTCGTCCGGCTCACCCCCGACCGGCAGCTGGTCCTGGCCCGTACGGAGTCCGAGGCATTCCCGCCCGTACGCGCGACGGGGGCACCAGACTGCGCAGCAGCACCCACGAACCACCCCACTCCCGAGGAGCCGTAACCGTGAGCACGCCCGAAGAGAATCCGCGCCCCACACCCGTGGACGTACCGCTGATCCAGATCGGCGCGCCCGCACCGGCCGCGGGCGGCTGCGGGGACGCCTGCGGCTGCGGCGGGGAGGAACGCTACGAGCTGGACCCCCTGGAGTGCGGTCTCGACCCCGACCTCGCCCAGCTGCTCGCCGACGCGGGCCTCGACCCGGTCCAGGTCGAGGACGTCGCGCACGTCGCCATCGAGGAGGACCTCGACGGCGGTGTGGACGTCACGACCGTCGCCACGGTCTCCGAGGAGGCCATGGCCACCGGTGACTTCACCGCCCGCGAGGCCGGTGTCGTCGCGGGTCTGCGCGTCGCCGAGGCTGTCCTCTCCATCGTCTGCACGGCCGAGTTCGAGGTCGAGCGCCATGTCGAGGACGGCGACCGTGTCGCTCCCGGCCAGAAGCTGCTGACCGTCACCACCCGCACCCGTGACCTGCTCACCGGCGAGCGCAGCGCGCTCAACCTGCTCTGCAGGCTCTCCGGCATCGCGACCGCCACCCGCGCCTGGGCCGATGCGCTCGAAGGCACGAAGACGAAGGTCCGCGACACCCGCAAGACCACCCCGGGCCTGCGGGCCCTGGAAAAGTACGCGGTGCGCTGCGGCGGCGGTGTCAACCACCGGATGTCGCTCTCCGACGCCGCACTGGTCAAGGACAACCACGTCATCGCGGCGGGCGGCGTCGCCGAGGCGTTCAGGCGGGTGCGGGACGAGTTCCCGGACGTACCGATCGAGGTCGAGGTCGACACCCTGGACCAGGTCCGCGAGGTCCTGGAGGCGGGCGCCGACCTGATCCTGCTGGACAACTTCACCCCGTCCCGGACCGAGGAGGCCGTCGCGCTCGTCGGCGGCCGCGCGGTCCTGGAGTCCTCCGGCCGGCTCACCCTCGACACCGCCGGTGCCTACGCCGCCGCAGGCGTCGACTACCTGGCCGTCGGCGCGCTCACCCACTCCTCGCCGATCCTCGACATCGGCCTGGACTTCCGCGACACCGACGGGGCCGGCGTCTGATGCTGCTCACCATCGACGTCGGCAACACCCACACCGTCCTGGGCCTGTTCGACGGTGAGGAGATCGTCGAGCACTGGCGGATCTCCACCGACGCCCGCCGCACCGCGGACGAGCTCGCGGTGCTGCTCAACGGCCTGATGGGCATGCACCCGCTGCTCGGCGAGGAGCTGGGCGACGGTATCGAGGGCATCGCGATCTGCTCCACGGTCCCGGCCGTCCTGCACGAGCTGCGCGAGGTCACCCGCCGCTACTACGGCGACGTGCCCGCCGTGCTCGTCGAGCCGGGCATCAAGACGGGCGTCCCGATCCTGATGGACAACCCGAAGGAGGTCGGCGCGGACCGCATCATCAATGCGGTCGCGGCCGTCGATCTCTACGGCGGCCCGGCGATCGTCGTCGACTTCGGCACGGCGACCACCTTCGACGCGGTCTCCGCCCGGGGCGAGTACGCGGGCGGGGTCATCGCACCCGGCATCGAGATCTCGGTCGAGGCGCTCGGCGTGAAGGGCGCCCAGCTCCGCAAGATCGAGCTGGCCCGGCCGCGCAGCGTGATCGGCAAGAACACGGTCGAGGCCATGCAGGCGGGGATCGTGTACGGCTTCGCGGGCCAGGTCGACGGAGTCGTCGAGCGCATGAAGAAGGAGCTGGCGGCCGACCCGGACGACGTCACCGTCATCGCGACCGGCGGCCTTGCTCCGATGGTGTTGGGGGAATCCTCCGTCATCGACGAGCACGAGCCCTGGCTCACGCTCGTCGGGCTGCGACTGGTGTACGAGCGCAACATCGCCCGGATGTAGGGCACGCGCCGAGTACCTGCGGGAACGGCGCGGCGGCGGTGCGAAGACCGCCGCCGCGCCGCCGTCGCCCAGCTAAACGGATTTTGTCCATGTAGCACGTATTGTCGCGTTATGCCCACGCCCTACGGATCACGCGGCGGTATGGCGTTCAGCGCGGACGAGCTGCGTGTGCTCCGACGCGCCCTCGCCAATGCCCTCCGCCCCGCGCCCCTGCCCGACGAGGACGTCCAGGACTGCCTGCGGCTCGCGGGCTCCCTGGACGAGGCGGTCGGGGAGGCGGGACGGCTGCGCGCGTTCCTCCTCGCCGACCTCGTCCGCTACCGCGACGCCCTGCCAGGCTCGGTCGCCCGCTATCTGGAGCTGCTCCAGGATGCCCTGGCCGCCGGATACGACCCCCGCCCGGAGGATCTGGCCGCCCTGCGTACCCAACGGGGCAGACCGGTTGCCGCGGTGCTCCTGGAGCGCTGCCACGTGCTCGCCGAGCGGTCGGTGCGGGCCCGTCTCGCCGGACGCGCCGTCCCCACGGCAGCACCCGCGCCGCGCAGCCGCCTGCTCGCCCTGCCCGGCGGCCGGGCCGCGGAGCCCGAAAAGCCGAAGACCCCGGCAGCCCCGGCCCGTCCGGTGCCGCCGTCCGAGCGCCCCGCCCCGAAGCCCTCGGAAGTCTTTCCGCCCCGCCGTCGGCCCGTTCCGCCCCCGCAACAGCGCGCCGCGGGGTAGCCACGCCGGACGACGGAGGGGTCGCGCGGAAGTCCGTACCGGGATCGCTACTCTGGATCCCATGGACTACGTATCCGCGCTCGTGCCCCCCGTGGTGATGGCCGCTTTCTTCATCGGCCTCGTCGTGACGATCGTCAAGAGCCAGGGCGGCCCGAACAAGGCCAAGGAGGACGCGGCCGTGGACTCGGCGCTCAGCCGTGCCGAGGCGGCGCAGCAGACACCGCGGACCGAGGGCGTCTGACCGGTACGGCGCGTACCGCACCTCGCGTACCGCATGAAGGGCGTGCGGCTCATCAGGAGCCGTACGCCCTTTTGTTGCGTAAATAACCGGTCATTCCAGACATCTAGCACTAAGGTGACGCTGTGCCTCGCCAATTGGGAGAGCTGGAAGACGCCGTGATGACACGGGTCTGGCAATGGAACCGCCCGGTCACCGTGCGGGAAGTCCTTGAGGACCTTCAGAAGGAACGGTCCATCGCGTACACGACCGTCATGACGGTAATGGACAATCTCCATCAGAAGGGCTGGGTGCGCAGGGAAGTCGAAGGCCGCGCATATCGATATACGGCGGTCTCCACCCGCGCCGCCTACTCGGCCGCACTGATGAACGAAGCCTGGTCCCACAGCGACAACCCCGCCGCCGCACTTGTCGCCTTCTTCGGCATGATGTCCGCCGAGCAGCGGGAAGCTCTCAGTGACGCGATGCGGATCGTATCCCCGGAGCTGCCGGAGGCCGGCGATCGCCCGTCCGATGACGCGGACACGGAGTCCGGGCGATAGCGTCTGGGCATGTCCTCAGAGCTTCCGCATACCGATTTCCGTACCGAACCGTCGGTTATAAACGCAGCCATCACCGTCCGGCGTGCCCGGACGAGCGATGTGCCCTCGGTCCGCCGTCTCCTCGACGGGTACGTACGCGAAGGCATCCTGCTCGACAAAGCAACGGTGACGCTTTACGAGGACATCCAGGAGTTCTGGATCGCGGAACGCGACGAGGACGCCCGGGTCATCGGCTGCGGCGCACTCCATGTGATGTGGGAAGACCTCGCCGAAGTCCGTACTCTCGCGGTCGATCACAGCATCAAGGGCGCCGGAGTGGGGCATCAAGTGCTGGACAAGCTGTTGCAGACCGCCCGCTGGCTGGGTGTGCGCCGGGTTTTCTGTCTCACCTTCGAAGTCGACTTCTTCGCCAAGCACGGCTTCGTGGAGATCGGAGAGACGCCGGTCGACACAGATGTCTACAGCGAGCTGCTGCGTTCCTATGACGAGGGCGTAGCAGAGTTCCTCGGTCTCGAACGAGTGAAGCCGAACACCTTGGGCAACAGCCGGATGCTTCTGCACCTGTGACCGTCGGAAGGCGCCGGAACCCTATGTCCGAATCGCGCATGTTTCCCGTGTTCTTGAGCTCCTGAACCTCTCCCAGGGGTTTGTGTTTTCCGGGGAAAAGCGGTTTCCTTTCCGCGTACTGCATTTTCGATGAAAGGAAATCCGGTGGCACAGAAGGTTCAGGTCCTTCTTGTCGATGACCTCGACGGTGGCGAGGCGGACGAGACGGTCACGTTCGCTCTGGATGGCAAGACGTACGAGATTGACCTCACCACGACCAACGCGGACAAGCTCCGTGGCCTTCTTGAGCCGTACACCAAGGGTGGCCGGCGTACCGGTGGCCGTGCCGGGGCGGGTCGTGGCAAGGGTCGCGCCGTTACCGGTGGCAACAAGGACACTGCTGAGATCCGTAAGTGGGCGCGCGAGAACGGTCACAATGTGAATGACCGTGGTCGTGTTCCGGCAGAGATCCGCGAGGCTTACGAGAAGGCCAACGGCTGAACTGCCGACCGACCCGTCGGCAGTCCCTTTGCCGACAGCTCCGCTGTCGGCTGCACCGTTGTCGTTCGCCCCGTCCGGGCATGCATCAACCGGGCCCGGTGGCATTCCGTTGCCACCGCGTCCACGAGCCGTACGAGATCGGGAGCATCCCCACCCCTGCTCCCGAGCCCGGCGAGGGCCGGGAGCTCCGGCTTCCCCTCGTGCCGCAGCTCGGGGGGCCGCAGCCATGCGGCGGCCCCCGGCGAGCCAGGAGCCCAGTCGGGCGGCGTCGGCGCGATGATCCGCCCGCCCGTACTGACGGCGGTCAGCGCGAGGGAGACCCCGCCCCAGTCCAGCCAGTCGAGCAGCCCCGGCAGCTCGTCGGCGCTCCCCGCGGCCACCAGCAGCCCCATGGTCCGCCCCGTCAGCGCCACGGGTCCGGTGCGCCCCACTCGCCGCAGCGCCGCGTACCCCGCGGCCGCAGGCAGCTCCAGGACGTCGAACCGCAGCCCGGTCGGCAACCGCACCGGAGCGGTCCCTTCCGTCGGCCAGCCGAGTTCGTGCTCGTACCACCACGCACAGTCACCCTTGCGCTCGTCGACGAGCGTTGCGCGTGGGGGCGGGATGGTGAGGGCCATGTCCGAAGAACTGCCGGACCGCCCCAAGAGTTACGCAGAGTCGGCAGTTGTGTGCGCAACGTACCCATGACGGGGGGCGTGCGAGTGCGTTTCCGCGCGCAAGGATGTTCGCCCATAGCGGAGGGAACCGGCGCGCGCCGCATGGACTGTCTGTAATTGCGGGTAAGAACATCCCTAGTGGGGAGGGGCGACACGCAGCTCGGCACGTCTCACGTTCGCCATCGGCGTACTGGCGATAGGGGTATCTGCCTGGCCTGCGGGAACATCGTCTCGCACCATCGGGTTGGAGCAGTTGTCGGCGTTCGGGGCAGGAGGCCAAGGACGGGTGTCGGCAGTTGGAATGAGCGGTCCCCGCTTGCGGGACTAAGCTGCGGAAGGACAGGGAGGGGACCGACCCCTTACTGCCTGACCGCTCTGAGGAGCGATTAACGATGTTCGAGAGGTTCACCGACCGCGCGCGGCGGGTTGTCGTCCTGGCTCAGGAAGAAGCCCGGATGCTCAACCACAACTACATCGGCACCGAGCACATCCTCCTGGGCCTTATCCATGAGGGTGAGGGTGTCGCCGCTAAGGCCCTGGAGAGCCTCGGGATTTCGCTCGAGGCGGTCCGCCAGCAGGTGGAGGAGATCATCGGTCAGGGCCAGCAGGCCCCGTCCGGGCACATCCCCTTCACTCCCCGAGCCAAGAAGGTCCTGGAGCTGTCGCTCCGCGAGGCTCTTCAGCTTGGCCACAACTACATCGGTACCGAGCACATCCTGCTCGGCCTGATCCGCGAGGGCGAGGGCGTCGCCGCCCAGGTCCTCGTGAAGCTGGGCGCCGACCTGAACCGGGTGCGGCAGCAGGTCATCCAGCTGCTCTCCGGGTACTCGGGAGGCAAGGAGGCGGCCACTGCAGGCGGCCCCGCGGAGGGCACACCCTCCACGTCCCTGGTGCTCGACCAGTTCGGCCGGAACCTCACCCAGGCCGCTCGCGAATCCAAGCTCGACCCGGTCATCGGGCGCGAGAAGGAGATCGAGCGGGTCATGCAGGTGCTGTCCCGCCGTACCAAGAACAACCCGGTCCTCATCGGCGAGCCCGGCGTCGGCAAGACGGCGGTCGTCGAGGGCCTGGCGCAGGCCATCGTCAAGGGCGAGGTGCCCGAGACCCTCAAGGACAAGCACCTCTACACCCTCGACCTCGGTGCACTGGTCGCCGGTTCCCGCTACCGCGGTGACTTCGAGGAGCGCCTGAAGAAGGTCCTCAAGGAGATCCGCACCCGTGGCGACATCATCCTGTTCATCGACGAGCTCCACACCCTCGTGGGTGCGGGTGCCGCCGAGGGCGCGATCGACGCCGCGAGCATCCTCAAGCCCATGCTGGCGCGAGGTGAGCTCCAGACGATCGGTGCGACGACGCTCGACGAGTACCGCAAGCACCTGGAGAAGGACGCCGCTCTTGAGCGCCGCTTCCAGCCCATCCAGGTCGCGGAGCCGTCGCTGCCGCACACCATCGAGATCCTCAAGGGTCTGCGCGACCGCTACGAGGCCCACCACCGCGTCTCCATCACGGACGAGGCGCTGGTCCAGGCCGCGACGCTGGCCGACCGCTACATCTCGGACCGCTTCCTGCCGGACAAGGCGATCGACCTGATCGACGAGGCCGGTTCCCGGATGCGTATCCGCCGGATGACCGCGCCGCCGGACCTCCGCGAGTTCGACGAGAAGATCGCGGGTGTCCGCCGCGACAAGGAGTCGGCCATCGACTCCCAGGACTTCGAGAAGGCAGCTTCCCTCCGCGACAAGGAGAAGCAGCTGCTGGCGGCGAAGGCCAAGCGGGAGAAGGAGTGGAAGGCCGGCGACATGGACGTCGTCGCCGAGGTCGACGGCGAGCTCATCGCCGAAGTCCTGGCCACCGCCACCGGCATCCCGGTCTTCAAGCTGACGGAGGAGGAGTCCTCCCGACTGCTGCGCATGGAGGACGAGCTCCACAAGCGCGTCATCGGCCAGAAGGACGCCATCAAGGCCCTCTCGCAGGCGATCCGCCGTACGCGAGCCGGTCTGAAGGACCCGAAGCGCCCCGGTGGCTCGTTCATCTTCGCCGGCCCGTCCGGTGTCGGTAAGACCGAGCTCTCCAAGACGCTCGCCGAATTCCTCTTCGGCGACGAGGACGCGCTGATCTCCCTCGACATGTCGGAGTTCAGCGAGAAGCACACGGTTTCCCGCCTCTTCGGTTCTCCCCCCGGTTACGTGGGTTACGAAGAGGGTGGCCAGCTCACCGAGAAGGTGCGCCGCAAGCCGTTCTCCGTCGTCCTCTTCGACGAGGTCGAGAAGGCCCACCCCGATATCTTCAATTCCCTGCTCCAGATTCTGGAAGACGGTCGCCTGACCGACTCCCAGGGCCGGGTCGTGGACTTCAAGAACACCGTCATCATCATGACGACCAACCTCGGGACCCGGGACATCTCCAAGGGCTTCAACCTGGGCTTCGCCGCCCAGGGCGACGTCAAGACCGGCTACGAGCGGATGAAGAACAAGGTCAATGAAGAGCTCAAGCAGCACTTCCGGCCGGAGTTCCTCAACCGTGTCGACGACACGGTCGTCTTCCACCAGCTCACCGAGGAAGACATCATCCAGATCGTCGACCTCATGATCGCCAAGGTGGACGAGCGCCTGAAGGACCGCGACATGGGCATCGAGCTCAGCGCGGAAGCCAAGTCGCTCCTGGCCAAGAAGGGCTACGACCCCGTGATGGGCGCCCGGCCGCTGCGCCGGACGATCCAGCGCGAGATCGAGGACGTCCTCTCCGAGAAGATCCTCTTCGGTGAGCTGCGCCCCGGTCACATCGTGGTCGTCGGCACCGAGGGCGAGGGTGAGGAGAAGAAGTTCACCTTCCGCGGCGAGGAGAAGTCGGCGTTGCCCGACGTCCCGCCGATCGAGCAGGCGGCAGGCGGCGCCGGCCCGAACCTGACGAAGGACGCGTAAGGGCGCGCTGAGCGTCTGAGCATCCGAAGGGGCTGCCCCGGACCGTTTCGTACGGTTCCGGGGCAGCCCCTTCGCCGTGCCGTCCCGGGGCGAGCAGGAGCGACTTCCATGCGGGAAGGTGCTCGGCAGATCAGGGTGGGCGACGACGGCCCGGTTGCCGCCCTTGACCACGTGGGCGCAGGTCAGCACCAGCCGGCCGGTGAGCAGGGCTCCGCTGCCCTGGACGGCCCCGGAGCCATGGAAGGCGACCGTGCGGGCCGTGGGCCGCGTCGCGCTCACGGCTGCGCCGTACCGCGGCCGAAGTGCGCCGTGCTGCCCGCATCCTCGTGACCGATCCGCCAGGGCTCGCCGCTCGTGGTGTCGCGCGGTTTCAAGGGTGAGGGAGACCTTGCGGGTGCGGCCCGTCGCACGGGACGCGTCGGCGCCCGTCTCCACCACCCAGGCCTTCACCTTGCCGCTGCCCTCGACCTCCTTGCGGAGTTCGAGGGCACGGGGCGGCCGATGGCGCGGCTCGCGGCGTCGATGAGCTGATTGCGGATGGACTCGACCGCGTCTGCGAGCTCGATGCCGTCCATGGCGTCCGCGCTGTCGCTGGTCATCGCTGTCCCCGGGAGCTGAGCGTCTGGCGTGACAGCGTAGTCAGGTTGCATGCCGAAGGTCCCGATTCGGACGGTCTGCGGTCCCGTCGGCGGTGACAAGCAGCACACCCCTTTTCGGCCTTACTACGAGGCATAGGAGACGGAACCGTGATCGTGGACGGGGCCTTCGCCCCGCAGCGGAACGGGACCTTCGGCGCGGTGGGAGGGGAGGCCTGAAACACGGCAACATGTCCGTTTCAGGCGGTTTGGAGCTGGGGTTAAACCTGTCCGGCCGGGGAGATTCGGCCGACTTGTGCGGCGAGGGTCTGGAGCCCGTGACGGCAGGTTCCCTGGGCCCCGAATACGGCTTTTCTTCGTAGATGGGGTGTTTGGGTGCAGACGGGGTGGCGGGTTACCAAGGGATGGCCAGCCCGGCGGACAAGCCGGGTTCACTCACATCCGGAGGATCTCCGCATATGTCGAAGTGCGTTACGTTCCAGCACTCCCGCCGCCCGTTCATGTCCCGTGTCCGTGGCGCCGTAGTGGCAGCCGGCCTGGGGACGTCGATGGTTCTCGGCGCGGGCGCTGCGTTCGCGGCCGCCCCGGCGAGCTCCCCCGGCACCGCGACCCTGATCGGCGCCACCGCGGCCGACTCGGTGGCCGCGCAGGGCAAGGCGGCCGAGAAGGCCGCCGGCAAGGCCGCCTCCTGGATGGCGCCGGTCCGTCACTACACGCTGAGCGCCACCTTCGGCACCGACGGCAGCCGCTGGGCTCACAAGCACTCCGGCCAGGACTTCGCCGTGCCGATCGGGACCGCGGTCAAGGCCGCGCACTCCGGCACCGTCGTGAAGGCGGGCCCGAACGGTGGCGGCGACGGTCCCGCGTACGGCAACGCCATCGTGATCAAGCACGGCAACGGCACGTACTCGCAGTACGCGCACCTGTCGCGGATCGACGTGCGCATAGGCCAGACCGTGAGCACGGGCGAGAAGATCGCTCTCTCCGGCAACACCGGTAACTCCAGCGGCCCGCACCTGCACTTCGAGATCCGTCACACTGCCAACTACGGTTCGGCGATCAACCCGGTCTCGTTCCTGCGCCAGCAGGGCGTCGCGGTCTGACCCGACCTGGCGACCGCACCACGGCCCGGATTCCGCTCGCGCCCCTTCCGGCGGGCTTTGCCCCGTCGCACCGTCCGGTACGTCCTCCCCAAGGCCTTAAGGGCCGGGGGATCCCCTTCTGCGTCGGCCGAAAGCCCTGGTGGCTCCATCCCCAGGCTCTCAACTTCGTACGAGCAGGGAGACCCCGTCCAAGGACGTCCGGCCGCCGTGCGATCGCACGGCCCGCCGGCCCCCCGCCCAGGTCGGCGGGGGGAAAAACAAAAAACAACCCACCAGACAAAAAAGAAACACAGAAGACCGC